>JABFXY010000174.1 GCA_013361525.1 Polyangiaceae bacterium | reverse complement strand
GCGCAACGATGGTCCTTTGATCGGATTCGGGAGTAGGGGTAGGGCGGGTTGCGGGTTGGGGGGCGCGAAGCGCGAGCGGTTTCGGCTCCGGCGGGGGGTCGTCAGTCGCCGGGCGGGGCGGAGTGGGGTCCCCAGCCCCTTCGGGGCTACCCCACTCCGCGGGTCTACCGCAATGCCTTGGCGGCGACTTCCTCCCTGCCCGCCTATGCCGAAATCCGCTCGCGCTTCGCGCATTGCGGACCGGATCGCCGTCTGACGTCTCTGTCCGACGTCCCTGTCTGCATTCTCTGTCTAAAGTCCCTGTCTAAGGTCTCCGTCTGAATTCGCGATAGGGGCGGCCACGACGCCGCCGCAAATGCCCATTAGCGCGACTTGAGGAGACCGCCGAGCAGCCGCGCCAACTGCGAATCACGCCCATGAAGCGCCTGGGCGCGCGTATCCTGGGCCGGAGTGGGCCACGAATCCGTCCTCGAGCTCGACGTCGACGACCGGGACGCGCTCGACCGCATGCTCCGAGGCCTCCCCGGGTTCGAAGGATACGACGCCCGATACCAGCTCTACCTCTTCCGTCGCAAAGCCACCGGCTCGATGCCCGACGCGCACGCGAAGATCGAGGAGCGCGCGCTCTACGTTTGCGACAACGGTTGCGGCGGGGACGTCATCGAGGACATTCGTGCTGCGATCGCGAGGCTCGGAATCAACGCGACAGCGCGCGATCTCTGATCAATCGCGACGCACGCCCCGACCAGAGCTCGTAGCCGTCCGCGGTCATCTCGTAGCCGAGCACGTGGATCCCGCGCGCGGCGAGCTCGGGCTCGCGACGCTCGCCGCCTCGTGGATCGCGCGGCCAGACGCTCCAGCGTTCACTTGGGCCGTCGAAGTGCACCTCGCGATCGAGGAGCGTCGCGTACAGCTCTCCGAAAAGCGCCGCGTGTAGGTCGACGAGCCGCGCATACGCATCGACCTGTGCGATGAGACGCGTCATCTCACGCGCCGATTTCAGCTCGATCACGACCGGCGTCTGACGCCCGCCGTCGATCCGCAGCGCGAGTAGGTCACAAACGATCTTCCCATCCTCGCTCGGCAAGCTGATCTCGTCTGTCACGAAGACGAGCTCCACCGGCGCTCCGGCGGCGGCAGTGGCTCGCTCGAACGCGAGCATCCGGCCGCCGTTCGTCTGCGCGTTCTTGATGATCCAGCTCTGGAGCGCCTTCTCCGCCGTCGGACGCCCATGGTCGATGTCCTCGCAGTGCGTACGAAAGAGCTCCTCGAACCGCGCGAGGATCTCCTCTGGTCTCGAGAGCTTCCCCACGCCGCGCTGTGGCCGGTCAGGGAGGAGACCGACCATGGTCACTGCGCGCGATGACGGTCGAAAGTGAACGCGGTGGCCCTGCTCGCGCACGATCGGACCAAGCTCGCGTGCGATCCGCGCACCCGCGATGATTGCGCGAAGGCGCTCCTCCTGGCGATTGACGACCACGTCGGCGATCGCAGTCGAGCTCAATTCAGCGGTACGTCGGGCAGTGCATTACCCATTTCGCCGGGGTCGTCGCCGCGGTTCTCGGTATCGCCGAGCCCGAGCTGCCCGTGGCTGTTGTCGCCCCAACACTTGAGGCGAGGCAGCAGGGGGGCGCCGGCGCTCGTGTACATCACGCAGACGTGGGCGCGGCCGACTGCGACCCGTTGGACGTTCACGTCGTCGCCGAGGTCGATTGTGGGGTACGCGACGAGCTCGTCCGGATCGTCGCCCATGTTCTCAATGTCGCCGCGCCCGAGCTGTCCGCTCGTATTGGCGCCCCAGCAGTAGAGGTCATATGTCGCCGCCGGGTTCTCCTTCGTGGCACACGTGAAGTCTGCGTCTGGATCGCTGAACAAGAAGACGGCGCCGAGCAAGTTGAACCCTTGTAGCGCCTCCATCTCGCCGGGCTCGTCGCCGATGTTTTGGGTGTGACCCAGGCCGAGCTGGCCGACGTTGTTCGCCCCCCAGCATCGAATGGAGTTGTGTCGAACGCACGAGTGAGCGCGGCCGAGTGCAATATATTCGGGTTGAATGCCTCCGGTGCGAATCGTGAAGACAGCGGGCGCATTCTCGGCCGTCTCCCCCGCGTCGTCTCCCCACGGTTCCGTTGTTCCCTGACCGAGCTGGCCGGATTCGTTCGCTCCCCACGTGATGATTTGATCGTTGAAGGTCCCCAAACGCAGTCCGTGCCGACCCACCTGTCCGTTCGCACCCGCCGTCGCCGGCCCAGACGAGAGTGGCAAATCGAGCGGATCGTCGCCGCGATCCGGACCTGGCCCAGCACCGAGGACGCCATTATCGTTGGAGCCCCAACAATAGAAGCGGTTGGTTGCGTCGTCGTACGCGCAAAACCCATTGCCCCGCGGGTAACCGGCGACGCCTGCGGGCACCGTGACGGTCGCTGCCAGCGCAGCACCCATTTCTCCCGGCTCATCCCCGCGCGCGGATGTGTCGCCGAGTCCGAGCTGTCCGCGGTCGTTGCGGCCCCAGCACTTGATCGCGTCCGGAATGCGTCTCGCGCAATTGCTCTGCGGGATCATGCTGAAGTAGTCGGCGTCGAAGTATTCCTCGGGGATCCCGAAATCGACCGGCGCGAGGTTCTCGATTTCGCCAGGGTCGTCGCCGATGTCCTGAGTCTCGCCCGTCCCCAGTGCGCCATATGCGCCGTCGCCCCAACACTTTAGACGCCCGCCGACCGCGTTGCGCATGGTCGCGCACGTACGATCGCCCGAGGCGAAGATCCCGCGAAGGACGTAGCACTCGCTGCAGCCGTCACCGGGGATGTCGTTGCCGTCGTCGCACGCCTCGCCGAGCGAGGCTTGGACGATCCCGTCTCCGCAGCCGACGAGGGTGCAGAGAGAGGTGCATTCGTCCTCTTCATCGGCATTGCCGTCGTCGCACGGTTCGCCCGCCTCGACGACGCCATTGCCGCACTCACTCGGCGGAGGGCAGGCGTCGCCGAGGCCGTCGAGATCGGTGTCCTCTTGACCGGGGTTGAAGACGCGCGGGCAGTTGTCGTCGACGTTCACGTGGCCGTCCTGGTCCTGATCGAGGATGCGATCAATGTCCGGGACTGAGCCGGGAAGTTCGAGCTCGTCGATCCGGTCGGCGAGGTTCTGCTTCACGAGCGCGGTGTCCAGTTCGAGCTGCGCGGCGAGCAAGACGTCGCTGGTCGCGAGATCGATGGCGCCGTCGCTCGCGAGGTCCTGCGCGAGCGTGTTGAGCAGCTCCTGAAGCTCGCCGTCGACGGGCCCGTCCGAGCCGCCCGCCGCCGTCGTCGCCGCTTGCAAAAGAACCGCGCTGACCGCGAAGAGGTACGCATTCGCGTCGGTGTCGCCGGCGAGGATGCTCATCGAACTGCCCGGCGTGGACTGCCAAACATTGGGAAAGCCGATGGAGAGCGCGTCCTGCATCTCGGTCTCGCTCTGGGCCACGGCGTCCGCGAGAGACTGTCCCTGTGCGACAAGCGCGCGCACGCGCAGCTCCTCGAGGTGGGTCACGACGTTGACGAACACGGGGGCCGGCCCGCCGACCTCCGCGAGCCCACGAAGAACGATAGGCGCCGTCGACAGCTCGCCGGCGATCTCGTCGTAGTGGAAGCCCGAGGCCTCGAGCGCGGCCAGACCCGCTGCCGCCACCGTGACGGAGAAGTCCCCTGCGTCACTCGACGTCTGCGTGTTGTACACATCGCCGGTCGGATCGAGCGACGGTGTCAGCGACGAGATCGAGATGCTGGAGCCGAGAATCATCGGCCCCTTCTGAGCGCCGCCGACAACGGTGAACGTCTCGCTTCCGCCTCCACCTCCGCCACCCTGACCGCCCGGCCCTTCGCCTCCCGCTGCTCCGCTGCCACCGACACCGTCGTCCCCGCATGACACGAGTGCAAGGATGCCGACGAGCCCCGGAGCGAACACACGTGCGCGGATCATGACCGGACACTCTATCCGGTTTTGCCCGATCAGTGGTCCTTAACCTCTTCGCGAAGCGAAGCGGTGGTTGCGAGAAATCCAGCGGTTGTTGGCGTGGTCGCCAAAAGGCTAGTGATCGCGAGCTGATCAAAGCAGGAGCTAGCTGGTAAGGGGCTTGAGGCGCTGTGGCTTATTCGCCTGAGGGGTAGCCGCAGCAGGGCGGGTTGCGGGGCGCGAAGCGCGAGCGGCTTCGGCTCCGGCGGGGGGTCGTCAGTAGCCGGGCGGGCGGAGTGGGGTGCCAGCCCCTTCGGGGCTACCCACTCCGCGCGTGTGCCGCAATGCCTTGGCGGCGACTTCCTA
Organism: Polyangiaceae bacterium; assembly: GCA_013361525.1. GTDB lineage: Bacteria > Myxococcota_A > Polyangia > Polyangiales > Polyangiaceae > Xiheicaenibacterium. Next base: position 7,893 of record JABFXY010000174.1, on the reverse strand, counting down.
CCTGCGCGCCTATGCCGAAATCGGCTCGCGCTTCGCGCATCGCGGGCCTATCGCCGGTCCGGCGTCTCTGTCTGAAATCCCTGTCTCCATTCTCTGTCTACATTCCCTGTCTGAAACCGCGATAGGGCGGTCGACGAGCAGCCGCCGCGAATAGCCTCTAGCGCGATCTGAGCAGGCCCCTCGAGCAGGCGCGCCAACTGCGAAGCCGCGCTTTTGTGGGCTGATCGCGGAACGCTGCGTCTGCGACGCCCGCGTGGTGGACCTGACGGGGCGAAGTCGTGGGAGGCGACGTAAACGGCGAGCTTTTGGAGGGCGAAGATGTTGTGCATGGACGGGTCTCCGCCGACGCGTAGGGCGTGGGCTTCGCCGTCCCTCGCGCAGCTTCCGCGACGGCCGACGCGCGTTTCGGGCGGGCGGGGGCGACGGCGGAGCTCGCGCGGAGGAACGGTGCGGGAGGTGCGCGCAATGGTGAAGCCGGCGCCCGGAGCGGAGGCGGGGAGGGTTGCCGGCGGTTCCGAAATCCGGAGCTTCGATGGCACATCCAGGGGGGTATGGGCGACCGAAGTTCCGGATTTCGGAACCGATGAGCTCGCTGCGAATCGGCGACGAGGATCGCCCATACCTGATAAGTGTCGCCCGTGGCACCAAGGTTGACCACCGCCGTCATCGGAGCGGGCCCCGCGGGCCTCTTGTTCACCATCGCAGGGCGCATCCTCGCGATGCGCGCCGGTGCAGATCCGTCTACTTGGGCGGTGCGTCTCTATGACAAGCGGCAGACGTATTCGCGCACCCATCGGCTACGGATGGCTCCGTCCGCCTATCAGCAGATGCAGGAGGCGCTTTCGGATGCGCGGTTCGACGCATTCATGACGTTCCTCGAGGGCTGCGATTTTGGCCCCGAGGTAAACCTTCTCGAAGAGCGCCTCGTCGAGCTTCTCCACGAGGTCGGCGGCCGACGGGAGCTCTGCGCGATCGGCAATGGCGAAGGCGAGACGTCGCTTGCCGCAGTGCGAGAGAACCTCGTGAGCGAATGCGAGATCGAGACCGCGACGCCCTTTACGGTCGTCGCGGCAGACTCGGTGCACAGCAGCGTTCGCGAATGGGTGCGCGGGAAGGTGTCGCCTGTGCGACGAACCCACGAGCAAATCGCTCGGATCCGAATCGTTGGAGAGGCGCTCCCTTCCCGGTTGGGCGCTGCCGACCAGGTGCGGCTCTCGAAGGTGCTCGGGTCGGTGCTCGACTACCGCCTCAATCGCAATGGCTTCGCGGAGGTCGACCTATTCCTCAGCCCGCGAGAGTTCGCGTTGGTTCGCGATCTCGACGCGACGCCGAAGTCGCCAGTCCGTCTGGACTCCGCGCAGCTCGGCCGTGTGAGAGCACCCTTGTTCCGCGGCATCGTGGAACATCTCGAGCGCGGGCTGGGCGGCGCGCGTCGCGAGGTGCTCCTGCAATCCACGTTTCGTCTCGAGCACGCGCGCATGCCCAAGCTCACGTTTGCCCGGCCCGACCTTTCCGGACACGTGTTCCTCATTGGTGATGCTGGCGTATCGCTGCCATTTCAGCGGGGCATGTCGTGCCTAGCTCACTGTGCGCTCAGCCTCGCGCGGATCCACGTCGAGCTCCTCTCCTCGGAGGACCCTGAGGTCCGCGAGGGGGCGATTGCCCGCTACGATCGCGAAGTCGACACCATCGTTGAGCGGGAGCTCGCAATCGTGCAGACGCGCGCGCAGCTCGTCCGCACCCTGCGCGAGATCGTGCGGCTCAGCGCGCTTCTGCCTTTTCCAATTCAGTCGTGGTGGTTGCGTGCACCCGACGCTGAGCCGCGGGCGGGTCGGTTGTCACTCTGGTTCTTTCTCAACCTTCTCCTCGCCACGTCGGCGTTCGCGCTCGCGATTGGTGGCTCCCTCCTCACCCTCACGCACGCGGTCGCGTGGCTCGCCGTCCCGACCCAAGCCCTCGGCGGCGTCGCGTATCACGCCGCGCTCGCGTTCGAGGGAGGCCCACACCGCCTCGTTCGGCGCATTTGGGAAATCCAGATAGCGGCGCTCTTCTTCGCCGGCGTGGGGTTGTTCGTCCGGACCTATGCCACGACTGGTCGCGTTCGATGGGGCCCGGAGCCGCTCTGGTGGCTTATCCTCGCCGCTGCGTTCGTGGCGGGGCTCTATGTGTTCGAGGGTGTTGTCTCGCGATGGTTTCGACGTGCTGGGTTGCGCTTCTCGGATGAGGAGGAGTGAAGGCGCGGGGCTCCGCGCCGTGTTCGCATTGGCATCATCGCTCTTGGGCCTTCGGCCCAGTTTGCGAGCGGTCTGCGAGAGGTCGGCGGCGTCGGGCTGCACGGACTGGTTGATGCGCTCGCGGCCGCAGGTGACGTCGCCTACGTGGCAGACGAACATGATGTGGTTGCCGCCTGGGACACGAACCGCGGTGTGGTGCTCACAACGCGTCAGTTCGAAAGCAGCGTTATCATCATTCACGCCGGACAATGGACGTCGTTAGGTGGGGCCGTTCGGCCTGCCGCTGGTATATGACCGGTTGTCGATGTGGAACGACTTCTTCCTGGGACTCGTCACATTGGTCATCCTGCTCGGGCTGTCCGCGACGATTCTTTGGTGGAAGTTTCCGGGGCGACGCCGCGTGCCGCCACCGCTCGATACGAGCCTCATCGTCCTCGACGTACAACGAGCGGTCGATGCGCGGGACGAGGCGTCGGGCGTCACACGTGAGGACATCGAAGCGGGTCTCAGGGATGGCGTGTTCCAGCAAACTCGGTCAGCTGATTCGCTCCAGTTTCTATTCGCGGGACCTCATCGACCGCTCGAGCACGTGCGCCGGCCGGATGACCCTATCGAACGGGAACGGGACCAGCGCCGAGCGCAGCACGTGTACACGGTCGAGCTCGATCGTCGTTTCGCAATCCGCACGCTGCGTCGGCGGCTGGTCATGTCCCGTCGATGGTCCGATGGGGAATGGTACGCCGACACGATCCCGCCCGACCCATCGGATTGGTAGAAGCGGCTGATGGGCAGCACAGCTCGCGGCGAATGCCTCGGGCTATCGCACCTTCATTGGGAGAGTCCGCGATCCTTCCAAGTCTTTCCCGTCGGTTCGCTGGTCATCTTGGCGCTCGCGGCTCGCGGGGACTCGGTCGACGACGATCTCAGCAGCAGCAGCAGCCCGAAAACGTTCAGGTCGCGTGAACTCGAAACGAGGGTTCGCGAGCGATGCGATCGTTCGTGATCTTCGCATGCGCGGACGCCCACAATTGGGCGGTTTTCCGTCCCAAACGATGGTGGCATCGGCCCTGCAATGGCCCCTCGCACGCGACCGACACGTCGCCTTGGAAGGAGCCAGAACAATGATCGGAACCAAGTTGCTTTTCATCGCTGCGACCGCGCTCATGGGCCAGGTCTCGGAGCCTTCGGACGGGGTCGTTCACGACGGATCTCACGTCTACGCAGGTCGATGCGCAGGTACGGGGTGCATCCAAGGAACGAGCTTGAACGGCCTCAGCTTGAACGGAGCCACGGCCGGTCGATGCGTTGGTTCGGGGTGCCTGCAAGGAACGAGCTTGAACGGCATCAGCTTGAACGGCGCCACGGCCGGTCGATGCATCGGTGTCGGGTGCGTGCAAGGAACGAGCGTGAACGGTCTGAGCCCCAATGGGTCGGCGGTGCAGGGGACTAGAGTATCGCGACCGACGCGTGTCCACGAGCCGAAGGCGCGCGCCGTGGGCATCATCCTCGACCAGGGCTGAGAGGACACCATGGCAAAGCGCTCGCGCGTCATCGAGGCTTTCGCTCTGATCGTCGTCGCCGCGAGCGCGTGCGAGCCTGCTGAGCCCTCTTCCGGGTCCAATTCGGCTGCTGCCACCGCGTCGGTGACCACCAATCCAAACCAGATATTGCCCATTGCCGTCGAGGGGACGCACCTGATCGTGCACAAGCAAGACGGCGCGCGCGCTACCAATGACGAGCTCATCGGCGCGAAGCTGCTGGTGAGCGTCGACGGCAGCCCTCCGGAGCTGCTTCGCGTCGAGTCGATCGAAACAGATCCGACCGACAAGACGGGCGAGATTCTCCTTTATGCGTTTTCGAGCCAAGACGCTCAAACGGGCCTATGGCGGAATGTTTGTCCCGCCGATCCAAAAGGGGCTGCAACGCGGGTTCCTCCTCTCCGGCTCATGGACGCAAGCGGGCGAGCACGTCAAAGACGACAGCGTCATCGAGCTCGCCTGCACGAGCGGCGGGGAAGGCAAATGCCTGCGACTGGGATACCTGCCCTGGAAGAGCGACAAGGACTTCGCGCGCCACCAAGCGTGCACGCGCATGATGCGCGCCGACTATCGTGGTGACGGCACCAGCTATACGAAAAATGGCACCCTCATCAACTTCTACGATCCCGAAAGCATTGAACGAGGGGATATTCTCGACGCATGACGAACGCGCGGGAACGTTTGGAAGCGCTGAGTTCCGACCCGGTGGCTCTCCACGAATGGATCGAAGAGCTGCTCGAAGTCGGCGATCCGCAGCTGCCGCAGATAGCCACTTGGGCGGCAGAGCGAACGGACATCGATCTGCTCGTGCGGCTCATGGACGACTATATCGTGCACTGCAACGTCCGCACGGTGGAGGCGATCAAGGCGACGTTGCCCAGCATCGGCGAGGCGCTCACGAAGCGGATCGCATCGATGCTCGAGCACCAAGCCCCGGAAGAGCGACGCGCAGGCGCGCTCTTCGCCGGACTGCTCGGGCTGCAGACCCTCGCGCCGCGGCTCGTCGCTGCACTCGACGACTCATACTTCCTGACGCGCATGGAGGCGGCGACGGCGTTGGGCAGGCTGCGGTACTTGCCGGCCACCGAGCAGCTTCGCCTGGCGCTCGGAGACGACGACACCCTGACGCCGGGCGCGGCGATCGAAGCCCTGACCGTCATTCCAGACCCCGATTTGCTCACGGCTTATACCGGCGTCATTACCGTCGATCCGCCGGTCTTTTACCGGGGTGCTTTCGACCACGCCAACCCCCGCGCCCGCGCCCACGCCATCTCGGTCCTCGGCAAGTATCAGCCGCCGTGTGCCCGCGAAGCCCTCTCGTTCTACCTCCGCGAGTTTGAAGAGCTCGCCGAGGACGAGTTGAGCGAGAGCGAGGTGGCCGAGGAGAAGAAGGTCCTCGAGCTCGCCCGTTCTGTGCTGGCGGAGCTCCGATAGAAGCAAGACGAGGGAGAGCGAACGCTACATCACGGCTCCGCGTCGTTACGCGGCAGAATTTCGCAGACCGCGCGCGGGAAGGTCTCCGCGAGACGCACGTACCGATGCACGCATGCGCGTCGAGTACGGTAGAGGATCGCTCGTGGCACCAAGCTCGACCCTTCTCACGTTTGCGCTCGCCGGGCTCGTCGCGCATGGTTCGACGGGCTGCGGCGCTATGCAGGAGTCGCCGGAGCGCGCGAGGGAGCCATCGGCGCCGCTGACGGCGCGGCCGATGGTACCTCCCGAGCCGACGCTCGCGCTCGCGGGCGCGCCGAAGTGCACCGTGGGCGAAGCGAGCAACATCGGCGTCGTCTCGGAGGACCTGAGCCTCGACATCGCGATCGCAGCGAATCGTGACGGCGCGCTGATTGCCTGGGACACCGACCGCGAACACTTCGCCGTTCGGCGCCTCGATCACGCGGGACGACCGGTGGGGGCGGCGCGTTCGGTGGTGCGCAACGGCTTTTCGGTCGACCTCCAGCCCCAGCCGGACGGCACGTTCGTGCTCTCCACGGACGAATTGTGTGGGCCGAAACACTCCTGCCTCGACGTGCTCACGTTGGACCGCGACGGGGTCGTGCTCGGGCCGCCCGCGCGCGCGGAGTTCGGCGATCGCGAGCTCTCTTTCGACGTGCGCGCGACCGCGCGGGGCGCGCTCTGGATGGCAACGCCGACGACGCTGACGCCGCGCGAAGCGACGACCTGGTGGATCGCTCGCGCCATCCCGCACGACGGGCAGCCGGCGACGCTGAACGTGGAAGATGTCGCCGACATGCCGACCGAGGGTGGCGACGGGTGGCTCGAGGCGGCTCCGGACGGGCGTTGGATCGTTCAATGGACCGACAACGCGCGGACTTCGTTCGCCGAGAAGATCGAGGGCAAACCTGCACGTCGAGCGCCGGGCCAGCTCGACTTCCGGTTCAGGGCTCGCGTCGACACCGGCGTAACCAGCGGCGGGCCTGATGGACACTTGGATGGGCTACTGTTCCATCGCTACCTCGGCCCCAACAGACATCGCACCACGTTGATCGTGAGTGAGGACGATGTCGACCGCGCCTTTGCGTGGACGGGGGAGCGCTTTCTCGTCGCGTACTCCTCGGGGAAGCACCCCCATCGGACGATCCATGTCGTGCCCGTCGATTGCCGCCCCGATACACAATGATGCGTGATCGGCGGGGATTGGAGCCGGCGCGGAGGCTCACTCAGGATGGTAGACGGACCACTGCGTTCGATGTCCGTGATCCAGCACCCGCTTCGCCACGCCTTTGACGCTCGTGCAGCCATCGGGACTCAGCCAGTTGTTCGTCACGTCCAGCTCGTCGAGGTGCGAGAACTGCTCCTTATTTGCGGCGATGTGCGCAGCCCCTTGGTCCGAAAGGGCTCCGCGTGACAGGTCGAGTCGCGACAGCCGTTTCAGGATCGGCGAATCGACGAGCGCGAAGCAAATCGAATCCGCCCAATACGAGTTCTGGAGGCCCAAGTGCTTCACGTTTGGAAAGGCTCGCCCATCGAGCAATGGTGCCAAATCCTCCACCTCGAGCCGTTCCGACTCCGGTACCTCGTTCATCTCGGTCGTGCCTGGCCCGAGATAGAGCTTCAGCGTCGTCACCGACGGCAGCTCCGAAGCGAAGAGCGCGGCGAGGTCTCGTTTCCGGAGATCGAGGATACGAAGCTCGAGATGCTCGAGCGTGGGGGCGTGGGCATATCCGAGATCGAAGTACGAGCCTTGAAGGATCAACGACCGTAGCGGCAAGTCGAACAGCGGCTCGCAGTCTCCAAACACATACCAGCCCAATCGGTCGCCATGCTGGAGGCAACTCGTCATATGTACGCACTCCAGGTTCGGTGGCGGTCGGTCGGCGAGGGCCGCGATCTGAGCCGCCTCGCGAAACTGGTCGACTCGGTCGGCGCCGAGCTCGATATCTCGAATCACGCCGGCGTCGTCGTGCTGGGTGATAGCGGCAAGCAGATCCGGAAACGGTACTTGGCCTCCGTACGTCTCATCCGTGATCTCCACCTTCTCGCGCACGTAACCATCCGCCTCCGCCGCATGCTCATCGGCAACGGGTCGCGGCGACGGCGGTGAGTGCAGCACGACCGACGCTCCGGCTGCCGCAAAATCGCGCGCCGCGCGCGCCTCGACGCGTCTGGCCACGACGCGCTCCGCGGTCTCCGCGTCGGAGAATGTCCGCCGCCAGCGCGACTCGATGCCCCCGATCTGCCGACGTGCAAATTCGACTTCGGCCCCGCGAGCCTCGTATTCCCAATACAGCGTGATGCCCGGTTGCCCAGGAATAACCTCCGGCTCCTTGGTGTAGAGATTGATCTCGTGATACTCGGGAACGCCGGGGGTCTCGTGGACGTAGCGGGGCGTTCGCGAAACGGTAGGTGGCCTTGCCCGTCTTCGCAATACCAGGATAAGGCGCGTGGTAAGCGCGAGTTCTCCGTGCGTGTGGTCGCGGACGATTGGAACCACGCCGCATTCGCGGTCGGCACCGAACCGATCACCTCGAGCGTGCACTACTGGAACCCCGAGGGGGAGCCGATCTGCTTGAGGGCCTCGCAATTGAGCGCGAACGGGACGGAGTTGATTTCGGACGCGGTGTGCGCCCAGCCCGAGCCAGCGGGCTGCCAGGCGGGCAGGG
>JABFXY010000043.1 GCA_013361525.1 Polyangiaceae bacterium | reverse complement strand
AGCAGCGGCAGGAGCTCGTCGAGCGCGCGGCGTCCGCTCGCGTCGCCTTCGGCGATCGCGGCGAGCTCGATCCGTGCGCGCACGAGCTCCCGGCGGCCGAGCGGCGCGTCGAGGCGCGCCCGGACGACGCTCTCGTAGAGCTCGCTGCGCGTCGCCTGGGTCGGCGCGCGGTCGTAGAGCATCCTCAGCGATCGGGCGGCCTTCGCGTCCTTCAGCTCGGCGCGACAGATCGCCGAGAGCGCGGCGAAGGCTTGCTCCTCCGAGGCGGGGCTCCGACCCAGCAGGCGCGCCAGGTGGCGCAGCGCTTCGATCCGCTCGTCGCGCGTCAGCGCCGATGTTCGCTCGCCCTTGCCGTCGACGACGTCGTCGGCGCGGCCGATCTCCGCCTCGCGCTCGGCGAGCGCGCGCTCGAGGCGGGCGTGTGCGTGAGCGGCAGCGTCGGTCTGCGCGGCGTCGAAGAAGCGCGCGCGATCGAGAGCCCAATCTGCGAGGCGCGGATCGTCGAGCGACGCTTCCGCGAGCGTCGCGAGCTCGAGCGCCAGCCGCGAGAGCACCGGCGGAGCGACGGTGGCTTCTGCACGGTCCCGCCCGACGATTCGCACGAGCGCCTCGACGAGCGGCTCCGGATCACCGGCGCGCTCTGCCGCTTCGCGTAGGGCATCGAGCGCGCTCGATTGCGCCGGGTCCGCGACGGCCGCTTCGATCCACGCGAAGAGCGCGCGTTCGGCGCCCTGCGACGTTCCGTCGAGCTGGCGCGCGAGCGCCTCGAACGCAGCCGCACGCGACGGCCCCGTCCTTCCCTCGGCGCGACGCTCGAGGCGCGCGGCGACCAGCTCCGGGAGGCCGGCCCTCGAGAGGGCTTCGTCGATGCGGGCATCGACGTCCGGACGAATGGAGGGCGCGGCGAGATCGAGATCGAGCGCTGCGGAAAGCGCGAGGCCGACGTCGTCTTCTTCGAGCGCGGCAGCGAGGCGCTCGACGTGCACCTCACGCGCGGCGTCGAGCTCGTCGGCTGCCGCGAGCGCGGCGGCGTGGTCGCGCATCGTTTCGTCCGCGGCGAGCATGCGGCCTTGCTTGCGCAGCGCGTCCGCGACAGCGCGCGCAGCATCGCCGCTCGAAGGACACAGCTCGAACCCCCGCAGCAGGTCCTCGAGCGAGGCCTCCGCATCGCCCGCCGCCGCGCGCCGTGCAGCCGCCGCGACATAGGAGAGCGCGCCCTGCTCACGTGGGATCACGTCTTCCGCCCACGCCGACAGGGTCCCGACGAGCTCGCGCGGGATCGGGTCCGAGGGGTCGAGCTCCGCAGCCTCGTCGAGGACCAGGGCCGCCGCGTCCGCGCGACGAGCGCGCGCGAGCAACACGCCCGCCTGAATCAAGGGTCGCCCTCGGCCTCGCTCGGCCGAGCCGATCGTCCCGCGCAGCTCGAGCGCCGCGCCCGCTTGGTCACCGAGCCCCGCGAGCCAGCCCGCGAGCTCGGAGCGCAGGGGCGCGTCCTCCTCGATCGCCAGCGCGCGTCGCGCGAGCAGCACGGCCGCATCGAGGTTCGTCCCCCGCTGCGTGTAGAGGCGCGCGAGCTTGATGCACGCGTCCCGCTCCCGCTCGTGCTCGTTCGCCGCCTGCGCATCGAGGAGAACGCCGGAATAGTGCGCAATCTCGGCGCGCGGTCCTTGATAGCGAGGGAGGTCTCCCCCCGCGGACGACCGCGACGGCTCGGGATGGCCCGGCGTCGGGCCGTCACCTGTCTCGTCGACCCTCGTCTGCATGTCGCGATGCGCTTTCAGCGCGTGGAATCATGCGCGGGTACGACCCGCGCAAAGCAGCCATCGATTGCGCTTTTGAGCGCAGGCCGAGCGTAGCATCAGCCGGCTACGGAAGCAGAATTCGCGCGGCTTGCCGTGCGAATCATCAGCAAAATTCACCTGGATTGCGCCCTTTCCCCAGCCAGCCGCCACTGTTCGAACCGCATCCTGCCATGGTTCCGGAGGCAAGCCGCGCGAATGTTGTTGATTGATTCACCTGGCAAGCCAGGTGAATTTGTCCGCGTCCTCGAGTGACCGGGCGGACCAACGCAGCCGAGCGATCGACCGTCAGCGGGTCATGAGTACGAAAGGCAGCGCGGTGATGAAGGTTTCGCCCTGCATCATCGGGGTCGCGCTCGCGAACCAGGTCCGTGTCTCTTCGGGAAGGTTTTCGCCGAGCTTCGCGAGCGGATCGATTTGTTCGCGCGCTCGCTCGGCGGCAGCCTCTGCCGCTTCGGGGTCGCCACCCAACATTTCCAGAAGGCCCGGGGGCTGGTCGCGCAACCGAACTTTGCCCTCCGGTCCGAGCCCCGACTGTTCGAGCGCGTACTTGATCGCCGCGTCGAGCCCGCCGATCTCGTCCACGAGTTGGCGCTCCTTCGCCGTCGCACCGCCGAAGATGCGGCCCTCCGCGCTCGCCGAAACGACCGCTCGATCCAGCTTCCGGCCCTCGACGATTCGGTCGAGGAACGTCTCGTAGATGCTCTCCATCCCCGTGAGGACTTTCGCCTTCGTCGCGTCGTCCCAGCGGTCGAACGGCGAGAGGTACGACGCTCGGTTACGACGGGTCTCGTCGGGCGCGACGCTGATCGTCACGGTGTTCACGTCGATCTTCCGGAGCGTGTCGTGCAGCGCGAACTTACCAGCGACGACACCGATCGATCCGACGATGCTCGTCGGTTCGGCGAAGATCTTCGTTCCCGAGCAGGAGAGGTAATAGCCGCCGCTCGCGGCCATGCCGCCGACCGAAATGATGAGCGGCTTCTTCGCGCGCAGCTTCATCAGCCGGTGCCACAGAAGGTCCGAGGCGAGGGCCGAGCCGCCGGGCGAGTCGATCCGCAGCACGACGGCTTTCGCGGACTCGTCCTCCTCGAGCTGCTTGATGACCTTGCCGAGCCCCGATTCGGTGATGCCGTCACCGCCGCCGAGCCCACCCGACGGCCCCATCGTGATGGCACCGACGGCGCGCACGACCGCGACGTGCGGGACGCCCTCGACGTCGGCGCCCGACAGCGACCGGATGATCTGGCTGAAGCCGCCGCCTTCGTTCCGCGTTCCCGGGCCGAAGACGATCTGCGTTCGCTCTGCGCCGGAAGCCTTTTTCGAGGCGTCGCGCGCCTCGTCCACGTAGCCGATCTCGTCGATGAGGCCGAGCTCGAGCGCGGCCTTCGCGGTGTGAGGTCCGTCTTCGAGCGCAGCTTCGAGTGACTTCCCGCGGCCCGCCGAGACCGCATCGATCCACGCCTTTCGCAGGTCGCGGAGCGTCCCCTCGAGCGACTCTCGCGCTTCGGGGCTCGGCTCGTCACGTGTGTAAGGCTCCTGCGCGCCTTTGTATTTGCCGACTTGGAGAAAGTCGACGCCGACGCTGAGCTTGTCGAGCAGCGATCGGCCGAAAATCAGCGAAAACGCGATACCGACCGACTCGACGCCGCCCGCCGGGCTGAGCCAGATCTTCGAGCACCCCTTCGATGCGAACAGCATCGTCGCGTTGCTGAGATCGTCGGCGTGGCAAAAGACCTCGAGACCGCGCTCCTTGCGGACTCGCTCGAGCCGCTCGCCGAGCTCGAGCGCGACCGAAAAGCCCATCGTGCCGGTGCCGAGCCGCACGAAGATCGCCTTGTCGTCTTTGTCGTCCAAGCCCTCGACGATGCGCAGCGCGTCCGCGTAGCCCGTGCCCGGCATGGCGCCGAACAGCGACGAGACGCCGCGCTCGGAGAGGCCGCGCGACAGGTTCAGCTCGATGAGCGCTGGCCCTGTGCTCGGTTCGTCGTGCACCTTGGCACCGAAGGGCATCCGCCCTTCACAGCTCGGGAGCATGCTCGACACGAGCGCGAGCGCAGAGACGGCCGCGAAGGCCCGGCGCGAGCGGCGGTTGGGCAGCGAGGCTTTGGTCACGTTCACTCCAGGGAAAGTGGTCCGCCGTTGCCGGTGCTGTCGCCATCCCACGGCGGAACGTCGCTCGTGCTGGTAGGTGGCGGGGGAGGCGGTGGCGGTGGCGTCGTGGCGGTCGGCTCGGACGTCGTCGCGGTGGGCTGATTCGTGGGCGTGAAAGGCGGCGGCTCGACGGAGGACGTCCCGCCGGACGCGCGCTCGCGAGCCCGCGTCGCCGCGTCGCCCGAAAGACCGTTGTCGAGCGCGCGCCGGTAGAGCCCCTTGGCGGCGCCTTGCTCCCCGCCGCTCCATTTCATGTCGGCGAGCGACACCAGCGCTTGGCTGTTCGTCGGGTTCGCGTCGACGGCGCGCTGGTAGTAGCTCTGCGCGAGCTTCCCCTGCCCTTGGCGCAGCGCGACCGCAGCGCGGCCCATGAGGGCCTGCAGGTTGTTCTTGTCACCCGCGAGGACCTTCTCGAAGAGCTGCTCTGCTTTCGTGTGATCCCCGCGCGACAGCGCATCTTGGGCTTGCTGGAGCGTCGAGGTCGAGCCTTCGGCGGCGCTCGACGAGGTCGCCGGGGTCGTCGTCGCGCTCGCGCTCGCTTCGATCGACGGCAGGTCTTCGACCCGCAGCGCGACGTCTTCGCCCTTCTCCGCGCGGTCGACGAAGCGCTGTAGCTCGGCGAGAAGAGGATGCACCTTCGGCAGCTTCTCGAGCGGCGCCAGCTCGACGCGCGCGCGCTTCACGTCGCCCGATCGCGCGAGCGCGTACACCAGCAGCACGCGGGCGCGGCCTGCGTTTCCTTCTTGGGAAGCGCACTGCGTGAGGCGGTCGATGACGCTCTCGCTCGGCTTTCGTTGCTCGCTGAGATCGAGCGCTGCTTTCGACAACATCGTGTCCGGCTGGCTTTCGAGCGCGGTCACGTGATCGACGAGGCCCCGTGCGCGATCGACCTCGCCGAGGATGCGATGTACGTCGATGCGCACGCGCGCGACCTCCGGATCGTCGGGAGCGATCTCGCGTGCACGTTCGGCGGCGGACTTCGCCTGCGCGGCCATCTCTTGATAGCGGGCCTGCACCGCGGCGCGCCCCGGATCGTCCGACGGCAGAAGCAGCAGCTCGAGCCACGGCACCTCGGCACGCAACGTCGCGAGCCGCGCGAGCGCCTTGGTGACGCGCGGATCTCGTTCGCCGAGCGCGCTCGCCTTCAGAAACTGCTCGTGCGCACCCTCGAAGTCCCCTTCGCGCAGCGCCTTTTCTCCGCCATCGAGGAACCCGGCGAGCCGCGGATCCTCCGACACTTTTTCTTGTGCGGCGTTGCGCACGTGGCGCTGCCAGAGAACGACGCCCCCGAAGAGCGCGAGCCCACCCGTCAACAGCACGACGATGAGCTTCATCGAGCCCGACGATCGCCGTGAGCTGAGGATGCTGCCGCGCCGGTCGGAAGGCAGCACGTCGATCTCGTCGTGCATCACCGAGTACCGCGTGTCGGGCGGCGGCGGCGTGACGAGGGAGACGCGGTGCTTCTGCTTCGATTTCTTCCGCGGCGTCTCCACGCCTTCGGTCTCGATGTCGTCGTCGGACGCGCTCTGCGCGCGAATCGGCGCCGGCGTCGGAGGCGGCGGCACGGCACCAGGCGGAGGCTCGGGCGGAAGGACCTGAGCGCGCTCGTTCGGCTCTGCGCGCTCGACTTGCGCGATGGGCTCCGGCGCGGGCGGCGGCGGTGCCGGAGGGGGCGGCGCGGGCGGCGGCGCCGGTGTGACCGCAGGTTTCGGCTGCGTGATCGGCTCGACCTCGGCACGCGTGGAGACGGGCGCGGGCGCTTTCGCTGGAGGTGCGGCGGCCGGGGACGGCGCCTTCACTGCTTCGACGGCACCAGGTCGCTCTGCGAAGTCGACGATGGTGTCGATGACCGCGCTCTTCGGCGCGCGCACCTCGGCGACCGCGGGCATCGCTCCCGATCGTCCCGATGCATCGCTCGCCGCCGGGGTGCCGTACCCGACGGTCCGAGCCATCCCGGCGCGACCTGCGCTGGAGGGGCCGGAGCCTTTCGATTCGCTTCCCAGCGTGACCGGGACCGGCGGGCGCTGACCGCGCGGCGGCGTGTGCCGTGCAGTCGATGCCCCAGGCGACGTCGCGACTGGGGACACGCCCACGATCGTCGCCGGTCCGCTGTCGGGGAACGGATCGCGCTCCATCAGCGTGACGGGCTCGACCGAAGGAGGAGCGGTCTCGGCGCCGAGCGTGAACAGCTCGCGCGTGTACTGGCGGTTGTGCGTTACCTCGTCTTCCTCGAACCCCGTCACCGGCCCTGCCGACTCACCGCGAGGCGGCGTGGGCGGCGGAACGTTCACCGAGACCGGCGCCCTTCGCTCGCTGCTCGGTCCCGTCGGCAGGGGGATCGCGACCGACTGCTCGTTTCGCTCGCGGAAGGGCCCGAGCCCGGCGGGCGTCGCCGAGCGGGCGCGCGCCGACTCGACCGCACCGAGCCCCACGTTCGTCATGCCGCCGGGCGAGGTGGTCATCGACACGAAGAACGGCTCGAGCTCCGCGATCGACGCGAGCCGTCGCGGCCTTCCCGCGCCTCGACTCAGCACGTCGTCGCGGCCGACCTTACCGGACGAAATCGCCGTCTTCAGCTCCCGGAGCGCCCGAAACTCGAGCGCCTGGCCGTCCACGGTGCGAACGATCCACACCTCGGGCGCCGCCGGCGCCGCGGCATCGCGCCGCTTCACCTTGAAACGGTGACCGCATTGCGTGCATCGCACGCTCGTTCCTTGGTCGGACACGAGCGCGTCATCGAACTCGTACTCCGTGTGGCAGCGCTCGCAGGTGACGTCCATGAGTGGAAGCCCGACAACGGTAGCCGGTTTTCGCTCCGGCGGCCCTTTTTTGCCCGCGCGCGCCCTCGGCGCACCGGACGCCGACGCCGAGGTCCAGCCGGATCGTGAACCAAACTTCACGCACGTCGCAAAACTGCCTTCCAACCTACGTCCGCCCTAGGGGCATAGGCTTTGCTAAACTCGCCGAGACTTATGCGCGTCCTCCCCTCGCTCCCTACGGTCGGCATCCTGACAATGCTCTCGATCGCTCTGTCGGGCTGCCCGATCTGGAGCGACGCGGACGATGACGAGGGGCCGGGCTGTTACGACGGCTGCTGTGACGACGGCTGCCAGAACAACTACTGCACGTCGCCGTCGCAATGCAGCGGGTTCGACGAGGTCTGCGGCTACGACAACCAGTGCCATTACGGCTCTTGCTACGACTACGGCTGCGTCGACGGCTTCGTCTGCGACGACACCTACACCTGCGTGCCCGAGCCTGGTCAGGGCGGCGGAGGCTTCGGCGGTGAAGGTGCGGGCGGCAGCGGTCCTGCCGCGGTCTATTGCGGCAACCCCGACGACTGCGGGCCGACGCAGTTCTGCGCGCCCGACGGCACCTGCCACGACGGCGACTGCTCGATCGAGGGCTGCATCTACGGCTTCTATTGCGACACCCTCGCGGAGACGCCCTACTGCGCGCGGAGCAATCCGTTCGGCTGCGGCTCCGACGACGACTGCGGCATCGACACCGCCGATCGCTGCGTGAACGGCGTCTGCACGGCGCCCTCCGACCAGTGCTTCGATCAAACGCAGTGCGCGGGAGGCAGCGTTTGCGCGAACGGCAAATGCACCCCGAGCTGCGATGGTGGCGCTGCTTGCCCCTCCGACTACACGTGCGAGGCGACCGTCAGCCTCTGCAGCGTCCCTGCGGCCCCGTGCACGATCACCAACGATTGCGGCGGCGCGGACCGTGTCTGCGTCGACGGCGCCTGCGTCCAGCGCTCGGTCGATGGGATCTGCAACAGCGGCTCCGCGTGGGTCGACAACGGCTGCATTCCCGATCAAGCGGCCATCTTCGTCTGCGCGATCGATGGAATGCAGGATGTCTGCAGCTCCGGATCGATCTGCCTCCATCACAGCTGTTACATCTCCTGCGACGCACCGAACGAAACTGCGTGCGACGGGCTGCCGGCGTTCGACGTCTGCAAGACAGTGACGACGCCCTCGGGCGATCACGCGGTATGCGGCTCCGATTCGAACTTGGGCGATCAGTGCGATCCCACCAACAACGTCGAGTGCGGCGACGGACTCATCTGCGTCGACGGCTACTGCAAGTAGACAACGTCGTAGTTCCGCGTCCGAACCCCGCGAATTCTGCTTATTAATTCGCACGGCAATCCGTGCGAATTGTGGGCCGGTGCATTCGGACGCATGGTAGACGGGCGAGCCAGAAGGAGACTTCCGGCTCGTGGATACCAACGCCACTTACCGCGCAAGCGATTGCGCCCAGTACCGAATTAGCTTTCGCCGCGCCACGAGGCTCGCGCCCGCGGCCCTCGCGACCTTCCTCGCGACGGCGTTCATCACATCGGGCGCCGGCGCGCAAACGGCGCCCGCCGCACCTCCGAAGGTGACCGACGACGCCGGTGGGCCGGCGACGAAGGGCAAGACGGAGGCAGTGCAGAAGCCCGAAGAAGCAAAGCGCCCCGAGGGCTGGACGCCGGGCATCGCCTTCGGCGGCACCTTCAACCTCGTCGACACGCGCAGTGTGATCGGCCAGCAAGACGGCACGACGATCACCCTCGGCGCCGCGCTCGACGCTTCTCTCGATTTCAATCTCGGCATTCACGAGTGGCGCAATTCGCTGAAAGCGGGCGCCGGCGTCACGCGTACGCCCTCGATCGACGAGTTCGTGAAGACCTCCGACGGCCTCTTCTTCGAATCGATCTACCTCGCCCACTTGCTCGAGATCTTCGGCCCGTACGCGCGCGTCTCGTTCAACACGACGATGTTTCCGGGGCTCGACATTCGACCCGCGCCGGTCACCTTCGTCGTCTCGAACGTCGATGGCACCACGACCGAGTTCATCGGTCGCAGGCTCGCGCTCACCGATCCGTTCCAGCCGTTCGTCCTTCGCGAAGGCCTCGGCGCGTTCATCCAACCCGTGAAAGAGGACCGCATCACCTTCGAGGCGAAGGCAGGTATCGGCGCCCAACAAGCGATTGCGGATGGCCTCGCCGTCGCGGACGACAGCGCCACGCCGGTGGTCGAGGTGAAAGAGCTCGACGACACCTACGCCATCGGCGCGGAGGTGATCGCGAACGCGTGGGGCTTCATCGACGAGACGAAGCGAGTCTCCTATACGGTCGGCGCCGGCGCGTTGTTTCCGTTCAAGACGAGCGACCTTCCGCCCGGAGACGACCGCACGCTCATCGAGCTGACGAGCTTCGAAGGCCATATCGGCCTCAACGTGAAGCTCTTCGATTGGGCATCGCTCGGTTACAAGTTCACCGTATTGCGCGAGCCGCTCCTGCTCGACGAGTGGCAGATTTCCAACAACCTGCTTCTCACGATCGGCGCGGCGTTCGGCAGCAAGGCCCCCGCGCCTCCGGCTCCGCCGCCCTGCGATTGCGCGAAGGATTGCCCGGTACCGCCACCCGCTGCTGCGGCGCCGGCACCGGCTGCTCCTGCACCGGTCGCACCGGCTCCCGCGGTTCCCCCGCCCGGTCCGGAATCGGGGCCCGCCACGGCGCCTCCGCCGCCCGTTCAAACGCCGGCGCCAGCCCCAGCCCCAGCCCCGGCTCCTGCCCCAGCTCCCGCGCCCGCACCGCAGCCCTGAGGAGACAACGATGTTGCGCAAGCTCTATATCTCGATCATCGCGGCCCTCTCTGTCGGCGCGCTCGGCTGCGAAGCCCACTATACGACCCAGGAAGCCTACGAAATCTGCCAGGACCTGACGAACCGCAATCCTGGGGCGAGCCCTTCCGAGGCATTCCTCGATTGCGTCGCTTGTCACGAGAATTGCGGAGACGCGTGCCAACAGTCGGGTGACACCGATGTCATCTATTCGTGTCCGACGGACACGGAAGAGACCGAGGACGGCGGGGGCGGCGGCGAATAGACCTTTTCGCACTCGGCGCACGAGGCGCAAATCCGACAATCGCAGTTTCGTCGGTTTGCGCCTCGCGCGTTTTGTCCGTCGAAATCTCCGTACGCCCGAAGGCAGTGATTTCAGTACGACCTGCAATTCACATCCTTGCTGAACTCGCCTCGGTCCGGTTGTTTTGGGAACCGCGGTGAGATACGGCTTGCGGCGCCCCGCCGCATGTCCGTCGACCATTACGGAGGTTCGCGTGCTCGCTACGAAACTCGCACTGGTTCGCCGCCTCGCGCTCGGATCGAGCCTCCTCCTCGCATTCGCCTGCGGGAGCGATCCCGGCACGGATGACACGTCCGACGGCGGCGCGCCCGGCACGGGTGGAGCAGGGACGGGCGGCAACGCAGGGGGAAACCCCGCAATCGGCGGCGGAGGTGGGACAGGCGGCGCCGGCGACCTACCAAGCCCGTATTCGGCTTGTTACCCCTTCGACCAGCCGCAAACGCGCGAGCTGCGCGCGGCGCCAAAAAAGGTTCTTGCGTTCTATTATCCAATGTTCCCGATCTCCATCGACAACGCCGACCCGTCGATGGACTTCTGGAATCGATGGATGGATCCCGCCGGCGGTAATGGGGAATACGGCTCGATCGGCGGCCTCATGCGCGACCGTCCCCTCCCCCGCGCGCCGTGGGACGACGAAGCTTGGCGACAGAGGGACTTCGAGACGGAGATCCGACGAGCCATCGCCGTGGGCCTCGATGGTTTCATTTACGAACACCCCGACCACGTCGCGCAGGACCCGCGCAACAACCAACTGCCGACCATGCTGGATGCCGCGGCCGCTGTCGACCCCGACTTCAAAATCATGTTGAGCCCCGACTTCCCCGGAGGCGAAGGCGCATCGACCGACGGCCTCGTCGAGACCATCGGAAACGCCGCGAGCCACCCGTCGGTCTACCGCCTCGACGACGGGCGCATTCCTCTCGCCTCCTTTGCGCCTCAGCGCCAGCCCGTCTCGTTCTGGATCGAGGTGCGCGACCGCCTCGCCGCCGAAAAGGGCGTCGACGTCACCTTTTGGCCATTCCTCGCCCCCACGCCGCCGAACGACACGGTCTATGAAGAGTGGAACGACCTCGTCGATACCTACTCCTCCTGGGGTGGAAGGACGGTCGGCGCCGCCGAGCAACAGCGTCTTTGGAGCCTGGAAGCACACAGTCGAGATCGAGGCTGGATGTCCCCCGTCGCCTTCGAGGACGTCCGACACAAGATTGGCAATACCCCGGACGAAGGGCGCTGGTACGCCGAGGCGTCGAACAGCGGAGCCTTGCGCGCCCAGTTCGAGAAGGCCATCGAGGGCGAAGCCGACGCAGTCGCGCTTTTGACCTGGACCGATTACACCGAATCCTGGATGAACGTCTCGCAGGAGCGCGGATACGCCATTCCGGATCTCGTCGCGTATTACACAGTATGGCTCAAGACCGGAGAGCAGCCGCCCGTCGTCCGCGACTCGCTCTATTACTTTCATCGCAATCAGCACACCGACGCTCCTTACGACACCGGCATGCAGACCGAGGGCCCGATGGAGCTGAAGCACAGCGGCCCTGCGGAAAACCAAGTCGAGCTATTGGCATTTCTCACCGAGCCCGGAGAGCTCGTCATCACGCAGGGTGACGACGTCCAGACCATGGACGCACCCGCGGGCATGACCAGCTTCCGCGCGCCCCTCGTTGCCGGGACCACCCCGTCGTTCGAGCTCCGTCGCGAGGGGGCCGTCGTGCGGCAGCTCACGAGCAACACCGCAATTCGCAGCACCGTCGACTATCAAGACATGATGTACCACGCGGGCGGTGGGCTCGATTGTGAGCGGCCTGATTGAGCGCATCGGAGTGCGGGCTGCGGGCGCGGCCGCGCTGCGCCGAACAGCGACGTGAAAACGGCGACGTGAAAACGGCGACGTGAAAACGGCGACTCACGATCGCGGCGAAACAGCGACGCCGGCTGATCGGGTAGCGGATTGGCGCAGGCGTGGCGGCGGCGTCGTCTGCGGCGGGCGCGCTCACCGTATCCGCCCAGGCGCGACCGCCCGGGCGAACGAAAGGCCGCGACATGCAATATGTCCCCCTGGTTCGTTCGCAGTCTGCACGGCTCGGGCGTAACCCTCGCACCAGGTTTCGCGCATTTACGAGCGCGCAATTCTCAGCAACTAGTCATTGGGTGACAAAACCATCTAGGTTGACCGCCAAATTGCGAATAATTGCCGGGCAGATATTTCATGTCGCGGCCTTTCGTTCGCCGCCGACAACCGCCAGCGCTCCGGCGCCTGCTGTCCGCTCCGGACCAATTCCCCAATGCGAACGAATCCGGCGGACATGCG
>JABFXY010000085.1 GCA_013361525.1 Polyangiaceae bacterium | reverse complement strand
CCTCGGGGACGTCGATGGTGTGGCCATCCGGGTATTCGAGGTACGAGCCGGCAGTCGCGAGGTCGAACAAGTCGAGGTCGTACATCGCGCGCGGCGCCGACGTGTCGTAGGGCTCGGTGATTTGCCAGTCCCAATCGCGGGCTTCGCCGGGGGCGGGACGCCACCAGTCCTGGGCTGGGGAGCCGCCTTCGTTGCCGTTGCCGCCATCGCTCGATTGGCCGCCGGTGGAGGAGCCGCCGTTGGATGGGGTCGAGGAGGTCGAGCCGCCGCCTCCGGTGGCGTCGGAATCGCCGCAAGCAGGGATACAGAGGAGTGCGGCGAGGAGAATTGCAGGCGTGCGCCGAAGCATCGGGGCGCGAAGATAGCGAGCTGCCGGGAGCGCCGACATCGAGAGCTTGCGAGAAGAGACGCGTATTCCGACGAGAGCGATCGATTGCGGTTGGGCGGCCGCGCGAGGCTCTGAAATGCGCGAAGCCGCGCGACCCGAGGGCCGCGCGGCATCACTTGTGCCGCATTCGATGTGAGCGCCGCTTTACGGCGTCACGCAGAATGCCATGTCGAGGGTGTTTACCGCTCCGGTGTCACCGCTTCCGTCGTCCGCAACGCGGAACACCCAGTTGCCCGTCACCGACTGCCCGGTGAACGCGCTGAACGCTGCGTCGGGCCTGTATACACCGGTGAACGGAGCGGTGCCGGTTGAAAGCGCCGCCGAGACGCCATCGCGGATGAACGTGTTCACGAAGTTGTCGGCCGTGCTGCCGTTATCCGTGCAGACGTCGAGCTCCGTCCCACCGGCCGGACCGGTCAGGAACATGTCGATGTCCGAATCCCACGTGTGCGTTGCGCCAAATCGCACGACCATCTTTTGAATGGTTCCCGTTGCCGCAATCGGAACCGTGAGGTTCACGCCGCCGGCAGGCAGGTTGTCCGGAATGTTGGCGGGCAAGCCGGTCGCCGAACCCGTGACGACGGTTCCCGTGCAGGGGCCGAGGTAGCAGGCGGTGTTCGTTCCGCAGGCGGACACGTCGTAGCAAACCGACGGAGAGCCGGCGTCGCACGCAAAACCCGTCTGCAGCGTGCAGGTCGCCGAGCAGCCGTCGCCTGCGTTCGTGTTGCCGTCGTCGCACGTTTCGGCCGCCTCGATGACGCCGTTACCGCACTGGTAACGGTCGATGCGGACATCGAACGTCGTGGAGGCCGAAGGATTGCCCCAGCTCTCGACCACGATGTAGACCGGACCGTCGGCAAGTGCCGTGTAGGTGATTCCCGTGGCTTCGCCCGAATCCGTGCTTGCGACGCAGTTCGTACCACCGCCGCACTGGCCGGCAGTCAGGATGTGGATGAGGCCGTCCAGTCCGCCGATCTGACGCACCTTGACCGTCTGGCCCGTGACCATGTCGGCACGGAAGACCATGTCGTAACCGCTCGGCGCGCTCGCGCTCGCGTCGGAGCATAGCGTGCCGGCGTTGTAGTTCTCATTGTCGCCATAGGCGGCAATGTTGGTCCCGGAATACTGGAAGGCGTTTCCGGTGACGACGATCGGGCTGGCGCAGCTGGCGGCGGGAAGTGGCGTGCAGACCGACGGCGCACCGCTGCAGGTGTAGTTCGGCTCGAGGGCGCACGTCGACGAGCAGCCATCGCCATTGTTGAGGTTGCCGTCGTCGCAGGTCTGACCCGGATCGATGACACCATTGCCGCACATGAAGCGGTCGACAACGACGTTGAATGTGCCGGTGCTGCCCGTGGCGGCGTTCTCTAGGACGACCCAGACGTCTCCGCCCGTCGCCGAGGTGTAGATCGCGCCAGTTGCATCCGTCGTGGTGCTGGCCGCGCAGGCCGTCCCGCCGGCGCACGCCTGCGTGAGAATGTGGATGTTCGCGTCGAAAGACGAATTCGTCTCCGTCGCCCGAATCGTCTCGCCCGCAACCAGCGTCGCGTGGAAAACGACGTCGTTGCCGGCACCGGCGGCTGCGTCGACGCAGCTGGCGGGCGGGTTGTAGTCGTCGTTGTTGCCGAAGCCCGTGATGGAGGGCTGCGTGTAGGTGAAGGGATTGCCGGAGATCTCGAGCGGCGTGGTGCAGTTGGCCGGCGGCAAGTTGCTGCAAACCGACGGGGTGCCACTGCAGGTGTATCCCGGTTCGATGGTGCAGGTTGCGCTGCAACCATCACCGGAGTTCCCGTTCGCATCATCGCAGGGCTCACCAAACTCGATGACGCCGTCTCCGCACGTCGCGACGTTGAACGTGAGATTCACCGCGTCGGACGCGCTCGGCGAGTTCTGATAACTCTCGACATAGACGAAGTAGTTACCGGCGGCGGGGGCGAGGTAAGAGAAGCCCGTTCCATCGGGATCGTCCCACGTCGCTGCGCAGGCCTGGCTTCCACCGCACGTCGAGGTGACGTGCATGATGGTGTCCAGCGACCCGCTGTCCGTCACATTGAGACGCTGGCCGGCGTTGAGCGCGATTTGGAAAACCAGATCCGGCGCAACCGGCGGCGCGGAGTTGGTGTTCTCGCAACTCGCGTCGGGGAAGGCGACGTCATTGCCGTATTGGCCAATGTTCGTGCTCTGGAAGGTGAATCCATCCGTCGCGACAATCGGGCTCAAGCAGCTCGCGCCGGGCTGCGGCGTGCAGACCGAAGGCGTGCCGGAGCAGAGGTAGCCCGACTCGATGGTGCAGGTCGCGGAGCAGCCGTCACCCGCGGTGTGGTTTCCGTCGTCGCACGTCTCGCCCAGGCCCATGACGCCGTCGCCGCACGGAATGATTTCGAAGAGCACGTCGACGTTGTCCGTCGGATCCGACGTGCCGTAGGTGTCGACGACCACGAAGATCGTCTGATCGGTCGCGGCATTGTAGACGAGGCCCGGGTTGATCTCGGCCGAGCCCACGCCGTCGAACGAGGCCGCGCACGGGGTCGCGCTATCGCAGGCGCCCGTGATGGCGTGCATCAGAACGTCGGCGGCGCCGCTCTCGGCGACGTGGAGCTTGTCACCCGCGCTGAGGTCGACGCTGAAGACGACGTCGGGCTTGCCGGACGCAGCCGAGGTGTCGGCGGCGCACGACGCATTCTCGAAATCGAGGTCGTCGACGTAGGCGTCGAGGTTGGGAGAGGCTTGCCAGGTGAAGCCGCTGCCGGTGACCACGATCGGGTCCGCGCAGGTACCAATGCGATCGCATTCGCTCGGCGCGCCGGCGCAATCCCAGCCGGACTCGACCGCGCAAGCCGCATTGCAGCCGTCGCCGTCGGTCATGTTGCCGTCGTCGCAGGCTTCGGTCCCGACGATGATCCCATCGCCGCAGCCAGGCGAGCAGACGCTCGGCTCCATGCTGCAGCTCCAGCCGGTTTCGACCGCGCAGAGGTCGTCGCAGCCGTCGGCGTTATCGGTGTTGCCGTCGTCGCAGGTCTCGGCGCCCGCGGCGACCAGCCCGTCACCGCAATCGGCGGTGCAGCTGCTCGGTTCGCCGGTGCAATCCCATCCGGACTCGATGCCGCACATCGAGGTGCAGCCATCGACGTTCGCGACGTTGCCGTCGTCACATGCTTCGGTCCCGGCGAGGATGCCATCGCCGCAGTTCGTCATGCAGACGCTGGGCTCGCCGTCGCAGATCCATCCGACCTCTTCGGCGCAGGTCGAGTCGCAGCCGTCGTCGCTATCGGTGTTGCCGTCGTCGCATTCTTCGACGCCGACGAGGATCCCGTCGCCGCATTGCTCGACGCAAACGCTGGGCTCACCGTCGCATTGCCAACCGGCCTCGACCTGGCAGTTGTCGTCGCAGCCGTCGGCCGCGTCCGTATTGCCGTCGTCGCAAGCCTCGTCGCCCGTAATGGCTTCGTCGCCGCAGACGCTTTCCCCGCCGCCCTGACCACCGCCGCCGTTGGTCTGACCGCCACCACCGTCGGTCTGGCCGCCGCCACCCTCGGTTTGACCGCCGCCGCCACCCTGGGGTTGGCCGCCGCCGTTGTTGCCGCCGCCGCCATTATTGCCCCCGCCGCCGGTCGACGTGTCGTCACCGCAAGCTGCGAGGAGGAGCCCTGCAACAAGTGCAGGGATCATCATTCTGCGCATAAAAAAGTTCCTCCTAGGAGAACTGCGATCTTCATCGAATGCGAGCGCGCTGCAACCGCGATCGCAGATGACGCAGACGAATTGCTGCCGGAATTTTTCCGACGCAAAGGGTCAGGAGGATGAGAGACGTCCGACCGGTAATGGTGGGGCCCGTGTAGGGCGGGCGGATTGTTCCGCCCCCGATGTCAGTCCTTCTTCTTCTTCTTTTTCTTGGGCTTCGTTTCGCCTTCGACCGTCGCGCTGGGGACGTCGCCCTTCAGCTTTTTACCGGCATAACGAGCGCGCGGAGAATCGGCGGTCGCGTCTTTCGCGTCGGGGCCGAGCAGGGTGCCGCACATGGTTTTGCAAAGAATGTCGGTCGCTTTGCAATCGCATTTGCCCTGCTTCTTCAATGCGAGCTTGTCCTTCATCTCCGCGACGGTGAATTGGGCGAGCTTCTCGACCTTATCCATTTTCCAACCGTCGCTGATTTGGCGGGCGGTTCGCGGGTCGGTCGCTTTGCCGTCGGGCTCCGCGCAGCAGCGGAAGCTGAGGAAGTAGTAATAAAAGTCCTCGCCGTGGGTGTAGACCTTCGGGCGGCATTGATTGCGGACGCCGCTGTACCAGGGGCCGCCGGTATGGACGCTGTCGAATTCGCCGCGGCGCGAGTTCTTGCCTTGGTCGCTGGCGACGACCTCGTCCGCATTGGCGGGCATGTCCCAGACGCCGAAGTCGCTGACGCAATCGGGCTGAGAGCCGCTCGGGACACCCTTCCAAAGGCGCGCGAGCTCGGTCGGGTCGCGCTTCTCCACCTTCTTCATGTCCGGGTCGTCCCAGAGGTGGTCGCCATTGCACTTGTACGGGTCGCGCTTGTACCCATAAGGGAAGGGCTTCATATCGGGCCCTTCACAGGCGAAATTCCATTCCGCCTCTTGGCACATGCGCTTACCGACCGCGGCGCACTTCACCTGCGCCTGGTGAAAGCGATTCATCACTTCGGGCCGCACACCCTTTTGGTTGGGCCACTCGAATTTATCGATGCAATAGCGCTTCTTGACGATCTTGCCGGTGCACTTCGGTTTGGTGCTCTCGAACTCTTCGCAGACGCGCTTCTTGTTGGATTCTGCCCACCATTCCTTTTTGCATTTGTGCTCTTCGATTTCGGTGCAGTAGTCGCCTTCGACGAGCACCATATCGGCGGGACAGGCGCCGTTCTGCGAGCCGTCGGTGACCGGCTCGACGTTGGCGATTTGCGTCGGCGCCGGCGCGGCGGTGGGGGAGGCCGTCGCGGGCGTCGCCGTCTCCATTGCCGCCGTGTCGACGGTGGGCGGCGCCGCCGTCGCTTTGGGCGGGGGCGTCGGCTCGGGCGCGGGGGTGCTCGAGCAGGCAACAGCGATCGCGGGGACGAACAGAGCGAAATGAAGAGAGTGCCGCATGACGCGCACGGCTTAGCAGACTCCAAGCCGTGCGTGGACCGCGCACGATGTGTTCCGCGTAGAGCTACGGGCAGGTGTCCGCGAGCGGCAGATCCAGGCCGACGCCGCCGAGGCTGACGCTTTCGGCCGTGAAGCCGATACCGACGCTGATGCCGCTGCACGTGACGTTGGGCGCCTGCGTTCCGTCGGCCAGGATGTCGGACGCTTGTCGGATCTGGTTCTCGATGCCTTGTGAGGCCGCCCCTTCGCAGAGCGACGGGTCGACGGCGCCGAGGAGGTCGTGGATGGTCGCGATGAACTCTTCGGTGTCGAGGACGCCCGAAATCATGCCTTGGGTTGCGCCGAGGTGATCGTCGTCGAGGACCATCGTCACGACCGCTTGGTGAACCGTGAGCGCGAGGTTGTAGCCGCCGACCGAGAGCACCACGTCGACGTCGACCGGATCACCGCTCGTGAAGAGATTCGCGACGACGGAAGACTCGGGGAACGTGACGGCCGCGGTCGTGATGTCGGCGGGGTTCGTGAGCGACGCCGGTGTAACCGGCCAGCAATCGGTGCCGTCGAGCGCAGGGGGAGCAGGGAGCGAACCGCCGCCGTAGAGACGCGTCACGACGGGTGATTGGTCAGGGAGCGAGAGCGCGACGAGATCGAACAGCAGCGTGCCTTCGCCGGCTTCGATGGAGTCGGTCGCGGATTGGCTCGGGCTCCCTTGGAAGGCCGTTTTCACGATCGGGATGATGCTCCTGCCGAACGCGTTATCGATGCCGTCGTCCCCGTCGGGGAACGCGTTGTTCGGCGCGGCGCCGGTGTTCGGCGCGCAATGGCCGCTGAAGTCGTTGGTCGTCGTGAGGCCGTCGATGTTGCGACCGAACGTCCTCCACGCTGTCGGCGATTCCGCGCCGGCGAAGGAGGTGTCGCCGACGAACCACTCACGCACCGCGAGCACTGCACCATCGGGCTCGATGCATTCGATGGGAGGCGCGCCGCCCTCGCCGCCGCCGGCTCCACCTTCGCCGCCGATCGGCGCGCCGCCGTTGCCACCGTGGGGATCGCCGCCTTGAGGGCCGGCACCTTCGGGCGCGCCGCCATTGGGGGAACCGCCCGTCGCAGGTGTTCCGCCGCTTCCACCGCCGCCTGTCGAGGAGTCGTCGCCGCAAGCAGCCGCCGTGAGCATCGCGAAGATAAGGAGAGAAGTAGGTTTCATAGGGTCGAGGCTATTGAGGTTCCGGGGACGTTCAAGGGACGGCGGACAAGTCGGCGGCGACGCGACGCGCGCCGTGAGCGCGCGCGATGCGTGACCGATCGATGCTCGATGGCAAAGGCTCGGCGACGGCTCGACGGCCGATCCGAAGTCGCGGCGTTGAGTCTGAACCACGGCACTTCGGATCGAGAATTGCGGCGTTTATCGCGTTTTGTGCGCCTGGGATGAGCGCCGACGCATCGAATCCGCGGCGAGCACGATCCGAAGTCGCGGCGTTGAGTCTGAACCAGGGCACTTCGGATCGCGCCGGATGCGGCGGGCGCGGGGCTCGTGGGCAGCGGGCTCGTGGCAGCGAGCTCGTGGCATCCAGCTCGTGGTGCCGGCCCCGTGGCGGCGCCGCCGACGCGTGGACGCGCTGCCGCCGATGCGCCGAGTGAAACGAGAGGTTTCAATCGGGCTCGATGGGCCCTCCCCATCGCGCTTGGACGCGACACCTCGTTGCGTTCGCGGCGGATGCCCTGGGCTGGTCCCCCAATGGGTCCCACCCATCCCGCTCGGATGCGACGCCTCGATGCATTCGCCGCGGATGGCCGCCGACCCCCGCCGCCGACCCGCCCCCCGCGCCGCCCTCCACCCCGCGCGCCGCCCGCTCCGACCGACGCACCACCCGGCTCCGACCGGCGCTCCACCCCGTTCCCACCCCCTTCCGAACGCGGCATTTCCCTCTATTTCGCGGCAAATAGCCCTCACCCCGCCCCTACATCCTGCGACCGAATGACGTCCCAAGAGTTGGCCCCCACCCGCCGAGTCCGATAGCGGAACGGGTCATGGACGAGGCAGAAAGGGGCTGCCCGGGCCGCTCTTCTTTGCCGACCGTCGCACGGTCGGATGAGGCAGACGGCTCGGCACTGAGCGACTTCGAGCACGCGCTCGACGAGCCTCGTCTCACGTGGGCGGTCGACGCAGGCGTAGGCGTAGAGATGCGCGCGTACAGCACGTTCGACCTCTGGTACGCGCTGAACGTCGGCCAACTGCAGCCCGACGTGCGCGTCTGGAGGCTCGGCCGCGAGGCTTGGACGCGCGCTTGCGATGTGCCGGAGCTCCGCTGCGCGCTCAACGTTTCGCCCTCGCTCGCAGGAGCGGGCCGCGCGGAGCGCACGACGCTCGACTACACGCTGAGCCCGCCGAGCTTCGGTGCGGCCGAGCCGGCAGAGACCGCCGCAGAGAGCTCTCCAACAGCCTCGGCAGAAACCCCTGCGGAAACGTCGGCCGAATTGGCTGCGGAGACGCCGGCCGAGACGGTCGCGGACGCACCGCGCACCGACGAGGCTTCGGCGCTCACGCCGAACAGCGTTCCGCCGCTCGCGACCTCCGCGCTGGATCATCCCGATCTGCCGGCGGCCTTGCGACGCGATCCGGAAGCAGCCGCGCAAGCTGCGAGCATGCCTGCGCCGAGGATGGTGATTCCGATCGAATCGCGGCGGTACACGCCTCGGATTCGTCGCACCGTCGTCGCTGCGTTCGCTGCGGTAGCAGCGTTTGCGGTCGGCTTTTCGGTCGCAGCGTCCGCCGCGAACGACGTGGCGCTTCGTGCCGCGGGCGAAAATGTCGACGTGACGTCCGCGGCGCTCTCGCAATCGCTGTCGAACGGAGCGCTCGAGGTGCCCGGCGCGAAAGCGCACGCTCCGGCGCCCGAAGCGACGCAGCTGGAGCCGGCTGCACCGGTCGCGGAGGCGCCCGCCGAGAAATCGCCTTCCGAGAAATCCCCCGAGGCTACCAGCACCGCTGCTTCGCCCGCGAAGGATGCCGATGCTGCGCTCGCGCCTTCGAGCAGCGCCACCCCGAAGGCAAAGGCGACGTCGGCGAAGGCCCAGCCGAAGATCTCGAACGGCCGCAAGAAGTCGTGGTCACCGACGAGCCGGGGCCAGCACCGCACACGTCAGAAGTCGAAGTAGCCGCGCGTCGGATGCCGGGTCGCGCCCGACCGGCGCACACCGGTTGCAACCCGTTCGGCCCTCGACTACTTCGGCCCGGTCTCTCCCGCGTCGTCTAAAGGCAGGACAGAGGACTTTGAATCCTCGAATCGTGGTTCGAATCCACGCGCGGGAACCAGCCATCATTAACGGCACTTGCGGCTGCACAAGCCGAGCAGCCGGTCGGACGCGGGCTGCTTGACACGCGCGAGCGCTTCGGTGCTCCTTCGCTCGTCATGCCGCTATTCCGCAGCAGCAGGCGTCATCGAGGCCTGATCTCCCGCACGCTCGGAGCACCGATCAGCCACCCGGCACCCGGCGGAGGCAAGAAGACCGCCGAGGGCCGCCTACGAGCCACCCTCGATGCCGTCGAGGCGCTCGCCGATAAAGAGACGGCCGACCGACTCGCGGCCGCGCTACCGGCCGATGGGAACGCGCGCGCCCAAACGAGCCGAGCAATCTCGTTGGGCTTTTCCGGCAGCAGTCGAGACGACGACGTGAAGGCACGCCGGCACGCCATTCGCGGCATCCTCCTCGTCGCTGCGCAACAAGGAAAGACCACGTCCGAGCTCCGGACCATGCGACGAGACCTGGAGAGGAAGCACGATGCCGCGCTCCTCCACGAGTTGCACAAGGCCCTCGGCTACCACGGAGATCAACTGGCCGGGGACTTCTCCAAACGAACTGAATGGCACCCAGACAACTTCACGAAACCTGAGGAACACGACGCCGGTCGATTCCAATACATCGTCACCGCGATCAAGGGGATTTCGACGCCCATCGCAGACCTCAACCTGGGCGACATCGGCACGTCGAAAGAGCAAGACTACGAAAACACCGTTCAAGAATTCAGAGATCGCTTTGACGCATTGGACCCTACGATCGTCGACGAGCAAACCCGGGACTGGGGAGAAGGCCGCTTAACGAAGAAGCTGCGAGTCAACTTCTACAAGGCCGCTTTCAGAAACCCCGACTTCGTCAAAGACAACCTCAACAGCACTTCGGTCATCGACGAAAAGCACCGCGCGACATTCACGCCGTATGGCTTCATCCTGAGCGCGAGCGAAGGCGACATCGGCAGCGCCGCCACGAAAGACCAAGGCCTCTCCAACCGGCCGGACAACGTCCGTGACGAGCTTCAAAGAGTGCTCGCCGCCAACACGGATTACACATTGCTCTCACCGACCGACGTGCTCGCCGGCACGAGCGGAACCTCCGGCGGGCACGGCTACAACGAAATCGTCGTGGTGGGCTCGGACAACGTCGCTGTGACGGCCGTATTCGTGAAGGTGGATCGCAGCGGCAACATCTATCGAAACGGAGACGACAATGACCTGACAGAGGAGATCGCGGCTCTCATCCTCGACACGGGCCTACCCATCGTCGCGATCATCGACGACTCGGGTAAGGGTTCCGATACGGCTGCCACGGACGTCTTCCCCGCAATCATCGGGTTGATCTGAATCGCTCACCCAAGGAGCGACGGCAAATACCCGTCGGGCGCCGCATAGCCCATGAGGTGCAGGACGGTCGCGGCGACGTTTCCGATGCCCGACGTCGGCGCCGTTTCCGAGAGCTGCAGCGCCTGCTCCGGCATCTCGATGTAACAAGGCACCGGATTCAACGTGTGGCTCGTCTTCGGCCGCGGCCGGCCCGATGCATCGCGCGAGACCGACTTGGTCTTCTTGTCCCACTCGAACATCTCGTCGGCATTGCCGTGATCGGCGCTGACGATGAGCGCGCCGCCGAGCGCGCGAATGACCGGCGATAGTCGTCCGATCTGCAGGTCGACCGCCTCGACGGCGACGACGGTCGAGTCGAAAAAGCCCGTGTGACCGACCATGTCGCCGTTCGCGTAGTTGAGGCGCGCGTGGCGATAACGGCCCGTCTTGAGCTCGTCGATCACGCGGTCGGTGATCTCCGCGGCCTTCATCCACGGCCGCTCTTCGAAGGGCAGGATGTCGCTCGGCACTTCGAGGTAGGTCTCGAGCTTGTCGTCGAATTTGCCGCTTCGATTGCCGTTCCAGAAGTACGTCACGTGGCCGTACTTCTGCGTTTCGCTGCACGCGAGTTGCTGCGCTTTCGCGCGTGCGAGGTACTCGCCGAGGGTGCGGTCGATTTCCGGCGGTGGAACGAGGAAGTGCTTCGGCACCAGCAGATCGCCGTCGTATTGCATCATCCCCGCGTAGAAGACGTCGGGGCGCGGGCCGCGCTCGAACTCGGTGAAGGTCTGATCTTCGAAGGCGCGCGAGATCTCGATCGCGCGATCACCCCGGAAGTTGAAGAACAACACCGACGCGCCGTCGCGGATCTTGCCGACGGGCTCGCCGCGCTCATCGACGATGACGAAGGCTGGCAGGTTCTGATCGCTGATGCCGGGGTTCTCTGCGCGAAGCGTCTCGACCGCTTCGCGTAGGCTCTTGAAGCCCCGTCCCTCGCCGCGGACGTGCGCCTTCCAGCCGCGCTCGACCATCGCCCAGTCGGCGTTGTAGCGATCCATGGTGACCTTCATGCGGCCACCGCCGGAGCCTACGCGGTAGTCACGCCCCGGCTTCGCGGAGATCTCTTCGAGCACGCGCTCGATCTGGTCGACGTACTCGAGCGCGCTCGTCTCGGGGACGTCGCGGCCATCGAGCAGCACGTGCAAGCGGACCTTCGCGACACCTTGCTCGTCGGCCTTGCGCAGCATCGCGATGAGGTGCGCGATGTGGCTGTGGACGTTGCCGTCGGAGAGGAGCCCGATGAAATGCAGGGGCTCGCCGCTCGCGCGAACGCGGCTCGTCGCGGTGTTCCACGCGTCACCTCGGAAGAGCGCGCCGGTCTCGATCGCCTCGTTCACGAGCTTCGCGCCCTGGTCGAAGATGCGACCGGCACCGAGCGCGTTGTGCCCGACCTCGCTGTTGCCCATGTCGTCGTCGCTCGGCAGGCCCACGGCGGTGCCGTGCGCCTTCAGCTTCGTGAACAGCGCGCGCTTCGAGAGCGCGTCCAGGTTCGGCGTCCGCGCGGTGTAGACGGCGTCCGAATCGTCCCTGCGGCCGATGCCGACACCATCCATCACGACGACGACGACAGGACCCTTCACACCCGCGAACGTCGGGTGACGCTTGAGCTCGAGCGACATGGCGTCGAAGCCTAGCGCACGGTGTGGGTCGCGCTCAGCCCCGGCGTCGAATGGGTCGTCCAGAACGCAGCTTTGCCAGAGGAAAACGGCCGATAACGTTCCGCAGTCGCTGCGCGACGTTATCGTCGATGCCGCCGCGCGTGACGACGATCGCTTTTCCTTCGGAGAGGCGAACCTCGGCGTGACCGGTCGACTTCGCGTGCTCGAGCACGTCGAGCACCTCGGACAGGACCTCTTGCGGAACCTTGCCGGACGCTCGCTTCACTTTGCCGTCCTCGATGTCGACGACGAGCAGCCGCCGGCTGAGCCACGTCTGGACGATGGCAATGACCAGCCACGCGACGATGACAAACGCGAGGACGGTCTTCAGCGGGGGAGGCATCCGCGTCGAACCTTACTTCCGGTCATCGCGCGCGCGAATGGAAAAACCTGCGTGTCCATCGCGCGCGCGTCGCCGACACAATCACATCGGCGGAGGCGGCGGCTCGGTGACGAGATCGACGGTGCCGCCGGTCGCCAGCCACTGGAAGTTGTCGATGACCGCGGTGGAGTCGAGCGCCGTATCGCCCGTATCCCAAATGCCGAAGCGAATGCTGAACGTCGAACCGCCTTCGACCGGAGCTTGCGTGCGGAGCCACTCGGTCCCACCTGCGTTGCCGTCGTCGAAGGATCCGCGCCAGGTGTCGAAGCCGGTGCCCTGCATCTCGGCCGACCCGCCGGGGCAGCTGCCGTCGTCGCAGATCGTGAAGTACGCGACGTTGACGCTGACGGGTGCGCCTTGCGAGTCGAAGGAGACGTTGCCGTCCATCGCGCCCATCGGGGCCGGGTTCACGAGCGCGATGAACTGATCGTTGAAGGTCGTGCAGACGTAGTCCGGATACTCGAACGAGTAGAACTTGAAGTCGAACGAGTAGCCGGTCGCGTTGGTCGGCGCGCGCAGCGTGAGCTCGAGCGCGACGTCGTCGTTGATCACGTCGCTGATGTCGCAACCGGGCGCGTTTTGCGGGTAGGCCGCGCTCGGCGGCGTTCCCCCGCCGGATCCGACGCACGTCGCGCTTCCGCACGCGCCGGGCTGGCCGGGGATGCGCGCGCGACCGGAGGAGATGCTGAACATCGACTGGCCACCACGCGGCGGCACGTTCGGTCCGAAGTTCGGCAGGATGCCGTTCTGCTGCGTCGAGCTCATCGCGCCGCCGTTCGCGCGGACGAACTGCGCCGCGACGACGCCCCACTCTTGGTCGGTGTTGGCGTGCTTGCAGAGCTCCATCGCGCGCGCGGCGTCTTCGGCGTTCGAGCTGTCGAGCGCGAGGCCGGTGTCGCACGGCTCGGGCGGATTGTCCGGCGTGCCGTCGCAGTCTTCGTCGACAGGAACGTAGCCGCCGCCACCGCCCGTGCCGTCGTCCTCGCCGACGACCTCGATCGCGCCCGGATTCGTGTTCTTGTCGCAATCGTTGCAGTCGCCCTGATTGACGGTGAACCCGTCCATGTCGGCGTCCTCGTCGCCCGTCGACATGCATCCGCCCGGCGTATTGCCGCCCGGGCCGACCATGAATTGGCTGTTCGAGCCGCCGCTGCTGGGGTTGCCTCCGCTGCCCGGAGCACCGCCGCCGCCAGCGCCGCCTTGCGAGCTGTTGCCTCCTGGATTGTCGGACGCGCCTGCTCCGTCGGTGCTGTTGCCGGGTTCGCATGCGGACGAAAGCGCGAACAGGGCGAGCGCGATCGACGGGACCGATGAGCGGAAAGACAGGCTCTTCATGGCTCCTCCAAGCAGCGGGCTGAGGACGTGCTGAACGCGAAAAGGAAGGCGACGCAGGCCAAATCCACCGCGCCGTGACGACTTCGAAACGGTATCATGGAGTCGATTCGCAAAACGAGTTCGATGCTTTGCGCGTTCGATGACTGTGGCCAATCGCGCTGGGGGTTGCGCGATCCAGGGACCAGCCGAGCGGTATCGCCCACAACTCCAGCGAACGACAGGGAAAGGCGGCGTCGGCCCCGAGCTGCTAAAGACGGTCTCGCAACGTGAGCCGCTGGGAATCTGCCGAAACCATTCGCGCGCGCCTCGGTAGGGAGGTCGGTCGGATTGAAAAGTCCGCGCCCTTCACCGTCGCGCTCGCCTACCCCTCGCCGTACCGCGCGGGGATGAGCTCGCTCGGGTTTCAGCAGATTTACAAGCTGATCCAGCGGCGCGATGGCACGGCTTGCCAGCGCTTCTTCCTCCCCGACGACGCGGAAGGGGTCGAGGTCGCGCCGCTGTCTTACGAGGGTTTGCGGCCTCTGCGCGATTTCCCGGTCATCGCGTTCAGCGTCGCCTACGAGCTGGAGCTCGCCGGCGTCGTCCAGATGCTCGAAGCCTCCGCCATCCCGTCGTTGCGGGCAGAACGCACCGACGCCGATCCGATCGTCGTCGCGGGCGGCCCACTCACGTTCTCGAACCCGCTGCCGCTCGCACCGTTTGTCGACGCGATCGTGATGGGTGAAGCCGACGAGCTCATCCAAGACGTGATGAACGTCCTCGAGTCGGCGACCGACAAAACCGCCGCGCTCGAAGCACTCGCCGCGATTCCGCACGTGTTCGTCCCGTCGGCGCACGGCTCGACGTTGCCGTCGGTCGCGAAATGCGCGGACGAAACGCTTCCTGCGTACTCCGCGATTCGTTCTCCGGACACCGAGCTGTCGGACATGTTCTTGATCGAGACGGAGCGCGGCTGTTCGCGCGCCTGCCAATACTGCGTGATGCGGCGCTCGACGAACGGCGGCATGCGCATCGTGAAGAAGGAGACGATCCTCGGCCTCATCCCGGAGGATGCGCGCCGGGTCGGCCTCGTCGGCGCAGCGGTGAGCGACCACCCGAAGGTCGCGGAGATCGTCCGGACGCTGGCGGAGCGCGGTTGTGAAGTGGGGCTGTCCAGCCTTCGCCCGGATCGACTCAACGACGAGTTCGTCGGTGCGCTCCGCTCGGCCGGTTACAAGACGCTGACGACCGCGATGGATGGACCGAGCGAGCGCCTGCGCGAGAGCCTCGAGCGACGCGCACGCATCAAACACCTCCACCGCGCCGCGGAGCTCGCGCGTGCCCACGGGATGAAGCGCCTCAAGCTCTACTTGATGGTGGGCCTGCCGGGCGAAACCGACGCCGACATCGACGAGTGCTCGGCGTTCGTGTCCGAGCTCTCGGCGGTCGTGCCGGTCGCTCTGGGGATCGCGCCCTTCTGCGCGAAGCGAAACACCCCGCTCGACAAGAGCCCTTTTGCCGGGATCTCGACGGTGAACGCACGACTCGAGCGGTTGAGGCGCGGTCTGAAGGGCCGAGCCGACGTTCGGGCGACGAGCGCACGCTGGGCTTGGGCGGAATACGTCCTCGCGCAAGGCGGCGAGCGAGAAGGCCTAGCCGTTCGCACCGCCGTCCACGCGGGCGGGACGTTTGCCGATTACAAGCGCGCGTTCGAGGCGGTGGCCGAGCGCGCCCCCATGAAGAAGAAGAAATCCCTCCACGTTGTCGCCTCCTGACGTTTGCGCGATAGAGTGAGCGCCCCGATGGCACAGGACGCAGCAGCCACGAACGAGCCCGGGCGGCCGACCCACGCCGAGGAAGCGGAGCTCGTCCTTTCGGAGCGCGATCAGCGGATCAAAGCGATCGACGACGAGCTCATGCGATCCGGCATGCGTGGGCTGCCGCTCTTCTTCACCAAGCTCTATCGGTACGCGAAGGTCGACCGGACCCTCGCCCGCAACTACGCGATCCAGATCGGCTTCATCGCCCTCGCCGCGGCGGCGGTCTTCGGCTTCGTTCAAGCGGCGCGAAAAGATCAGATGCGCGCGCTCTGCTCCGCGACGTGCGCGATGCGCCCCACCTACGCGGGGAGGAACCGCACCGCACCGGATTTCAAGCTGCCGGACATCGACGGCAAGATGGTCAGCCTCTCGGAGTTCAAGGGCAAGACCGTCGTGATGAACTTCTGGAGCTACACCTGCGAGCCCTGCATGAAGGAGATGCCTGCGCTCGCGCGGCTCGCCGTTGCGCTCGAGGGCCGCAAAGACATCGTCTTCATCACCGTCAACAACGACGACTTCGAGGAACAGCAGACGTTGCAGGACGAGCTGCGAACGACGCTCGCGGCGGATCCGAACCTCGACGCCGACGTCTCGAAGGTCCTGAAGGAGGGGCGCTTCCCCTTCCGCATCCTGCGCGACCCGACGAGCTCGGTGACGAAAGATCTCTACGGCACGACGATGGTCCCGGAGACGTGGATCATCGATGGAAACGGCTTCATTCGCGCTCGATACGACGGCATGCGCGAGTGGGACAGCGGCTCGGCGCGCCGCGCGCTCGAGGCCGTGAGCCAGGGTCCGGGTTGCCTCGCCGACTTCGCCGAAAGCAAAGCGACCGGCCGCTTCCGAGAGCTCTGCGACGCGGAGTGATCGGACCTCGAGCGATCAGGCCGGCTGCGCGCCGCGATCGACCCAGCGCTCGATCCGGTCGCGGCTGATCCGCGCCTTCGCGAGGCGTTCGAGCTCGGTCGATCCGAAGTTGGTCGTGTCCGGGCCCTCGTAGAGCGACACGTCGACGGGTGCGGGTCGCGAACCGCCGAGCTCGATGTGGAGCTCGTGCTCGGGTCGCGCTCCGCTGCGTTGGATCGGCGCGACGACCGAGGTGACGCCGATCTCGGCGAGCACCGTCGCGATCTCGGGCCGCTCGACGATCGGGCCGCTCGACTCGGCGCGCGTCTCGACGCCGCGCGAACGCAAGATGGAAGCTGCGAGCGAGGCGAGGGCGCCCCCTCGCGCATCGAAGAAAACCAGCGTTTTGACCACGTATCAGTTCGTGTTGAGCTCGACCCGTAGAAGCTTGCGGCCGATGAAGAGATAGTCGCCGTGGCCGAGCTCGCGTTCGCTCTTCAGACGCAGGTACGTCCCGTTGCGGCTGTTGAGATCGCTGAGCGTGAAGCGGCCCTCGGCCTCTTCGATGCGGCAGTGTGAGCCCGACATGTAGAGGTCACCGGGGAAGTTCAAGTCGCCGCCCTCGCGACCGATGAGGAGCGTGTTGCCGCGCGCGCACACAGCCATGCCGAGCGCGCCGCCCTGAAGGATCTGGACGAGGCGGAACGTGCTCGGGTGTTTCGGCGACGAATAGAAGTACGTGCCGTCCGGCGCCTGCCCATCGGCGGCTTTCGGGTTCAAATCCAAGCGGAAGAGCTGCTCGCCCGCGAGGAACGAATCGCCCGGCGCGAGCTCGACGGTGCCGCGGACGCGCATGTACACGCCGTTCAGCGAGCCCTCGTCGCGAACGACGAGCTTGCCGTTGCGATAGAAGAAGTTCGCGTGCCGCCTCGACACGAACGGGTCATCGGGGAACGGCAGCTGGCCGTCGCGACCGACGATGTGCTGCTCCGCCTTGAGATGGAAGGAGAGCCCGTCCATGCCTTCGCCGCGGATCAGGATCAGCTTCGCCTTCGCCGGGTTCTGCATGTCCCCGAAGAAGAGCGTCTGCGCGCTCAAAATTTCGGGAGGAACGGCTTCCCCACAGCGGCCACAGAACTTGTGGCCCATGGGCACGCCGCTCGAGCAGGAGCGGCACACGTAGTGGCGAGCTTGTTCCATCAACTCCTCCTGAGAGAGCTTGCTGAAGTCGAGCGGCGGAAGCTTTTCGGGCTTCGGTGCGGGCCCCTTGGGCGCAGCCGGTTCGGCCTGGGCTTTACCAGCTTGTGCGTTCGGGGGGTGCTGCGGTGATACGGGGGTCGTCGTCGATCTTGCGGCGAGCTTCTCTGCAGCCGAGGACGATTGTGAAGGTTGGGCGGGTCCTTCCGTTCCCGCGGGCGACGTCGCGCGCGGCGGAGGGTTCGATCGCATCGCCATCATGGCGAGCGCGGAGGGCTTTCGAAGCGGGGCCGGCGCGCCTGCGGCTGGTGGCTGCATGCCGGAGCGCGTGTCCTTGCGCGGGCCGCCGGGCTCCGACGCGAGGCCGCCGAGACGCTCGCGTCCCGGCGTCGTCGAGCTGACGCGATCCCGCGCTTGCGCCGACGACGCCGCAGCGGGCTCGGCAGCAGGTTGCGCCTTCGGTGGGATGGAACGGCGCGGAACGAGCGAAAGCTCGTTTTCGCACGAGGAGCAGGCGGCGGCACCCATCGGGTTCCACTCGTCGCACTGTCCGCAGACGATGCCGATCTCGGTGCGTTCCGCGTCCAAACCGTTACCTCGAGACCCGCGCCGCATGAGCCGGGTCGAATGGCTTGCGCGTATGGTCGCCTTCGAGCCGCAAATCCGTCAAGCTCACGCGCTTTTTGTGGACCGCTTGGGTCGTCACCGCTGGGATCATCAACCGGGGGTCGTCACCGGAGGTACTCGAAGCGGCGGTCCGAGTCGAAGAAGCCGCCCTTGCCCCAGAGCCGGAACAGAACCTTGTCGGTGCAGGTGTTGGCCGGCACCGTTCCGTAGTCGCGCGAGTCCCACGAGTCGGTGCGGTTGTCGCTGACGAGGTAATAGCGATCGGGTCCGACCAGCGTCTCGTTGGACGGCGACACCTCGGAGCCCGCCTGCCAGAGGATGTAATGCCAGCCGCCGCCGAAATCGACGCGGTTGCAGGAGAGCGTCTTCTTCACGCCGCCGGGGGCGACGACATCGTAGTGGTCGTGCAGGCAGGCCTCGGTGGTGCGGTATTTCCGGCCGTTGATGGTCGCGAACTGGCCCTCGACCATTACCTTGTCGCCGCCATTGCCGTGGATGCGCCCGACGATCCAACGCGTCGGCTCTTCGGGGTGGGCGCAACGAACGAGGTCTCCCGCCTCGCGCGTCCCGCTGAACAGCACCAGCACGAGATCCCCCGACTCGAGCGTCGGAGCGATCGACGCGTTGAGCGGCGCATCGTCGGGGATGCGCCACGGCTTCACGAAGAAGATCCGCGCGACGATCACGATCACCGCGATGACGCCGGCAACCCAAGCCAGTCCCTTGAGGAACTTCCGCACCGGCGGATGCTACCAAGCCGGCAGCGTGAGGGTGCACTTCGCGGCGGATCGTCGCGAGAGAGCTACAGCGATTCGCAGCTCTTGTAGGGAGGCAGCTCGGTCGGGCTGGCGCCGTCGGCGATCTCGCGTGCGGCGGAGAAGAGGTGCTCGAACTTGTCGAGCCGTGCGAAGTAAGCCGGGTCCTTGGTGCGGGCGTCGGTATCCATGACGGCGGCGGAGACGACGCCGACGACCTCGCGGCGCGAGTTCAGCGCGGGCCCGCCGGAGTCGCCGGGGCAGATGGCCGCGTCGGCGCGGAAGACGCCGCTGTCGA
Source organism: Polyangiaceae bacterium (assembly GCA_013361525.1). Taxonomy (GTDB): domain Bacteria; phylum Myxococcota_A; class Polyangia; order Polyangiales; family Polyangiaceae; genus Xiheicaenibacterium. The sequence continues at coordinate 92,820 of JABFXY010000085.1, read as the reverse complement.
AATCGGTGACCGCCCCGCCAGCGCGGCTGCGCCGGTGGATGGGGCCGTCGTTCATCGCGCAGCGACCGAAGCCCCAGGGCGTTACCTCCTCGCCGACCTGGGGGTCGCCGCTGAGACGCGGCACGAAGGTCGGGATGCCGACGAGCTTACGGCTGAGGACCAGGATCGCGATGTCGCCGCCGCCCTGCTCGTAGCCACACGCCGGGGTCACGATGGCTTTCACACCGACTTCACCCCACGGAAGGTCGTCACCGCCGAGCTCGACGCGAACGGAGGACGCGTCCTCGTCACGGGGCAAAATCGCGCCCTTCGGTCCGCGCTGCGTGACGCAATGATGCGCGGTGAGGACGAGGTCGTCGGCGATCAGCGTCCCGCTGCAGCTCACGGAGCCCACGACGCGAACGATGGCGTCCTGTAGCGGATCGTCGGTCAGCTCGAGCGGAGCGAGGAAGGGACGCGACCAGGTCTGCTGATCGTCACCTGCCGGCTTCGGCGTTTCGAGCTTCGACGGGCGGGTGCACGCCGAAAGCGACGCGACGGCTGCGACGAGCAGCGCGGTCCATCCCGCTGCGTTGAAGGTGCGAGCCGCAACAGGGCGACGTCTCGCGGACAACGAAAGGGCGGGGCGAGAGGGCTCAGGGCTCACGCGGTCCTCGTTCGGGCGACGGGGATGTGACACGCAGGAAGCCTGCGTGGAAGCCAACCAGCGCGATCAGGTTGCGCGACGAGCTGACTCGTAAGGACAAACGGCCCATGCGCGACGCCCGAAGAACGGGAATCGCGGTTTGAAGCAGGTGCTGCCAGTGCTTTGGCGAGAACCCACGTACGGCGGGCAAGACGGAGGTGAAGCAGTGGGTTCGACGAACGAGGTTACGAGACCATTGGGTGGTCGGGGACGATTTTTATGAGAGTCGAATCTCGTGAGACGAGAGCGTGGCTCACAGACCGCCGACGCGCACGTCCTGAAGCGCACTGACGAGCACCGCCTGTGTGAGGCCGCGGTCGTCCTTCGGATCCTGAACGCCGGCACCCTTCATCGCCGACAGGACGTGCGCTTGATGAATCGACTTCGCGTAGAGCCAGCTCGGGCAGTCCGATCCCTGCGCCTCGCACTCACGCAGCGTTGCCTGTGAGATCTCGAGGGCTTCGTCGACGCGCCCCTGAGCGAGCGCGACGCGCGACCGGACATGAGAGAGGTGGAGGCTCGACGCCTCGGGGGCCGAGTCGAGGACTGCCTGCGCGAGACCCGGCTGCTCGCGCTCGAGGTATTTCGACGCGAGGGCGGCGACGTTCTCGGCGTCCGGAGAGGCGGCGACGGAGGCTTCGAGCTTCGAGAGATCGGAAGGCTCGCCCGGTACGACCGGTGAAGCCACACCCTCGGAGCCCACGAAGAGCACCGTGAGAACCCCCGACAACAGCACCCCGTTCAGAACGAAAACAAGCTTGTGCATCCGCGTCGCCCTCCGCAGCACGTGCAGGAGAGGACTGACAGCGTGACGTTGAATTTGGTTCCTGGCGCTTGTTTTTATTTCGTGCGGAGGAGGTGGGACAGAGTGCTACTCCTCCGGCAGCACGACCAGGTCGTCGCGGCTGACGAGCTCTTCGCTCCTGCCGTCCTCGGTCCGACGACCGCACGCACGTGCCGCGTCGACCGCGGAGAGGCGTACGAGCCCACGCGCGATTTCGACGTTCTCGGCGGTGACGAGCGAGACGCTGTCGCCGACCTGGAAGCTGCCGCGAACACCGACGACACCCACGGCGAGCACGCTGCGATTCTTTGCGACGGCTTCCGTCGCGCCGCGATCGAGCACCAGAGCGCCGCGCGGACGCAGCGTGAACGCGATCCAATGTTTTCGCGCCGACAGGCGCTGGTGCACGGCGGGAAAGATCGTGCCGGTGTCGTCGCCTGCGAGGACCTGGCCCACGATGCCTTGGGTGCGCGCGTGCGCGATGACGACGTTCGCGCCGGCGAGCGTGGCCCGATGCGCCGCCTCGAGCTTGCTCGTCATGCCGCCGGTTCCGACGCCGGACTTGGAGCCGCCTGCGAAGTGCCGAGCCTCACGCGCGATGCTCTTCACGAACGGAACGCGGCGGCCGCGATCGTCGAGGAGACCTTCGACGTCGGAGAGCAACATCAACAGGTCGGCTCCGACGAGCGGGACGACCATGCTCGCGAGCTGATCGTTGTCGCCGAATTTGATCTCTTCGACTGCGACCGCGTCGTTCTCGTTGATGATCGGCACCGCGCCCGCTTCGAGCAGCGCGGAGAGCGCGCGTTGCGCATTGTTCGTGCGGGTACGGTCCGCGAGGTCGGCGTGCGTGAGGAGGACCTGCGCCGCGACGAGGCCGTGCGGGGAAAGCGCGTCTTCCCATTTGCGCATGAGCGAGCTCTGCCCGGCGGCGGCCGAAGCCTGGAGCCACGCGATGTCCTTCGGCCGAGCACGAAGCGCGAGCCGCTGGAAGCCGAGCGCGATCGCGCCGCTCGACACGATTACGACCTCGCGACGCGCGTCGCGCATCGCGCGAACCTCCGCGGCGAAGTGATCCCACGCGTCACCGGTGAGGCTCTTCGAGCCGATCTTGATGATCAGCCGCCGGCACTTCGAGAGCCGGGCACGCGCCGTGGAATGCTCGTGATCGCGCTCGGTGTCGGTCATGCAGCGGGCGCGCCCGTCTCGGCGACCACCGCGTCGAACGCGGAGTCGAGACGGCGCTCGAGGTAACCCGGGAGGCCCGCACCGAGGAGAATCACGGTGTCGATCCACCGCGTGAACTCGTCGCGGAGATCTTCGGGCGGCGGAAGCAGCGGCACCGGATCGGGACGGAGCGTCGGCGACAACGCTTTCAACATCGCCGCGTCGATCAGCTTGCGGACGGCGCGCGCCTCTTCGCCGTGGATGCGCACCGACTTCGAGCCGCGGTGCAGCTCGAGGTAACGATCGAAGAGGTGACCCATCGCGAACACCTCGACCGCGGAGCTCGCGGTGAAGAACGTCGCGAGCGGGCTCAGCTTCTTGATGAAGGTTTTGCTCAAGAACCCGAGCCCCTTCTTCAGGCTCTCGCGGATCGGCGACTCGCTCGATGCCTCGGCGAGCGCGCGTCGCCCGTCGGTCGTCAGGCTGAGGCCGTGACGAGATGCGACGTCCTGCACGATCGCGCCGCGGATCTGGAACACGATGCGATCCGGAACGAGGGGCACGGGGATCGCCGACGCGGCGAGCGACAACCCGGTGAGGATCGCGAGGCGGCCCGTGGTGGGCATCTTCGGCGTGTGCGCAGCTTCCGCCATAGGCCGCGACACTACACGACCGGCACGATCTCCACCACAGCCGAGCGCACCTCGCTCGCGAGCCCGAGCACGAACGATGGATCCTGTCCGTCGGCGAGCTGCAACGTGAAATGTGTCGGCCCGCCGCTCAGCGCAGCACCACGCTGCTCGAGCGAGGACCGAAGCGCGTCGGCGTTGGATCGAATCGTGAGACGGAACACGCGGCGCTCGCCGAGCACCGACGCCGGCGGACCGAAGAGCGACAGCTCACCCGCGACGAACGCGGCGAAGTCCGACGCCGATCGCGCGAACGTCCCCTCCGTCGTTCCAGGCGCGACCTGCGCTACGCTCACGACCAGCCCGCGATCCGAAGCGGCCGCCTCGAGCGCGCCGAACACGAATTGCGCGGCCTGGCCGTCGAGGCCTGCGAGCGGCCGATCTGCGACGAGCACCGCGGGGCCGGACGCGACCGCAGCGGCGAGCACCATCACACGACGCTCCGCGGGATGAAGGCTTCGTAGCCCCTTCTTCTTCGCCGTGGAGAGTCCCAGCCGCGAGATCGCGTCCATCGCGCGCTGCGCTACTTCCGTGCGTGAGAACGACTCGATGCGCGCGGCCATCGCGAGGCGTGCGGTCTGCGTCACGTACGTCTCCACCGTCCACTCCGGGGGCAGCGGCGGATCGAACGGCGCCGCTCCGACGTGCGGAAGATGAGCGCCCGCGACGACGTCGTGACCAGCGAGGCGAAGCTCTCCCGAGACGGCGCGCGCGCGGCCCGGCACGAGCGCAAGCTCGCCGTACGTCGCCGCGTGGAGCGCCGCCTCCGCGACACCTTGCGGGATGCCCGTGAGCGCGGAGACGAGGGGCCCGGTGTTGCCGGTGAGAACCAGGCGCTGGCCGCGCGTCTCCAGGTTCAGCTCGCCGATCGCGACGGCTTCGTCGACGTGGATGCGGGCGCCGCGTGCAGAAAGCAGGGTGCTCATTCGGTCAACTCCGCTCCGTCGATAGCATCGGAATCGTCGTCGGGTGCCGCGCGGAAGCTCGCGGGGAACCCTGCCTCCTCGAACACCTCGACGCGCGCGAGCGGCTCGGACGGGTCGTACACGAGGAACGGCGACAGCGCGCGGGCGACGTCGAGGAGCGCCGGCGGAAGGAACGCGACCGCACCGGCGCCTGCTTGCGCGTGCGAGAACCCGACGAGCTTCAACAAGAAGCCGAGGAGCGAATCGTCCTCTTCGGGAAGCTCGATGATGGCGACGTCGTCCGCGAGATCCGCTTGGTGTCGCGCCTCTTCGAGCGCTTCGCGCAGGCCTCCGACCCGGTCGACGAGCTTTCGCTCCTTCGCCTGACGTCCGCTCCACACGCGACCGCGACCGACCGCATCGACCTCCTCGGGCTTCATCTTTCGCCCTTCGGCGACGCGCGCGATGAACAGATCGTAGAACTGCTTCACCTTCTCGGTGAGGACGACGCGTTCTTCCTCGCTGAAGGGACGGAACAGCGACTCCGCATCGGCGCGCGGCGTCGAGCGAACGGCATCGCTGCCGACGCCGAGCTTGCTCATCAGACCGGTCACGTCGACCTTGCCGTAGAAGATGCCGATCGAGCCGGTGACGGTGCTCCTGTTCGCGTAGATCATCGGCGCCGGCGCGGAGACGTAATAGCCGCCGCTCGCAGCCGCGGAGCCCATCGAGACGACGAACGGCTTCTTCTTCGCCGTCAGCTGCGCCTCACGCAAGATCACGTCCGCCGCGAGCGAAGAGCCACCGCCGGTCTCGATGCGAAAAACGACGGCTTTTACGCTCGGATCGTCGCGAGCGGACTTCAGCGCCGCGCTGATCGTTCGCGAGCCCGCGAGCCGGATGTTGAGGTACGGGATGAACTGGCTCTCGCCGTCCACCATGTCGCCGGAGAGGTAAACGATGGCGACCTTCTCGTCGCGACCCCAACGCTTCGGCGCCTCGGTGACGGGAAGCGACTTCATCACGGTTGCGTCGCCGCCCATCACCTCGTCCATGAAGCGATCGATCTCGTCGGGGTAGACGAGGTTGTCGACGAGCCCTTCTTCGCGGGCCTCGCGCGCGAGAAACGGCCCTTTCGCGAGCGTCTTTTTCATCTGCGCGCGCGAGATTTTTCGACCGCCGCCGACGTCGTGGATGAGCACGTCCTCCGCCTCGTTCACGAAGTCTTGATGATCGGCGTGGGCGACGTCGGTCGCCTTCGACATCGTGAACTGCTCCGCCGCGGACTTGTGTGGGCCGATGCGGACGAAGTCGGCTTTGACGCCGAGCTTGTCGAGCGTGCCGCCGAAGTAGAAGTACCGCGCCGAGAGGCCCGCGAACCGCACGCCGCCGGCCGGGTTGATGCCGACGCGATCGGCCTGCGAGCACACGAAGAGCGCCTTGCCGCCGGCGTCTTCGAGGTGACAGGCGACCTTCTTTCCGTTCGCGCGCAAGGTGCGGATGGCGTCGCCGAGCTCTTCTGCGTGCGCGATCGAATACGCGGGCTCGTCCTTCATCACGAGCACGACGCCTTCGATCTCGTCGTTCTTTGCGAGGCGCCACAACCTGCGAAGGAGCTGGACGTGGCCGCGATCACCGGGCGTGTCGTTGATGTCGATGCGCGCGACCCGCTTGCCGAACGGGATGCCGGGCTCGCGGTAGCGGCGCATCGCCGCGCCCACGTAGAAGCCGGAGTTGTCGAAGCCGATCCCGTTTCCGAAGAGCGCGCCGCCGGAGACTTGAAGCGGCCCGAAGTTGACGTCGAGGCCGGCCGTCGCGACGAGCTGCGGGTCCTCGAAGTCCATGTCGGCGAGCTTCACGTCGCCGCGCAACCGGCCGACGTACGGGATGTCGACGCCGACGGTCGCGCGCGCCGTTCCGTTGCCGAGCTGATCGTAGAAGCGCCCCTCGATGCCGAGCTCGAAGTCGCGCCGGCCATCGATGGGGCGAACGGCGATGCCCGTCTCCCACGAGCGAAACGAGCTCGTGATGTCGTCGCGGCTCGTCGGTGCGTTGACGTCGCGCACGAGACCCGACCACGAGACGTATTGGCTGGGTCGAAGCGTGAAGCCGAGGGTCAACCCGAACTGGCCGTCGAGGCGTTGCGAGTCGGAGAGCGACCAGCCGAGCCCGGCGCCGACCCCCAGCCAATCGTCGACCCTTCCGGCGACGCCCCAGCGAATCCACTGGTAGTTGCGCGAAAACGGGGGCGGCGCTCCGAACGGCGGGTTGTGCAGCTCGACGCGAAGCCCGGTCCCGAAGAACCAGAGAGGCGCGGCGACGTCGATCGCGTGGCCGCGCATCGGCAAGTCGGCGAGCTCGCCGGTGTACGTCCACATCCATCGAAGCTCCGGGTCCGGGACGAACGCGAGGTTCGCCGGATTCACCGCGACAGCGGATGCGTCGTCGTCGGTGGCGACCGACTTTCCAGGTGACGGAAGCGGTTCGCTCGGGCTGAGCGGCGGAGCGGCGACGCCGCTCTCGGCAAACAGCGCGGCTCCGAGGACGATCAGCGGGGCGAGGACATGCGAGCGGCGGATGCTCACGCGAGCATCCCTCGGGCCTCCGCGATCGTCTGAATTTCCCCTCGCCTGCGCTCGAGCTCGTCGTTGTCCTTCACCGGCAAGAAGCGCGACTCTTTTCCGTCGCGCGGAACGCGGAGGAAGCTCGGCTCGAGCGGAACCGTGAACTCGCCGAGGAGGCGCTCGAACTGCACCGCCTTCTTGCCACCGACGTTCTTGTCGACCTCGACGAAGGTGAACTCGAAGTCGAGATCGGCGAGCGCCCGCGCATCGACGACGAACGTGTTCGTGTTGAAGACGCGAATGGTCGTCGGATCGACGTCCTTCGGCAGGCGGAACTCTTCGGAGATGATGCGCCTACCGTCGAGGACGACGGGCACGCCGCCGCGGTCGGTGCCGACCTTGTCGACGACCTCGACCGTCACGGCGTTGGGATGCTCCATGTGCCAGCCGAGGATCGCCGGGTCGACCGTCGCACCGAGGTTGTCGAGGTTCGCGATCCACACGTAGCCGTCGCCGCGCGAATCGAGAAATCGCTTCAAAAGCCCGCTCTGCGCGAGCGCCTCCGGCAAGTCGCCGTGACCGGTCGCATAAACGCTGACGCCGTCGTCGTCGTGAAAGAGCGACCCGTCGGGCGCGAGCCGGAGCGACACGCACTGCTCGAACAGCGCGATGTGATCACCGTCGAGGCGAGGACCGAGCGCGCTCGCGATGCCGTCGCGGGTCGCTTCGCTCACCATCAACCAGAGCGGGACCTTGCGACCCGATAGGCGCTCGGTCGCAGCCTGCTCGCCCAGCCGCAGATCGAGGAACGTCTTGCCGGGAACGGCTTCGACGAGGGCCTTCACGACGCCGCCCATGCGCGTCGCCATGCCCCCCGCGAGCACGCAGAGCGCCACTTTGCCCGCGCGCAGCGCTTCGAGCCCCTTCGCGTAGTAGCGCGCGTGCTCGGCGGTGCCGGGCTCGGGTGCGTCGGACACGTCGCCGGGGCGTGGAGCCGTGACCACGCCTTTGTACCGATTGCGCTCGTCTTTCGCTTGACCGATCCCCTTCGCCCACGCGAAGAGGCGCTCCTCGCGAAAGCCGCGTTCGGAGAGGCGGCGCTTCATGTCGTCGGGCAGCGCAGCAATGTCGTCCGCGAGCGTCATCGTGCCCAAGAAGAGAACGGACCGGGTGCCGGCGCAAGGCCGTCGAGGCCCTGTTTACTCGCGTGCGCCTCCGGCGCACCGAGCCTCGTGGGAGCCGCCCCGGCCGGTCTCGCTTCGCTCGACGTGGCCTGCCCCACTCGGCTCTTATCTCCCTCAATTGATCTGCACGAGCTGCGTCCCGTCTTTGCCGCAGAACGACGCGTCGGCTGCGAACGTGTCGCCGCACGTGGGGCAGATTTTCCCGACCTCGCGCTTCTTCTTCTTTGGCTCCGCGGCTGCGCCTGCGGGCGGTGGCTCGGAGGGGGCCGGTGGGGGCGGCGGCGCCTTCTTCGACGGGACGAGCGCGGTGCCGTCCGCGGGGCAGAACCCAGCCTCGGGCGCGAAGACGCGGAGACACTTCGGGCACTCCATCGCGGAAGGGGTCGTCGTCTCGAAGAACGCGACGTTGGGGGGCGGCGGCGCCTCCGTCGCTCGCTCGGGCGGGGCTCGGCGACCGCGCCGAACCAGCGCCAGCGCGAGGATGCCGAGCGCCCCGGCGACACCACCGACGATCGCGAGGAACGTGATGCGCCGGGCGCGCGCCGTGTCCTCGGCGGTGCCTTCCGGTCCGCCGAGCCCGGTCTCGATCTCCGCGACGAGGGCGCTCGTGTCTTCGCCTCGCTCGTCGAGACCACGCTTCGCGAGCAGCTCCGCGTAGCGATCGGCGGGCGTCACCTCGATCGACGTCCGCACCGACTTGCCGCCCATCGTCACGACGACGAAGGCCGTCCCTTCCGGCGCGGAGTCGTCGATGTGCACCGCGTGTTTCTCGATCTTCACGTGCGGTGCGAGGCCTTCGCTCGCCTCCTCGATCTTGATCTCGGGCGTCGCTTGAACGATGCACGTTCGAGCGTCCAGGACTCGGATATCGAGGTCGAGCTGCTCGCCCGGGCGCAGAAGCTTTCGTGCCGGACGCACCTCGAGCCGCGCCGGAGGAGCACTTGGATCGCAGTCGGGAGGAGGCGGCTTCGCGCTCTCGACGGTCGGGGTGCTCGTGGGAGGAGGCGCGGCCGTGGCCGTCGCGGTCGGTGCCGACACCGCGGGCTCGGCCTCGCCGGCACGTTGTTTCAGCTTGAAACTACGCGACCGCGCGACGCTCGCCTTGCAGGTCGTGTCCTGGATGTTGAACTCGAAGAGGCCGGTCTCGTTGAAGACGATCGTGTCGTCGGTGGCCGACATGCGCGTGTTCACGGTCGCGCGCCTCGGGTCCCCGGGCGGGCTCACACACGTCGACGACCATCCTCGCTTGCCGCCCGCGTGGCTGCTCCGCTTGAGACCCGGGGTCGGCTCCCAACAGCTCGCCGTGGAGAAGGCCCGGCCCGCCCCGCTGAACGACAATTCGGATCCCTGGTCGGCGACCGTGACGGTCCCTGCAGGGGCGCCGCCCCCCGATGTCGGCTTCGGACCACAGGCGTCGCCCCACTCCTTGGTGCTCCATGCCTCGGTCATCGCGGTCGCCGACCAAGTGCCGGCGAGCGTCGGTTTCGGCTCTTCTGCGTGGCTTTCGTGCGACCAAGCGACCACACAAAACGCCGCCGCGAACCTGAACAAGTTCCGCGCGTGGAGTGCGTCCCCGAGCCCGTCGAGGAGCGTCCATGCAGGAAGCTTGCGTCGATGCGCCACCTCGCTACCTTGATCGCTATTCCGTCGAAGCCCTATCATCGGCCGAAGGCGTTGGGTCTTGTTCTCGCTCGTTATTGGTTCCCGCAACACGTTTGCGGGCAAAGTTGTGGATGCGTGGGGCCCCTCCTCACGCGTTCGATGGAGCACCGTGGTGGCGACGTGCCTGTAGCGCCGCTGGAGGTCTAAGGGATGAAAATCTCGTGTCAGTCCTGCGCGGCGAAGTACACGATCGCCGACGAGAAAGTCGTCGGCAAGGTCATCAAGATCAAGTGCAAGAAATGCTCGAGCACGATCGTCGTCAATGGCAACGATCCGAGCGTCCTGGCTCAACTGCAGCAGGCTCAGTCCCAAGGGGCTGATGCCGGCGGCGCTGATGCCGGAGGGGGCGGCGGGTTCGACGATCAAGCCGCGACCCAGCTGCTCCAGCACTCGCACGCCGCGCTCGGCGGTGAGGCACCAGCGAACCCCGACGAGTGGACGGTCAGCGTCAGCGACGACGACCAGCGCACGATGACGACGGCGCAGGTCCTCACCGAGTACGCGAAGGGGACGCTCACGGCGGACACGTACTTGTGGAAGGACGGGATGGCCGACTGGCTCCCGATCCACCAGGTCGAAGAGCTCGCGCCGCTTCTCGCCGCGTCCTCCGGTCAGTCGGATGGCTACGGAGCGGCAGCTGCCGTGTCGGCGCCGATCTCGGGCGGGCAGAACGGGTCCGGCCCCTACAGCCAACCCGGCTACGGCCAGCAACAAGCGTTCGAGGCGACGACGCCGCTCGCGCAGCCCGTCACGGCAGCGGCAGCGGCATCTCCCGCTGCAGGCGCGGCTCGTCGCGCGGGTGGCCGTCAGAGCGTCGATTTGTTCGGCGCCAGCCGTGAAGACGTGGCGCGACCGGCGGCGAACACGCAAATGAGCGCGGGCGCTGCAGGCCTCGGTGCCCAACCGCTCGACAAACACACGGGCGAGCGCAACGAGACCAGCGTCCTCTTCTCGCTCAAGGACCTCGCCGCCGCAGAAGCAGCCTCGGCTGCGAAGCCCGCGACGAAGAACAAGTACGGCGCGTCGAACGATCGCGTCGACGACATCCTCAGCCTCGGCGGTGTCTCCGCGGCACCGATGCTCGCACCCGTTCCGCTGAACGCGCCGTACATCGAGCCGCCTCCGCCGCCTCCGCCTCCGAGCGTCGCACCGGTCTCCGCCGGCGCGATGGCTGCGCCCGCCGCGTACGCGCCGCCTCCGAAGAAGAGCGCTGCACCGTACATCGTCGGCGGTCTCGGCGCGCTCGCGCTGATCGGCGGCATCATCTTCTTCGTCCTGGCGGGCAGTAACAAGACCGACACGGCGAACGCCGACAAGCAGGACAAGACGGAGAAAGCGGAGACCAAATCCGACAAGACCGCCGAACCGTCGAAGTCGAGCGAGCAGGCAAAGCCCGCCGAGTCGGCTCCCACGGCGGAGACTTCGTCGGCGACCGCTGCGACGTCCGGGTCCACCTCCGCGGAACCGGTCGCGAGCGCGGCTGGTACCACCGGAACCACCGGCGGGAAGGTCGCCCTCGTCGATCCGAAGGACTCGAAGAAAGACGACAAGAAGGACACGAAGAAGGACGAGCCGAAGGAAGAGCCGAAAGAGGAGCCGAAGGACACCGGCAAGGGTGGCGATGCTCCCTTCGATCGCGGCGCTGCATCGTCCGCGATGAGCGCGGCGGCCGGCCGCGCCTCCGGCTGCAAGAAGGCCGACGGCCCGACCGGAAGCACCAAGGTCCAAGTCACCTTCCAGCCGAGCGGCAAAGGCACGGCTCCCTCCGTCGGCGCCCCCTTCGCAGGCACGCCCACTGGCAGCTGCATCGCGGGTGCGTTCAAAGGCCTGAGCATCCCGCCGTTCTCCGGCGCGGCCGTTCCGGTCTCGAAGACGGTCAACATCCGCTGACGCGGTTCTCCGATGCGCTCGACGCCCGTGGCTCAGGCCGCGGGCGTCGTCGTTTTGTGCGGCGACGACGCTTGAGGCCGCAGATCCGCGATGTCTTGCGAGCGGAAGCCGACGAGCTCGGGCTCGGGGACGAGGCGCACGCCGAAGCGTTCTTCGACGCCGTCGCGGATCCAGCGCGCGAACGAGACGACGTCGTTCGCGGTCGCGCCGCCGCGGTTCACGATCGCTAGCGCGTGTTTGCTCGAGAGACCGACCGTGTCGCGCGCGGTGCCCTTTTTGAAACCCGCGCGCTCGATGAGCCACCCGGCCGCGAGCTTGACGGTGCCGGACGAGGCGGCGAAGCGTGGCATCGAGTCCGTCGCTGCCAGAGCGCCGATCGCTTTGGCGCGCTCTTCGACGCGTGAAGCGAGTTCGACGGGCACGATCGGATTCATGAAGAACGAGCCCGCGCTCTGGTTGTCCGATCCACCTCGACCGTGCACCATCGCTTTCGCGACGCGGAGCTCGATCACTTTTGCGCGCGTTGCGGCGATCGTTTTTGGCTCACTCGCCATCGCGCGCGCAAGCTCCGCGTAGCGCGGCTCGTCCGGTGCTCCGGCGCGGAGTGACAGATCGATCGACGTCACGACGAAGCGGCCGGCCCACCCTCGCTTGAAGGCGCTGTCGCGGTACGAAAACGCGCACGCCTCCGGATCGAGATCGCTTCGCGCGCCGGTCGCGCGCTCGACGACCGAGACGCGCGTGATGACGTCGGCGACCTCTTGCCCGTATGCGCCGACGTTTTGAATCGGCGTTGCACCGGTGAGACCCGGGATTCCCGAAAGGCATTCGATGCCCGCGAGGTTCTCGTCCGCCGCGCGCGCCACGACGTCGTCCCAAGGCTCGCCGGCGGCGACACGCATCGTCGTGCGCCCGTCCGCGCCCGGATGCACCGAGATGCCGCGCAGCCCGACGGCGATGACCAGCGCGTCGATCCCGTCGTCTGCAATGACGAGGTTCGAGCCGCCGCCCAAGATGAACGTCGCTTCGCCTCGTGCGGTGGCCCACGCGAGCGCTTCGGCGAGCTCCGCTTCGGTGGCCGCGCGCACGAAGCGCCGCGCGGAGCCGCCCACGCCGAGCGTGGTCATCGGCGCGAGCGGAACGTCCTGTTCGATCTTCACGTCAGGGCTTCACCCGAAGGCGAATCCCCGCCAAGAACCCGGAGTCGACCGCCTGCACGTCGTTCAAGAACGAGCGGTACGACGCGGTATCGACCGTCCCGGTCGGCAAGTTCATCACGAACTCCTCGACGATCGTGTCGCCCTCGACCTTCACCTGTCGCTGCGCCGAAAGGTTCTCGCTCTTCTTGTCGAGGGCGCTCGCGAGCTTCTCGACCTTCGCGCCTTGCGGCAGCTTGATGCGCCTCGAGAGGCGGTACTGCACCGGCCAATCGATGTTGAGAGCGCTCTCGCGCTCGGACTTCGACGCGTAGATCTGCGCGAGCGTGCCGCGACGAGCGGACTCCACGCCGGGCAGGATCCACGTCTTTCCGTCTTTGCCCTCGAGGCTGCCGAAGCCGGGGATCGTCACCTGCGCGACGAGACCGACCTCCCACGAGCCTTCTTTCGACGCGAGCTGCACGTCGTCGACGCTGGCCCACGGGATCCACGACTGCACCACGGAACGCAGCATGTTGCGTCGATCTTCACCGACGACGTAGTTGAACGACTCCGCGAGGGCCTGTGCCTGCGCGCCGCGAAGCTGCAGCGTCACCGTGCCCTTCGCCGTGCCTTGTGCGTCGAGCGCCAAGTCCACCTTCGCCTCGTCGACCGTCTCGTCCTGGCGGATCGGCACCGGCACGATCTGTCCACCGCTCAGGATCGCGCTGCGTCCCTTGAGCTCCGGGCTCACCCGGCCCGGAGGCAGCGGCGGTCCAGCGACGTCCGCGTCGATCCAAACGTCGCCCTGCGAGAGATGCGCGACGACGAGCGGCTTGCGGAAGCGGCCCGGGTGCGGCGGGAAATTCGGCGCCGCCGAGAAAGGCTCCGTCTCGGCGACGGCGACATCGACCTTCACGCCGAGCTCGCGCAGCACCGTGTAGATGATCCAGGTGCGGCTCCCGACGCCGTCGTCCACCATCCATCGGATCGGCTGGCCGTGCCCGCCGCCCGCGGAGAAGCTCGACGAATCACCGAGCTCGTAGCCGCCGGAAGCGACCTTGATCGTCTTGCCGACGTGATCGACGACGCGCCCCACGAGCGCTGCGTCCTCGGGCTGCGCCGTGCCGACCTGGGCCGGCGCCGCCGTCGTCTTGGTCGTCTCCTCCGGCTTCGCAGCTTCCTTTGCAAAACGCGCGATGAAGGGATCGGTGTCCTCGAGGCCGCGGATGTTCTCACCGACGGCGCGGCCGACCTTGGCCCAGGTCTGCGTGCCGAGGCTGATGCGCACGCCACGCTCGAGCCACGGCAAACCGTCCTCGATCTTTCGCGGCGGCTGGTTCTTCAGCGAGTAGCGGAGGAGCTTGTAGCCGCCTTTCTTCTCCTCGGTCGGCTTCCCCAAGAGCGCGTGTGTCCAGGTCGTGGCCTCGAACGTCTCGGGCAGTCGAAGCACGACCTCTGCATCCGCGACGCTCGTGCGCTCGGGCAACAGGTCCGGCGTGTCGATCGTGTACTCCCCGAGCTCGTTCGGCAGGTAGTAGCCCTCGAGGTAGTGCTCGACGTAGTCGCCCTTCTCGAGCTGCGACAGATCACCGCCGCCGGCCGGCGACGCGATGTCCGCCTCGAGCACGCGACCGTCGGTCTTGTGCACGCGGCGGCGGAGCGCGCGGACGAAGCCGCGGCCGTCGATCATCGGCTGCTCGAGGAAGATCGACTGCGCGACGTCGGTCGTGCCGGACACGCGCTTCAAGTCGTAGAGCACGACGTGCAAGAAGCCGTCTTGATCCATGCCGTAGTGCTCGACGTGTTTCAGCACGGCCGTCGCGGCGCCCGGCAGAATCTGCTGCTTGCGGTCTTGCTCGACGAGCTTGCGGCCTTGCTCCTCGAAGCGCTTCGCGTCCTCCGACGGCTCGTTGAAGGCGAGGCCCACCTGCGGGGTCGTGTACGGCCGCGACGGATCCTTCGCGAGCTCGCGCATCGCGTAGGCCTTCGCGTCCTCTTTCTTTCCCATGCGCGCGAGGATGGGGAGCACCGACGCGGTCGAACGCTCCCACGGCAACATCGACTCGTAGATCGCGAGCGCGCCCTTGTCGTCTCCGAGCTTCTGCCGAAGCTCCATCTCGAGGTACTGATAGCCGCGCGGCATCGACGTCAGATCACGCAGCTTCGAGACCTCCTCGAGCGCACCTTTGCGATCGCCGAGGCTCGCGCGCGCATCGGCGCACGACGTGCTCGCGCGAGAGAGGCCGCCCTCACACGCGATCTTCAGCCACTCACGGCCCGAGCGCGGATGCATCGTGACGTCCAGGCTCGCCACCATTGGTGAGCCGGGTGCCTTCTTCTGAAGCTCGTCGTAGACACGCTCCGAAAGGTCTTCGAGGTTCGCCTGGCTCGCGAGACTCAACACCAGCTGCAGCTCCATCACGTCGAGCTTCGACAGGTCCGCGTCGGGCTTGGTCACCCCGAGCTCGACGAGCGCCTCGAACGTGCCGTCCGGGCCTTTTCTGCGCTGCAAGAGATCCGCGGAGACGACCTTCGCCTCCCACGCGTCGGGCTCCGCTTTCTTCACCTCGTCGATCGCGGCGCGCGTCATCTCGATGCGCTTCCAATCGACCATGTCGCCGGCACGCTCCATCGAGCGCATCCAAACGAGATGAACGGCCGGGTCGCGGCCTTCGCGCGACTCGAGCAGCGACTTTTCGATGAGGTGCTCGGCGCGACGGGAATCGCCCATCGCGAGGAGCGCAGACGCATTCGCCGCGAGGCTCGCGTCCGTCGCTGCACCGCCCGTCGCGAGGTAGCGCGAGAAATTGATCTCGACCGGCGACGTCGCCTTCACCGTGGCCTCTTCACCGGCCTTGGGGGCGCGCACCGCGATCGGGTTGCCCGCCTGATCCAGCACGGCGAGCTCGATCGCGCCCGCGTCTTGCTTGTCCGCGACACGTACGACGACGCGCGCCACGCCCGGGCCGACCTTCGCGTAGCCCATCGACGTCACGCTCGACCAACCGGCGTCGAACTTCCGCTCGGTCACCTTCACGCCGCCGACCTCGAGGATCGTCGTCGCGCTGGTCGTGAGCACGAAGCTCAGTCGCTGCTCGGTCGGGTTGTCGATGTGGAGCACGACCTCCCGGAGACCGGGCTTGTCGCTCGCGCCACGCACGCTGAGCGAGCAAGCATCCGCGGGCACCTCCGCGGTCATTGCGGTGTTGAACTTGCTCGGGCTCGGATACTGCGCCGGCAGCGGTCCCGTTCCGGGTGTCTTCGCCGCACCTTCGAGCGCAACCAGCGGCGCAGTGTCGAGCGGGCCGACCACGGTCCCGGCCGCGACGCATCCTCGCTTTTGGAACCACACCTTCGCCCCACCGTTCTCGCCGGTGAATTGCGCCATTCCGTGAAGGCCGCGCGCAAGGAGCCCACGCATGAACGGCGCCGTCTCCGCGTCGCTGCCGTCGAGCTCGTCGTACGCCTCACGCAGGCGAATCGCGATCTTCTGGAAGTTCTCGCGGGCGCGGTAGGCAATCGGCTGCGCCGTCCGCGGACCCGCACCACCTTCGAGCAGCGCATCGAGCGCCGCGATCATCACCGCGAGCGACTCCGGGTCTTCCGCGTTGTCGACGGCGGCATCGACTGCGTCGAGGTACGCCTCCGGATCTTGCGGGTCCTGCATCTCCGCGTGGAAGGCCGCGACATAGGCCTTCGAGACGCCGGAGCTGCCCGCGTTGCCGGGGACCTTCGGATCCGGCTTCGAACATCCGGCAGTGAGGGCAGCGAGGATCAGCGCCGTCGACGAAATCGCTCTGAGTCGATGGTGGGTCATGTGCGCGGGGCCTCATCGTGCCCCACAAGCCCGGGGTGGGCTACCAACTTTCCGCAGGTGAGCGCTAGGCTGCGACCCCATGCTCAAAGCCGGTGATCAAGCGCCCCGTTTCAGCCTGCCCGCCGCGGACGGTTCCACATTCGACCTCGCCAAGTCCAAGGGCCGGCACGTCGTCGTGTACTTCTATCCGCGCGACGACACGCCCGGTTGCACCGTCGAGGCGATCGACTTCTCGCGCGCACGCAAAGACTTCGAGGCGGCCGGCGCCAGCGTCGTCGGCATCAGCAAAGACAGCATCGCGAGCCATTGCCGGTTTCGCGACAAGCACGACCTCACGATCACCCTCGCCAGCGACCAGGACCTCACGGTCCACAAGGCGTTCGGCGCGTGGGGAGAAAAGACGATGTACGGGAAGAAGATCGAGGGCGTGCTGCGCTCGACCTTCCTCGTCGGCCCGAACGGGAAGATCGTCCGAGCCTGGCCCAGCGTGAAGGTCGCCGGCCACGTCGCCCAGGTGCTCGACACCCTCCGAGGCGGCGACGGTGCAGCCGATGCTCCCGCCCCGAAGAAGCCTGCCGCCGCCAAAGCGACCAAGGCCGCTCCCAAAGCAGCAAAGCCCGCCGCAAAGGCATCGCCCAAAGCGGCGTCCAAGGTCGCGAAAACCGCGAAAACACAGGCCCGAAAGAAGGCCTGACGCCACATTCTCGCTCCCCTCGCACGCCCCGCGACCGCTGTGATACGGACGCGGAATCATGATGGAGGGGCGCGATCACGAGGTCGAGGAAGACAAGGCTGCGTGGGCGGAGGCAGCGCGTACGCAAGGCCAAGACGCTGGCCCGGCGAGCTCCGCGCTTCCCCGCGCGTCCGCGCAGCTGACCACCGAAGAGGCCGACATCCCGATGTCGGCGATTCGGGGCGGCTCGAAGAAGAAGGTGTTGCTCATCGGCGTCGCCGCGCTGCTACTCGCAGGCGGCGGCATCGCCGGGTTCGGCTACTTCCAAAACCAGAGCGCCCGTAAACAGACGCAGGCGGCGTTCGGCGAGCTCTCGCAATGCCTCGTTGGAGAAGCCGTCACTTCATCGGCCGAGATCCCCATGAAGTATCGGGCCCACCAGGTCGCGATCATGGGTCGCAAACCAGACGAGCGGGCCGAAGGCGGCGAGCCCTGGCCGGAGCGCTGCGCAACACCGGCCCTCAAGGTCGTCGACGCCGCCGAGGACGCAGGCCTCGAGTCCTCCGACGGCAAGAGCCTTTATGCCGCCGCCGACGAGCTCGCCAAAGCGCTCAAAGAAAAGCGCGGCCTCGACAACGACATCTCCGGCCTCCTCCGAAACACCTGGGAACAAGCCGAAGCCGCGAAGCTCACGCCCTCGGCTTCATCGGTCGCAGGCCCGCCGACGCACAAGCCCGTCATGGTCCTCGACCAGATCCCGGACACGGCGATCGTCTCGAAGGAATACGTCGCGCTGAATGCGATGCACACGACGCGTCACCCTTCGGAAGAAGGATTCATCTTCTTCGACCGGAAAGAGGCGCCCGGGCCTTTCTATTGCCGAGTCGAAAAAGAGCGCCTTCTCTGCAAGAAGGTGCCCGCAGATGTCGCGAAGCTCGGCCACGCCATCACCGTCAATGGCTCGTCCGATCCCGGCGTGCCGCCGCTCTTCTTCGCAGGCAATCGCGGCGACGCCGGCGTCTACCGCGGAGATACGGGCGCGCTCGTCGACAAGATGGACACCGTCGGCGCCTACGCTCGCAAAGACGGATTGGTCGTCCTCCTCGGCGTGGCCGACGGCAAAATGACACTCGCCGTTCAGAAGAAGTCGGGCGACCTCACGACCCGCTATCCCCTCGACGAAGAGCTGAAGCCCTTCTTCGAAGATACCGTCGAATGGGGCAATGGCTTTTATACGACCATGGTCTCGCACGGCTACCTCTACGCGCAGATCTGGAAAGAGGGACAAGCGTGGAAGCTCTACGCATTCCCCATCGGCGCCGACGGCAGACCCAAGAAGCCGACGCTCATCGGCGACCTCAGCGGCAGCACCGAAAACAGCGGCGGACCGTCGTTGTCGTCATGTCGCACCGCCGACGCGCGCCGCACCGTCAGGATTCACCACTACGAGCACGACTATGTCACATTCTTCGCCGACGGGACGTGGACGCGCCCCCTCGAGGCGAACGGCCTCTCCGAAGGAATCATGGATTGTGGAGAAGGGCGCGCGACATTCACGCAGAATGGCTCGCTGACCCTGTGTACCTCCGCGGAGTGCACGCAGGAATATCTCAATATGTACAGGGCTCCAAACAACGATCTGGCTCCTCGCAGCGGCGCCAACGATCGTGCCCTCGTCAAAGACACCCTCGTCGCGATCTGGGGCGCCGGCCAACGTGGTGGCATTCGCGGGCGGCGCGCCCTTCCCAAAGAATGGGAGAGCTCGACGGACGCCGTCCTGTTCGACGATTTGGTCGCCGACGGCAAGCTGGGCGAGGTCTCCACCGTGACGGAGCTGAAGGTCCTCCCCGCCCCGGGCTCGGCTTTGGTGCTGCTTCAAACGCGCAAGGGCCTCGTGGCGATGCGCGTCGGCAGCGACGGCGGGTTCACGCCGGACAACGTGGTTTGGGAGTAGGCGAGCGGTCGGCGCCTCTCACCGACTCCTGAGCGCCCTCGGCGATCGGCCCCGAATCGCCCAACCGCCGCCGCCTGTGTCCCTCCTCGGCACGCGAACCGGCCTTCCACCACCGGGGCCGGAAACGCCGCGCGCCCGTTCTCTCGACAGCGCCGCAGCCTTCGAGGCAATCACCTCCATCAGACCGTTCCACGAGTGGACGAACGACTCCGTTCCTTCCTCTTGGAGCCGCTCCGCCAGAGCATAAAGGTCGATACCGGCCGCCGTGAACGCGGCGAGACCTTGCTCGCAATCACCGCCGTCGGCACGCAAGAGCGAGGTGATGTCACCGTGGTCGCCGAGCGCGAGGAGCGTCTTTTCCGGCACCGTAACGACGGTGAATTGTGCTGTCAGCGCCTTGACGTACATCACGTCCGAGCCCGCAGGATCTTTGGTTCCGGTGCTTGCCCACAAAAGGCGCTGCGGCCGTCCACCGGCGTTGTAGACACGTTGCCAACGCGGGGCGCGCAACAAATCGCGATAGGCCTTGTAAGTCCGCTTGGCCATCGCGATCCCCAAGCGCCACTTCAGCTCGACCGGCGCCGTCTGGGCGATCGCCGTGTCCCAGCGGCTGACGAAGATCGACGCAACCGACGAGACATTCGGCGATAGCCCTGCCTCGATGCGACGTTCGGTGCCACGCAGGAAGGCTTCGGCGGCTGCGAGGTATTGCTCGCGCGAGAAGAGGAGCGTCACATTGATGGGAATCCCCTGAAAGATGGCCTCCTCGATGGCGGGCAAACACTCCCGCGTGCCGGGGATCTTGATCATCAAATTGGGCCGGCTCGCGCGTGCAAACAGCGACTTTGCGGCCGCGAGCGTTTCGGTAGGATCACGCGCCAAGAGCGGCGACACCTCGAGCGAGACCCAACCGTCGATACCCGCCGTCCGGTCGTGAATGGGCCGGAAGAGGTCCGCTGCGCGCGTGATATCCTCGAGCGCTATCTCGAAGAAGGCTTCCTCCGGGGTCATTCCCCGCTGGGCACGCTGGATGATCGAAGCGTCGTATGCCGGGCTCGTCTCGATCGCATGCTCGAAAATGGTGGGGTTCGACGTCAGCCCGGTCACCGACAGCTCACGAATGTAGCGCTCGAGCGTGCCGCCCTCGACCAGCTCGCGCGTGATGTTGTCGAGCCATAGACTCTGGCCGACGTGGTGGAGGCGTCCGGTCGGCTTCGACGCGGGGCCGCTCGCAGGCACGGCGCGCGGGAGAATGATGCTCTCGACTGCGTTCGCAAACCCTTCCTCCTCGAACGACGTCGTGGTGAAGCTGGCACGGCGCTTTACCTCGTCGCTCGCGTTGCCCATCGCGATGCTGAGCCCGCTCCGCTCGAACATGAGCACGTCGTTCGGCTGGTCTCCGAGCGCCGCAATACAACGAAGCGGGATCTTCAGATAACGCGACAACCGCTCGATCACGACGCCCTTGTTCGCCGTCGGATGGGTGACATCGAGGTAATGGGGTTGTGATCGCGCCGCCGACACTTGTGTCCCGAACGCGTGCTGAACCGCCGCCTCACACGCCGCCACACGCGGGTGATCGTCGCTGACGCCGACCACCTTCACGACGCCGGTCAACATCCCTTCGAAGTTCGGAAGGACGACCGGCGACTGCTGGATGTTGGACGTCTCGCGGCTGACCCGCGGCGCTGACAGCGATCGAACACACCAGTCCCGGCAACGAAACAACCAGACATCGAGCCCGTGCCCGCCGATCATTTCGACGAGCGCCGGCAGCAGGTAATCGGGCAGTTGGCGCTCGTCGAGGATCGACATATCCGGCATGACGATCGCGCCACCATTGAATGCCGCCATCGGCATCGTCAACTTGAGCGGCTCCACCAACATCCGCATCCCGAACGGCGGCCGGCCGCTCGTAATGGTGAACACGATGCCGCGCTCCCGCAATCGCTTCACCGCATCGAGCGCGCGCGGCGTCAGCACCTTGTCCTTGGTCACGAGCGTCCCATCGACGTCCGTGAGCACGGCGGAAATGGTGGTGTCTGCCTCCGAGCGTGTCCTCTCCATTTTCGTGGTCTCCTCGACGGCACAGCCAACTAGGTCGCAATCACGCGAACGACGTCTTCGAGCATCGCGATATCTTCGCGCGTCGCGATGACGAGCGTGCGCACGGCGGCACCTCGACGCGATATGTCCGCATCCGGGCGACACGTGTGGTTGGCACCGTCGTCGACGACGATGCCGAGGCACTCGAGACCCCGACAAACCTCCGATCGAACCACCGCCGCGTGCTCCCCCACGCCCGCTGTAAAGACGAGCGCGTCGACACCACCGAGCGTAACGGCGAGCGCCCCGATCGCTTGTCGCACGCGATGTGAGTAGACCTCGACGGCGAGCTTCGCCCGCGCGTCTCCATCGTCTCTTGCGGCGAGCACCTCGCGCATGTCGGCCGACAGCCCGGACACGCCGAGCAGGCCCGATCGATGATTCAGCGCGGCGTCGACCTCCTGAGCCGTAAGGGCGTGGTGCTGCTGCACGTGCATCAAGATCCCCGGGTCGACCGCGCCGCTGCGTGTCCCCATCATCAGCCCGTCGAGCGGCGTGAAGCCCATCGTCGTATCGACCGACGCGCCACCGAGCACCGCCGTCGCGGAGCAACCATGCCCGAGATGGCAGATGATCGTCCGCAGCTCGCCGACATCGCGCCCCAGCATTTCCGCCGCTCGCCGCGCGCAATACGAATGGCTCAATCCGTGGAACCCATAACGCCGAATGCCCCACCCTTCGCTCCACGCGATCGGCAACGGATACGTATAGGCGCTCGGCGGCAGGGTGGCGTGAAATGCAGTATCGAACACGGCGACGTGTGGGACTTCACCCAGCGCCGACTCGGCGGCTGCGAGGGTCTCGAGGCCGGGCGGATTGTGGAGCGGCGCCAGAGCGGCGAGCGATGCAATGGTCTCGCGGACGGAAGACGTGATGCGCACCGAAGAATGGAACGCGCCGCCGTGGACGATTCGATGGCCCACGGCGGCGAGCGCGTCGCTGCCCTCGGGGCGCAACGAAACGGCCCCGCCGAGATCGTCGAGCATGTGGCGGACGGCGTCGCCGTGACCTCGAAGCAGAACCTCCTCCGAGCGGCGCGCGGACCCGGGGCCAACTCGCTCGTAGCGCGTCGCAGCGCCCGCCCAATCCGCCGTCGCGCGCGCCACGACGGACGCGCCGACGGATTCCATGAGCGTGCACTTCAGACTGCTCGAGCCCGCATTCAACAGCAGGACTCTCACGCGCTATACCGCCTTCGTCCCACCATGACGTCTCGTCAAACGTTGTCCCCTTCGGTCGACGTCGTGGTCGGCCCCGTGCCCGCTCGATTCGGGTCCCACCGCCATCCGGTGATTTCCGGTCGGTCTTCGCCGTAGGTCTCGATGTACTGCTTGTGCTCGATCAACTTGTCGCGCACCGCTTGTCGGAAGTACGCGGCGCGCGGTCCGAGACGCGGAACGCGATCGACGACATCCTGCGCGAGGTGGAAACGATCGAGCCCGTTCAACACCACCATGTCGAAGGGCGTCGTCGTCGTCCCCTCTTCCCGGTAGCCGCGCACGTGGAAGTTCTTGTGATTGGTTCGCTTGTACACGAGCTGATGAATGAGCGACGGGTACCCGTGGAACGCGAAGATGACGGGCCTGTCGACGGTGAAGAGCCCATCGAACTCCTGGTCGGATAGACCGTGGGGGTGCTCGTCGGCCGGCTGCAATCGCATGAGGTCCACGACGTTGATCACGCGAACCTTGAGGTCCGGCAGATACCGTCGAATGAGCGAGACGGCCGCGAGGGTCTCGAGCGTCGGCACGTCGCCGCAGCAAGCCATGACCACGTCCGGCTCCGCGCCGCGATCGTTGCTCGCCCACTCCCAAATACCGAGACCGGAGCTGCAGTGTTTGATGGCTTGGTCCATCGTCAGCCATTGCGGCGCCGGTTGTTTGCCGGCGACGATCACGTTCACGTTGTTGCGGCTGCGAAGGCAATGGTCGGTGATGGCGAGCAGGGTGTTCGCATCGGGCGGCAAATATACCCGTATTACCTCTGCCTTCTTGTTCACCACGTGATCCAAAAACCCGGGGTCTTGATGGCTGAACCCGTTGTGGTCCTGCCGCCAGACATGCGAGCTCAACAGGTAGTTGAGGGAGGCGACCGGCCTTCGCCACGGGATGTGCCCGCACACCTTCAGCCATTTGGCGTGCTGGTTGAACATCGAGTCGATGATGTGAATGAACGCCTCGTAGCAACTGAAGAAGCCGTGCCTGCCCGTGAGGAGATACCCTTCTAGCCAACCTTGGCATTGGTGCTCGCTGAGCACTTCCATGATGCGCCCGTCCGGCGAGAGATGATCGTCCTCCGGGAGGATCTGCGCCATGTAGCAGCGGTTCGTGACCTCGAGCACGTCCTGCCAGCGGTTCGAGTTGTTCTCGTCCGGGCTGAACAGCCGGAAGTTTTGATGGGGCATGTTGAGCTTCATCACGTCGCGCAGATATTTTCCCTGCACACGCGTCGACTCGGCCATCGCCGCGCCCGGGGCGTGCACGTCCACGGCGTACGATCGGAAGTCCGGCAGGCTCAGCTCGCGCATCTTGATCCCGCCGTTCGCATTGGGGTTCGCGCTCATGCGGCGCTCCCCTTTGGGGGCCATTTCGACGAGCTCGCGCGTGAGCCGTCCATCCGCCTCGAACAACTGCTCGGGACGGTAGCTCCGCATCCACTGTTCGAGGATCGCGATGTGCTCGGGCTTGTCCATATCGCCCATCGGGACTTGGTGGCTTCGCCAGTAGCCCTCGCAGAGCTTGTTATCGATTTCGCGCGGGCAGGTCCAACCCTTCGGCGTCTTGAGCACGATCATCGGCCACGCCGGTCGGGTGAGGTTGCCGCGCTCGCGCGCGTCGGCCCAAATCCGCTGGATGTCGCGGACGACGGTCTCCATCGTCTCCGCCATTTGGCGGTGCATGAGGTCCGGCTGGTCGCCTTCGACGAAGTATGGCTTGTAGCCATACCCTTCCAAGAGCTTCGTCAGCTCTTCTTTCGGAATGCGTGCGAGGTAGCAGGGGTTCGCGATTTTGTAGCCATTCAAATGCAGAATGGGCAAAACGCACCCGTCGCGCTTGGGGTTGAGGAACTTGTTTCCGTGCCACCCCGTGGCGAGCGGCCCCGTCTCCGCCTCGCCGTCACCGACGACACAAGCAACGATCAAATCCGGATTGTCGAACGCCGCGCCGAACGCGTGCGACAGGGCATATCCGAGCTCACCGCCCTCGTGAATCGAGCCGGGGGTCTCGGGCGCCACATGGCTCGGAATGCCACCGGGGAAGCTGAACTGTTTGAACAGCCGCTTCATCCCCTCCTCGTCCTGGCCGATGTTCGGATAGACCTCCGAATACGTCCCCTCGAGCCACGCGTGCGCCACGAGCGCCGGCCCGCCGTGCCCGGGGCCGATCACGTACATCATGTTCAAGTCGTGCTTCTTGATGGCGTGATTCAGGTGCGCATAGAGGAAGTTCAAGCCGGGCGTCGTGCCCCAATGCCCGAGGAGGCGCGGCTTGATGTGGTCGCGAACGAGGGGTTTTCGCAACAAGGGGTTGTCGAGGAGATAAATCTGCCCGACCGAGAGGTAGTTGGCGGCACGCCACACCGCGTCGATCTTCCCGAGGGTCGTCTCCTCGGCCGCGCTCTTGCCGCCGTTGGACACACGCGTCGCAGTGGGTTGGCTGGCCGTTCGGTGGTTGCTCATCGCGCCCGAGGGCCGAGCAAGGACAGCGCCACCCTGCGATCTTCGGGGTCCATCGGACGACTGTAGACACCGACCCCGGGTCCTCGTCGCCCCGCAGCCACGCGTGCTGCGCTCTCGGCCACATCCTCACCTGTAGCCGGGCATGGCTCGTGGCGTCCGTACACGGCTCTATCGGCCTCGAGTGGCGGAGCGGTGCCATGGCCGCGGAGAGCCGAAACCACGCGTATTGTGAGCCTTACCCTCGTTTGAGCATCGAAATCAGCAGAGGCTCGTCGATTGCATTGCTCGCCACGCGACGTGACTCGAAAACTCGATTCAATCGTCGAACGTTGGGATTGGTTCGTTGATCCGATAAGAACGAATACCCATCTCGACGCGCATGGTGAGGCGCCCAATGGGTGACAACGTCATCGCAAAGCTGTCGATGGTGGGCCTGGTAGCGGCGGTGCAAGGCTGTTTGGTCGGCCCCGACTTCGAGCGCCCGAAGGTCGAGCTCAATGCCGAATGGAACGGTGCCAACGATCCCCGGCTCGCTGCCGACAAAGCCGTCGACCAACGATGGTGGAAGCAGTTTCGTGACCCCACGCTCGACCAGCTGATCGAGATTGCCTACAAGCAGAACTACGATCTTCAGATCGCCGGTCTACGGATCCTCGAGACGCGGGCCGAGCTCGGGATTGCCTTCGGCGCGCTGTTTCCGCACGAAGGCGGCGCATCTGCCAGCGCAGAAGCCGTCCGGACCAGCGGGTACGCCCCGAACGCGCAGGGCGTCCAGCAGTCCTTCGGTCAATTCCAGGCCGGGTTCGACACCGTATGGGAGCTCGATTTTTGGGGCAAATACAGGCGCGGCGTCCGCTCGGCGGAGGCGACCTATGCGGCGACCATCGCCGATTACGACGACGCGCTCGTCACCTTGACCGCGGAGGTCGCGCGCACCTACGTGTTGATTCGCACGAACGAGGCGCTCCTCGTGCAAGCGCGCCAGAACGTCGCCCTGCAAGAGCAAGGGCAAGAGATCGCGGATTCGCGATTCCGCAATGGCGCCACGTCCGAGCTCGATCTCGCGCAAGCCACCAATCTCCTCGAGACCACGCGGGCGACGATTCCGAGGCTGGAGGTGTCGCTGAAGAAGTCGCAGAATGCACTCAATACGCTCCTCGGCCGGCCGACCGGCTTCGCGGAGGCGGTATTGGCGGCGCCGCGGGGGATACCCGAGCCGCCCGCGGTCGTGCAGGTCAGCGTGCCCGCGGAGCTCATTCGGCGGAGGCCGGACATTCGCGGAGCCGAGCTGCGCGCGCTCGCGCAGTGTGAGCGCATCGGCATGGCCGAGGCCGAGCTCTACCCGAGCTTTTCGCTCAGCGGGGCGATTGGCACACAGACCAGCGTCGGAAGCAGCAACCCCTCGAATTCACCGCTGTTCGGTCCGGGCACGCTGTTCGCAAACGTCGGCGGAAGCGTCTTTTGGCCGCTGTTCAACTATCCCCGGCTCCTCGAAAACATTCGGGTCGAGGACGCGCGGTTCCAGCAGTCGCTGGTCGCCTACGTTCAGACGGTCATTCGTGCCGCGCAGGAGGTCGACGACGGGATCGTCGGCTTCACCAAGAACCAAGATGCGGCGAAGTTCTCACAGGGCGCCGTCGATTCGGCCGAGTCGGCCGTCAAGCTCGCGCTGGTGCAATATCGAGAGGGTGCCGTCGACTACCAGCGAGTGCTCGATACGCAGCGTGTCCTTCTCGCGTCGCAAAACACCTTGATCGACACGCGCGCCGCCACGGCGACGGAGCTCATCTCGCTCTACAAGGCGCTCGGGGGCGGCTGGCAGATTCGGCTCAAGGACCCCTTCGTGAACGAGAAGACGCAGCGCGAGATGGAAGATCGGACGAACTGGGGCTCGCACTTCGAGAGGCTGGAAGAGCAACGGACGGAAGACGCCGATGCGTCGAAGCCCAGCCAACGGGCCAGTCGAAAGTAGGCAACGATGTCCAAAATCCGCGAACGAATGGCCAAGTCCGGGTGGAAGAAGACGCTGATGAAGCTCGCCGCGCTGGTGGCGGTGCTCGGCATAGCCGGGTTCTTCACCTACCGGCACATCAAGGGGAAGAAGAGCGCCGTGCCGGAGGGCATCGCCTGGGGTAACGGCCGCATCGAGGGTAAAGAAGTCGACGTCGCGTCGAAATTGGCCCTCAAGGTCAAAGAGGTTTTGGTCGACGAGGGACAAATCGTCGAGCCCGGCCAGGTCGTGGTGAAGATGGACACCGTGACCTTGGAGTCGGAGCTCGCGGAGGCCACCGAGAACGTCGCTTCCGCGCGTGAGCAATTGGCCGTCGCAAAAGCGGCGATTGCCCGGAGCAAGAGCGAGATCGAGCTCGCCCGGATCGAGAAGTCTCGGTCGAAGAAGCTGATGGAAGAGAACGCCGGGTCGCAGCGAGAGTTCGACGTCCGGTCGATGGCGCTGAAGTCGACGACCGCTGGCCTCGCAGAGGAGACGGCGAAGCTCGAGGTCGCCAAACAACAGGTGAAGGTGGCGGAGGCCAACGTCGCGACGATTCAGAGTCAAATCAACGATGCGACGCTGATGTCGCCGGTCCGCGGCAGGGTGCTCTATCGCCTCGCGGAGCCGGGCGAGGTGTTGGCGGCGGGGGGCAAGGCGCTGACGCTGGTCAACCTCGACGACATCTATATGGAGATCTTCCTCCCGTCGGAGCAGGCCGCGGCAATCGCCATCGGCACGGAGGCGCGGTTTACGATCGACCACGAGCCCGACCGCGTCGGTGTCGGATTCGTCAGCTTCGTCTCGCCCGAGGCGCAGTTCACGCCCAAAGAGGTCGAGACGCGCAGCGAGCGGGAGAAGCTCATGTTTCGCGTCAAGATTCAGGTCCCGCGCGACGTGCTCCGTCAATATACCGAGTTCATCAAGACGGGTGTTCGCGGCGTCGGCTATGTCCGTTTGAAGGACTCCGTCGCTTGGCCCGGTTGGCTGGACAAGAACGTCGTCCGCCCGAGCGGCGAATTCACCAATCGCCAAGCCCTTCGATAAGGGAGTATTCGATGGCAGCGCCGCAGCAGGTGTCGACAGGGGACGACGAGGGCCCCGTCGTTTCGGTCGAAGACGTCACCCACCATTACGGAAAGGTCGTCGCGCTCGACCACCTGAGCCTGCAGGTCCCCCGCGGCCTCATGGTGGGGATCATCGGCCCGGACGGCGTGGGTAAGTCGACCCTGCTCGCGTTGATTGCGGGGTCGAAGAAGATGCAGGGGGGCAGGGTCCACGTCCTCGACGGTGATATGGCGTCGGTCAAGCACCGGCGCGCAGTGTGCCCCCGTATCGCCTACATGCCGCAGGGACTCGGCAAGAATCTCTATCTCGAGCTGAGTGTCCACGACAACGTCGACTTCATGGCGCAGCTCTTCGGTCTATCGAAGAGTGAGCGACAGACACGCATCAAAGAGCTGCTCGACGCGACGGGCCTCGGCCCGTTCCACGCGCGCCCGGCAGGCAAGCTGTCGGGGGGTATGAAGCAAAAGGTCGGGCTCTGCGGCGCGCTCGTCCACGAGCCCGATCTGCTCATCCTCGACGAGCCGACGACGGGCGTCGACCCGCTGTCGCGCCGCCAGTTCTGGACGCTCATCGACGATATCCGCAAAGACCGTCCCGGGATGAGCGTCATCATCTCGACGGCGTACATGGATGAGGCGCAACAATGGGATTGGATCGTCGCGATGGACGCGGGAAAGGTCCTCTCCACCGGAACGCCGGCCGAGCTGATGGAGCGCACGGGAACCAAAGACCTGGAGAAGTGCTTCATTGCCTTGTTGCCGGAGGAGAAGCGCCTCGGCCACAAGGGGCTCGTCATCCCTCCGCGCAACACCGAAAATACCTCGATCGCGATCGACGCAAAGGGGCTCACGCGCCGATTTGGTACGTTCACCGCCGTCGACCACGTCACCTTGTCGATCGAGCGCGGCGAGATCTTCGGCTTTCTCGGCTCGAACGGCTGCGGCAAGTCGACCACGATGAAGATGCTCACGGGGCTTTTGCCACCCACCGAGGGCTCGGCGACGCTCTTCGGCAATTCGGTCGAGGCCGGCAGCATCGAGGTTCGAAACAACCTGGGATACATGACGCAGGCTTTTTCGCTCTACGAAGAGCTGACGGTTCGTCAAAACCTCGTCTTGGATGCGCGGCTGTACCATATCCCGGCCGACAAGGCGAAAGAGCGAATCGAGGCACTCGTCGATCGGTTTGGTCTGCGCCCACACCTGGACGTTTTGGCCGGCGACCTTCCAATGGGCCAACGCCAGCGCCTCTCGCTCGCCGTCGCCGTCCTTCACGAGCCGAAGCTCCTGATTCTCGACGAACCGACCTCGGGCGTCGATCCCGTGGCGCGCGACAGCTTTTGGGAGCTGCTCGTCGATCTGTCGCGCAACGAGGGCGTCACCATCTTCGTGACGACGCACTTCATGAACGAAGGGATGCGGTGCGACCGCATCTCTCTCATGCACGCGGGGAGGGTGCTCGCCTGCGATGCACCTCAAAAGCTCATCGACGACCGCGGCGCGGAGAGCTTGGAAGAGGCGTTCATCGGCTACATGGAAGACGCGATCGAGGAGAATGCGGCGCCACCCGCGCCGGCCTCGAAGGCGGCTGCCGAACACGTGGCCACGGAGGAGAAGGCAGCGCAGCCGTCGAAGCGCGACAGAGCGCCTGTCATCCCGCTCCCGTTGAAGCGCATGTTCGCCTATTGCCGAAACGAGGCCATCCAGATCCGTCGCGACCCGGTTCGCCTCGCGTTCGCCTTCGTGGGCTCCGCCGTGCTCATGCTCGTGTTCGGATTCGGGATCACGACCGACGTCGAGGACATTCGATTTGCCGTCTCGGACCGCGACCAATCACCAGAAAGCCGCGCCTACATCGACCAGTTCAAGGGTGCCGGCCAATACTTCAAGACGGAGCCGGCGGTATACTCCGACGAAGAGGGGCTCGAGCGCCTGCAGTCGGATGACGTCTCGGTCCTACTCGAGATCCCGCCGAGGTTCGGAAGGGATATGCGAAAGGGCTCGGAGCCGGAGATCTTCGCGCAAGTCGACGGAGCGATGCCTTACCGCGCCGAGACGATGGCCCAATACACGCGCGGCGTTCACAACAACCTGCTGAACGACCCGGGTCTCGGCATCACGGAGGTCCCTCCAAAGCAGGCATCCGTGCAAGAACGATATATGTACAACCCCACGTTCGAAAGCATCTATTCGATCGTGCCGAGCGTTCCCGCACTTTTGCTCATCCTCATCCCCGCGATCTTGATGACGGTCAGCATCGTCCGGGAAAAAGAGCTCGGGTCCATCATCAACTTCTATGTGACGCCGACCGGCCGATTCGAATATCTGATCGGCAAACAGCTGCCCTACGTCATCATCGGGATGATCAACTTCTTCATCCTGGCGGGGCTCGCAATTCTGGTGTTCGGCGTCTCGGTGAAGGGCAGCTTCCTGGTCCTCACGCTCTGCACGCTGCTCTACGTCATCGTGACCACCGGGGTCGGGATGATGACGTCGACGTTCACGAAGACGCAGGTGGCCGCGGTGTTCATCACGGCGATTCTCACGATTCAGCCTTCGGTGCAGTTCGCCGGGTTGCTGCAGCCCGTGTCGACGCTCGAGGGCAGCGCGCGCGCCATCGGTACGGTCTGGCCGACCACGTATTACATGCACGCGAGCTTGGGCACGTACACCAAAGGGCTCTCGGCCCCTCTCATGATGAAGGATCTGCTCGTCCTCGGAGTCATGATTCCGATCCTCCTCGGTATCAGCGCGATCGGGCTGAAGAAGCAGGACAGGTGACCCTTGAAGTCGCTACGCAACATCCTATGGCTCGGTCTCAAGGAGCTTCGTAGCCTCTTCAGCGACATCGTCTTGATCCTGTTCGTCATCTACGCGTTCACGTGGACCGTGTATTCGCAGGCGACCGGTACGTCGAACGAGGTCAACAATGCCTCGATCGCCTTCGCCGACGAGGACGGCTCGACGCTCTCCAAAGATCTCGCGAGCTCGTTCTACCCACCGCGGTTTCAACACCCATTGCCGATCCAGCCGGACCAGGTGGAAGACGCGATGGATCGCGGCAAGTTCATGTTCGTCGTGACGATCCCGCCCAACTTCGAACACGACCTTCGGGCGGGCAGGCGCCCGGACATTCAGCTGAGCATCGATGCCACCGCGATGCAGCAGGCGGGTATCGGCGCCGGCTACATCAAGAACATTCTGAACCAGCGGATCTCGACGTTCCTCCTGCGGATGGACCCGGAGTCCGCGCAGCCGGCGGACTTGGTCGTTCGCAAGATGTTCAATCCGAACGGGGTTTCGGCCTGGTTCTCGAGCGTCGTCGCGATCATCAATCAGCTGACGCTGTTGACGATCGTCCTCACGGGCGCCGCCGTCATTCGGGAGAGGGAGCACGGCACGCTCGAGCATCTGCTCGTGATGCCGCTCACGGCGTTCGAGATCGCGATTGCGAAGGTGTGGGCGAACGGTCTCGTCATCCTCGTCGCGACGGGCGTTTCCCTGTTCCTCGTCGTCAAGGCCGTGCTCGAGGTTCCGTTCGCCGGGTCGCACGCGCTCTGGTTCGGGGGCGTGGTCCTCTACCTGTTCTTCGCGACGGCGCTCGGAATGTTCCTAGGGACGATCTCGCGATCGATGGCGCAGTTCGCGCTCCTCATCGTGCTCGTGGTCGTGGTCCTTCAGCTCCTCTCCGGCGGGTCGACACCGGTCGAGAGCCAACCGACCTGGCT
Organism: Polyangiaceae bacterium; assembly: GCA_013361525.1. Lineage (GTDB taxonomy): Bacteria > Myxococcota_A > Polyangia > Polyangiales > Polyangiaceae > Xiheicaenibacterium. The sequence goes on along the minus strand of JABFXY010000085.1, from coordinate 61,137 downwards.
CCAGCGGCTCACGTACATCTTGCCCACGCGGCACTTCGTGAGCTTCTCGCAGGTCATCATTTACCGGGGCGGAGGTCTTCGCGCCGTGTGGCCACAATTCCTGATGGTGGCCGCGGTCGGGCTCGCGTTCTTCATTTACAGCGTATCGCTGTTCCGCAGGTCGATCGCAGTCACGAAGTGAATCATCGGTTTGCATCCACGACCAATGGGAGAACACCATGCCTGTTTCGCCCGAGCGTATCGAGGCGCTGCACAAGGCGATGACGGTGATCCAGAGCGTCACGCCGCCGTTCATTCCCACCAACCCCGAGGTGATGACGGCAATCATCGAGTGGCCGCCGGGAGATCCCGGCGCTCCACCGCACCGCCACCCCAGCGGGCCCGCGTTCGGCTATGTGCTCGAGGGCGAGATGCTCTTCGAGCTGGAGGGGGAGGCTCCGCGCGTCATCAAGGCCGGCCAGGCGTTCTGGGAGCCCGGCGGGGACGTCATCCACTACTCGGACGGCAACAACCGAACCGACGTGCCGCTGCGCTTCGTGGTCACCATGTTGTGTGTTCCGGGTCAGCCGATGCTCGTCATCGTCGACGACGACGAGCTCGAAGCGCGCAAGCATAGGCGGGTAGCGGCATGAGTGAGGGCGGGGTGGCACGTCCGTGAGCATCGGATCGCACCCCTCAGTTCGCGCGCGGCGTGAGCTCTTCATTGGCGAGCACGCTCGCCGAGTGAATCAGCGCAAGGTGAGAGAACGCCTGTGGGAAGTTGCCGACCAGCCGACCCGAGCGCGGCTCGTACTCTTCCGCGAGGAGGCCGACGTCGTTGCGGAGCGCAAGAAGGCGCTCGAACAACGCCTCCGCATCGCGGCGTCTGCCTGAATACGCATACGCGTCGACGAGCCAGAAGCTGCACGCGAGGAAGGCCCCCTCCGAACCGGCCAAGCCGTCGTCGGTGGCGGCTGGTTCGTAACGCAAGACGAAACCATCGCGCACGAGCTTCGTCTCGATGGCGCGAATGGTTCCTTGAATACGTGGATCGTCGGCCGGCAAAAACCCGAGCGCCGGCATCAGGAGCACGCTCGCGTCGAGCGCCGGCCGATTGTAGGCCTGCACGAAGCTGTTGAGCTGCGCGTCGAAGCCGTGCTCCAACACGTCGCGGTGAATACGCGCGCGGAGGGCACGACAACGCTGTAGCCCCTCGGCGTGCGCCGTCTCGTTCGGGTAAAACTCCTCGACGAGGCGGATGAAGCGATCGAAGGCGACCCAGGCCATCATCTTGGAGTGAACGAAATGGCGACGGCCCCCGCGAACCTCCCATATGCCGTCGTCGGGGTGTTCCCACACCGTGGCGAGATACTGAATCAGCTGGATCGCCGGACCGATGGCCGAACGTTCCTCCGGGACGCCGAGCCTGCGCGCTTCGTACAATGCTTGGGCGACCTCGCCGTAGACGTCGAGTTGGAATTGCTCGTGCGCCGCATTGCCGATGTGCACCGGCCGTGACTCCTCGTAGCCGGGGAGCCATGTGGCGTCGAACTCCACGAGGCGGCGCTCCCCGTCGATGCCATACATGATCTGGCTTTGTTGTGGCGCGCCTGCCGCCGCGTTGAGGAGCCAGCTCCGCCAAGCACGCGCTTCGTCGACGTAGCCGCCGACCATGAGCGCATCGAGCGTCAGCGTCGCGTCACGAAGCCAGCAGTACCGGTAATCCCAGTTGCGCTCGCCACCGATCTCCTCGGGCAGCGATGCCGTCGGCGCCGCCACGATGCCGCCGCTCGGCGCGTAGATCATGGCCTTGAGCGTGATCAACGACTCGTTGACCACGTCCGCGTAGGGCCCTTTGTAGCGAGAGCGGCCCGCCCACTCGGTCCAGATGCGCTCCGTCTGTTCGAGCTCGGCCAGGCAGTCGAGCGGCGGGGGCGCGGCTCCGCTCGCAGGAAACCACGTCAGCTCGAACGCGACGTGGTCACCGGCGTTCACCGTGACGGTCGACCGCGCGTCGTGCTCGCCGACGTCGAGGGGTGCGCTGGTCCGAACCACCAAGGAATCGGGCGCCGCCGTGAAGACGACGTGCCCATTCACACGTCGCAGCCAAGGGAGGTAATGGCCGTACCCGAAGCGCACGACGAGGGACATATCGAGCGACACCGAGCCTTCGATCCCTTCCAGAATGCGAACGATCGAGTGTTGTCCGAGCGGCATGAAATCGATGAGGCGCACGACCCCGCCGCCGCAAGCGATCTCCGTTTCGAGGATCATCGTTCCCGGCCGATATCGCCGGTGAATGTAGCGAATCTCCTCGGACGGATGGATCAACCAATGTCCGTGCTCGTCTCGGCCGAGCAAGGCTGCCATGCACGCATCGGAATCGAACCGAGGAATGCACAGCCAATCAATCGATCCAGCCTTCGATACCAACGCCGAGCCGTGCTGGTTGCTGATGAGACCGTAGTCTTCGATGCGTGAAGCCATGCGGCACCCCTGCAACGAACCAATGCAGGGCGTGTGCCGCATGCTTGCGCTTCGTGGCGGTTTGTCGCCGCGATCAGCCCCACCAGAGCTCGTGTACTCCACGAACCCTGCACGCCCGCACCACGCGATCAACGCGGAGGCATCACGCTCGAGATCGCTTCGTCGGGCTTAGCGTGGCGAGCACCATGTTCGAGACGCTGGAACCGCTTCCCCGCCGACTCCACCTCGCGCTCTTCGGCCTGCTCGTCGCAGCCATGAGCGCGCACCTGGCGATCTACGGCGTTCAGGGAGCGATTCCGTCGCCGACGCTGCTCCAACGCGTTCTCGTGTGGCTGGGGATGTGCCTGGGTCCGCTGAACGGCTGGAGGACCTTCGGTGCGACCGGACACATCGTCGAGGCGCTATGGCTGCTCGTACCCACGACCGCCTTCGGCTTCGGCGCGCTTGTCGTCACGCTGCTCGACCGCACGGAGGTCACCCTCTTCATCGGCGCTGGGATTTGGGTTGTATTGGGCTTCTTCTACGCGGTCCCCAACTGGATACTGTGACGCTATTCGTGCTTCGACGCTGAACACGGTAGGGTCCAAAGGGACGGTCCGGGTCATCCGGGTCAAAGGCAACAGACCGAACCTTCAATGCCCAAGGCGACGCGTCCGATCGGCGGCGAGCCGCTCGGACATCGGTACTCGGGCCGATGAATCGCGCCGTCGCCGATATCGCCGACGAGCTTGCCGCCCTTTGCCTCGCAGTCCGCCCTCGTCATCTCGGGCCGATCGGTCGCAGGCGGGGCGTCGACCGGAGCGCTACTCGCCGGCGGCGCCGCGCTTGCCTGTACCCGACATCTCGGCCCCCTCTTTGCGCACCGCTCAACGAACGAACGCGTATGCCTCTTTCGCCAACGACAACCAGGGCGCGGCGTCGGGCTCGACGCTGACCCATTGCTTCATGAGGCGGCCGTGGCCGGGGTCGAAATAGCTCCCCGTTCCGTCGGCGACGAGGGACTCGACGCGGGCTTTGGGGAGCTTGACGACGAGGGCGCCGCGCACCTCCATCGCGAAGATTTTGCCGCGCACTTTGAGGGCGCAGGAGCCGAAGCCTCGGCCTTCGGGGTTCGGCGGCTCGACACCTTCGCTGCGGGCGAGCACGGTGACGACCTTGTTGAATGCGGGTGACATCGTCCGCACGGTCGCTTCGGCTTTTGTTGTCGTCGGCTTCTTGGGCGCCGCCTTCTTCGTCGTTGCCGTCTTGGTGGGCATACCGCTCCCCGATCTTCGGACACACTCGCTCGCCGGCGGTCGCGCGCCGAAGCTCGAAATCGTCATTGTCGATCGGCAGCGCGATCGCAATGCGCACACGACATGGCACGCACTTGGTTTCGGTGGATGACCGGCCGGGGTCGGTTCTAGGATGCCCAGCCATGTCCGGCGTGAAGAAGGCGCTCCCGTTCGTGATCTTGCTCGGCATCGGCGCGATGGCGGGCGGCGGTATCTACGTCTACAAGAACACCGAGAAGAAGCAGCTCGCGCGGCGTGAGCAGGCCTATGCGGACCTGAGCCAATGTCTGTTCGGCGAGCGGGTGGAGGCGCCGGACACGGCCGCGACGTCCATCACGTCGATGCAGGCTCGCGGGGCGCACCTGCCGGACAGCACGCGTTGGGTGGAAGGCGGCATGCCCTGGCCACAACGCTGCAAGGACAATGCGGACGAGCTGATGTCCGCGCTCCGCGACGCGTCGATGATGAAGGAAGACCCGAAGCGCAATCTCATGAAAGAGCTCGCGCCGCTCGTCGACGATTTGAAAAAACCCGACGCGCAGACTTCCTACCTGGTGCGGAGCGTCGTCGGCTTCTGGCGCTCGGCAGAGCAAAACGGTTTGTTGATGGCCGCCGAGTCGAAGGTCGCAGGACCCGAGAAGACGGGCCGCATCGACGCGGATCTACCGAGCCTTGCGCTGCCGTTTGCGAGCATCTTGCCCGTCGGCAATGGGCCTACGTGGCATTTCCTCGGGACGCGCAACGACAAGAAAGACGCGCTCGCGTCGTGCTCCGCGAACGAGGATGGGCTGCAATGCCTCGAGTTCACGAGCGACGACTCGTTCTTCCCCAATGGTACGTGGGAGTCGGCTGCCTTCTTGCCGGAGGACGTCTCGGGCGGTATTGCCCTGTTGCGCGACGGCAAGCTCGAGAAAACGAAGATCACGGTGCCCAAATCGGTGCACGTCGACGCGGCAGGCACGGTATTCGCGGTGAACAGCCCCTTCGTCGACGACGCGCTGAGGCCGCAGCTGGTGATTCAGCCGCTCGGCAAAGAGCCGACGACGATTCAGTTGCAGAAGCTGCTCGAGAAGCGCGTCCCGGAAGGGTTCGACATGCAATCGACGTTCGTGCTCGGCGGCTCGCTCGTCGCCCCTCTCGAGGACAAATCGCTCGCGTTTCCTCTGACGGCAGAAGGAAAGCTGGGGGAGCCGATCGCCATCGCACTCGACGATCACCCGTGCCGCGCCGGCGCTCAATACGTGCTGACGGATGACAAGAAGCTCCAATTCTTCGACGGCGCGAAGACGACGGAGGTGACGATTCCGTCGAAGGACTCGTCGTTCCGCGCGAGGGCCGCGTGCAGCCCTTCAGGCGCGGTGCAGATCGGCGGGCGCGTCCTGTGCCGCTCCTCGGGTTGCGTCGAAGTGATCGACGAGACCGGCTACAAGCTGTTCGAAGAGAACGTTCAGCACCCGCCCGTGATGGACGTCATCGGCGATCGCATCGTCTACACGTGGGGCGCGAAAGACGGCGCCGGCCTGCTCGTTCACGTCGGCGACAAGGGCATGGTGCCGAACGGCAAAGACATCCTCGTCGTCGAAAAGACAGGTGGCAAAGGCCCTTCCAAGATGGGTGTGTTCGGCGGGCCCAAGGGCGCCATTGCCGTCGCGGATGTGGAGGGCACCTTGATCGGATTCCGCATCACCGAGAACGGAGAGGTCGGACCACTCAAGGTGACTTGGAAGTAAGGCTTGGGGTTGTCTTGGGGGCGTTCATTCATTGGAAAGCGTGTGGCAAACAAAGTGTTTACCACACGCTTTTCAGCCAAATGGTCCCATTGCCTCGCCCTGCTCAGCGGCTCGCGCTCTCGTCGACCGCCTCCACCAACCGAGCGCGCTGGCGAATACCTCGGTCACGAAGCTCGAACAGAGGCCGCCCCGGCTGCGCGATGATCTCTGCGCGCGCGGCTTCCGCTCGCTCGAGCTGGCGGCCTTCCAACAGGACGCGCCGCAACCAGGGACCGACGCGTGGCTGCCCTAACAGGTATTGGACTCCCGGCTCGTAGCGGAGGCGCGGGAGCAATTGTCGAAGCCGAGACTGGTTCGGCCTCGCGAGATCACCGCGGATGCGAATGCCGGTGATGGTAGTGAAGGCTTCCCCACAGAGCCGGGCAATGGGCTCGTGATCCATCCATTCGACGAGCGCCGGCACGATGCGCGGATCACCGAGTGACGCGGCCGCAATCGGCACGAGGCGCGACGGTCCTAGACCCGCGAGCCCCGCCAGCCAACGATGTCCGCGCTCGAGCGAAATCGCCCCCGCGGCGAGACGACACGCGCGCTCGGACCACGGACCGCCGCTCTCGGCCATTTGGACGAGGACGTCTGCGGCCCTGTCACGATTGCCGAGGAGCGCCGCAGAAGAAGCCGCGCTGAATCGGCACTCGGGCTCGTCGGCTTCGAGCTCCATGTCGACCGCCGAAGCGAGCGACACGATACCGAGCTCGCCCGCCGCCGCCAGCGCCGCCGCTCTCAATGCGGCGTCGGCATCGACGAGGGCCGTACGCAGCATCACGCCTGGGTCGATTCGATGAATGGTCGATGCCGTCAGCGCGGCTCTTCGAAGCGACGGCGATCGGGTCGCAGCGAGCTCGGCGCATAGCGGCTCAACCTGGTCGGGCGTCATCCAGGTAAGTGCCGCCACGAGCGCATCCACGCGGGAAGGCGCCTCCACCGTGCAATCGAGGACGTTCGCAATAGAGTGTTTGTTCGACGACTCGAACGCGAGGACTGCCGCCACGAAGAGCTGGCCCGGCCCTTCACGCATCGTTCGCTCGGCCAATCGCGCGGCACTTCGCCCGGCCATGCGCAAGTCGTCGAGGTGAGCCTCGATACGCTCTTCGAGATCGCAAAGATCGTTCAGATCCCGATCGGGCGCGCTGAGAGCGATATTGCGAAGGGCATAGAGCTCGGCGGCTTCGAGGGCTTGTTCGTCCATCGCGGCTCGGAGCATCGCCACTCGGCGGTTAGGCGATGCGCTCGATCGGCTCGGGCGCAGCGCGGATCGGCAGCGGCGGCACCGGGCGATCGAGCCCCGGATGCGCAATCACCAGACCGAGCAAGAAGCCGACGACGACACCGGCGGTGTGGCCAATCTGGCTAATGTTGGGGATGAAGAAATCCAGCGCAGTCTGGAGCAACACGACGACCGCCAAAATCATGAGACGTCGCTTTCCGAGCAACGTGCGGTCACGACGATAGCCGCGGAGCAGCACGGCGCACGAGGCGCCGACGACGCCCATGACGCAGCCCGATGCTCCGATGAGCATGTTTTCGCTGTTGGTCATGACATCGCGCACGAGCGCGATGATGCCGCCTGCGAGGCCCGACAAGAGATACAGGATCGTAAATCGAGCTCTGCCGAGGGCCCGCTCGACGAAAGGCGCGAGAATGAGCAGGCCGAGCAGATTGAAGATCAGGTGGGCGGCGCCGTAATGCAAAAAGAGAAACGCGACGAGGCGATAGACCTCGCCGTGGACGATCGACGGCGTGTGGTGCGCGCCCATGCGAGCGAGGACTTCCTCGTTCGTACTTCCGCCAAGCAGCACTTCGACGCCGAAGATGGCGACGAGCAGCGCTCCGGTGACGTAGGTGACGACAGGTATCGACGCGCTGCTCGAGCCATAGCGATAGCGACGTTCGAGCTCCAAACTGCGCGATAGGTGATCGAGCCGCGTCTCCCACTCGACGCGGAGCGGATCGTTGACGAGGCGCTCTTTGAACAGGAGTCGAATCCGAGCGGCGCGCGCAACGGCGTGTTCGTTCGAGGCCGCGAGCGCTTGGAGCTTTGCCTCGGCGCCGGGCACACCGGCGACGAAATCCGCGGTCACACCCCAGAGCTCACGCATGTGTGCGCCGGCCGAGCGGAGCTGTCCGCCGAACAGGAGCTCGACATCCTCGCGCCTCCCCGCGAATGCAAACAAGCCGAGGCTGATGGCATCTCGAAGCGATGCCATGGCATCGGACTCGAAGAGTCGCGCGTGGCGAAAATAGCGACCGAACCCGCGGCTCCGACGGCCGAGCTCGACGTCGAAGCGGAGAATGAGCGGCAAGACACCGGGTTGCGCGAGGGCCTCCTCCGGCATCGCCTCGAGCGTCGCGTCGAGCGCGTCCCAATCTTCCGCGAGGCGCATGCGCATGAGCTGCTCCCAGAGCATCTCGAGGCGCTTCGCGGGAGGCGCCTTCTCGATCATTTTGTCGAGGACGGCGATCGCCTCTGCAGGTTTGCCCGCCTGTTCGAGGCCGATCACGCGAAGGCGCGATGCCTGGATCCAATACGGTCTCGTCGGGTGCAGCGCGTACGTTCCCCAAGCGAGCGTCGAGGCGAGCCCACCCCATTGGTGATAGTTCGCATAAAGCGCCGCGCGGGTGAGAAGCGCCGGCGCCCAGGCGAGGAGGAACCAAAGGCCGAAGCTGACGACACCGACGTAGGCCTCGAAGTACGAAAACCCCACCGCCGAGACCGCGAGAACGACGGCCGAGACAATCGCCCAGTCGACGGCGATAGGCTTCGCACGCAGAGCGCGCACCGCGAGCAGGATCGAAGAGAGAACCGCGATCAGGAGAAGCGGTAGCTCGATATCCATTCCGCGCTCAGTTGCAGAGACCGGTGCAGCACTCGCCTTCGGGGTGCAGATCGCAAGGGTCCCACGGCTGGATGGAGCCGATGACCAGCGACAGCTGCGCCTCGTGGAGCACCTCGAGGCTCGACGGATCGAGCGCCTCTACGTCGAGGATGAACGGGGTGCCTTCGGCGATCGGCGGATCGTTCTCGATGTCCCATTCGATACCGGGCATCGACATTTGAATGCCTGCTCGCTGCGGCCAACCGCCGGCGCTCGAGAGCTCGGCGTAAGCGATGTTGTCGGGGTAGGTCCCGTCGAGCGGCATCATCGTCTCGGGGTCGAGGAGCGAGTACCGAACCTGAATCTCCGCGCCGCAGTCGGCGCACCCGACGGCGAGCCACAGGTGATAGCCACCTTGCGGTCCGTTCATCTGTGAGATCGTCGCGCCTTCTGAAATGCGCTCGAAACAAGCTTCGCCGGTGCCGATTTCGAACGTCCCGGGGGTGTCGGGCGCGTCGCATTCGGTCGGCGTCGGGCCGCCGCCGCCTTCACCACCCTCGCCGCCCTGGCCTCCCTGACCGCCTTCGCCGTCGCTGATGTCGCTCCCACATGCGATGCCGGCAAGAGCAAGCAGGGCGAGCGCCGCGTACGCCAAGCGGAACGTCATGGATCGAAAGTGTGGACGTCGGCGTCGCGGCCGTCAACGCGACCGCCAGGCGAGCGCGACGACCACCACCGCGAGCACCACGATCGGCAGCGCGATCCAACTGAGCACGATGGCCCACCCGGGCGCGAGGCTCCTTCCACCGCGGGCGTCGCACGTCGTGCAGATCGCCCACAGCTTCGAACCGCCTTCGGTCAGGACACAGCAGTCTCCACAGACCGGCTTTCGGCAGCGCGCACACGGACCCGCCGCCTCCGCGCCGCAGAGCGCGCACGGGACGGGTCCGTCGTCGGAGACGCGCTGCAGCTGGCCGGCCACGGTCAGCTCACGCCGGGAGCCTCGTGGCCCGTCGCCGCGACGTACTCTTTGTAGCCGCCGCCATACGAGCGAACGCCGTCGGGCGTCACCTCGAGGGTGCGGTTCGAAAGGGCGGAGAGGAACTGCCTGTCGTGCGACACGAACAACATCGTGCCCTCGAAGCCCTCGAGCGCCTTGAGGAGCGTCTCTTTCGTGTCCATGTCGAGATGGTTCGTCGGCTCGTCGAGGACGAGGAAGTTCGGCGGGTCGTAGAGCATCACCGCGAGGACGACGCGCGCCTTCTCACCACCGGACAGGACGCGGCAGCTCTTCTCGACGTCGTCGCCGGAGAAGCCGAACACACCTGCGAGCGTGCGGAGGGAGCCCTGGGTCGCGAATGGGTACGCAGCTTGGAGGGTCTCGAAGACCGTCTTCTTCGGATCGAGGAGCTCCATCGCGTGCTGCGCGAAGTAGCCCATCTTCACGCTGGCCCCGATGGTCACGTTGCCGAGCGTCGGCTCGGTCGCGCCCGCGATGAGCTTGAGAAGCGTGGATTTTCCTGCGCCGTTCACGCCCATCACGCACCAGCGCTCGCGGCGGCGGATGAGCAGATCGAGGCTGTCGTAGATCACGCGGGCGCCGTAGCCCTTCTTCACTGCGTCCAGCTTCGCGACGTCCTCACCGGACCGCGGCGGCTGTTTGAAGTCGAACTCGACGACCTTGCGGCGCCGCGGCGGCTCGACCTTCTCGATCTTCTCGAGCTTCTTCACGCGCGACTGCACCTGGGCCGCATGGCTCGCCCGGGCCTTGAAGCGCGCGATGAACGCCTCTTCCTTCGCGAGCATCGCCTGCTGGCGGGCGAACTGCGCCTCGTGCTGTTGCGCGAAGATCGCGCGCTGCTTCTCGTAGAAATCGTAGTTGCCCGAGAACGTCGTCAGCTCGCCGCCGTCGATCTCGACGATCTTGGTCACGAGCCGGTTCAAGAACTCGCGATCGTGCGAGGTCATGACGAGCGCGCCGGTGAAGTCTTTGAGGAAGCGCTCCAGCCAGATGATCGACTCGATATCGAGATGGTTCGTCGGCTCGTCGAGGAGGAGCACGTCGGGGCGCATCAAGAGGATGCGCGCGAGCGCGACGCGCATCTTCCAACCGCCGGAGAGCTTGCCGACGTCGTCGTCGACGATCTCCTGGCGGAAGCCGAGACCGGCGAGGATCTCGCGCGCCTTCGACTCGAGGGCGTAGCCGCCGAGCTCGTCGAAACGAGCCTGCGCCTCGCCGAACTCTTCGATGAGCTTCTCGAGCTCGTCGGCGCGATCGGGATCGCCCATCGCGTGCTCGAGCTCGTGCACCCGCTTGCCGACCTCCGCGACCTCACCCGCGCCGGAGATGGTCTCTTCGACGACGCTTCGGCCCGCCATCTCGCCGACGTCTTGGTTGAAGTAGCCGATGGTGATGCCGCGATCGATCGCGACCGCGCCGCCGTCCGGCTGCTCTTCCTTCACGACGAGGCGAAAGATGGTCGACTTGCCGGAGCCGTTGGGTCCGACGAGGCCGACCTTCTCGCCTTTGAAGACGCTCATGGAAGCGTCGAGGAAGAGGATCTGTTTACCGTGTTGCTTGGAAACTGCGTCGAGGCGAATCATGCGGGGCCGGCGGGCGGTCTAGCACGCATTTGAGCGCGTTGCGGCTCGGGCTCGCCGCCGACCGGTCGTCCGGTCAGCCGAGATCCCCGAAGAGCGCGGCCACTTCGAGCTCCACCGCATCGAAAGGCTCGAGCCGCGCCCGCTCTCCGGGGCCGACCGTCGCGATGATCACGTACCCGTCGGCGTGGTGACGAAGGACCGTAAGGAGCGGCTCTTCGAGATCCATGATCCAGTAGTGCGGGACGCCGTGCTGGTGGAGCGTTCGCCGCTTGTCACGAAGGTCCTTGTTTCGATTCGTCGACAGGATCTCGCAAACCCAGTCGGGGCGAATGCGCACGCGCCGGCCGGCGGGTCTGTCGGGCACGCGGGACTTGCGCCAACCCGACACGTCGTGGCGGAAGCAGTCGATCTCGGAGTAGACGACGTCGACCTCGCTGCCGAACCACCAGCCTTCGCCGCCGGGCGGACCGCTTCCCTGAAACCGGCCCTTTATCTCGATACCGATCGACAGTTGTGCGTCGCCGTGCTCGAAACTCGTCGATTCACGAACGATCTCGCCGCCGATCAGCTCGACGCGGTCTTCGTCTTGGTCGAACGCGTCGAGATCGGCGACGGTGTGGAGCTTGCGCGCGGTGCTGACCACGCTCGAAAGCTTAGCTCTTCGCGAGCTGCCGCAACATGTACACGAGGATGCCGCCGTGGACGTAGTAGTCGAGCTCGTTCGGCGTATCGATGCGGGCCGTGACGTCGAACGTGACGGTGGTGCCGTTGTCGCGGGTCGCCGTGACCTTGAGCTTCTTCTTCGGCGCGAGCTTGTCGGCGACGCCGTCGATGCTGAACGTCTCGTAGCCGGTGAGGTGCAGGCTGGCCGCGTCCTGGCCGTGCTCGAACTCGAGCGGCAAAACACCCATGCCGACGAGGTTCGAGCGGTGGATGCGCTCGAAGCTCTTCGCGATGACGGCCTTCACGCCGAGGAGCTTCGTGCCCTTCGCGGCCCAGTCGCGCGACGAGCCCGTGCCGTATTCGGCGCCCGCGAGGATGACGAGCGGCGTGCCCTCCGCCTGGTACTTCATGGAGGCGTCGTAGATGCTGAGCTGCTCGCCCGACGGGATGTGCTTGGTCATGCCGCCCTCGACCCCTTGCAGCATGAGGTTCTTGAGGCGGATGTTCGCGAACGTGCCGCGCATCATGACCTCGTGGTTGCCGCGGCGCGCGCCGTAGGAGTTGAAGTCCTTGCGCTGCACGCCGTGGTCGACGAGGTACTTCGCGGCGGGTGAGCTCGCCGAGATGTTGCCGGCGGGCGAGATGTGGTCCGTCGTGATCGAGTCGCCGAGGAGCGCGAGGCAACGCGCGCCGCTGATGTCTTGCGGCGCCTGCGGCTCGGCCGGGATCTCGTCGAAGAACGGCGGGCGGCGGGCGTAGGTGCTCTTCTCGTCCCACTTGAAGGTCTGACCGGTCGGCACCTTGAGGGCGCGCCATGCGTCGTCGCCTTCGAAGACCGCAGCGTAGCGCTGCTTGAACTGCTCCGGCTTGATCGCCTTCTGGATCGTCGCCTGGATCTCCGCGTCGGTCGGCCAGATGTCCTTCAGGAAGACGGCGTTGCCGGCCGTGTCGTGGCCGACGGGCTCCTTCGACAGATCGCTCGAGACGTCACCCTTCAACGCGTACGCCACGACGAGCGGCGGCGACGCGAGGTAATTCATCCGGACGTGCGGGTTCACCCGGCCTTCGAAGTTGCGGTTACCGGACAGGACGCTCGCGACCACCAGATCGCCCTTCTCGACCGCTTCGGCGATCGGCTGCGGAAGCGGGCCGGAGTTGCCGATGCACGTCGTGCAACCGTAACCGACGAGGGAGAAGCCGACCTTCTCGAGGAACGGCATCAGCCCGGCGGCCTGCAAGTAGTCGGCGACGACCTGCGAGCCAGGCGCGAGCGACGTCTTCACCCAAGGCTTCGCGGCGAGGCCACGCTCGACAGCCTTCTTCGCGAGGAGCCCGGCGCCCACGAGGACGGCCGGGTTCGAGGTGTTGGTGCAGGAGGTGATCGCCGCGATGACGACCGAGCCGTGCTTCACGTCGAAGCCGACGCCGTCCGCGTCGACATGGACCGCCGCGTTGTGCGCGGTCTTGCCTTCGATCATCGGCTTCAGCGCGGCCTCGTAAGCGCTGTGCATGTTGTGCAGCGGGACGCGATCTTGCGGGCGCTTCGGGCCGGCGAGCGACGTCTCGACCGTCGCGAGATCGAGCTCGAGCACGTCGGAGTACGAAGGGGTCGCCGCGGGGTCGAACCAGAGGCCCTGCTCTTTGCAGTAAGCCTCGACGCGCGCGACGTGCTCTTCCGGGCGGCCGGTGAACCGCAGGTACGAGATCGCGGCCTCGTCGACCGCGAAGAAGCCGATCGTCGCGCCGTACTCGGGCGCCATGTTGCCGATCGTCGCGCGGGCCTCGAGGCTGAGATCTTTCACACCGGGACCGAAGAACTCGACGAACTGGCCGACGACGCCCTTCTTGCGGAGCATCTGGGTGACGACGAGGACGAGGTCGGTCGCGGTGATGCCTTCGCGGAGCTTGCCGGTCATCTTGAAGCCGACGACCTGCGGAAGGAGCATCGTGCAGGGCTGGCCGAGCATGGCCGCTTCGGCCTCGATGCCGCCGACGCCCCAGCCGACGACGCCGAGCCCGTTGATCATGACGGTGTGCGAGTCGGTGCCGACCAGCGTGTCGGGATAGAGGGTGCCGCCCTTTTCGTAGACGACCTTTCCGAGGTACTCGAGGTTGACCTGGTGACAGATGCCGGTGGACGGCGGAACGACGCTGAAGTTGCTGAACGCGCCGGCGCCCCAGCGGAGGAACACGTAGCGCTCGGTGTTTCGCTCGTACTCGAGGTCGGTGTTGAGCTTCGGCGCGAGCGGGTTCGCGAAGTGGTCGACCTGGATCGAGTGGTCGATGACGAGATCGGACTGCTCGAGCGGGTTGATGCGGCTCGGGTCGCCGCCCATCTTCGCGAGGGCTTCGCGCATGGCCGCGAGGTCCGCGACCGCCGGAACTCCGGTGAAGTCCTGCATCAGGACGCGGGCCGGGAAGAACGAGATCTCCTTCGCGGGCGCTTCTTTCGGGTCCCAGTTGAGGACGGCCTCGATGTGCTCTTTGCGGACGACGCGCCCATCCTCTTTGCGGAGCAGGTTCTCCAGGAGGATCTTCATCGACCAAGGCAGGCGGGCGACCTGCGGGTGCGACGCTTCGAGCGCGCGCAGGCGGTAGAGGGTGTAGCTCTTTCCGTTGACGTCGAGGGTTCCGCGGGTGCCGAAGCTGTCCATGTTGAGGGCTCCTCTAGGACGAAGATGAGCAAGCGTCGAGACCCCTCCCGGAAAGCCGGATTCTCGGGCCCGCGTGCAACGGCACGAGGGGCGGCGTGGGTCGGCCTGTGGCCTTCGCGCCCTCACCCCGAGCGGGCCCTGAGGCGCGCCCGACCTGGACGAATAGCGAGCGGGTGGGACCGTTTGGCCCGGATCCGGTGTGCGGGGCTCCGGGCACGGTAGCTGCTCAGGCCGAGGCCCGACGCATCACCCACGGAGGGGAAAAATCCATGAACCGCCAAGACGCGAATCGCGAGATGCAGGAGATGTTCGGCTTCGTCCCCGGCTTTATGCAAAACGTGCCCGACGAGCACATCGGCGCGCTTTGGGAGAACTTCCGCAAGACGCAGCTCGACGAAGGCGTCATTCCCGCGAAGTACCAGCAGCTCATCATGCTCGCGGTCTCGACGTATGCGAAGTGCAAGTACTGCACGGACTTCCATACCGAGGTCGCGAAGGCGCTAGGCGCCTCTCAGAAGGAGATCACCGAGACGGCGCTCCTCGTCGGTAACACCGCGATGTGGAGCAACTTCCTGGGCGGGACGCAGTACGACTTCGAGAAATTCAAAGGCGAGGTCCGCAATGCCTGCCGCCATATGACGAGCTCGTCGAAAGACACACAGCCCCCGAAGGGCAACGGAAACCGCGCGCGCGTGTAGAATCGACCGACGGCGCCGCCCCTTCGGCCGAACACGCCGAGGGCGGCGCGCGTCGCCCGAATGGTGGGGCCCAATGTGCCGCGTACCGCGGCGAGTTGCCCATCTGGTGCGAGCCCGGTTTCGGCCCCAGAACTTCATGCATGTACCCGCACGATGCGCCGGTCGCGGTCGTCTTCGGCATCTTGGGGCTCTCGATCGCGGCGTTGATCACGTTCGTGATCGGCATCCGCAGAGCGGCACAAGTCGAAGGAGCGAGCGCGGGGATCGTTCGACGTCGAACCATCTTCGCAGCAATCGGCGCCACCGCATGGGCGGCTGCCTTCGGTGTCGCGGCGGCGAGCGGCGTGCTCCGGCGGGTCGACGTCGTGCCGCCGCCGATGGCCCCGATGCTGGTCGTGATCCTCGGGTCGGCGATTGCGCTCGGTCTGTCGCGGGTCGGCGGGTCGCTCGCACGCAACATCCCGCTCGCGGTGTTGATCGGTGTCCAAGCCTTTCGCCTCCCGCTCGAGCTCGTCATGCACGAAGCGGCCAACGCCGGGGTGATGCCGGTTCAGCTGTCGTTCTCCGGGTTGAACTTCGACATCGTCACGGGCACGACGGCGATCGTCCTCGCACCGCTCGTGGCGATGGGCCGAGCGCCGAAAGAGCTCGTCATCGCGTGGAACGTGTATGGCCTCGCGATGCTCACGATCATCGCTGGTATCGCCGTTGCGACCGCCCCATTCGTCCGGGCATTCGGTGACGGCTCGGTCAATACGTGGATCACCTACGTGCCATTCGTGTGGCTGCCGGCGGTGCTCGTCCCGTTCGCGCTCGCGGGTCATATCGTCGTCCTGCGCAGCCTCGCATTCCAAACGCGCCCCCACGCCGCACCGGCAATTCGCGGCTCGATCCGGAGCGCGGCGTGATTGGACCTTAGCGATCCTTACCAGCAGGTTTCCGCCATCTCGCCGTCGGGGGTCGCGTGTTAACTCCCTATCGTGTCGGGTCGGGAGCTCCGCGCATGGCTCGTTGCTGCGGGCGTGCATGCCGCGCTGTTCGCGCTGGCGAGCAGCGAGCCGCCTCGCGCACCCATCGCGCATCCGCCCCCGCCGAAGGAGCTTCCGCCCGCCGGTGAGATGGAGGTCGTGGCATCGATCGAGTCGCGGTCCAACGTACCTGTCGCGTCCGACGGCACGCGCTCGAGCGACATTCGAGAACACGACGATTCAGACCGAGCTGGGCCGCAGGAAGCAATCGCGATGACCGCGCGCCGCGCGTCGGGGGTGTCGAGCCGCCGATCGGGCGCGCGCGATGGCGCCTCTGACGGCGAGGCCGCGGGATCGAACGGCGACGGCGGCGATGCGCCGAACGGCTCGAACGGCGACGACGATTGGAGCGAGCCGTCGAACGACGATTGGCTCGCTCGCGCGACTGAGGCCGCGCGCTTGCCGTTTGCGCTCGCGCCTGCGCCTGCCGCGCCGACGAAAACACCCCGACGCGAGCCGATCACGGCGCGCGACACCAACGAAGCGGTACGGTCCGGCGTGCGTCACCGCGATCGCGCGCTCGGCCTCGGAAATCGCGAGCAAACGGCCGTCGCGAGCGCGGTGCAGACGGCGGGTCGGGCGACGGGTCTGCCGAACGGGACGCGGTTCGCGGTCGAGGTCGACGTCGATCGATCCGGCAATGTCCTCGGCGTCCGGCTAGGCGCGACGTCCGGCGGCGACGAGGTCGTGTGGAAGCAATTCCTCGAGGACACGCGAGCGGGCCTGCCGGCGAAGCTCGACATCGGCACGGACTTGAAAGAAGCCGGCGGTCGGGTGGTCGCAAACGCCGTCCTCCTCCACATCTTTCCGTCGGGCAGCGACAAGCGCGTCATCGTCGGCGAGTGCCCCAAGATGCCGACCGCGACGAACGAAGCGATGGTCGGGTTCTTTTGGCTCGGTGGATCGCCTTACGGGGACTTGCCGACAGGCACGTGTTTTCTCGGCGACACCGCGGACTTGGTCGGCGAAAAGCAGATCGTCGTGCGCACCTCGGTGCAGACCTTCATCCCGAACGACGCCCCGCCGCCCGTCGACACGCTCCCCGCGAAGCCGAGGAAGAGGCAGAAGCTGGTCGACCCGATGGAATTCGGACCGAGGCCGACGGAGGTCAAACGAGACCCGCGAGGTTGACACTCGTCGCGCCGCGCTCGACGCTTGCCGAGCGCGAGGCCGGAAACACCGGCGCTCGAGACCTCATGGCCAAGAACGCGAGCCGCAAAACGGCCCCCAAGTTCACCTTCGGAAACGTCTCGACGCTGCTCGCCGATGGCATGGCCGCGCATCAACGCGGCGATCTCGAGGAGGCCGCGCGCAACTACCAGCGCGTGCTGGCGAAGCAGCCGCGACATCCGGACGCGCTACATCTGACGGGCGTCGTCGCCCGCCAGCGCGGGGATCTCGACATCGCCGTGAGCCGCATCCGTGAAGCCATCGCGATCTCGCCGAACGTCGCGCTCTACCACGCGAACCTCGGTCGCGCCCTGGGCGAGTCGGGTGACACCGACGGTTGCATCGCGGCGCTCGAGCGCGCGCTGAAGCTCGACCCGACGTTGACGGCGGCCGCGTACAACCTCGGTATCGCCTTCGAGCAGCGCGGCGACGCGGCCGAGGCGGAGCGGTACTACCGCGTTGCTTCGGAAGGCGACGCCGCCCTTCCCGAAGCCGCATTCAATCTCGGCAACGTGCTCGTCGCGACCGATCGCATCGCCGACGCGGTGGCGGCGTATCACCACGCGCTCGAGCTGCGTCCAGGTTACACGCGCGCGCTCGCGAACCTCGGCAACGCCTACCAAAAGCTCGGGCGCTTCGAGGATGCCGCCGGCGCGTACAAAGCGCTCCTCGAGGAGGATCCTGACGACGCGGAGGCGCGGCACATGCTCGCCGCGCTCACGGGGGAGAGTCGTGATCGTGCCGATGCTTCGTATGTCGCGAGGTTCTTCGACGACTACGCCGCGCGCTTCGAGAAGGTATTGCTCGAAGACCTCCGCTACGACACCCCCGCGGCGATCGCGGAGGTGGTGAAGCATCACCTCGGCGAGGGACGGCGCGTCTCGCGTGCGCTCGATCTCGGCTGCGGAACCGGCCTCGCGGGTCGCGCGCTGCGGCCATTCTGCGACGTACTGATCGGTGTCGACCTGTCACCCAACATGCTGGAAAAGGCTCGGGCGGCGGGTGGTTACGACGAGCTCCACGCCGACGACCTCATCGGCTTTTTGCAAGGACGCACCGACAGCTTCGATCTGTTCGTGGCGTCGGACGTCCTCAATTACCTCGGTGATTTGCTCGAGACGTTCCAGCTCGTCGCAAGACGCGCGGCCTCGGGGGCGCTGTTCGTGTTCTCGACGGAAGCAGGGCAGGTCGAGGGGTTTCACCTCGATCGCACGGGCCGCTTCTCGCACGGGCGCGCCTATGTCGAAGCGACCGCGGCGAGCGCGGGGCTCGACGTCGTTTCCTGCGACGAGCGTGTGCTGCGCCTCGAGCGTGACGTCCCGGTTCACGGGCACCTGTTCTTGTTGCGGGCGCGCTGAACGCGCTCGCCGCAAATGTCATTCGAGCGGCAGCTCGAGCAGGCGCCTGTGCTCCGGGATCCGGTAGAGGAACGACTGGCGCACGTCCGGGTCGGGGATCTTCGAGGCGGCGGCCACGAGCATCGATCGAGCGGCCTGGATCTCTGCTAGGGCGCGCTCGTGCTCCCCGTGATGACGGGCGAGCTCGATCGAGGCCAGGCGAATGATGATCTGCCCTTCCTCGGCGTTGTTGAGCTCCTTCATGCCGCGCAGGGCCTCGGCGATGCGCAGCTGCGCGAGGCCGGCGCTGCCCTTCTCGAGCGCGATGAGACCGAGCCGCGCGAGCGTGCTCCACCGAAGGCTCATCGCCTCGGCGAACCCGAGGCAACCCTCGAGCTCGACCTCTGCCCCGTGGTCGCCGAGCTCGTAGCGAATGACGGCGAGGTAATGGCGGCACGCGACCTCGGCCATGCGGTCGCGCCGCATCGTCGCGAGCTCGACGCAGCGCTTCTGCATCGCGAGCGCCTCTTTTCCTTTGCCGAGGCGGTGCATCGTAAACGAGAGGTTGTGCTCGATCGTGAGCTCGAGGCCCTCGATGCCGAGCTGTCGTGCGCCGACGAGCGCCTCGAGGAACATCTGCTCGGCCCGCTCGTATTGGCCGAGCATCATCCAATCGAAGCCCATGTCGAAGTGGGCCTGACACACCTGGCGAAAGTCGCCGGCGGCGCGGAAACACTCGAGCGCTTCGCGGTCGTAGACGGTGCACGCGGTGTAGTTCCAATCGAACATCGCCTGCCAACTGCGGCACCGGAGGATGCTCGCGCGGACGACGGGATCGTTCGGCGCGTGCGCGAGCGCTGCATCGCCGAGCACGTTGATGATGTCCGCCGCGAGCTGGGCTTCACCACGTCGCAGCGCCGTCGGGATCAGCGCCGAAAGCGTCTCGGGAACGGGACGGAGGGACCGATCGCGGCGCACGGCCTCGACGAGACGCCGCAGGGCTTCGATCGCTGCAGGCTCGTCGCGACGACACTGCACGCGCACGAGCGCGGTCGTCGCCTCGAGCCATCCTTGGCTCCCGGGAGCATAGGCCGAGACTGCTTCGAGACCGCGTTGCTCGGCGCGATCGAGCTGTCCCATCCAAACGAGCGCGTTGGTGAGGACGACCAGCGCGGCGGGCCGATCCGCGGCGGAGAGACCTTGGCGGAGCGCCCGCTCGATGCACTCCACCGCGCGCGCAGCGTCGTTTCGCTCGTATGCGAGCTTGCCTGCCTGGAGCCAATACACGGCAGCCGACGTCGGGTCGCCGGCTGCATCGAGGTGGGTCGCGAGCACGAACGGCTCGCGCTCGCCGCGACGATGCAGCCACTCTGCTGCGAGTCGATGACCGCGGCCCCGGTCTTCGCGGGTCAGCATGTTGTAGGCGACGTCCCGCATCATCGAGTGACGAAACGCGAGCTCCGTCTCGCCCATGAACCGGGTCGTCGGCCGAAGCGTGACGAGCTCACGCTCGACGAGCGTCCGAAGCCACTCGCTGAGGTGTTTTGCCTCCGGCGTGCCCTCGCCGAGCAGCGCCGCGACGCCGCCGTACCAGAACGTTTCGCCGAAGACGCTCGCCGCACGCAGGACTTTGCGCGCCGTCGGATCCAAGCGCAAAAGCCTCGCCTCGAGTGAAGCCAAGATGCCCGTCGGGATCGTCTCGAGCTTCTGCTCGACCGCAAACGCAGCGAGCTCGTGCAGGAAGAAGGGGCTCCCCTCACCTTGATGCACGATGCGTCGCACGAGCTCTTCGGTCGCGCGCTCACCGACGGCGGCGCGCACGAGCTGCTCGGAGGCATCCGCAGGCAAAGGCGCGAGCTCGACACGCTCGGTCGGAACGTCGCGGAGCGCGCTCGTCAGGCGGTCGTCGCCGTCCGGGCGAACGAAGGCGACGAGGCAGACCGGCAGACCCTGAACGTCGCGCATCGCGCGCGCGAGCGTTCGCGCGCTGACCGCGTCGATCGCGTGCGCGTCGTCGATCAAGATCGCGAGGCTCCGGTGCATCCCGACGAAACCGGTGAACACCTTCGCGAGCACGCGGCCGACCTGATCCTCCAGCAGCTGCGGGTCGCGCATCGCCGCGCCCACCTCGTCCAGCGTGGTATCGACGATCGGAAGGTCTGCTGCGAGCGAGAGGAACATCGTCGCGCGGGTCAGCTCGCTCGGATCGACGAGCGGCTCGAGCGCGGAGCGAAGCAGACTGACCTGCTCGTCCGGCTGCGCGCCGTCGACGACGGTGAGGCCGCGCCGAACGAGCTGGCCTACCAGCGAGAGCGGCGTCTCTTTTCGGTTCGCCTCGGCGCGCGCGTCGATGACCGATGGGGTTGGATCACGCTCCTCCAACGCGACGAACAGCTCGCGCAGGAGGCGCGTCTTTCCGAGGCCGGGCGCGGCGACAACACGCACCGCGCGTGCGCTGCGATGCGCAGCCACGGCGTCGAACGTATCGAGGAGCGCGCGAAGCTCGCGGTCGCGGCCGACGAACGGCGTGAGGCGCGCGGGACCCTCTGCAGCACGCGTCGAGAGCAGCCGAAAGCCTTGCTCCGTCTCCGCGAACGTGAGCTTGGCGAGCAGCGTCGAGCGCGCCATCGGATCGGCGAGGACGGCGCCGGGCACCGACGCGAGCGCATCGAGGCGCTCGAGTAGCACGGGGTCGAGACCGCCGTCGACGAGTGATGAGCCGATCGCGAGCGACACGCGCAACATCGGATCCATCCCCACCACCGCGAGCGCCGCCGTCGCAGCGCGCGTGGCAGCCTCGGTCACGGATTCGTCCGAGACGAAGCGGATGTACGTGGCTCGGTTCGAGCCGGCACGAAGCTCACCGCGGTGCTCTCTCGCGAGCTTCGGCAAGAACGTGCCGCGCATCGGCGTCGTTCCGAGCGGATTCGAGGCCGGCGGCTCTTGCGGCAAGAGGACCGCGACGACCGCCACCATCCTGCGCTCGCGCGCGGAGACGGCCGGGCTGCTCGGCGGGGCAGGTGCGGGCAAGAGCGCTTCGATCCGGCGCAAACCTTCGGCGACCGCGCGACCGTTCGCAGGTCGACCGTCGAGCTCCTTCGACAACATCGCCGCCGCGAACTCGTCGAGCTCGCGAGGCACGTCGGGCAAGCGGGATCGTAAACGCGGCGCCGTGCTCAGCAGCACCTCGGCAGCGACCGCGACAGGTGAATCACCCACGAACGGAGGCGTGCCGGTGATGCAATGAAAGAGCAGGCACCCCATGCCGTAAACGTCGACGCGCGGATCGAGCGAGCGGTCGCCGCGCACCTGTTCGGGCGCCATGAAGCCGGGCGTCCCCATCGTCATGCCGGCCCGCGTGATCGTGATGCTGTAGTTCACGAGCGCGGCGATCCCGAAGTCGAGGACGACCGGGCGCGCGACATCACCCTCGCGCAGGAAGATGTTCTGCGGCTTTACGTCGCGGTGGAGGATCCCGCGGTCGTGCGCGACGCTGAGCGCTTCGGCGACACCGCGAACGACCTGTATCGACTCGGCGAAGCTGAGCGGCCCGGCCACGAGCTTGTGCGCGAGATCGAGCCCCTCGAGCCATTGCATCGCGAGGTACATGCCGCCGTCGGGAAGCATCCCGGCGTCGACGAACTCGACGATGCCGGGGTGGCGAAGCTCCGCCAGCACGTTCGCCTCACGGCGAAAACGTTCCGTGGCTTCTGCCGAACCGACCTCGGTGAGCAACTTCACCGCAACCGCGCGCTGTCGCGTGCGATCGAACGCGCGGTGCACCGTCCCCATCCCGCCGGTCGCTACCTGCCCGACGAGCTGGAAGCGGCCCGCGACCATCGCGCCTGTCGCTCCGACGTTGCTCTCGATTCCGTGGGACATCCGGCGAAGCCGAGGTCGATCCGACCCTCGGACCGCAAGACTACAGCGAAGACCGGTTGCTTTGACCGGTCTTCGCCAATCAACAACGAGCGGCGGGTGCAGAGGTTGCCCTTGTTTGCCGCGGAAACAGCTCCTCACGCATTGGGAGCTGTTGGAGCGGCAAACAATCAACGCAACCGATTTCCGCTGTAACACTGCCTTCGAGCGGGCCGCGCACGCGAGCGGTGCGATCGCGTTCGCTCTGCTATTTGTCGCGGGGCGGTCTTTTTATGTGCGGTCGGTTCACGCTCACGATTCCCACCTACGAAGAGCTCGCCGAAGCGTTCGGTGTGGAGCCCACCGCCGGCTTCGAGGCTGCGTACCGCCCGCGGTACAACGTCGCACCCACCGATCCGATGTGGATCGTGCGCGAATATCACGGCATTCGTGAGCTCGTCTCGAGCGAGTGGGGACTCGTGCCGCGCTGGTCGAAGACGAAGAAACAGGCTGGTCGGCCGATCAACGCGCGGTCCGAGACGCTGGAGTCCCGCCCTGTGTTTCGCGAGTCGTTCGAACGCCGCCGCTGCATCGTCGCAGCCGACGGCTTCTTCGAATGGGACAAGACCGACGCTGGTCGCATCCCCTATTGGTTTCGACCGGCCGAAGGCGGTCTGCTCCGCATGGCCGGGATCTGGGATCATTGGTTCGACGAGTCGCTCGGCCGCAAGGTGTGCACCTTCTCGATCGTGACGACCGACGCGAGCGATGACGTCGTCGCGCTCCACGACCGAATGCCGCTCATCCTCACCATCGAAGAAGCCGAGACGTGGCTGCACGTGCCCGGCCGCGACGATCCGGCGATCGTGCCACCGGAGGTGGAGAAGCTGTTGCGACCGAGCGACCCCGGAACGCTCACGAAGACGCGCGTCTCGACCCGCGTGAACTCGGTGAAGAACGACGACGCTACGTGCCTGCTCCCGGGTGATTCGGAAGACAAAGAGCCGCGCGCCGCGAAACCCGCGGCGAAGAAGCACGCGAAGCGCAAAGGCGCGCCAGCCGCGGAGACCATCCCGATGTTCGAGAGCGTCGGACCGATCCCGGCGCGCCACAAACGACACTGAGCGCGAGCGCTACTTCTTCGGCGTCTCTGCGGTGGCCGTTCTCGCCGATCGAATCGCGACGCGGATCGTCGCGGCCTGGCCGTCCTTCGTGCAGTCGAACGCGCTCTTCACCAGCGCCTTCTCGAGGCAAGCGCGCGCGCCCTTGCTGCTCGGAGGCAAGGTCAGCTGTGCGGACGTAGGTTTGCCGGTCGGGTCCACTGCGAGCTCCGCCACGACCGTATCGTCGCCCCGTGCACAGCGAGCGAGCGGAGCAGCCAGCGCGTCGAGCCCTTCGACGATGAGTCGCTTGCGAGCACCGTCGCGGGCCGGCTCCCAATCCTCTTCGGTTCGGACGTTGGCGGTCACGTCGATGATCGAGAGCAGCGGACGCTCTTTGCCGGCGATGTCTTTCGCCTCGAAGTCGATGTCGAGACGCGTGCGCTTCGCGAGCGACGCCATCCTCTTCGATGCCAGAGCGGCTTTGCACAAACAGGATTCTTCCGGTGTCGCCTCGTGGTCATTGACAATCTCGCAGCGCGGGGAGGAGCCTCCCTGGACGAGGAGCGTCAGGCCCACCTCGTCGGCGCCTGCGAAGCACGCCTCCATCTCGGAGGCTGCGTCGCTCCATTGCTTCGTCTCGGAGGCGCAATCGGCAGCTGGCGACTCGCAGAGCGACACGGTTCCAAAACGGACGTTGTTCCGCGGTCGACCATTGAGCGCGGCAAGCATCATTTCTTGGCCGTGAGGGTCCGGCTTCAGGGCGACAATTGCCTGTTCGTAGCTCGCTGCCGTCGACAGATTCGACGGCCACGGAGCCATCCAATGAAAGGGCTTCGCCCAGCTCGCTCGGGCCGAGACGTTGAGCTCCCTGATCAATTCGTCCTTCCCACGCAGGACGTGCGCGACCTTGAGTTGCGTCGCCAGCCAACCGTGCTCGTGCGCGCGCATCTCGAGCGAGCCCGCCGACGAGGCACACCGCGCGCCCGACTTGGAGACGGGGGCGATCGCCTTGTCGACCTCCGTCATCGGAACGATCTCGAGCTCGCTGCCGGAGACGCGTCCGATTGCTTGCGAAAGCTTCTCGCGAAGGGAAGTTCGCTCCGCGCGAAAAAGATCGTCGTCCGCGAGCGGCAACACCGCGACCTTCTCCCGGTAGTCGGCGTTCGGCACACCAACGGCGGGGGCGCTTGGAGCCGGCATGGGCGCGGGAGCCGGCTGCGGATACGCGACCATTCCGAAGCGAGGTGCGCTCGGAGGAGGGACGTTCCGAGCTGGTGCACATCCCGAAGCGATCACGACGCCGAACACCGCACAACGAAGAGCCCTCATTGGGCGCGATTCCTCGTCTCGAGCATGCGCGGTCGCAAGCGACATTTCGGGCGAGCACGGCTTCGGCGGCTTCACCCCGCCTGAAAGCCCTGCGATAGGCGAGCGGAGCGCTGTCGCTGTTTCAGCGGGCGGCGGGACAGCCCCTAATCCGAAATCACGACCAGCTTGCGGTCTTTGCCGAAGAGGGCCTTCGAGGCCTCGATGACGGCCTTCTTGTCGACCTTGCCGAGCGCCGCGAGGATCGCGTCATTGCGGGCGCTGACCCAGCTCTTCGGCAGACCGCGAATCGTCGCCGACTCTCGTTCACGCGCGAGCTCCGTCCGAAGCAAGCCTCGAACGGCGTTCATCTCGGCATCGGTCGGGCCGTCGGTGGAGAGCGCCGTGACCGCGGCATCGACCTCGCGCTCGACGTCGGCGACGGTGAAGGGCATCGCGGGCATGGCGAAGACCCACGCGACCGCTGCTTGAGGTGCGAGCTCGAGCGAGCAATTGAGCCGCCCGGTGATCGATTTGTCGTGACGGAGCGCGCGGTGGAATCGGCCCAGCTTGTTGTGGCACGCGAGCATGAACGCGAGGTGCGCGGCGGCTTCGTTCTTCGCAGTGAGCGGTGCTGCGGACCAGCCGACGAGGATGCGGCGCTCGCTCTTGCCGATCGAAGCGCGCGACGCCTTTGCGAGCGTCGCCGCGCGCAGCGGCACGAACGTGTCGGCGAACGCGGTCTCGATGTCGGCAGCCATGGCGTCGGCATCGACCGGGCCTCGCAAGGTGACGACGGTGTCGAGCGCCCAGGTGGGCTCCGGCTCGAGGAACATGTCGTCGGCCGGCTCGGTCGGGCCGACGAGCAGCGCGCCCTGCATCGGATGGCCCTTCGGGAACACGCGCTGGGAGAGCTCGAGGAACGGCGCGCTCGACTGCACCTTGTCGTGCATCGACTTGCGCTTCACCGCGAGGTGCTGACGAAGCTTCGATGCCGGATCACCGAGGACGAGGGTGCGAAGGTCGTTCTTCGCCGCGTCGAGGCCCTTCTTGAAGTCGGCGACCGCGACGCGCTTTTCGTCGAGCTTGAACGAGCTGCCGATCGCGCTTCGATTCTTGAGCGGGTCGAGCACCTCGACACGCGCGGAGATCGCGACGTCCGCGGTGTCCTCCTTCTTGATCTCGAGGATGACGCCGCTCGAGAGGAGGAACGCACCGGGCCGCATCGGCGCGGGCTTCAGCGTGATCTTCGGCGGCGGCGCCGGAGCCTTCGACGCGCCCGAAGCGGATTTGCCGGTGGAGGTGACACTCGCGGTCTTGGTCGCCGTCTTGTCGGGGACATCGGTCGCCGCGGCTGAGGTCGCGCGGGCGCCTTCCTTCGATGCAGCAGGCGCCTCAGCCTCTTCCTTTGCGAGGTACGTCGGCAGCGCAGCCAACGTCTGCGCGAGGATGTCCGGCGAGACATTGACGAGCACATCCCCGCGCGCAGAAGGCAGCCGCTCGGTGAGGACGTCGGGGTTGTATTCGCGGAGAAGCGCGACGGAGATGCCGGCCGCGCGTGCGATCGTCGCGAGGCGCGTGCCGCCGGGGATCGCGATCTGCGAAAACCGCATGACCGGCAGGGGCTCGAGCTCGTCGAGCGAGAGCACGTCGGCGTTGTGCGCGACGATCGCGAACGCGTGGATCTTCGGGACGAAGTCCGCCGTCTCTTTCGGCAAGAGCTTCATGTTTGCGAGCTCGTGAAAGGCGACGTCCGCATCGGGAGCACGGCCGAGCTTCTCGCGCGCCGTGTCGATCGCTCGCTCGACACAACCCTCGCCGCAGTTGTAGCCGGCGAGCGCGAGATCCCACGTTCCGAACTTCTCGTGAAGGAACGACAAATACGCGAGCGCTGCCTCGGTCGAGCGGGTGATGCTCTTGCGCTCGTCGACCTCGTCCGAAATCGTGAGGCCGAAGCGCTCGGCTGTGTCGGGCATCAGCTGGAAGAGGCCGACCGCGCCCTTCGGTGACGTCGCTTGGGCAACGAAGCCGCTCTCGATCGCGGCGAGCCACACGAGATCCTCGGGAAAACCCGCGTATCGAAGCGACTCTTCGATGTGCTCGCGGTAGCGCGACGCTCGGCGCTGGCGAACCGAGAACTGCTCGCGGCCCTCGGCGTCCGCAGCGAAGAACTCGACGTACCGCATCGTGCGGTGCGTGAGCGCGATCGGCAGGTCGGAGAGCGTGGTGACGATGCCGTCGGAATAACCTTCCGGCGTGTCCGGATCGGCCAGGGAGAAGTCGCCCTCGAGCTCGGGCTGTTCGCTCGCGGGCGTGTCGTCTTCCCCCTCGACGAAGCTCGTTCGCGCGTTCGATACCGGCTGCGTGCTCGAAGGATCCACGAAGCCCCGATACGCACCGGAGAGCTTCTCGCGGACGGAGCTCGACGCGAGCGGGAGCGCTAAAACGAGCGCGATCGCGGACAGGGCGATCGCCTTCGTGCGGCGGGTTACGGCGGGCATTCGCGAGTCCTCGGCGACAAGTGTCGCGTAGAACCCATGCTGGAGCAATCCGCGGAGCAGGAAAGAGAGCCGCACCATGTGCGAGACCTCGTCCGCGGATGATGGGTAGACCGGACAAAAACAGTTACGTTGCCTCCTCGGAGGGAACATGGCTGAACAGACGCAGGCGCTCGCTGGGCTTCGTGTAATGGCCGCCGTTGCGAAGGCGGACGGATACCTGACGGAGGAGGAGCGGCGGCAGATCGGCGATGCTCTCGCAGAGCTCGCGCCGGATGTTTCGGTCGACGAGATCCTCACCGAACAGTTCGATCTCGACGCGGAGATTCGCAAGATCACCGACGCCGAGGTGCAGCGCGCGACCTACCGCGCTGCGCTGCTTCTTTCGATGGCCGACGGCGAGCGGCACGACGCGGAGGCGAAGGTCCTCGCGAAGCTCAAGTCCGCATACGGCCTCGGTGACGCCGACGGCGACCTCACGCAGGCCATCGCCGACCGAGAGCCGCTCGCGCCGATCGAGAACGATCCCGCCGTGCGCGCGAGCAAAGCGCGCCGCGAGATCCTCGGGCACGCGATGATGGCGGCGGCGCTCGGCGCCAATCCCCTCCCGCTCGTTTCGTTCGTCACCGAGGTCGGCGTCTTCTACATGCAGGGCCGGCTCGTTCGAAACCTCGCGTTTTATTACGGCTACGACGTCACGACGAAACACGCCGTCGCGCTCATGGCCTCGACGTTCGGACTCGGCGTCGCGCGCGCCGCCGTCGTGCAGCTCGTCAAATTCGTCCCGGTTTGGGGAAGTGTCGTCGGAGGCGCGACCGCTTTCACGACGACCTACGCGCTCGGCGAGACGATCCTCCGCCACTTCGAACAAGGCGGCGACCTCGGCTCGCTATCGAAGAAAGAGGCGAAGAAGGCCTACGAGGAAATCAAGAAGGGCGACGCCAAAGCCGCTTACGAAGAGGCGAAGCCTGAAATCGAGAAGAAGGCGAAAGAGAAGGCGCCGGAGATCGAGGCGCTCGCCAAAGACATCAAAGAAGGCAAAGCCGACGACAAGGCCATCGCGTCGACATTGCAGAGGCTCTAAATACCCGGGTGCGCGCGGGCACACGTCCGCGCCGAACGAGCATGGTACAGACGCGCACCGGCACCCAAAAGAAGACGAAGCAGAGCAAAAGCAACGCCACCAAGAAGGCGTACAAGTCGAAGCACACGCTGCGGAAGGTGCTCAGCAAGCCGGTGCGGTTCGATCCTTCGAGCACATCCGGCCCCAATCACAATGCGACGTGGCCGACGGGTTCAGCGCTCGCAGCCGTCGGCGAGATGAAGACCAATCAGATTGGCGGCGTTCCCTTGAACGCCGACATCGAAGAGCTGGGCATGGCGGGCGCGAAGTATTACCTCGCCGCGCAATTTCTCCATAAGAATATATCCGACAGCTCGAGCTCATCGAGCTCGTCCACGTCGGGGCACTACATTTCGTTTTCGGGGGCGAACACGGTCAACATCTTTTACAAAGACCCTGTCACCGGCAAGGTCTACGTGCTCGAGGCGAAGGGCGGAAACAGCGGCCTCGGGTCCCGAACCGGTGTCTACGTGAAACCGGGCACGGCGCTGACGCAGGGCACGCTGGACTATTTGGAGGACGTCGCCAACGCAATGGTCAACAGCGGCGTCCCCGCAAAGGTGGCGGCGGGCAACGACATCCTCAATGCCATCGCAAGCGGGAAGATCGAGTACATCGGCGTTCAAACCAAATACACAACGAACGCATCGGGCGGCGGCGCATTCACGACGGTCACACTCTCTCCACCGAAACGAATCTTCTGGGTCTGAAAGAGGTAGTCGATGGGTTACGGCCTAATGCTGTATGGGATCGACTCGAGCGCCCTCCGAGCGGCGCTGTCGTCGCCGACGGATGCTCTGCGCGACGCGGTGTTGCCGAACGCGATCGCCTACCCGATGGACCCGGACAACCTGGTCGAGACCGTGGGCAAGGCGCTCGAGAGGATCGCGCGCGCGTTGCATCCGACGGTGATTTCACCCGCTCACGTGCAGTGGTTGAACGACGACGAAGCCGTCGCCTTCGTCGTCACGGTCAAAACGCGCGGGAAGTTCCTGGGGTCGCTCGAGCACGCGAGCCGCGCCGGCGAGATGTTTCGCAACGACTTTCTCAATGGCCTGATGTCCGCATGCTGGGGCGTTCCGAACATGGCCGATATCTGGATCGCGCGGCCATTCTACGGAGTCCTCCACCACGGGTATCCTTCGTGGGGCGGCGCCTCGAAGGCCGAATTGCAGGCCTGGCTCTCGACGGCCAAGCCGCCGCCTGCGAACACCGACAAGGATCTGCTCGACTGGCACGGCGTGCTCACGAACGCGGCGCAAGCGGCGGTGGCCGACGGGCTCGACATCGTGTCGACGTACCATTGAGCGCAATGCGGACGCCCTCACGACGGGCTTGAGCGCAAAACGAGGCCGAGGTATGGACGCGACCAGGTCAAGAGTGCCAGCGAGCAGGCCCGGCTAGCTGGACGACAACCCTCCGAACGCGGTGGGGTGCCCCGGGAGAGACCAGGCTGGTCGCATGTCGCGGCCGGCAAGCGCGGAACCCTGGTGCGACCACGCCACCCTATCCGACATGCGGAATGGGCGACCGTCGGACTGGGTCCGATTCGGTTCGGAGGTGCATCGTGTCGCCTGCCTCGTCCTTGAATCGCGGTCTTCATTCATTGCCGCTTCCATTGCTCGGGTCCGATCTCGAGGTGCCGCTCGTCACCGGTGAGCGCGCCCGCTACGTCAACCTCGACTACGCCGCGAGCGCGCCTTGCCTGCGTTCGGTCGGCGACGCCGTCACGGCCGCATTGCCTTGGTACAGCAGCGTTCACCGCGGCGCCGGCTTCGCGTCCACCGTCAGCAGCGAGATGTACGGCGCAGCTCGAAATGCGGTCGGCCGCTTCGTCGGCGCGCGCTCGACGGATCGTGTGGTTTTCGTCCGCAATACGACGGACGCACTGAATCTCCTGTCGCACGTGCTTCCTGCCGACACGACAGTCGTGACCTTCGTATCGGAGCATCACGCGAACCTGCTTCCGTGGCGTCGCGGTCGATTCATCCATCTCCCGGTCCCGCGCCGACGCGAAGACGTACCCGGTCTCGTCGAGGCGGCGCTCGCGGGCGCCCGCTCGCGCCACAAACTGCTCGCAATCGCGGGGGCGAGCAACGTCACCGGTGAAATCCTGCCCATTGCGGAGCTCGCCTCGATAACGCGTCGTCATGGGGCTCGGCTCGCCGTGGATGCGGCGCAGCTCATCGCACACAGGCCCATCGATATGGCTTCGCTCGGTGTCGATTATCTCGTTGCTTCGGGCCACAAGCTCTATGCCCCATTCGGCTCCGGCGTCCTCGTAGGACCGTCGGATTGGCTGGACGCCGCGACACCCTATTTGGCTGGTGGCGGCGCGGCCCGCTATGTCTCTCTCGATTCGGTGGAGTGGGCCGACGGGGATCAGCGACACGAAGGAGGTACACCCAATCTCCTCGGCGCCATTGCCATGAGCGCCGCCTGCCAGGCACTGAGCCAAGTCGGAATGGCTCAGGTCGCTGCACACGAAGAAGCGCTACGCGGTCGAATCGTCCGCGGGCTATCGACGCGCGAGGGGGTCGAGCCTCTTTCGATTTGGGAGCCGGCGGGCGACCGCGTCGGCATCGTTGCGTTCACCGTTCGAGGGTGGCACCCGAGCGCCTTCGCCGCCGCATTGAGCGCCGAATACGGGATTGGCGTGCGTGACGGCGCATTCTGCGCGCACCCGCTCCTGTCGATCTTGGCGCCGAACCAGCCGGGCGCGGTACGCGTCAGCTTCGGCGTCGGAACCAATGATGCCGACGTCGACCGGCTGCTCGAGGCGGTTTTCGACCTGGTCCGTCGAGGTGCCCGATGGCGCTATCGAAAAGAAGGCGGGCGTTTCGTTCCGGACCCGGATCCGCGGCCGAAGCCCGTACTTCATTCCGATCTCCCGAGCGTCGGGGCGATCGAGCCGAGCAGCACGGGAGGATGCGGCGTCGCCCGGGTGGCGTGATTGCCGGCTTCACGAACGAGGGGCCACGACACTCAACGCGGGTTTCGCGACGGCCCCTTTTTCTTACGCTCCGACAGATATCGCTGGGCTTCTTGATGAACGAGCGCATCGACATCCTGGAGCATCAGATTGAGCTTCTTGGTCGAGTCCGCATCGTCGCGTTTACCGAGCTCGTGCACGACGGTGAGGCGAACGTTGGGGTCCTTGTCGTGGCGAAGCGACCAAAGCTTTTCGAAAGCCTTCGGATGTTTGCTCTCCGAGATCGCCTGCGCGGCGGCGAGGTGAAGCGAGCTGTCCGACAAGGCATCTTCGAGCGCCTTGAACGCTTCGTCGGTCGCAAACGCCTTCAACACCCATATTGCCGAATGGCCGAAGCTCGACCCCGGCTTCGCTTGCTTCATGGCTTTGACGTAGTGGGCGACGACGCGTTCGTCTTGGACCATCGACAGCGCTCGCTCGGCTTCTTCTGCGCGCTCCCCGGTCTCGAGCAAACGCGCGCCCAACTCGTAGATCACCGCGCCGAGCGCAACGTTCGACGCGGGTAGGACGTCGACGTCGATCGCGAGCTTCGCCGGCACCTCTTGCAGTGCCTTCATGTCGCGATCCGCAGGTTGCCCAATCGACAGCGTCTTTTCGACGCGAATCGTGTAGCGACCCGGTTTGTCGAACGTGAGCCAGTGCGCAACGAGGAGACGCTTGACGAAGGGCTCCGTCGGTTTGACCGCTCGAGGACCCATCAGCCCACCGAATTGCGGGCCCACATCGATCGGGTCGATGATGCTGCCGTCGTTGCCCAGCGCCGAGAGGTTGTAGCTCTCCGGCCGACCGAATCGGTTTCGGTAGTCACCTCCGTCGATGACGTTCACGGTGCGCTCGCACGTGGTGCTGACCGTGAACGATAGAAAGACTGGCTCACCCGCCGTGAATTGGCGCTTGTCGGCTTCGAGCGAGATCGCGAGCGGGCAGCCGAACGCACTCGTTCTCATCATGTTCGGCGCAACCGGTTTTGCCCCTACATCTGCGCTCGAGCTCGTAGAAGCGACCGGCTCCGCCGTCACGGTCGCGGTCACCAACGCGGGCTGTGTCTGTTCCGTCGACGCGGTCGGAGAGGAGGCACAGCCAATCGCCGACAACACGAGCAGGAAGCTCCACCGGGTCTGCACGCGACGAGCGTACCTCCCCTTGCTCGATGGGGCAGGCCTCGGGCGACCGGTCGTCTCGCGGTCCCTCGTCTCAGGCAGCCTTGGGCACCATCGCGAACTCGGCGCGTTCCAGCGCCTCGATCACGACGAGCCCGCGCCCGGAGAGCATCACGCATTCGCCTGCACGAAGCAGCACGTCGTCGGGCGCGCCCTCGACCGTCACCCACAAGAGGCCGGCATCACAACGCACTTCGAGAGTACGACCGCGCAGCTCTTCGGAGGCGAGCGCGTGCGAGGCGAGCGTCGTCGACGGGGTACCCATCTTTGTCGGACCAGCACGATGCGCACAACGGACGATGCTGGGAAGTGATCTCATGACGCCATGAACATGAGGCGCCGGAGCGGTCGGGTCGACTCGCGCCGGCGCAAGACCGCGTTGCACATTCGAGACCCCACCACCATGATCGCGCGATGGAGTGGAGTGATCTCGTTCCGCTGCTCGCAGTGGCCCGTGCAAAATCGTTCGGTGGCGCCGCGCGCCGGCTCGGGGTCTCGACCACCACGGTCACGCGGAGGGTCGATGCCCTCGAAGCGTCCCTCGGGCTCAGGCTCGTCGACCGCCAAACCGACGGTGCGACGTTGACCGAACACGGCGTACAGATCGTGAAGCTCGCCGAAGACGTGGAAGAGCGCGCTGCCGCCCTGGATCGGGCGGCGGCGGCGCTACGCGACGATGTTGCGCCGAGGCTTCGCATCTCCTCGACCGAGACGGTCGTGACCGGCGTGCTGGCGCCTGCGCTCGGCCTGCTGCTCGAGACCCATCCCGAGATCCGCGTCGAGCTGCAGGTGAACCCGGAGCTGGTAAGCCTGGCGCGGCGTGACGCGGACCTCGCCGTGCGAATGTTGAAGCCCGAGGGCAATAGCCTCGTCGGACGGCGGCTCGCAGGCATCGAGCTCGGCCTGTATGCGAGCCGTTCGTATTTGGGGCGGAAGCGTCCGGAAGACGTCGTCCTCGCCGACGAGTGCCTCTTGAGCCTGAACGACAGCTTCGGCCGAATCGCAGAGGTTCTGTGGTTCGAGAACGCCGGCCTCACGAGCGCCATTCGAATGCGCACGTCGAGCACCCAGGCTCTCCTCGCAGCCGTCCGTGCCGGTGTCGGCATCGCGCTTCTGCCCGACGTGTTCGGCAATAACGATCCGTCGCTGGTCGCGCTCGACGCCGACACGGCTTTTCCGTCGCGCACGCCGTGGTTGGTCACCCATCGCGATCTGCGCCGAGTGCCCGCGGTAAAAGCCGTGTCGCAATGGATCGTCGACGCATTCGACCGTTCGGCCCGGCGGCGGACCGGGCGACGGGCCTAGCGGAACGAGCGCTTCAGTCGGGGAGATCTTGGACCAAGACGAACGGCTGGACGATGACGGCCATCCAACGTCGCGTCGTCTCGTTGGGCCAGGCATCGCGTTCGGCTCGCGACGGCTTGCGAAGCTCACCCGTCGCCACCCAAGCCTCGACGCGCGAAACGTCATCCATCGCGACAGCAACGCCGCACTCGACGAGCGAAACCGTCGAAGCGACCACGAACACCGCGTCACGCTCGAGGTGATCGGCGATGTCCGCAAAAGGGACCGGCCCGGCGAGGCTCGTGAGCCGGGTCCTGATCGCGTCTTCTAAAGGCATGCTGCTCATGCGGCCGCATCTTGGCACGTAGGCCTGGTTGTCGCAGCCGCATCGATGGGGCGGGTCGTCAGTCGGCCTGGAGCTCGCCCTTCTCCGAAGCTTCGAGCTGCTCGATGATCCAATCGCGGTGTTTGACCGCGTTTCCGACCCACTCTGCTCCGAGGCCATCACCCTTCACGACGGCGACGATCTGGTTCGTGCCCGTCCAGAAGTACGGCCCACCCGAATCGCCCGGGCACGTGACCGGCTCGTAGAAGCCATACGGGATCTCGACGATGGCCTTCCGCTTGTGCTTCGGACCGGCGTCCTTTTGGTCGCAGTCTTCACCGAAGCGGCCATATCCATAAACGGTCAGCGTATCGCCGTCTTCGGGCCATTCGGTCGCGAGCTCGGCCGGCGTGACGAGATCGGACGGAACGTCCCAATCGAGCTGCGCTACACCGATATCGAACCCGACCTGGATGATCCACGCGTCGGCGCGCTGGCGGTGATACGGCACCGAATAGACGGTGCCATTGGACAGCGCCATCGTGAACTTGCCGAGCGGAGCTTCGGTATCGGCGACCACCTTCGACTTGAATTTGAAACAATGGGCGGCGGTGAGCACCGTGCGCCGCCCGATGAGCGTCCCGGTGCAGTAGCTCTTTTCGGTCGTCAGGAGCCCGGCCTCGGGGTGCTCGTTGTCGGCGATCACGCCGTCCCGAAGCTCGTCCTGTTCGTCGTCCGCGAGCTCGTCACTCTCCTCGATGGAGCCGGGCGCACAACCGGCGAGGGCGAACAGCGCGAATCCGAACAGCAGCGACGAGGTCTTCAACATGGTCGGTCCTCCAGAACAGATCGTTCGTACGATTCGTTCTAGCACGACCGGTGCCAGGCTCGAACACGGAGCATTTCCGGCGAATTGCGGCACCGCGCGATCGGCAGGTGGGGCTCTGGATCAACCTCGTACCAGGTCGATGGAGCCACCGTCGGACAGTGGAGCCGCACGACGGGCCGCGCGCGCGGTACGGCCCAGGGGTGGACCGAAGTGCCAGCGCTCGATGCGAGCGCCCCGGTTTCGGTCCGCGGGCCGGCGGGAGCGGACTTCCCGGCGGGCCGGTTCAGCCATACCCGCGGACCGAAGTGCCTTGTCTCGACGTCATCACCCCGGCTTCGGTCCGCGCCGCGAGCACTGCGGAACACCACCGACGCGGGCACGCGCGACGCCGCCGCAGCGTTCTCCACAAACGTGCCGCGACCATGTCAGCGGCGTAAGGAGCAACGACTGGTCATGCCCTTTCGATCCTCGGTTAGGCGCCTTGCATTCGCCGCTCCCTTGCTCGCTGTCGCTAGCTGCTCGGCGGCGGAGCCTGGTGTCTCGAACGCGCCTGCTCCGCCGGTCGCGCAAACCGTCGCCGAGCCAGCGTTGCCTTCCGCCGTGGCCGAGCTCGTCTCGCAGCTGAAGCCGAGTGAGGGCTCGCGCGCCGCCGCCATCGACGGAATGTGCAACAACGGCCCGAAGGCCGTCGACTTGGAAAGCACCGCCGCATTCGATCGACGAAGCGGGCAATGGGTCGTCGTCGATGTCGAGCACGATCTCGGCGAGCCGCCGCGCGTCGTCTGGGCCGGGTTGGTCCCCGTCTCTGAAAAGGCGGCCGCGCCCGCGAGGAAGTCGATCGACGATGCTGCTGCAAAGCGCTTTTGCGACGCGCTCGGCAAGGACGTCGAGCTCGCCGAGACACCGAGTCTCGTGGAGCAGAGCGCGTATATCAATTACGCGACGGGTGCCGCGAACGCCCTCGTGCGGTTCGACTCCTGGCTTCTCTATGCGGATACGAAAGACGGCGACGACACGCTGCACTTGTTCCGCACCGACGGTCGCGACCACACGGTCGCAGCTCGAACGAACGCGGTCGTCGGCGCGCTCGAGAACGGCGGCGCGGAGATGCGCGCATATCGCTCAATCGGGAGTGTTCGCCGCGCCCCCGATGGCCGCTCGCTATTGGTCCAAGGCTGGGTCGGCCCAGCGGACCATGCGAGCGGCGGCGCATTCCACTGGGTCGTTCCTCTCGCTAAGGGTCAGTAGGTGACGCCGATCGTGTAGGTCTTGTCGTCGGACCGGTGCACCGCGAGCTCTTGGATGCCCTCGACCTTCCACGTCAGAAGGTCGTTCGTCATATCGGTCTTACCCCACTTCGCCACAGCGGACTTCTTCAGGTAATCCCAGAATTCCGGCTTCACCGTGGCGGGGTCGAACATGTAGCCAATTTTCTTCACGCCACCGGCATCGTCGTATTCGATGTCGAGAAGCTCCTTGTGCTTCTGCGTGCCCTTCACGCGAATCCACTTGGTGCCTTGTTTGGTGAAGTTGATGAATTCGATCTTGGGGACGGCGCCGACGCCGGGGAAGATCGCGTCGAGCTCTTTCGCGGTCATGCCCTTTTTGACCTGTGCGAACACGGCAGGTAGCGCGACGCCCGGATCGGTTCCGATGATCGGTCGCACGTCGGTCACGCCGGCGGCAGGCGTCATTGCCTTCTCGAGCTCTTCCTTCGTCGGCTTGGGCGCAGCAGCCGGCGCGGTTTCAGCGGGAGCTGCGGATGCCGTCGCTGCCGGCTCTGCGGTCTCTGCCGGTGCAGTCTCAACGGGCTCCGCCGTTTCAGCGGGCTCGGTCGCAGGCGCGGCCGGCGCGCAAGCGCCGACAAAGAGGGTTAACAGCGCGAAGGTGAGCGGCTTGGTCGTCATCGGCGCAACGTCTCACGACCGCGCGCACGACTTCAAGCCGCTGAGGCGAACACCCGCTCGAGAGGAACCACAAAGACACAAAGGAGAAGAGAGAGAACACGAAGGATTTGAGGTTCGGCGTTTCGTAGCCGAACCTCTAATCCTTCTTTGCGTCCTTTTTCTTCTCTTTGCGCCTTAGCGGTTTCTCGACTCTCAGGCCCGCAAGCTCTCGGGAAGCAGCGGGCTCGGGTCGGCCGTCGTGACCAGCCAGAGCTGGTGCGCGGCGCGCGTCGCGCCGATGTGGAGTAGGTGCCGTGACTCGTCGTCTTTGCCGTAGGTCGAGGCGTTGACGTCGACGAGAACGACGTAGTCGTACTCGAGGCCTTTGACCTGCTTCACGTCGGTGACCTCGACGCCGGGGCGGAAGGCGAACTCGAACGCGCGAATGCGTCGCAGGTTCGGAATGTCCGCCATCTTGAGCGCCGAATAGTAGTTATCGGCCTGCTCGGGCAAGCGCGCGAGGATCGCGACCGTCGCGTTCGGCTCGCGCGCGAACAGCGGGCGGAGCGCGTCGGCGAGGAAGGCGACGGCGGCGCCGGGGCTCGGGAACTCGTGCAGCTCGACGGGCGCGCCGTTTCGGTTCGCGACCGGCGGCGTGGGATCGGCGAGCGGGCCGAGGACGTGCCGCGCAATCTCGAGGACCTGCTTCGTCGAGCGGTACGCGATGCGCAGAGGCTCGATGTCGACGCGGGAGAGGCCGAGGTCGTCGAGGACGACACGCCAATCCTTGAAGCCTGCGTCGAGGTAGATGCGCTGCGCAGTGTCGCCCGCGAGCGTCGCGGAGCGATGGACGATGTCCTGCGCGTGCGCGTCCTTGTCGCCCTTCGCGGGCTTTTCGACCATCGGACGCACGCAGTCGAGGAGCACGGCGAGATCGATCGGCGAGAGGTCCTGCGCCTCGTCGACGAAGAGGTGCTCGTACTGAAGAGGCGCTTTCACGCTCTTCTTCAGCTCCATCTTGATCTTCTGGTACGCGCGGAGGAGGAGCGCGTCGTCCTCCACGTCGAGGCGGGCGCGCTCGTCGTCTTCGATGCCGCGGTTGTCGACGCCGCGCTTCCGATCGTCGTCGATGTCGTCGGCTTCTTGCCCGCTGTCTTCCTGTGCGGCCTTTCGCTCGGAGCGATCGCCCGGATCGAGATCGACGACCGCGGGGCAGCGATCGGAGCACCAGCGCCACGCGCGGCGAATATCGACCTCGGAGAACTCGGGATCCGGGTCCTTCTTGAAGGCGTCGAGGATGAGGTCGAGGTTCGTGAGCAGGTCGGCCCAGAACCAGAGGATGCCGTGCGAGTCTTTGCGCGTGCGCGGGTCGGCGATGAACGCCTCGGCGCGTTCCTCGAGGAGCTTGAGCATCACGCGGTGGGTCTTGAGGCGCGTGACGACGCTGGGCGTGCTCTCTTCGTATTCGACGTCGAGCCAGGGGAAGTGCTTCTTGCGCTGCTCGTGCGCCCACTCGGAGTAGGTCTCGATCGGCAAGCCGTAGATGCCGAGCGACGGGAGCATCTCGCCGATGTACGCGCGGAGCGCCGGGCTGCCGACGACGACGAGCATCTTGTCGGGCGTGAAGCGCTGCTTGTTTTGGTAGGCGAGGTACGCGAGGCGATGGACGCCGATGGTCGTCTTGCCGCTACCAGCGCCGCCTTGGATTACGACGAGGCCGGTGTCGGGCTTGCTGATGAGCTCGAACTGGCGCGGATCGAGGAGGGCCGCGATCTCCGGCAAATGACGATCTTCGCGCTGCGAGCCGGCGTCGTCGATGCCGAGAACGCCGCGCATGTCCTGCGGACGGACCGCTTTGCCCTGGCCGCCGGCGAGCTCGGTCGACGCCGTCGAGAGCGAACGCCAGCCGGCCGAGCCTTTGACGTACACGCCCTGCGGCGCGGTCACGCGGCGAAGGTCGCCGTTTTGAATCGTGACGGTGCGGCGCGCGAGGACGGTGCCGACGACGTCGCGCTCACCGAGCGTCTCCTCGTATTCGGAGCCCTCTTCGTACTTGTAATAAATCTGGCTGACCGGCGCGTGACGCCAGTCGACGATGCGCACGCCGGCCTTCGCGTCGATCAGCGTGGTCTTGCCGATGAGCACGTCACGGACGGGCTTGTCCTCGTCCTTCAAGCGCACGTGACCGAAATACGGCGACTTCGGATCGACGGCCTCGATCACGTTCTCGGCGCGGCGAGCTGCGATACCGGCGACGCGCTCCATCTGTTGCACGAGCGCGGGCACGTCCTCGAGACGGGCGACGGCGATCTGATCGCGGAGCGAGATGAGGTCCGCCTCGTAGTCCTGAATCGGCGGCGGCTTGGACGGGCGATAGGTCGCGAGAAAATCATTCACGCGGCGAAGCAGCGACTCTTCCTCGCCGACGATCTTCGACTGGTCACCGACCGTCTCACCGGTTGCGGGCGCCGGCCGTGAGGCCTTCGTCTCCACGGAGCTGACCCGTTCGGAGGTGACTTCGTCACGCTCGTCGTCTGCGGTCGCAGACCTTGCGGGAGGCTTCAGGGGGAGGGGCGCGCGCTTTTCCTTGGTCTTCTGCATGGGGAGGCGATTTCTCGTTTGCTCCGTGGTGCCGCATTCGCAGCGACCGTCGGCCTTGGTTTCTCCCCTCCGCCGAGGGGATTGGGGCGAATGACACGAAGTAGGCGGCGTGTCGAGGCCTCGATCATTGAATTCGCACGTCCGCTTGACCCTTCGTCCGCACGTCTCGGACGATGAGCGGCGATGGCCGAGAACATCGCTTGCCCGAACTGCGGCGCACCCGGAAGCTCACCTGCTCGACCGGGCGCTCGAATCACCTGTCGCTACTGCAATACGACATTCGACGCACCGTCTCCGCAGGGTGCACCGGCTGCGTCCGCGGGCGTCGCACCGAGCGAGGCTCCGTTGCCTCGACGCGGTCGCGATCCACTCGGCGGCATGGTCGTCAAAGGAATCTGGCGAAGCGTCGTGCAGGGTCATCGACTCACCTATTTGAGTGGACGCGACCGCATCCTCGACCTCGAAGAAGACAGCGGCCGCTACCACGTGTGGGCTTACGACCGATCCATCACGGGCGGTGATCCGCTTCCGCACGGCGTCGCGTCGGGCACATGGGGATCGATCCGAAGCGGGCACGAGCTCATCGCGCTCGGCGGCGATCACATTCTCGACTGGGAGAGCGCGTCGGGTGCGTTTCGCGTCTGGCACTACGACGCGAATGCGCGCGGCGAACAGGACGTCTTGCCGACCGTCGTCACCAAAGGAACGTGGTCGAGCATCGCGTCGTCGAAGCGCCTGGTCTCGCTAGGCGGCGATCGCGTCCTCGATTGGGAGCCTTCCTCGGGTGCGTTCCGCATTTGGCATTACGACCGCAACGTCGCGAGCGGCGGCGATCCATTGCCCGGCGGGCCCGTGACGTCGGGAGCGTGGAGCAGCATCCGCACCGGCCACGAGCTCGTGTATCTCGGTGACGACCACGTGCTCGATTGGGTGCCGAGCTCCGGCAACTACCGGTTGTGGTGGTACGACCGAGCCGCGCGCGGAAACGGCGACCCCTTTCCTCGCGAGGTCGCCGCCGGCAACTGGAGCTCGATCCGAACGGGGCACGAGCTCATCAGCCTGGAGCGCCGGCGCGTGCTCGATTGGGAGCCTACGTCCGGCGCGTACCGTATTTGGGTGGTTGAAACGGGGGTGTGATCGGGCGGCGGTTTCGCCGCTATTTCTCCCCCCCGGCCCCCCTCACCTCGTGAGGGGGGAGACCGTCAGGGGCTCGACGTCGTGGCGGGGGACGAGGTGCTGCCCGGCGACGACGTGTTCGCGGCGGGTGACGACGTGTTGCCGCCGGAGGGCTTCGCAGGCTTCAGCGCCTCGAGCGCTTTCGACGACGCTTGCAGGCTCTTGATCGCCTCTTCGAGCTTCGCCTTCGCCTCGCCCATGTTCGCGGGCTTCGAGTCTTTGAGCATCGCTTCGGCCTTCTTCAGCGCCTCTTTCGCGGGATCGGCGACGGCGTTGAACTTGGAGGCGGGTAGCTCGTTCAAGTCCTTGTCCTTGAGGAGCTTGCTCAACTTGTCGGATTCGGCCTCGTAGGTCTCGAAGATTTTGATGGAGCTCGACACCTTGTCGACGGGCACCTTCATCTTCTCGCCGCGGGTCTTCTCGTCACCCTTTTTGGCCTCGTCGAACTCGGCCTTGGTCGACTTGAGGAGGTCGTCGAGCGCGGTTTTGAACCCGGGGTACTTCGCGGCGTACTTCTGCGCGTTCTCCTCGCTCGAGTGCCACTGCTTCTCCATGTCCTCGGCGGAGGGCGGACCACAGCCGACGAGCAACGCCATCACGACGAAGAGCCACGCGAATAAGCGACCTTTTGAGAGCGACCCCTTCATCTGAACCTCCTCACACGCGACAGCGCATGTTCGCTCGAACGGTCCGACAGGCGGGAGAACAATTGCGGGCTAGGAATCGAGCACTGTCGGCAAATGGCCGGTCGCTTCGAGAAAGCGGAGCAGATCCGGGCCGCTGAGCGAGGTCGTTCGATCGTTCGTCAGCGGGTGGCAGTGGACGGCGGTGCTCTCGAGGAGCGAGCGCTCGATGACCGAGGTGACGACGCGCGTCTCGTCGTGCAACACGGCGAACGGCGTGACCGATCCCGGCTCGACGCCGAGGTGCTGGCGAAGACGATCGGGGGAGCCGAAGGACACGTGGCCGGCGCCGATCTTCGCCGCGAGCTCTTTCAGATCGACGGGACGATCTTCCGACGTCGTGACGAGCCACATCGAGCCCTTCTTGTTGCGCAAGAAGAGGTTCTTCACATGAACGCCGCGATCGTCGACGCGGTGTCGCTTCGCCTGCTCGACGGTGAAGACCGGCGGATGACTGACAGTGTGCGTCGCGATGCCCAAACCTTCGAGCTTCGCGAAGAGCGCCGTCGCCGGATCGTGCGACTCGATCTCCTGATCCACCATGCGCTCGCCGTCGAAGATGAAACGCCCGGAGAACGGCGAACGCCCCGTCAACATCAGCGGCAGCCAAAGCGAGTCGTCCGCCCACATCTCGCCGTACGGGATCTCCGCGAGCGGCGTCCATTGCGGGATCGCTTCGTCGGTCGCGGCAGCCTCGCCCTCACACGCGTCGGCCGAGAACACGTGGCAATGCAGCGCATAGCCGTCGAGGAACTGGAAGCGCACCTCGCCGCGTTTTCGCGGGGCGAGCGGCCGGACGTGCACCTCTTCGATCGTCTCGCGGACCGCTGCTTCCTCGGGTGTCTCACCGGGCTCGAGGCGTCCGCCGGGCGCGTTGATCTTTCCCGCGCCGAGGCCTCGCAGCTTGCGAATGAGCAACACCTGCCCCTGACGAATCACGAACATCAGCGTCGCGACGTCGTGAGGCTTCCACGAGCTCCAATCGATCTCTCGAACCGACTGCACGCCGCGTCTTTAGCAGGCCTAGGTGTGCGCGTGGGGCGAGCGGACGGTCAGAACCGGGACAGGCGACGATCGAACGACCTTCTCCGCGACGCTCCCGAGGAAGAAGCGCGAGACGCCGCGGTGGCCGTGCGTGCCGATGACGACGAGATCGCTGCCCAGATCCTTCGCTTGCTCGAGGATTTCGCTCCAAGCATCGCCGTGACGAACGAAGCCGTCGATCCCCGGCACACGCTCGCGCAGCTTGCCGATGGCGCCTTCCATCGCCGCTTGTGCAGCGTCGCGAAGGCTCTCGATCGGCGGCGCGACCGCGACCGGATAGATCGGCACGATGGCGGCGTATGCGTGGACGAGGCTCAGCTTCGCGTCGTACGAGAGCGCGAGGCTCACCGCGAGATCGACCGCGTTCGTCGACGACGGTCCGAAGTCGGTCGCCGCGAGGATGTTCTTGAACGGGTACATGCGCGGCTCCTCAAGCGGCGCCGCGTTGGGCCTCGGGTCGCTCGCGTGCGCGCTCGACGAACGCGACGACCTCGGCCGGT
Source organism: Polyangiaceae bacterium (assembly GCA_013361525.1). GTDB lineage: Bacteria > Myxococcota_A > Polyangia > Polyangiales > Polyangiaceae > Xiheicaenibacterium. The sequence continues at coordinate 18,270 of JABFXY010000085.1, read as the reverse complement.
AGATCCGCGCGCAGCTTGTTGCGAACGTCGAGCGGAAGCAGCGACGCGATGGCTTCGCAGACGGCCGTCGCGTGCTCGATCGCAATGGTTCGATCGACGTTTTCGCGCCACTCGATCCCTTCGACGAAGCCTTCGTAGCCGCTCGTGTCCGAGTGTCGCTCGGCGCTGTGCGCGAGTAACCGCGCGAGACGATCCGAAACGTACGGCCCGACGATGCGAGCTTCTTCCGCGGTGAACAGCTCGCCGAGCGCATCAGCGACGGCGTCGAGGATATGAGCTGCTTCCTCTTTCGTGGCCACGCCGGTGCGACGATGGACGTCGGCGAGGAGCAGTTCGTCGCGGTTATCCAAAGTCATCGGACCTCCGCAGGTTCCGCTGCAAGGGCCACACCAGCGATGGCTGCGAAAAATGCTCGCGCGTTCGTTCGCGGAAAGCCGTCAGTCGGAGCCGAGGACCTGCGCGATCGCTCGCTCGAATACGCTCACCTCTTGAGCGCCAGGCACTGCGACACGCTGCCCCAGAACCGTGAAGGGCACGCCCGTGATGCCTCGTTCGGCGTTCAGGCGTGCCTCTTTCCTGGTCGTTTGGAGCTCCGTTTCGCTCGACACGAGCGCGGCGACCTCGTCGGCGTCGAACCCGAACGGCTGCGCCACGCCTTGCAGGACGGCGACATCGCTGACGTCGCGACCATCGAGGAAGTACGCGCCGAAAAGCGCCTTCACCAGGCCGAACTGCGTCCCCTTCGCGCGGGCGTGCCGAATGAGGGTGTGGGCGGGCACGGTGCTCGGCGTGCGGGTCACGCGGGAGAAGTCGAGCGGGATACCGTCGCCGCGCGCGACCGTCTCGACCCGGCGGAAGAGCGGCTCCGGGTCGCCGTACTTCTTGCGCAGCCGGTCACGAAGGTCGGCCCCCTCGGGGGGCGTCGACGGGTCGAGGAGGAACGCGTGGTACTCGACATCGACCTTCAGATCCGGCCTCTTTTCGAGCGCGAGCTCGAGCCGGCGGGCGCCAATCAGACACCATGGGCAGATGACGTCCGAGACGATATCGATCTTGAGGGGCTCGGTGGATTCCACGCGCCGAGCGTAGCTCGTGGCGTGCGACCGTGCCTCCGCGGACGGCGCTTGATGTACGCTCGTTTTCGCACCTGCCATGTCGACCAAACCTTCCCATCCTTCGCATCCCGCGCCCGCGACGCTCGAAGAGTCGGAGGTGATGACCACGACGGACACGGAGGCGGCCGAGGCGTCGATGCTCGACGTGTACCTCCCGGCCCCCGCGACGATCACGGAGCCCTCGAAGATCGGCCCTCCGCCGGTGTTTCCAGGCGTGCGCTCGGCGCGGCTCGTCGGCCTCGCCGGCCGCGTCGCGACGGTCTTCGTGCGCGGCGACGATCAGCCGCAAGAGGTGCCGCTCGATCCAGACGTCGACGCTGCAATCGTTCGCGAAGCGCTGGAGAACGGCGAGCGCGTGATGGTCGAGCCGGATGAAGACGGCGAGCTGGTGGTGGTCGGCGTGCTTCGTTCACGAAAGCCCGAGACCTTGCGCCTGCAGGCTTCGGTCATCGAGATCGACGCCGATCAAGAGGTGCTGGTCCGCTCGGGTCGAGGCGCGATGCGCATCCGCGAGGACGGCGACATCGAGCTCATCGGCAGCCGGATCAGCGCCGCGTCGCGGGGCCTTTTCCGGTTGGTCGGGCGCATGCTCCGCCTGAATTGACCCCCCTCACGAAGTGAGGGGGGGCCGGGGGGGAGAAATAGCAGCCATACCCCCGCCAAATCGCGCCCCCGCCCCGTCACCTCAACCCGGTTAAGTTTCGTGAACGCGGTCGACGGTCCTGACCCGCGTCGCTAGCTTGCCCCACGAACACCATGCGCTCGTGGGTCCAAATCCTCATCGCGATGGTCGTCGTGTTCGCCGTCGTGGGCGGCGTTCACTACTACCTCCACGCGCGCCTCGTTCGCGCGACCGCCATCGAACCCTGGCAGCGCATCGGCGTCTGGGTCTTCACCGGGAGCGCGCTGCTCATCCCGCTCGGGATGATCGGGTCGCGCTTCTTGCCGCGAAGCATCTCGTCGATCGTCGCCTACGTCACTTTCACGTGGATGGGCCTCATCGTGCTCGCGTTTTTCCTCACCGTCGCGACGGAGCTCGTCCGCGGTGGCGCGGCGATGCTCGAGCTGACGAAGATCGTCCCGAACGATCCCGAGCGGCGGACGTTCATCTCTCGGCTTCTTTCGGGCGGCGTCGGTCTGGCGGCCCTCGGTCTCGGCGGCTTCGGCGTGGCGGCTGCGCGCGGGCAGGTTCAAGTCAAACCGGTCTCGATCGCGCTGAAGCGTTTCCCCGAGCTGATGAACGGCTTCCGCCTGGTGCAGCTCTCCGACGTGCACATCGGACCGACCATCGACGGAAAGTGGCTCGCGGACATCGTCACCAGGGTCAACGCGCTGGAGCCAGACGTCGTCGCGATCACCGGTGACCTCGTCGACGGCAGCGTCGCGGAGCTGCGCGAGCACGTCGCACCGCTCGCCGAGCTCAAGGCGAAACACGGCGTGTTCTTCGTCACCGGCAACCACGAGTACTACTCGGGTCCGGACGAGTGGATCGCCGAGCTCACGCGCATGGGCATCAAGGTGCTGCGCAACGAGCGCGTCTCGATCGGGAGCGACGAAGCGAGCTTCGATCTCGCCGGCATCGACGACTACCGCGCGAAGGATTACGGCCGCGGCCACGGCGCCGATCTGGCGAAGGCGGTCGCCGGTCGCGACGAATCACGCGAGCTCGTTTTGCTGGCCCACCAGCCAAAACACGCCTTCGAGGCGTCCAAGATGGGTGTAGGTCTGCAACTGTCGGGGCACACGCACGGAGGGCAGATCTTCCCGTGGGGCTTCTTCGTGAAGCTCGACCAGACTTTCGTGCGCGGAATCGATCGGCTCGAGGACCTCACGCTCTACACGAGCTGCGGCACTGGGTACTGGGGCCCCCCTATGCGGGTGGGTGCGCCACCGGAGATCACCCTCATCGAGCTTTCGCGTGGATGACGCCGTTGCTCATCCGCGGCGGGATCGAGTCTGTGTAGACTGACTCCGTGTCGAGTGCGGGCGCGATCGCGAGCGCCAAGTCAGCAGCGGATCGCGATTCGATCGTGGACCGACTCCACTGTGCGGCGGCGTTGATCGCGCCGGCCGGTGCGGTCGTCCATGTCAACGCGGCGTGGCTGCGTGTGCGCGGCGAGGGGTTGCTCGCGGGGCCCCGCGTGGGTGTCGATGCGATCTACGAGGACGCGTGCGCCTCGCTTCGTCCCGACGAGCCTCGCCTGGTCGCCGCGGTCGGCGATGCGCTCCGAGCGATCCTCTCGGGCCGAACCGACGAGCTCGTCGTCAACTACAAGAACCTCCCTGGCGGCGAAGACGACGACGGGTCGCTCCTCGAGGTGGACACGTTCACCATTCGTGTGACCGCGATCGATCACGCCGGCGCTCGGCACGCGCTCGTCACCCACCGTCGGTTCGCCCGCGAGCTCTACGGCCCTTCGGAGAGCGAGATCTCGACGCAGCGCACGATCGATCTCGAGCTCGCGAACGAGCGCCTTCGCGAAGAGCAGCGACGCCAGCGCGGCATCCTCGACAGCATCCCCGACATCGCCTGGCTCAAAGACGCGGGCGGTCGGTTCCTCGCCGTGAACAAACGCTTCGTGGAAGCGACCGGCATCGATCAGGAAGAGCTCGTCGGCCGGGGAGACGTCGACGCATGGCCGAGCGATCTCGCCGAGCGTTACCGCGCGCACGACCTCGCCGTGATGACGTCGAAGACGATGCGCCGCGTGGAGGAGCCGGTCGTCGATCGCACGGGCAAGCGCACCCTCGTCGAGATGGTTCGCGTGCCGATCGTCAACGACGTCGGCCAGGTGATTGGCCTCGTGGGCATCGCGCGCGACATCACCGAGCGCAAAGCCGCCGAGGCGATCATCCTGCGGTCGAAGGCCGAGCTCGAGGCGCTGGTCCAGCAACGAACCGAAGAGCTTTGCCGCGTGAACGCGCAGCTCCGCGCCGACATCGCCGAGCGCCAGCGCGCCGAAGTCGAGCGAAAGCGCCTCGAGCAGGAGCTCTTGCAGGCGCAGAAGCTCGAGGGCATCGGCCGCCTCGCCGGCGGCATCGCACACGACTTCAACAACCTGCTCACGATCATCCTCGCGTACGGTCACCACAGCCTCGGCAAGCTTCCATCCTCCGAGCCGGCGCGCACCCACGTGTTCGAGATGGTGAGCGCGGCTCAGCGCGCGGCCGAGCTGACGAAGCAACTCCTCGCGTTTGCGCGCAAGCAGGTGGTCGAGCCGCGCGTCATCGATCTCAACGCGCTCGTCCTCGCAACCGACGGAATGTTACGTCCGTTACTCGGCCCGGACGTGGAGGTTGTCACCTTACCGTCCGCGCGCGCTTGCCCGGTGCGGGTCGACCCCGGGCAGTTCGAGCGCATCCTTCTGAATCTCGCGGCCAATGCACGCGACGCAATGCCATCCGGGGGAAAACTGGTCATCACGACGGCCGACGTGACGGTCGAAGCCGGCTCGGCGCTTGGTCCCTCGGGCCTCGAGCCGGGCGAGTACATCAAGCTCAGCGTGAGCGACGACGGCGCCGGCATCGCCGCCGACATCCTGCCGAACATCTTCGATCCGTTCTTCACGACCAAACACGAGAGCGGCGGAAGCGGCATCGGCCTCGGGCTCGCGACTTGTTATGGAATCGTGAAGCAGGCGGGTGGCCACATCCTCGCCGAGAGCACGCTCGGCGACGGCACGGTGTTCGATATCTATCTTCCGCGCGCAGCCGCCGCTGCTTCCACCAAATCGCTTCCACCATTTGCGCGCGAGACGTCGGGCGACGAAACGCTCCTTCTCGTCGAGGACGAGCCGCGGCTGCGCATGATCACCGCGGAGATCCTGCGCGAGGAAGGCTACGTCGTCCTCGAGGCGGAGAGCGGCGACGAAGCAATCGCCATCGCAAAGGAGAATGCGATCGATTTGCTCCTCACCGATGTCGTGATGCCGCACATGAGCGGCAAGACGGCGGCCGCCAAAGTGCTCGAGCTCCAACCGAGGACGCGGGTCCTCTTCATGTCCGGATACGCAGCCGCGATTGTGGAAAAAGAGGGCCGCCTCGAAGAGGGTTTTGCCTTCCTCGCAAAGCCATTTACGCGCGAGGGTCTGCTCGCGCGCGTTCGCGAGCTCTTCGACGAAAGGGACGGAGCACGTCTGCAGACAATGTGACTCGCTGAGGCAGCGCGACACGCTCGCGCGACGTACGAGGCATCCTTGTACCGCTTCGAAAACACGAGCGCCGTCCGTGGTTTCGCATGGGTAGGACGGTTATGCTCCAGTTATGGCAACGCGAGCAGAGCGCTATCGCGCCGCGACGGAACGCTCCGGACCGAAGAAGCCTCCGACGCCGGTGCGGAAATCAAAACGGACGAAGACTGACTTCTCCGAAGGCACACCGGATCCGGTGCGCCGCGTAGAAGACTCGTCGCACACGTCCGAGCGGCACGTAAGTAGACGCGCCGCGCGCAAAGCCGACGTCGCGCTCGAAGACTCCGCGACGGGCAAGGCGACGCGCAAGTCGACGCGCTCGAGCAAGAACCGCGGGCGCCCCTCGGACAGCCTCGGCGTCCGCGCGAAACGCACGACCGCGGCGCCGGCAACCCGAGCGCGAAAAGCGAAAGCCAAAGCGACCAAAGCGCGCTGACCGATTGCAGCCGGATAGCGACGAAACGACTGCCGGCGAGCAGCGATAGCGCGGTATACCCAATACCTTGAATCGCAATCTGCTTCGCTTCGCTCGTCGGGCCGTCGCCATTCGGCGGAACGTGCTGGAGCTCGCGCGCTTCGGCAGGCTCGGCACGCCGTATCACGCGCCGTTCGACATCATCGACGAGGGGCCGCACCATCGGCTTCGTCGTTATGCCACCGGTGCGCCCGCAGACGCGCCCGCGGCGGTGTTGATCCCGCCGCTGATGGTGACGAGCGAGGTCTACGACATCGAAGAAGGCAACACCGCGGTCGGCTCGCTCGGCGCGCTCGGCGTGCAGCCGTACGTCGTCGACTTCGGCGCGCCCGAGCGACAAGAAGGCGGCATGCGTCGCACGCTCGACGATCACGTCCTCGCGGCAGTTCGCGCGGTGGAATACGTGCGCAAGCACACCGGGCGCGACGTGCACCTGCTCGGCTATTCGCAGGGCGGGATGTTCGCGTACCAATGCGCGGCGTATCTGCGCTCCGAAGGCATCGCGTCGGTCTCGACGTTCGGTAGCCCGATCGACATCCACAAAAACCTGCCCGCCGTTCACAAGGACGCGGTCGCGGCGCTCCTTCGATTTTTGGAGCCGGTGGTGACGAAATCGATCGAGCAGATCGAAGGCTTGCCGGGCGCGCTAACGAGCACCGGCTTCAAGATCCTCTCGACCCGCAAAGAGATCTCGCAGCGCCTGGATTTCGTCCGAAAGCTGCACGACAGGCGCGCGCTCGTCAGGCGTGAGGCGCGCCGCAGGTTCCTCGGCGGCGAGGGCTTCGTCGCGTGGCCCGGCCCCGCGCTGCTCGATTTCGTCGAGCAGTTCATCGTCCACAACCGAATGCTCTCGGGCGGCTTCGTCTTGTCCGGTCGAGCGGCGACGCTCGCCGATATCAAATGCCCGATCCTCGCGTTCGTCGGATCCCACGACGATATGGCGAGGCCGGCCGCGGTGCGCGCCATCATCGAGGCCGCGCCCGAAGCGAAGGTTCGCATGGTGACCGTCGACGCGGGCCACTTCGGCATCGTCGTGGGATCGCGCGCGACGAAAGAGACGTGGCCGACGGTCGCCGGGTTCATCCATCACATCGAGACAGGCGCGCCGCTTCCGCCGGTGCTGCGCGACAAGCCGGTGTCGCCGCGTTCGCGCACAGGGCTCGACGACGAGCCCGAGGGCGCGGGGTTCGATGTCGACGTCGAGCTGTCGCTGATCGTCGATGCGATCGGCGACACGGTGAAGAACGTCTGGGGCCGCGTCGGTGACGCAGCGTCGAGCGCATCGGATGCGCTCGACGCCGTTCGCTTCCAAGAGCCTCGACTGCGCCGCCTCGCGCACATGACGCCGGAGACTCGAACCAGCCCCGGCCTCGCCCTCGCAGATCGCGCGCGCAAAGACCCGGAGGGTACGTTCTTCTTGTGGCAGTCGCGCGCGTTCACCTACCGCGACGCCGACACCCGCGTGAACAACGTCGTGCGCGGCTTGTGGGCGAGCGGCGTGCGCCCGGGTGATCGCGTCGGCGTCGTGATGGCGTCGCGACCGAGCTTCTTGTCGATGATGACGGCGCTCTCGCGCATCGGTGCCGTCGGTGTCCTCGCGCCGGGGTCGAGCGCAGCCGGCACACTATCGCGCGCGCTCGCGGCGACGAGCGTGAAGTACGTCGCGACCGATGTCGATCACGCCGCGCTCAGCCGCGAAGCGTTCAAAGGAGAGCTGTTGCTCCTCGGCGGCGGCGCGCGCCCGAGCGAGGGACTCCACGGCATCGTCGATATGGAGGCGATCGATCCGACGCGCATCGAGCTACCCGGCGACCTGCTCCTCAACCCCGGGCGCGGTCGCGATCTCGCGGTGATCCTGCTGCGACCCGACGACCGGGGCGAGCTTCGCGCAGCGAACGTCACCAATCATCGTTGGGCGCTTTCAGCGCTCGGCGCCGCGGCGGCGTGCACCGTGAAGCCGGAGGACACGGTCTATTGCTGCATCCCGCTGCATCACCCCACAGCCGTGCTCGCGTGTGTCGGCGGCGCGCTCATGGGTGGCTCGCGTCTCGCGCTCGCGGACGGTTTTGCCCCCGAGCGTTTCGTCTCCGAGGTGCGTCGATACGGCGCGACGATCGCCTTCTATGCGGGCGAGATGTTGCGCGCGCTCATCCATCAGCCGCCGAGCCGCGGCGACTCCACGTTGCCGCTTCGCATGTTCGCCGGCAGCGGCATTCGCCCCGATCTCGCGCAGAAGCTGAAAGAGCGATACCGGGTCGAAATCATGGAGTTCTATGCGTCGACGACGCAAAAGGTGATCTTCGCAGACGCGTCCGGAGAGAAGCCCGGCGCGCTCGGCCGCCCGCTCCCCGGCAGCGCGCAGACCGAGATCGTGCGGGTCGATCCGCGCACGCTCGAGATCGCGCGCGACGGCGCGGGCAGGCTCATCCCCGTCCAGCCGGACGAGCTCGGCCTGCTCGTCGCGGAGCTCCAGCCCGACGACGACGCCGACGCGACGGCACCTTTCCTCGCGAGCGCGTTCTTTCCGGGCGATCGCTGGTACGTCTCGAACGACTTCATGTCGCGCGATGCCGACGGTGACGCGTGGTTCGTCGACGGTCGCGGCGGCTTCGTGCGAACGAGCGCGGGAGTGGTGTCGACTCGTCGCGTGGAGGCGGCGTTGTTCGCACTGCCGGAGATTCAGATGGCGGCTGCCTGGGGCGAGCCGAGCGGCGAGCACGAGGTCGTGCGCGCAGCGATCGTCGCGCGTGAGCCGATCGATCCGGAGCGTTTGCGCGAAGCGCTCCACGTGCTCGAGCCCCACGCGCGACCCAGGACGGTGACCTTCGTCGACGAGCTCCCGTTGACCGAAGGCTTTCGGCCGAACAAGCGGCTCGCGAGGGAGAGGGCGGCGAAGACGGGCTCGACGGTCGAGGTTCGTTCGGTGGCCGAGTCGGCGACCTGACCGACCGCCGTCACGACCAGGGAGGCCGCCGGGCAATGGGGGTTTCTCAGCCGCAAAAGCGTCAAATCAACACGGCGTTTACCATACGCTTTTGACGCGAAGAGGATCCCGACTCCCCGGCTGGTCCCCCCCCGGCTGACCCCCCAGCTGACCCCCCGCCCCGGCCGGCCAGCCCGCCGAAACCTGCGTCAAAACCCGTATTGCTCGCGCGTGAACTCCACGAGGCGCGCCGTCTCGAAGATGGTGCGCTTGCTCACCGCGGGCTCGCGATCCTGGTAGCCGAAGGCTCGCACCGTCATCGATCGATCGCGGAAGAGATTGCTCGGCTGCGTGAGGTCGAGGTCCGACGTGAAGCGCGCTTCCGATTCGCGCGACTCGAGATCGGTGTTGCGATCGGCCCACTCGAGGGCGGCGTTCGCCGTGTGGCATTGCACGCAAGCGACCGACTCGGGCGTGTGGAAGTCCGGGTTCTGCGTGCGGAGCGCGGCCTCGTATGCCGGCCAAAGCGCATCGTCCGTCTCGCCGCGTGCGGTCTTTGATTCGTAGAAGACGCTGAAATCATCGGGCGGAATGACGGGGTCGACGAGGCCGAAGAAGTCCTGCGGATCGATGAAGGCATTGTTCTCGAACCGCTGCTGGAGCACGTCGCCGCCGGCGATGCCGATCGGCGTGCCGGCGCCATCCGCGATCTCGAAGCCACCGAAGAACCACACGTTGCCTTGTCCGCCGAGCTGCATGAACGTCGCGCGGGAGAGGCGACTCTCGCCGGCATACGCGCGCATCGACGCGAGGATCTTCTGCGCGGCTTCACCATCGAGGCCTTCGCTCTTCATCGCGGGGTGCACGGCGAGCGGACCGGCGGCGTCTTCGGCGCTCTGCGCGCGCGTCATGTCACCGAGCAAACCAGTGAACTCTTCCTGGCTGAGCTCGAAGAAGAGGTGCACTGCCGCGTCGGAAGCGAGGAGCTGACCGTCGACGTCGGCGATCGGTTGCATGACGAGCCGCAGCTGCGCGCGGCAGGTCTCGCCTTCGAGCGCGGGAAAACACGGATCGAGACGTGCTGCGATCGCTCGAAGCCCCGCGTATTCGCTGGGCTTGTCAGGGAAGTTGAACGACAGCTGAGGCATCAGCTCGAAGTACGAAGCGGGGAACACGACGCCGCTCGGGCCTTCGTCGGTCGCCGCGATGAGCGCATCCATCTGTTCCGACGACGAAGGCATCGGGAAGAGGATCGAGAGATCGGTCATGCCGGGCGCGCGCTCGGGCGGATCGCCGATGGGCACGCCGCCCGTCCCGTCTCCACCACCGCCGTCGGTGGCGCCCGCACCCTCACCACCCGAGCCACCGGAGCCACCGGTCGGCGGACCATCCTCCGCGGCAGAGTCGCCGCAGGCGACGGCGGCGACCGTGAGCAGGAGCCCACCCAACAAGCTCAGTGACGAAGAACGAGAAGCGCGACCGAGGAGCATGGGCGCGGCAGAGAGCAGCGACCGTGCCAGGCTGCCACACCCAAAGAATCCTTGAATTTCAGTGTGGACACCCGTTCGACTCGGCACATCTGCGGCGCGTTTGGCACAACCAGGCGTTCGAGCGCGAGAACGGTCACGGTCTTTGCACGATGCGGTCGAATGGCAGTTATCACGAACTCGAACGCCCGGTCTTTGGGGGCGTTCGGTCTTCTCATGTTGCTCGCTGCGTGTGACGAAACGGATGAGACGCTGCAGGATGCCGCGGACTCCTTGTCGCCTTCGATTGGAGACCTTGCTCGCAATGCTCGGGTTTGCCCGAACCACTCGTACGTAACGATCGCCGGCGCTGACGGGGCCGGCGACACGCATTTGGATCTTCTCGCTGCGGACGAGTCGTCCGGCGGCGCTTGGTTGGGCGGCACGATCGCCGATCCGATCACCCTCGGAAAATTCGAGGTCGCGCCGAGCGGCGGGACCGATGCCTTCCTTGCGAAGCTCGACGCGTGTGGCGCCCCGATTTGGGCTCGTTCGTTCGGCGCGACCGGTGACGAGACCGCGCTCAGCCTCCAAACGGACGCCGACGGCAACGCGTACGTGCTCGGCACGCTCGACGGCACGGTGGACTTCGGGAGCGGCCCGATCAGCGGCGAAGGCCCGGGGTTCGATGCGTTCGTTCTGAAGCTCGACGCCGACGGCGACGTCGTCTGGTCGAAGCACATCCACACGACCGATGGCGTGGCGCTTACGACGAACATCACGACCGACAAAGAGGGCAACGTCCTCGTGCTCGGTCACCTCGAGGGAGCGGTGAGCTTCGGCGATGCGACGGTCGACTCCTCGACGGTCACCGGCTTCTTGGCGCGCATCGACGCGAGCGGTGCCACCGACTGGGCCATCGGGCTCGGACTCGGATCGGATCTGCATCCGCTCGACGTGGAGACCACATCGGCAGGAGAGATCTTCGTCGCCGGTGAGGACGCGCGCGGCGTCGGCATCTTCGCCCAATCGATCACGACAGAAGGCGTCGTCAGCTGGACGCAGAGCTTCCGCGCCAGCGGCCAATTCCTCGAGCAATTCTTCGATATGACCGTCGCGGCCGACGACTCGCCGATCCTGGTCGGTCGAGGCTTCCTGAAACAAGGCGGCGACGAGAGCGCGGACACACCATACTTCGTCGCCAAGCTCGGGGATCTCGGCGAGCCGACGTGGGTCCAATTCGGCGACCAACCGTTCACACGTGTCGCTGCGCATTCGGACGGCTCGTTCGTCCTCGGCACCGAGCGCTGCGAAGACGTATCGAAACCGAAGCCGACAGGATGTGCCGTCGCGATCTCGAGACGAGACGCCGACGGGAATCTCGTCGGCTCACACGACGTCATCGGAGAGGCTTCGCTCGAAGCGCTCGACCTCGATACGAACGGTAGGCCGCTCATCCAAGGGCTGGCCTCCGGCAAGGTCCGTGTGGGTGGCGCCTCTGCGATCGCGGATGAACGCGATTTCTACGTCGGTCGATTGCTTCACTGATCGCGGATTGCTGGTCCGTCGAGGGTGCGTGTCCCGGTGTGGCACGCGGGCTGCACCCTCGTAGGCATTCGCGAAACATTTCGAGGCGGGATCGCGAAGACGCGACGGCAAGAAGGAGAGGGACCCGTGAAAGTTCTCATGGTGCTGACTTCGCACGACACCCTCGGTGACACCGGGAAGAAGACCGGCTTCTGGCTGGAGGAGTTCGCTGCGCCTTATTACGTCTTCAAGGACGCGGGCGCGGAGATCACCATCGCTTCGCCCAAGGGCGGACAACCGCCGCTGGATCCCAAGAGCGATGCGCCGGACGCGCAAACCGCAGCGACCAAGCGCTTCCGACAGGACCCGGACGCGCAGCAGGCGCTCGCGAGCACGGTGCTTCTCAATAGCGTCGATGCGAGCACGTTCGACGCGATCTTCTATCCAGGTGGACACGGGCCCATGTGGGATCTGGTGACGGACCCGGCTTCGATTGCGCTGCTCGAAAAGGCATATGGCGCAGGAAAGCCCATTGCGCTCGTCTGCCACGCGCCAGGCGCATTGCGCTCGGTCAAAGGCCCCGATGGTCTGCCGCTCGTTCACGGAAAGGCGGTTACCGGATTCACCGATACCGAAGAGGAAGCCGTCGGCCTCACCGAGGTCGTTCCGTTTTTGGTCGAGGACATGCTCAAAGAAAACGGCGGTCGGTATTCGAAAGCGGCCGATTGGCGACCGTACGTCCTGCGCGACGGAAACCTGATCACCGGCCAAAACCCTGCATCTTCTGCAGCGGCGGCGCAGCTCGTCCTGCGCCAGCTCGCCGCTTAACCAACACGGATCGAGGAGACCCATGCAAGACGACGAGCTCGATGACATCGCCGAATGCCTGGATTGCGGCGCAACGATCTCACCGGGACGAGACCGCGGTTTCGCGCTCGGTGACGAGAAGTTCCTCTGTTTTGATTGCGCGGCCCTGCGCGGCGGCATCTACGACGAAATGGACGACCGCTGGACGGTCTGGCCGATTACCGGCGACGAGCCCGCCACGACGCGCAGACCTCACGTGTAACCATTTCACGAGACCGCGGCGCTGGGAGATCCGGCGCTCTCGTGGCCGCTATTTCTCCCCCCCGGCCCCCCTCACTTCGTGAGGGGGGCGCTTCCGTCTTTCGCCTTCTTCGCTTCCTCGAGGATCGTCTCGACACTCGGTCGATCCATCACCGACTCGCCGACATGCGTGTAGACGATCTTCTTTTGCGCATTCACGACGAAGACCGCGGGCACCGCGATCTCCTCTCCCTGCATTGCGACGCCGTAGGCGATCGCGACCTTCAGGCCCTCGTCTTTGAGGAGGGGGTAATTGATGGATAGCTTGCCCGCGAGCGCGACGGAGTCTTCGACCTCGTCGACGCTGATCGCGACGACGCGCACCCCCGCGCGATCGAACAAGTTTATCGACTCTGCCAGCTCACCGAGCTGGGCGCGGCAGAACGTTCACCAGAAGCCGCGATAGAAGACGAGGACCGCGGGGCCCTGCGCCGTCAGCGAGTCGAGCGAGACCTCGGTGCCCAGGTGGCTCTTCAGGGTGAAGGACGGAGCGATTGCTCCCTGTGGCACCGAGGGCCCGCGGGTCGAGACGCACCCGGCGCCGACGGTTGCCGACGCGAGGCCGAGCACGGAGCCGACAAACACCCTCCGAGGGAACATCGCCGGGTTGTACCAGGCTGCCGCAGGAGTCTCCATCCTGCCCGGCACGCCAGGAAACGCCGGCCGGCTCTTTGACCGCCCCGATCCCCGGGGCTACTTTCGAACCGTGGATTCGATGGCGTCGGGCGAGCACGGCGGCAGTAAACCGAGTCGAACGGACAAGGCGTCCAAGCGCCCGTCCCGAGGGCGGCGATACCTCCGCGACGGCCTGAGCCTGGTCGCGTTCCTCGGGATCGCACTCACCGCCCGCGCATCGCTCGCCGACCACTACGTCGTGCCGACCGGATCGATGATCCCCACGGTGCACGAAGGCGATCGCGTCATCGTCTCCAAAGCGGCCTACGGCCTTCGCCTGCCGCTCTCCAACGCGTGGGTCACGCGCTGGGCGGATCCGAAGCGCGGCGACGTCGTGGTGCTCGAGTCACCGACCGACGGCGTCATTCTTCTAAAGCGCGTCGTCGCGCTGCCCGGCGACAACATCGAGGTGCGCGACGGCCACGTGATCCTGAACGGCAAACGCGTGAAGGCGAACGACCGCGAAGAGACCCTCGACGGAAAGCCCCACCCGCTCTCGCTCGCCAACGGCGGCGGCCCCGACTTCGGCCCCTCGAAGGTGCCGGCCGGCAAGGTCCTCGTCATGGGCGACAACCGCGGCAACTCCCGCGACGGCCGCATGTTCGGCTTCGTCGACGAAGACACCGTGCTCGGTCGCGCCGTCGCGGTGTACTCACGCGACGGCGATCTGGTCTGGAACGAGCTTTAGTTACAGCCGGCAGCCGAAAAGGCTTCGGACTCTACGGGCGTCGACGTCGTCGCCAGCGAGTCTTCGATGATCCCGCTCACGATGACGGGGCCGGCGCAGATCGCGTCTTTTACTTCGGCCGGAAGTAGATCGACGCCGGTGTCGATCGTGAACGTGACCGCGGTGTCCGCGCCGCCGGGCTCGACGGTGAACGGCGCGGGCTCGGACGAGACGACCGGTAGGCTCTCGACCACGACGGTGTCGTTCTCGTCGATGAGCGAGAACGACCCGAACGTGACGCTGCTCTCCCCGCTCGCGCGCGCACCGAGGTGAAGCGTGAGCTGGAACGAGCCGGTGAGGTGGATGCCGAGCGCCTCCTCCTCCACCGTGGCCTCGGCGTTGTCGATCGTCGCGTCGACGAACACCGCGGTGTCGGTGTCGATGCAGCCCGCGCCCGTGACGAGCAGCGCGAGCCATGCAGCGGAGAGGGAAGCGCTCTTGAAGCGAGACATCGACATCCTCACGGAGGCGGCGACTGGACGCCCTTGCCCTTCGCGACCTCGCAGCCGAGCTCGACGCCGGTGGGTCCGTCCTTGGTGCGAACGATCTTGAACTCGACGCGTCGGTTCTTCTCCCACGCGGTCTCGTCGTGACCTTCGTCGAGCGGGCAGTACTCGCCGAAGCCCATCGAACGCACGCGGCTCTTGTCGACGCCGCGCTGGATGAGCGCGTCGTTGACCGACTTCGCGCGGTCCTTCGTGAGCTTGAGGTTGTATTTGTCGTCGGAGCGCTCGTCGGCGTGGCCCTGAATCTCCACGAGCAAGAACTCGGGGTGCTCTTTCAGGGTGTTGGCGACCGCGTCGAGGATCTTGTTCGACTCGGGGAGGATGCGCGCGCTGCCGGTCGCGAACTGCACCTTCTCGAGGATCAAGATGTCGTTGCCGGAGATGATGACCGGCCCGCTCGGATCCGGCTCGGGGCAGCCGTCCTCGTCTTCGACGCCGTCCTTGTCTTCCGGATCGTCGGGGCAGGCGTCCTTCACGTCGGGGATGCCGTCCTTGTCGTTGTCCGGATCCGGGCAACCGTCGCGATCCTCGAAGCCGTCCTTGTCCTCCGGCTCGTCGGGGCACTTGTCGCGCGAGTCGAGGATGCCGTCGCCGTCGCGATCGCCGTCTCGGCTCTCCGGGCAGCCGTCGAGATCTTCGTCGCCGTCCTTGTCCTCGGGGTTGTTCGGACACTGATCGTCGACGTCGAGGATGCCGTCCTTGTCGTTGTCGGGATCGGGGCAGCCGACCTGGCCCTGGGGCGAGTCTTCGAACGTGTCCTCGAAGCCGTCTTTGTCTTCCGGCTGATCGGGGCAGTCGTCCTCGTCGTCCTTGAAGCCGTCGCGATCGCGGTCGCCGATCGAAGGCTCGAACACGAAGCCGAGGGTGCCGCGCGCGGTCGCCGCCTCGAAGCCGGGCGCGTAGCCCGCGCCGCCCGCGAGGTAGAGGAACGATTTCCCGTCGATGAAGACCTTCAGACCGCCGATGGCCTCGGCGCTGATTCGTTGCGCGGTGTCGTTCTCCCCCGTGACGAGGAAGCTCGCGTACGTCTCCGCGATGAGGTCGAGCGGGTCGACGACCCGGATGCTGAGGCCGAGGCTCGAGGTGACCTGTTGGCCGTATTCGAAGAGGCCGCTGTCGAGGATCGGGTCGCCGTCGGCGTCCGCGCCCATGACCGCGTTCGTCCCGCCGAAGTTCGCGCGGAAGCCGGCGTTCACGCCGACGCGGAAAATACCGCCCGGAGCGGCGCGGCCCTCGAACGCGAGCTGAGGCCAGATGAACCCGCCCGGCTCGGCGATGAAGTCGTCGGAGCCGGCGACGCCCACGCCGCCTTGCAGGATGCCGGCGAGGCCGATCGACGGCTTGTCGTAGGGGCGGATGATTCGGATCTTCGCGTTCAGGGCGATGAACTCGAGGCCCTGCGCGAAGTGCTCTTCCACGTCGTAGAGACCACCGGTCGGACCGACGTTCTCGATGTTCGGCTGGATACCCGCGAGCACGACCGGCACCGCGATACCGAACGTGAGCAGATTTGCCACACCCAGGTTGAACTGCAGCGTCCCCTGGAACGAGTGCGTGAGGAGGTAATCCGCGTCCTCCCCGTGTTTGCCCTCGGTCAACGGCATGATGCCGTACCCGTAGTCGAGGAACAGACCGAGGCTGAAGTCGAGGTGGCCGACGACGTCCGTGCCGTTGACCGTGATGAAACCCTTCGAGTCGACGGGCGGCCGGAAGAGGTGCGCGTTCGCGCCCCCGTTTTCGTTCGACAGGGTCTCGGATTGCGCCTGCGCCTCGGGCGCGACGGCGACCAATGCGAGGGCGACCCCTGCTGATCCGAATGCTAACGGGAGGGACCGCGCTCCGTTACGGCTCGACAGACCCGACCGACGGCGGTGCGTGCGCATTCGTTAGGCTCCTTCACCGCGGCAGCCGGCCGGGCGGTGACGTAAGGTTCACATCGGCGGGTAACACGCCGAAAAGCCGGCAGTCAAACGTTGTGTCGCGGGCTGCGCGCGGACGCGTGCCCAAGACGGCGGTCTACAACATCTAGGACGCTTGGGCCGAGTATCACGGCTCGCTGCTGCGATGAGTCGTGTCACCTGGTTGCTTGGCCAGGGCTTTCGTGCGCTTGGTCACCAACCGTGTCCGCGACGGAGTATCACCGTCGGCGGTCATGACCGGCTCCCGGCCCTCACGCTTCCAATGCGCTGTCGCAATCGCCACGGAGCTCCTTCTCGGATGCGGTGCGCGATCCTCACTCGATCCCGGCGAAGGAGGACTCGATGCAAACGGCGGAGGAGGCGCTGGCGCAGGCGCCGGAGCCGTCTGCGATCGGGAGGGCGCACCAACCGAGCTCGTGGTCGAGCGGACCGACGGAACCCACGGTGCCGTCTTCGATGCCGTCCCACTACCCGACGGCTCGTTTTGGGTAATCGGCTCCGGGCGCGCTCTCTATCGCGGGTGCGAGAACGCGGAGCTCTTGGGCCAGGGCGACAACTTCCTCGCGCACCTCAGCCCGGAGCTCGACGTCCTGTACGAGCGGCGCTTCGCGGGCACGTACTTCCAGGACGATGGTCATCCTCTCGGCCTCTACCTGCACGTCGATGGAAACGGGCGACCGCTCGTCCTACTCGCGTACGGCCGCCTGGCGGACGACGCGCCGCTCCTCAGCCACTTCGACGCGGACGGGGAGCTCCAGTTCAATGATCTCGGCCTGCAAGGCCCCGACACCCAGCTCTGCGTCGCCGAATCCGGACGCGCCGTCTTGAGCAACCGAGAGGGCTCCGAGCTCGTCTGGCTCGCCGAGGACCGGAGTGTGGAGCGCCGCGCCACCCTCGACGGATTGTGGGTCGCCCAATGTGTCTTCGTGGGCGAAGAGGCCGTGTTCATCGGCAACCGAGGTGACGGCCCGATTCTCATCGACGGTGTCGAGCAGCACCTTGCGACGAATGACCCGGGCTACTCCATTGCCCGCTTCAATCGCGACGGAGATCTCCTCGACGTCCGCAGCTTTGCCATCGACATCAGCCAAGGACCCGCCATTGCCGCGGATCCGGCGAATGGCGACCTCGTCTTCATGGCCACGCACAAGGGCGGCTCGTGGGGTTCATTCGAGTCAGCTCCCGGCGACAAACGCATCTTCGCGAGCCGTATCGACCCGAGCTTCAACCCCTTGTGGTTCGTCGAGACGAACGGTGCCAGCACCTTGAGCGACTTGGCCGGCCAATACCTCGGGTTCGCGGCGGCTACCCCGGATAGCGGCACGATTCTTCTCATGCGCGTGTTCGGGTCACACGACGATGTCGCGACGCTCTCGCGGCTCGAGCTCGGCGAAGGCCGACACATCATCGAGCTCGACGCGAACGGCGCGGTGCGATGGCACGCGGAGGATATTGGCGTGACACTCGCGGCTCGAGTGCTCGCCGATCATCGGGTCCTCGTCGCGGGTAGGGGGACTGAGGCCGGGAGCTTTGCGAGGGGGGATTTGTCCGCAGAGCACGAATACGGGTTTATCAAGATCCTCGGTCGGTAGACCGCGAGGAGTTGATTGCGCTCGGGCCTGGGCGGCGGCGCGGGGCGG
>JABFXY010000068.1 GCA_013361525.1 Polyangiaceae bacterium | reverse complement strand
CAGGAGCTCGCCCGCATCTTGTCGAAGGGCTATTCGATCCTCGTCGAGGGCTCGATTCGGTATTCGAGCTACGACAAGGAAGGTGTCACGCGCTACCGCAGTGAGATCGTCGCGCGCGATATCTGCCTCGGCGGGCGCCGCAGGCCGGCGGTGACGGTGGAGCCGGCGACATTGCCCGATATGGTCGAGGATCCCTTCGCCGATACGCTCGAGAAGGCCGTGCCGAGCGAGGTGTCGGCGGCCGCGCGGTCGCCGCAAAACGACAACGGCGCGGCGAAGTCGGGCGGAGTCGCCGCCTAATCACGGCGGCATCGCGGTCGACCAAAACGAAGCGACCGGGGCCACGAATGTGGCTCCGGTCGCAGTTCGTGTCGAGGGTGGGCGGCGCTCAGGCGAGCGTTCGCTGCAGATAGGCTTCGAGCTTCTGCTTGCGGGGGCCCTCGAGCTCGACGAAGCGCACGGCCATACCGGTCTTCGACGAGCGGTGGAGGACAACTTCACCTTCGACGCGCAGCGGGCCTTCACCGGGCAATTCGATGTCCAATGCGACGCGTGTCCCCGGCGGGTGGGGGAGGGTACCGTCGAGGAAGAGGCCACCAATCGAGAGATTGGTCGCGCGCTGGAAATAGAGCGCGTCCTTCGTGTGCTCTTCGACCCAAATGGCGACTTCCGCGCGGGGCATCGTGCGGCGATCTTGGCTGTCGAGGGTGTTCGTGGTGGCCATGGACGTCGGCTAGCACCTATTGCTCGCTCGGGCCCAATTTCTATCTCGGCGATTTCGCCGAACGCTAGACTCAGGCTCGAACGCGCTGCCGCAGCGAGGTCGCGCGCTCGCGCACGGCGTCGTCGGTGTCGAGCGAGAAGCTCCGCGCGTGGCCGATCTCCTCGAACAGGAAGCGCGCGAGCGTAGTCGCTTCGGATTCGACGTGGTCGGTGAGGGCGCGATCGTTCGGATCGAACATCCAGGTAACGATCTCTTGGGCATCGGGATCGAGCTCCCAAAAGCCCGCGATCTTGTCGCCGACGAGGATCGTGCGCGTGGACAGATGTTTTGCGAGGCCGAGGGTCGTCGGCCGAGACAGCCCCCACGAGGAGACGTCGATTGCGTGATAGGCCGGGTCGCAGAACAAACCCGGGCCGCCGTGCGGCACGATGAGATTGTCTTCGAAGGACAGGAACGTGACGTGGTCCCCCAGCGGCGCCGGCTGCGAGAGCGCAGGGAAGCCGGTGTCGTCGACATAGGCGACCGGGGTGTAGCCCTCGATTGCGACAGGCAAGAGCGCGATGCGCTCGATCGCCGCCATTGCGTCGGATTGGGAGACGCCGGCCCACGTCGCAAAGTCGGCGACGGTCGCCGGCCCCATTTGCGAAAAGAAGATCTTCGCGATCGAATCGAGCAGATCCTGCTCGGTCAGCGTCGGGTGGCCGGCCTCGGGCGCGGTCGGTTGGGCCTCACGCCATAGGTATTGGTCCGTATCGAGGTGGCCGCCTTCGAGGGTTCGTTCGATGAGGCCGCGCAGCTCCAGATCGCGCAATGCAATGGGGAGTGGGGAGGAGAGACCGAGCTTTTTGCCCTCGGGGCCGAGGCTTCGAACGGCGGACGGCGGGAATGCTTTGCGGATCGCGTGCGTCGAGAGCGGTCCGCGCTCGAGCGCCGCACGAACGTGGTCGCCGACGTCGCGAATCTCTTCCCAAGACGTGCCGGCTTTGACGACCTCGCGGTCGGTGCGCTTGCGCCAGATGCCGTCGGCGAAATGGCGCGCGACCGACGCATGCTCTTCGGGTACGAGGTAAATGCAGCTCCGAACGGCGGGCAGCACGCGCAGCGCGTGAGTCGCGACGGCGCCGTCGAGGTCTGACCGCGACATGCCCGGCTCGCGCGCCCGCGCGGCGATGTAGACATCGGCGCCGCCGAGCGTCCGAAGCCAGCCGCTCTTGGCGATCATCTTCGGCAGCGGTTCGTGGGGGCCGGGGCCGAGACTCTGCCGCGTGTACCAAAGCGCACGAGCAGCCTCGAGCGGGAAGGTCCCGGCGAGCGGCCGCGCGGCAGTCTTGGGTCTCGGCTTGGGTGCGGGAGGCGACGAGGGCGGCTTCGCGGGCGACTGCTTGCGATTTGCAACCGGTTGGGGCCGCGAAATCATTGAGGATGATTGGTTGTGTTTTGCAACCGGTTCCGGCTTCGCGACAACGGCCTTCGTCTTCGCGACCTTGGGCTTGGTCTTCGCGACCTTGGGCTTGGTCTTCGCGACCTCGGGCTTGGTCTTCGCGACCTCGGGCGTGGTCTTCGTGACCTTCGCTTTCGCCTTCGAGCCCGTCCGTTTGGCGGCTCTGGCCTTCGCCGGCCCGGCTTTCGGCGAGGCGCGACCCGACGCGCGTCCCGCCGGCTTCGGCTTCGCGGCAGGTTTCCGCGTCGACTTCGCCTTTGGTGCGCGCGCCTTGGCCATGGCCTCGCCTCGTCGTTAGCTGCGGAGCTCTGCGCCGAACCGATCGTGCACGGTCTTGATGACCTTGTTGTGCCGCTCGTCGACCTCCGCATCGGTCAACGTGCGCGCGCGATCGGGATCGGTTGCAGCCTTGGGATCGCGATAAACGACATGGAACGTGAGCGACCGCTTGTCCTTGCCGATGCTTTCGCTCCGGTAGAGATCGATCAGCTCCACCGATTCGGCGAGCTCGCCCGCGGCTTCGACGATCGCGCTCTCGACATCGCCGGCCGGGACATCGTCCGAGACGGAGACCGAGAGGTCGCGCGTCGACGCGGGAAGCGTCGGGATGGGCTTGTACTTCGGTGTGCGGACGCCGAGCTTCTCCAGCGCTTCGATGTCGATCTCGACGAGGACGAACGAGCCGTCGAGCTCGAGCCGGCGTTCGAGGATGGGATGAATGACCCCGAAGGTGCCGACCTGTGTCCCGTCGACGAACAGCGCCCCCGCTGCACGCGGGTGGAGGTGCTCGGGCCGCGGCTCGGCGGGACGAACCTTGACCCTCCGCCGCGTCGCGCGCTCGACGACCGCCGTCGCGACGCCTTTCGCGTCGTAGACGTCGACCGGTTGCTCTTTCGTCAGTACGACGTCGCGGTTGCCCGCGATGACGGCTGCGAAGCTCTTCGCTTCGTGCGCCAAAGACCCATCGCGACCCAGCGACCCCTCTTGCGGGAGGAAGCGCGGGCCGACGGTGAAGAGACGAACGTTCTCCACGCCGTGACGGCGCGCACGTCGAAGCGCGTCGAAGAGCCCCGGCAGGAGCGAGGTCCGCATGACGGAGCGATCGTCCGTCATCGGATTGAGCAGCGTGAAGGTCGCCGCGGGTGCGCCGACGGCTTCGAGCGCGGCAGGCGACGTGAACGCGTAGGTGAGCGCCTGGGAGAGGCCGACCTCGATGGCTGCGCGCGTGATCGCGCTCGGCAGCGCGTCGTGCGTGCGCGGCGCGGCCGGTCGAATCGCCGGGACGATGCTCGGAACGCGATCGACGCCCGAGAGCCGAACGACCTCTTCGATCAGATCGACCTCGATCGACAAATCTGGCCGGTGCGTCGGCGGGACGAAGGCGAGCGTGTCGCTCGACGCGCTTTTCACTGCGCGGCAACCGAGGCTCTCGAGGATGCGCTGCGCGTCGGCCATCGAGATCGACATGCCGAGGAGCGCGTCCATCCGATCCTTGCGCAAGGTGATTGCCTTCGGGGCAGGGACGCCGGGGCCGAAGAGCTTGGGCTCCGGCGCGGCCGTTCCGCCTGCGATGTCGCAGAGCAGCGCGGCCGTCTCGTGGAGGACGTCGGTGACGTCGCCGGGGTCGACCCCGCGCTCGAAGCGATGGCTCGAATCGCTGTGCATGCCGTGGCGCCGGGCCGTGCGCCGCACGCCGCGCGGCGTGAAGTACGCGCACTCGACGAGGACCTCGGTGGTCGACGTCTGGATGCCGCTGCCCTCTGCGCCCATGACGCCGGCGAGCGCGACGGTTCCTTCACCGTCGGCGATGACCAGATCGTCCTGCGACAGCTTCCGATGGATTCCGTCGAGGGTCTGCACCGGCTCGTCGGCGTTTGCCCGGCGCACGATGATCGTGCCTTTGCGGATCGCCTGTCGGTCGAACCCGTGAATCGGGTGGCCGAACTTGAGCATGATCCAATTCGTGATGTCGACGACGTTGGAGATGGCGCGCACGCCGAGCGCTTCGAGCCTGTATTGCATCCACAGCGGGCTCGGCTCGACCTTGACGCCGCGGACGTAAGCACCGCCCCAGGTCGGGCAGCGCTCCGGATCATCGATACGCACCTGGGCGGCGCCATCGACGCTGAGCGACGCATCCACGCGCTTGGGTCGGAGCGCCTCGTGCCGGAACGGAAGCCGGTACAACGCGGCGAGCTCGCGCGCGAGGCCGAGGTGGCCGAGGCCGTCCGGACGGTTTGGGGTCAAACCAATTTCGAGGATGGTGTCGCAGCTCGACGGCAGTGCCTCCGAGAGCGGCTGGCCGACGGTGCCCGTCCCCTCGGGAAGAATGAGGATGCCGCCTTCGCCACCGGAGATGCGAAGTCCGAGCTCCGCTTCGGAGCACAACATCCCTTCGCTTCGCACGCCCGCGATCTCGCGGGGCTCGAGCGTCAGACCCTTCGCGGGTAGGTGCGTCCCGAGGCGCGCGAGCACCACCAGGCCGCCGGGGGCCGGCACGTTCGGCGCGCCGCAAACGACGCGCTCGGGGCCGCGACCCGCTTCGACGGTGACGAGCGAGAGCTTCGCCTTCGAAGGATGCGGCTCGATCGAGACGACCTTCGCGACGACGACGGAGCGGCTCGCCGCGCCGTAGCTCGAGGTCCCTTCGACCTCGAGCCCGGCGTTGGTGAAGTGTTGTGCGACGTCATTCGGCGAGGCGTCGAACGAGGCGCCGAGGATGTCGCGCAACCAGTTGTAGGAAGCCTTCACTCGTCACTCTTCCATCGGAAGATCGAGGTCTTCGTCGTCGCCGCCGTGATCGTGGCCGTCTCCGGCGGGCGGCGCGTCCTTCTTTTCCTTCTTCTCGAACTTCGAAGGCTCCGCGGTGATCCAGTCGGCCTGGTAACCGGCGAGGACGAAGATGAGGTCGCCATCGCCCTTCTTCGCGAAACGGGCGGTGCCCTTCTGCTTCCTGCCGATGAGGATCTTGATCTCGTCGCCGCTCTTCAGCTTGAACGTGATGACGCCGCCCTCTTTGGCTGCGTCGCCGAGACCCGTGGACTCGACGGTGTCGGCTGCATCGGCGAAGTCGTGGGCGTTCAGCTTCTTGAAGGCGCCGAGGAGCGTTTCGACCGTCTTGCCGTCGAACTTCTCCCACCCGCTGCTCGCGGCAGGCTCTTCCTTCTTGTCGCCTTCAGGCTTCTTGTCGCCTTCGGCCTTCTTGTCGCCTTCGGCCTTCTTGTCGCCTTCAGGCTTCTTCTTGTCGCCTTCGGCCTTCTTGTCGCCTTCGGCCTTCTTGTCGCCCTCGGCTTTCTTGTCGCCCTCGGGCTTCTTCTCGTCTTTCTTCGGGGCGTTCGGGTTCTTCTCGAATGCGCCCTTCCAGTTGTCGCCGTCGCGCGTGAACGTGTACTTGCCGTTCGGATTCTCGACGTCGATCGAGGCGACGTCGGTGTCCTTCAGCTCGAGGACGAGCTTGTCGCGCCAGCCCTTCGAGTCCTTGCCGAAGAGGATCGACTTGTACTCGTCCTTCGACACGGTGAAGACGCCGTCGCGACCGGTGACGCGAACCGTCTGACCGCGGCCGCCGCTCTTGCCGAACGTGGCATCCATCGCCTTGTCGTTGCCCTTGTAGGCGACGAAGTGGATGCCTTTGCCGTCGGCGACGTCGTACTCGGCGTAGGTCGCCGTTCCGCGGTCGATCTGATCGACGATCTTCAGCTTCTCGAGACTCTTGACGAGATCGTCGACCTCTTTCGCGTTCGCCTTCGCCTGGATCGGAGAGGTGATGTTCCAACCGCCCTCGGCCTTCTCGAGGACGATCTTCTCCTTCTTCTCGGCGTTGTCGAACTCGAGCTTCGACACCTTCGGAATGTCTTCCGGGTTGAGCGCGAGCGTCGGCTTCTCTGCGCTTTCGCTGTGCGCTTCCTTCTGCGCCTTGGCGCTCGAGTGCTGCCAGAAGAGCAGACCCCCCAAGACCACCAGGACGGCGAGTGCCGCAAAGATCTTGTGCTCGGTTTTCATGACAGGAGCGCCTTGTCTCGGTTCGACTCACGCAGCCACCAGCGCACGATGCCGAAGGCAGCGACGAGGGCCGCGGGCATGATCATCAGCCACCACGTGATCTTCGAGCGGAGGCTCTTCTTGTCCTGCTTGAAGGCCTCGTACTTCTTCTTCATGTCCTCCTCGGTGTCGCCCTTCGACGCGCGGGGCTTCTTCATCGAGTAGGTGAGGGCAGGCTCGGCGAGCAGCTTCGCGCTGACCGCGAGGAGATCCGCGTCGTTCGCCATCCAGTCGAGCGAGTTCTTGAACGACGTGACCAGCGTGATGAACAGGTTGTTCTGCAGGTAGAGGTTGCCGAGCATGCTGAGCTCGGGATCGCCCGGCTGCTGTCCCGCCATCATCTGCAGCTGCGGCGGCAGCGGCGGCGGGTTGCCGGACCGCGCGAACGGATTCGCGAGGTACTGCGACGAGGCGAGGATGAGGATGCGGCTCGGCTGGTCCTTGGGCGTCTCGGCGTTCGCTTTGATGCCCATGTCGTCACCCTTGCCCGTGAACGCGCTCTTCAGCGGGCCCACGATGGTGACGCCGACGGTCTTCTGCTCTTGCGGATCCGTCTCTTGCCAGTTGGTCTTGTGGCTCATCGGCGCGTCGGTCGCGATGACGCTCGTCCTAGGCGACGTGCGCGCGACGACCTTGAACTCCGCGTTCGGCTGCTTGTCCTTGTGGATGACGAGCGGCGAGGGGAACGGGAAGGGGATCTGCGGCATCCGGAAGAACGAGTGGAACGAGTCGTCGATGAGGCGCTCGTTCTCGTCGAGCGAGTTGTCGACCTCGAGGCTCGGCACGCCCGGGTTGATGATGGTGATCTCTTTACCCATCGGCGTGCGACCCGACAGCTGGAACGCGCTGCCGAAGTCGACGGCCGCTTCGCGCTTCATCTCGATGCCGTAGCCGTCGAGGAGCTTCTCGATGCCGTGCGTGTTGAGCGTGGCCTTCATGTCCTTGTCGGACGGCTCGAGGTTCACGGCGCTGGCCATGACGAAGAGGGCCTTGTTGCCGAGCATCAGGAACTCGTCGATACGGCGGAGCTCCTTGTCGCTGTAGTCCTTCTGCGGCTGCGTCATGATGACGCCGATGAGGCTCGGATCGAGCTGCGTCTCGCCGTCCTTGAGATCGACCTCCTCGAACTCGTAGAACGGGAAGTACTCGCCGAAGATCTGCTTCAGACCGACGGGGCGACCGCCCGCGGGGACGAGGCTGTCGGAGATCTTGATCTCGTCTTTGCCGGTGATGATCGCGTAGCGGGACTTGCGTCCTTCGTCACGGTCGCGAACCTCGCGGATCTTGTTCGTGATGAAGAACTCGAGGCCCTGCGTGTTGCCCGGCGGCCAGAACGGGATGACTTCCTTCTCGTTGCCGTAGTTGAGGACGAAGCCGAGGAAGCCGGCGCCGATGGTGCTCGTGTCCGAGGTCGCTGCGGCGTCCTCGTCGAGGCCGAGGAGCTGCTCGGAGAGGCCCGCTTCTTTTGCGGCCTTCTTCTCGTCTTCGGTCTTCGGCTCGATGATCTTGTACGTGAACTTGCTCGGCGGGCTCTCGTTGCCGCTCGCCTTGTCCTTGTACTTGGCGTTCGTGTACTCGTTGAAGAGGCGCGTGACGTCCTCGATGAAGAGGTCGGTCTGCGGAAGGCCGCGCGTGACGTAGAAGTCGACGTTCAGGTCCTTCTTCAGTCCCTCGCAGACCATGCGCTTCGAGCCGAGCGAGAGCGTGAACCGCTCCGTCTCGGTGACGTCGAATTGCTTGTAGTTCGAGTACGAAAAGACGTTCGCGAGGACGAGGGCGGCCGCGACGAGGAGGATGTAAATCCAGCTAAAAGTGGCTGTTTTTGTTCTGCGTTCCATGGTCGCTCCTCACGCCCACTTTCGTCGTTCGAGCGCCATGAACGAGCCCATGAGACAGAGCACGGCGATCGAGACGAAGTAGAGGATGTCGCGGGTCGTCACCAAGCCCTGCGCGAGCGAGGTGATCCGGGAGTCGAAGTTCACGAAGTCGAGCGCGACCCGGATGCTCTGCGTGTCGGTCGAGTCGATCAGGTAGTTCGTCACGTGGAGGAAGCCGAGGATGATCGCGGTCACGATGAACGCGATGACCTGGCTCTCCGTGAACGAGGAGACCAGCATGCCTATGCCGACACACGCGGCGCTCTGCAGCACGAGCCCGAGGTAACCGGACATGACCGGACCCCAGTCGAGGTTGCCGAGCTTCCACGGCCAGACGAACATCATCAGGGGAAACAGCATCGTGAGCGCGATCGCCGCGAGGACGACGAACCACGTGCCGAGGAACTTGCCGATGATGACCTGGTAGTCCTTCACCGGGAGCGTGATGAGCATCTCGAGCGTGCCGGTGCGCCGCTCGTCGGCCATCACACGCATCGTGAGGATCGCCGAGAGCGCGACGACGAGCATGCTCGTCAGCTCGATCAGCGTCGTCATGCTGGCGCGGTTGATCTCGAAGAAGTTCTGACCGCGGCGCAGGAAGAAGGCGTACGCGAGCGCGGGCAGCGTCAGACAGAGCACGATGTACGCGATCGGCGTGTCGAAGTTCGACCGCAGCTCGCGTTTGGTGATGATCAACGTGGGGCTCATCGTTCGTCCTTCTTCTTGCCTTTGGCGGTGGAGGACTCTTTTGCGGAGGGCTCTTCCTCTTCCGCTTCGTCCTCTTCACCCTCGTCGGCCTCGTCGTTTTCTTCCTGCGAGGCTTTCGCGTCGGCGGCCTCGTCTTCTTCCGACTCGTCTTCGGCGTCTTCGTCTTCGGAGGTCTCCTCGTCGGACCCCTCCTCGTCGCGCTCGTCCTCGACGTCTTCTTCGTCCTCTTCCTCTTCGTCTTCTTCGTCGGCGCCGCCGGGCACGAACGCCTCTTCGACGTCGCGGCCGACCCGACCGCGATCACCGCGCTCGTCGTCGCGGGTGAGGGCGCGGAACGCCTCTTCGAGCGACTCCGACTCGCGTCGCAGCTCGAGAATGATCCATCCGCGCTGCAGGCCGAGCTGGTAGAGGTCCGCGCGAAGGTCCGACTTGTCGGAACCGCGCAGCTCGAAGCGGTAGATCGAGCCGCCCTGCTTCGGGCCCTTCCAACCTTCGGCGATGAGCTCGCGCACCGAGGTGACGCCGGGGACGGCGCGCAGCTCGTTCTGAATCTCCTGCGCCGAGGGCGGCTTGCCGCCGCGACCACTCGCGAGCCGCTCGCCGTCGACCGAGACGAGGTAGCGAACCTTCCCGCTCACCGAGCGGATTTGATCGAGCGGCCCGTCCGCGACGATGCGGCCCTTCGAGACGATGATCGAACGCGCGCAAACGGCTTCGACCTCGTTCAAGTTGTGGGTCGAAAGAAGAATCGTTCGATTGCGACCCGTCTCTTGGATGTATCGAACGACCTCGGCGCGCTCGTTGGGATCGAGATCGCTCGTGGGCTCGTCGAGGATGAGAACGGGCGGATCGTGGACGAGCGCTTGTCCGAGGCCGACGCGCTGGCGATACCCGTGCGACAGCGTGCGGATGTCTTTGCCCAGCACGCGCGCGAGACCGCAGACCTCGACGATCTTGCGCATCCGCGATTTGAACGTGCTGATGTCGAGCCCGCGCATCTCGGAACAGAACCGCAGGTACTCCCACACCGACATCTCGCCGTAGAGCGGCGCGCGCTGAGGGAGGTAACCAATCTTGCGGCGAACCTCGAGCGGGTTGTCGAAGGCGTCGATGCCGTGCACCCGCGCCGTGCCGGCGGACGCCGACAGGAAACACGTGAGGATGCGCATCGTCGTCGACTTGCCGGCCCCGTTGGGACCGAGGAACCCGACGATCTCTCCTCTTCGGACCTCGAAGCTGACCCTGTCCAAAGCTCGGAACGATCCGAAGTATTTGGTCAGGCCCTTGGCCTCGATCATCACATCATTCGACAAGTGAACCTCCCGTTCGCCTCACGGCCCTCGCGCCGGCGGCGCGGTAGGCGGACCAGGGGCGCGCAGTTCGCATCGTCACCGCCGCACCCTCGGGCGGGCCGGCATCCTAGTTGCGAGTAGATCAGTGTCAACCGCTCGCCCCAAACCGGTGGCCGGCGGCGATATTCCCGCGCGTGCGCTCCAGCCCGTCCAGGACGGCCCGCGCGACGACATCGGGCCGTTCGTCCGGGACCCAGTGCGTCGCGTCCGGGACCAGCCGGAGCTCCGCGGCCGGGCAAACTTCCTTCATCATGCGCTCCGCGACGCTCTTGTTGATCGCGTGGTCGCGCTCGCCCCACACGACGATCGTCGGGACATGCCCGCTCGGGCGTGTCGCTGCCTCGGCGTCTTTTCGGCGCGACGTGAGCCGCCTCACGAGGGAGCGGAAGCTCGCGCGGTAATACGAGAGCGCCGCGCGCATGCGGCGGTGATCGCGGAGCGGCCCCGCATACAGCTCGACGTCCTCGTCGGAGAATGTCCCGTGGATCGACGAGCCGCGAAGGGCGCGCACCATCCCGAGCGCACCGTTCGCCGCGAGCGCATGCTCGATGAACGGGATCTGGAACAGGATGGTGTAGTAGGCGCTCTTCAGCTGCTGCGGGTTCGAGACGAGCTCGCGCGCGTACGCCTCGTAATGAGGCGCGTTCACCGACACGTGGTGCGCGACGAGATCCGGTCGTGCCTCGACGACGGCCCACGCGATGGGCCCGCCCCAGTCGT
The DNA here is from genome assembly GCA_013361525.1 of Polyangiaceae bacterium. Classification (GTDB taxonomy): domain Bacteria; phylum Myxococcota_A; class Polyangia; order Polyangiales; family Polyangiaceae; genus Xiheicaenibacterium. The sequence continues at coordinate 30,469 of JABFXY010000068.1, read as the reverse complement.
GCGCGAGCAGGTGGGCCGGACCGGGCGCGCCGAGGGTCGATGTCGCTTCGAGCACCGACACGATATCGCCTGCGAGGGTCGGCAGCGTGTAGTCGCCGGTCTTTGCGAAATCGCTTCGGCCGAAGCCGCGGAGGTCCACGAGAACCACGTGGAAGTCATCCTTCACGAGCGGTAGCAGGCTGCGCCACTCGGCTGCGTTCTGCGGAAAGCCGTGAACGCAGAGCAGTCGCGGCCCGCGCGGATTGCCCGTCGTGAGAACCCGAAGGCGCGTTCCATCGCGCGCTTCGACCCAGCTCGTCTCGAGATCGTGCTTCGACGGGTAGTCGAGCAGCCTGTCGCCGGTCTTCCCCATGACGCGGCACATCACCTGGCTTCTCGGGTGAATCAATAAGAAGAACGCATCATCGACCGTGGTTGACGCGGCGCGGCGACGTCGCCATCGTCGCTGGGCACCATGGCGCTCGTCGTTCAGAAGTTTGGCGGCACCTCGATGGGATCCATCGAGCGCATCAAGAACGCGGCCGCCCGCACCATCGCCGCCCACGCCGAGGGCAACCGCGTCGTCGTGATCGTCAGCGCGATGTCGGGCGAAACGGACCGCTTGCTCAAGCTCGCCCGCGACGTCACGTCCGTTCCTGACGCGCGCGAGATGGACGCCCTCGCCGCGACCGGCGAGCAGGTCGCGAGCGCGCTCATGGCGATCGCGATCCACGCGCAGGGCCACCGCGCGCGCAGCTACCTCGGCCACCAGATGCGGATCCTGACCGACAGCGCGTTTACCAAGGCGCGCATCAAGGCGATCGACGCGTCACGTGTCGTGGAGACCCTCGCCGGCGGAGAGATCGTCGTCGTCGCGGGCTTTCAGGGCGTCGACGAAGCAGGGAACATCACGACGCTCGGTCGCGGCGGAAGCGACACCAGCGCGGTCGCGATCGCGGCGGCCCTCGGCGCGGACGTCTGCGAGATCTTCACCGACGTGGACGGCGTCTACACGACCGACCCGAACATTTGCCCGACGGCTCGGAAGATCGATCGAATCAGCTACGAAGAAATGCTCGAGCTCGCGTCGCTCGGTGCGAAGGTGCTCCAGATACGGAGCGTGGAGATGGCCATGAAGTACGGGGTTCCGGTTCACGTTCGCAGCTCGTTTTCCTCTTCACCGGGGACGCTCGTCACCCACGAAGGCGATCTCGAGCAGGTGGTCGTCACCGGCATCGCGTACGACAAGGGCGAGGCGCGCGTGATGCTCGTCGGCGTGCGCGATCAGCCCGGCGTCGTGGCGGAGATCTTCACCGCGCTCGCGGCGCACAACGTCAGCGTCGACATGATCATCCAGAACGTGTCGGTCGACGCGACGGCGCTCGCTTCGGCCGGGGGGCAGGGGCCTCACACCGACGTGACGTTCACCGTCGCGAAGAACGATCTCGCCCGCGTGCGCGACGCGATCGCCGAGGTCGGCCGGAAGGTCGGCGCGGGCGACGTTCGCTACGACGAGGATATCGTAAAGGTGTCGGTCGTCGGCCTCGGGATGCGATCACACGCCGGTGTCGCAGCGAAGATGTTCCGCATCCTCGCGGAGCACGGCATCAACATCCAGGCGATCTCGACCAGCGAGATCAAAGTGTCCTGTCTCGTCGCGACGAAATACACCGAGCTCGCCGTGCGGGCCCTTCACGAGGGCTTCGAGCTCGGCGGCGATCAGGCTGCGACGTCGAAGTAGACGCCCCGCATCCACCGCGGGCCTCGGAACGAGGTCCGCGCGTGCAGCATGCGGTGATTGTCGTAGAGGAGAAAGTCGCCCGGCTCGAGGAGGAACCGCACCTGATTCTGCGGGCTGCGAACGAGCCGCGCGAAGCGGTCGTAGGCGCGATAAAAGCCTTCCATCTCGTCGAACGGCAACTTGTGCGGCGCCATCGTGAAGTACGAGTAGCGAACGCGGAAACGCCCGTTTCGGTCCCTCGAAAGAATGGGTGAGACCACCACGCGCTCGAAGCTCTTCTGCGTGCGGTGGAAGGTGACGGGTGTCGACGTGAGGATGGCGTAGGCGTCGGCGTCTTCCGCGCGAAGGGCCTCGGCCGCGCCGAGCGCGTCGACGATCGCGTTGTGCCCACCTTCGTCGGCCGCGCGGATCGCGTGGAGCATCTGGAAGTGCGGAGGCTCGTCGAGGAAGGGCTGATCCGTGTGCAGCTCGACGGCGGCGTCGGTGTAGCCGAGCTGATCGGTGTTCGCGTTCGTCGTGTTGTCGGTGCGAAGATCCTCGATGCGGCCGAAGTGGGTCGGGATCACCGAGAGGCCGCGAGCGGCGAATGCGTCGATGATGGACTCCGTCGCCTGCTCGGCGCCGTTGCGTTCGCGCGCGGGCACGCGAACGATCGCGGCGCCGCGCTCACGGACGAGATGGAGCGCTCGCTCGACTCGACCGTCCACCGAGAGCTCTGCGCCGTCGATCTCGAACCCGCCGACGTCGTTCGGAGGGGCGCGAAGCGCGAGCTTGTCGCGGTCTTTCGCGTAGGCGTGCCGCTCGAGCCAAGCGAGGGCATACCGACTCTCGCGATGGTCGTGCGCCCACTCGACGCGAAGCTCGCCGCCTTCGACGAACGCCCGTCGCGCGCGAACGTCATCGGGGAGCTCCGACGAGCACACGGTCCGCTCGTTCGTGAGGGGGTGTCGATCGAGATCGCACGCATGCCGTAGCCATCGGTAGTGGAAGTCCGCGGTGTTCGTCGGGGACAAGCGCACGCGAAGCCACCGGTCGAACAGGACGACGTCGGTCTGGGGGGTTGACACGTATCCGTTATAACAGATAATCGTCCGCCGTAAGAACGCTCCTCATCAGGTCGGGATGGCGAGGCCTTGCAAGCCCATTCGCGCCAGGTTCAAGCCCTGGCAGGAGCACCGAGCAGACGCGTCATCCGTTATTGCATCGACCTCGCCAGGAGATTCAGAGGGAGTCGCCAAGCGCGCCAAGGCCAGAAAGAGGGAGAAGAGGGTTCGAGGAGAATTCGAAAAAAATCCTCTTCTCCCTCCTCTCCCTCTTGGCGCCCTTGGCGTCCCCTCTCGTTCTCGGCCGTCGGATCTCACCGGGCGCACGATGTGGTAAGGACGGCGACCATGTCGAACAGCCGTACTTTCTTCGCTTCGTCGTTGGCGCTCGCGCTCGCTGCAACCTTGGTCGCGTCGGGATGTCGCGACGACGACGGCGACGTCGTTGGCGGCTCGCCTCCCGAGGGTGGCGGCGGGTCGGGCTCGGGTGGCCAGCCGTCGAACGGCGGCGGCGACGAAGGCGGCGGGCCGATCGCCGGCTGCGAAGGTCCCGAAGCGACGGTGGAAGACGTGGCGACCGGCTCGTTCGGTCCCGGCTCGAAGGTGAGCGTCAACGGCGTCGTCGCGATGAGCCACAAGTTCCTCGTGTCGAAGTCGAGCTCGACCGACAACTGCCTCTGGGGCGTGTTCGTCTCGGCGCCCGGCCTCGAAGAGACGGCCGAGAACAGCGGCCTGTTGGTGCTGAGCTACGGCTTCAAAGCGGAGATCCCGAAGGGCGGCGATCAGTCTTTCTGCCCGCGCCTCGGGCAAGATCCCGCGGGCGACAAGATCCCCGACAACGTGAAGCCGGGCGACGTGCTCGACGTGATCGGCACCGTCAGCCGCTTCCCCGACCAGCCGGAGTGCACAGCGCCGAACCCGCCGAACCAGGTCGGGATGCTGCAGCTCGGCTCGGTTTGCAAAGCGGACATCGTCGGCGATGCGCCAGTCCCCACGCCGCACGTGCTCACGGCGGCGGAAGCCGAAGGCATCTCCAGCACGACCGACGAAGGCTTCCACGACAAGTGGGGCGCCGTGAAGGTTCGCGTCGAGAACGCGAAGGTCGAGCCTCAGGACGGGATGGTCGTCGGCGAGTTCGGCGTCATCAAGCTCGATAACGGCGTCGAGGTCGGCGACAAGATTTACTACCGCGGCTACTCGAACAACATGTGCCACGAGGGGCCGGTCTTCACCGACCCGAACGTCACGTTCGCCCGCGTCGACGGCTTCCACTACCTCGCGTTCTGCTCGTGGGGCATCCAGGCGAACGACAAGTGCGCCGACTTCGATCCGAAGAGCGAGGACTGCACGGCCGCGACCTGCGAGCCGGACTTCATCGACTGAAGGGCGAGCGCCCGTTACTTTGCGAAGGCCGCGTAGGCGCCGACGAACATCGCCTGCGACGGCCCTCCGAGGAACAAGAGCTGGTACTCGAAGCGAACGCCGATCGGCACTTCGGGTACGACGCGAAACTCGAGCGTCACCGGCACGCCGACGGCGGGCATCACGATGTGCCCGCAGCGTGACGGTAGCTCGTCGCACGACGCGACGCCGATGAGGTCCATCACGCCGGCGTCGACGCCGACCGTGGCGAACCAGCGCGACACGTCGACGACGTAGCTGATGCCGGCGGTCGTTTGAGGCGCGATGCGATCGTCGGTCGGGAAGCCGAAGAGCGACGCATTCATCGTGACGTCGATGGCGTCGGTCAGACCGTACCGAGCGTGGAAGCCTCCGCCGAAGCCGTTGCGCGCGAGCCCCCGCGGAAAGTCGATCATCGCGTAGCCGAACGATCCGCCCGTGTGCCACTCATGCTCGGTCGCGAACGCCGGCGTCGACGCCGAGAGCGCGGCGACGATCAATCCGCTCGTGATCGCGATCCGCAGCGCTACGCGAGCCGCGCGATGGTTGCCTGCTGGCACGGGCGCGAGTCTAGGGCGTTCGCGACGAGTGCACGCGCCTGTTCTTTTCTGACTTCCTCGGCGAACCGGTTGCTGCACGGGGATGAATCATGCATGTGTCCGGTTCGGAGGCTTGCATGAATTTTCGCGGACGTTTTGCGCTCGTTTCGATGCTGACCCTTCTTTCGGCCGCTTGTGGCGATAGCGCCGCGACAGGCGGAGGCGGCGGCGACTCGGGTGGCTCGAACGCCGGCGGAGGCAACGTCGGCGGCGGCGAGTCCGGCGGAGCGGACACCGGCGGAGGTGGCGCGAGCGTCGATCCCTACGAGCAGGTTCCTGCCGAGCCGCTCGAGCGCGATGCGATGGCGGTGTGTCCTGCCGCATACAAGACCACGGCGCCGGCTGAGGGGTCCAACGGCGAGTTCGACGTCGCGGAGCAGTCGCGTGACTTCTACCTGTTGCTTCCGCCCGCGAGCTTCGAAGGGCCGCGCCCGCTGCTCGTCGGCTTCAACGGCACCAACGAAGAAGCCGAAGCGTTCGTGACGCGCACGAAGATGTCCGAGTTCGTGGAGCAGGGCTTCATCGTCGTTGCGCCGCAGAGCGTGGGCAACGGCACGGTTTGGCCGGTGTGGGACGCGATGCACGGGCCCGACGACGACGACAGTGCGAACAAAGACCTCGCCACCTTCGATGCCCTCGTCGATTGCCTCGCAGGCCATTTCCCCGTCGACAAGAATCGCATCTACGTCACCGGGCACTCGGCCGGCGGCATCATGACGAACTACCTGCTTCAGCGCCGCGCGGAGCTGCTCGCAGGAGGCATCGTCGCGTCCGGTGTGTTCTCGCTGACCCAGCCCGCGACGCCTGCCCCGCTCGACGAGATGTTCGTCGTCGTCACGTGGGGCGGTGACGAAGACGAGTACAACGGCGGCACCGGCGAGGTGGAGGTGCCCGCCATCAACTTCGTCGAGCAGGCATCGCTCGCGTCGAACTTCTACGACGCCGAAGCGGACGTTGCGCAGGCCGCGTGCTCGGCACCCGTCGGCCACGCGTGGCTCGACAAGCTGAATCCGTGGCTGATCGAGACGCTGCTCAATCACCCGAAGGGGCTCGGCACGAGCGGTGTGGTCCCTGCCGTGCCCGAAGACTCGGGCGCGACGTGCTCGACCGATCCCTTCGAGTACGAAGGGGGCCTGCAGGTCGAATGCCCGACGGAGACGACGGTCGATGGCTGCGCCGAGATCTGCCAGTTCTACGCCGATTGCGGTGTCGAAAACGGCACGGTCGGCGGCGTCCTCGGGCCGCAGTTCCAGGCGCTCGGTTTCTCCGGCACCGATAACGCGGATTGCACCGGCTGCATCACCCACTGCGAGGACGCCTCGACGAGCGCCGCCGACGTGGCGGTTCTCGATTGCATGCAGACCGCACAAGCGAGCTCGGTGTGTGGGCCGGGCATCGACGGTGCGTTGCCGGTCATCGACGCGATCAATGCGTGCTGCGAGAACCAAACCGAGTCCTCGTACTGCATCGACACGTGCACGATCCTCGCGGAAAACTCGGCGGTGCTGAACTTCCTGCCGACTTGCAGCGCGCTGCTCGGCCTGCGCTGACGCGCGCGCCTTCACTTCATTTCATTCGCCGAAGGCTCGACCATGGAAACGGCTCGGGCCAAAACGGCGTATCGACCGCATCGCCGTCGAGCGAGAACCACGGTCCTTGCTCGCCGCCGAGCGGGTGCAAGACGTGGAAGTCTTGCGCCGGCATGAAGCCTTGACCGAGCAGCGCCGAGCGATGTCCGTGCTCGTCGGTCACGACGTCCAGGATCAGGATCGCGTGGCCCGGTCCGCCCGGTAGAACGAAGAAGTCACCGGGCGCGATGTCGGCGTGGTCGATGGGACTGCTCGACTTCTTGTCGAGCGAGATGGTGCTCGCGTAGTTGAACACCATGTCGAGGTATTTGCGGTAGGTCGCGTGGTCGCTGCCGGCCTTGCCGCTCTGCGTCCATCGAACGCCTTTGCCTTCTGCGACCGGGCGCTGTCCGGCGGCGAACTTCGGCCAGGTCGCGAAGTCGCCGCTCAAGAAGTGGTAGCCGACCGACGCTTGCTCGCCCTTCGACCATTTCCACTCGGCGTGCAGGCGAATCACCGAGTCGGCGCATTGCTGGATGTCGGTGTTGCTGACGTCGAGCTCGGCGACCGCCGTGACGCCCGAGCTCTCCGCGTTGCGGAGCAGGCGGCCGTCGTACGCCCGGACCGGTGTGCCTTCGGGACGAAGCGGCAATCGACGCAAAAACGCGCCGAACGAGCCATCTTCCACCGAGACGCGACGGTAACCCTTCGGCGGCGCGATGGAGTCCTCGAGGGCGCGCACCTCGGTGCCTTCGGTGAGCCACGGATACCGCGCGAGCTCTTCGGCGGTGGGGGCATGCAACGCAGACGTCGGAGCCGAAGCGCCCGGCGCTCGCTTTTCGAGCGAGGCGGGAATGCTCTGCTCGACGCCCGGTCCGGCGTTCGACACCGCAATCGAAGGGACGAGCTCGCTCTCGACGGCGGACGACGCGGGCTCTTGGGCCGCACAAGCCGACGCGAGGAGGAAGCAACCGAGCAGCGAGCGTCGAGCGAGGCGAGAGGCGACCATGCTTGTTCGTCGTGCGTCGGACGAAAGTCGTGACGTCAGAATCGAAGAAATCGCGCGAGCTCGAGGTTGTCCTCGTCGCTCGAGACCTCGCGGAGCACGGCGAGGCGCTCGGCCCAGAGGTCGGTCGCGTACACATCTCCGCGGATTTTGGCCGCTTCCATGCGCATCCACGCATAGCTTCGCAACCGCATGCGCCGGCTGTCGAGCGCGGTCAGGGTGTCCAGCCAGATTTCGACGCCGTCGCTCGACGTCCCCGGGTCGAGCAGCGCACCACCTGCGATGAGGGCGGGGAGGGCCAGGCCCGGCAGGTCGCCACGCTTGTCGAGGAGCTGATACCGGAACGCACGGCGCTCATTTCCGCCCTGGCCGAGCGCGCGCGCCCACGCGAGCTGCGTCGCCTCGATCGCCGGACCAGCGCGGTCGCGGTGCCGCGCGACCGGATCGCCGAGCCCGGTCCACATCGTGGCCACGGCACCGCTGCCGGCGCCGTCCGCGACGACCGAAGCCGGAGCGAGCGCGACCGCCGTCCACCGAGCGTGCGCAGCGAGGTCGACACTCTCCGTTGCTTTCGCTTCTTCCACCAGCGTGGACGCGACGCGCTCGGCGCGCGCACGATCTCCCGCCGATCCCGCGACGAGCGCTTCGAGCGCGGAGAGCGCGAGGTCGACGTCGACCTCCGACTTGCCCTCGGGTTTCGACGAGTGACGATCCAACGCGGCGAGCGCGCGCGTTGCATCCCCGGCGACCCATGCAGCCGTGGCGATCGAGAGCGCTTCGACCGCTTCGCTCGCGTGGCTCCACCGAGCGCCGGACGCTGCCGATTCCATCGCTGCGTCGACGTGCCCGTCGCCCGCGTGCTCGATCGCCGCGTGGATGAAGAGCGCACCGGCCGCGCGCTCGAGGGTCTCTCGGTTCGGCGCCGGCGCGGTTCGCGAGGCCTCCGCGAGGATACGTGCCGCATCGTCGAGCCACGACGCAGGAACGACGGGATACAAGCCCTGCGGTCGCACGAGGATCGCGCGCAGCGTGACCGCCGGTGGCGCAAGCGGGCCCTCGCCGTCCGAGACTCGAGGGGTCGCGAGATCGGCGAGGACCGCAGGTTCGATCGGCTGGTCGCTGAGCGTCACCACCGCTGCGAGCAACATCGCGCGGGCGAAGGGTTGATCCGTATCGAGCGGGTCGTTGCCCGACGCCGACAGCGCGTCGATCGCGCGCCGTACGCGAGCGGCGCGATCTTTTCCCGGCAACGCGAGGCGAAGATCGACGAGGCGTCGAACCGTGGCCATGTCGGCCACGCCGGCGTTGCCCTCTTCCGGGAGGATCGGTGCAGTCGTCCCCGCCTTGTTCGCGCAGGCGGTCAACGCCGCGAAGAGCTCGCCGTAGTTGCGTTGAAGGTTCTCGTAGCGCTTTTCGGCGCGGCGAGCGGGGAGCTTCTCGAGGAGATCGTAACCTTCGGGCGGCGCGGTGATGCAGAGCGCCGCGCCGAGCGTCGTCACCAGGTCCGCGTCCGAGGGATCCCACGCGGCGTAGCGCCGCGCGATGTCGTCTACCTGCTCGAAGTCCGCGTCGACGAACGACGCCTCCATGACGTCGCGCCGGATGTACCAAAGCCCGAAATACTCCGGCGAGGCCGTGAGCGCGCGGCGGTCGCCGAGCCAGCTCGCGAGCTTGCCGAGGTGCGGCGCGCCCGACGACGATCCCAGCTCCTCGAACGAGATGCGTCGCGAGCCGGCCTCGACGAGCTCTTGTGCGGAGCGCGTCGCGTCCGCGCCGAACGCGAGCCGCTCCGGGTTCGGATCACCGACGGCCGCATCGATGTACCGGTTCATCGCGATGCGCGAGATGAGCTCTTCCGCGCGGTAGGTGGCGTCGTGACGCGTGTACGAAAAGTCCGTCGGGTAGTCGAAGTCGCGGACGATCGTCCCACACTCCGGCAGGACGGGCCCCCGCGGCCCACGTGCTTGCTCGAGGCACCTGGTCGCCTTCGCGCGGGCACGTCGAACCGCGATCTCGGGTGCAACGAAGATGGCGAGCGAGACGCCGAACGCCGCCGCCCAGAGCCATTTGGACGACAGCACCCGATGCGCGATCCGGAGCGGTCGCGCGGCCTTTCCCAGCTTCTCGATCAAGTCGACTTCGATCCGCCTTGTGGCGCGGGGCGGTCAGGGGTCCAAGGCTTGTCGCCCTTTTCGTAGTCGAGGCCGCAGAGGCTGCAGCAAAGGCGCTTCGACTTCGGCAAAAACGGGTTCTTCGCGGTCGGCGCGCGGCGCGCCCGAGGCGGACCCCCGCAACGCGGGCACGCGAGCGCCGGATCCGGCGGCTCGGTCTCGTCCCTCACAGGGAGACCTCGGCTGCCGGAGCGATGGTCGCGAGCTCTCGACGTAGGCGATCTTCGAGCGATCGATCGTCGAGCGACGAGACGTCGCGGACCTCGTCGATGTCGAGCGCCAGGCAATCCGCCAGATGCGGCGCGAGCGACATCGCCACGTCACGCACGCCCCGCGCGCGACCGGTGAGGTCGGCGAGGGACGAGACGGGGTGCTCACGAATTCCGCACGGCACGATGAGCCCGAAGTCTCTCAAATCCACGTCGAGATTCAACGCGAAGCCGTGCATCGTCACCCAGCGCGACACGCGAACGCCGACGGCGCCGATCTTCGCGAGGCGCCGGGCCCAGGCTGCGGTCGCCCACTCGTCGGGTTTGTCAGCGTCGACCCACACGCCGACGAGGCCGTCGACGGTGCCGGCTTCGACGTGGTGGTCGCGCGCGATGCGGATCATCACCTCGCAGAGCTGTCGGACGTAGACGCGCAGATCGCATCGATCCGGCTTCAAATCGACGATCGGGTAGCAAACGAGCTGCCCGGGCCCGTGGTAGGTGACGTCCCCGCCGCGCCCCGTCTCCTCGAGATCGACGCCGCGCGAGGCGAGCGCATCGCGCGACAAGAGGACGTTGCCGACCTTCGCGGATCGCCCGAGCGTGATGACCGGCTCGTGCTCCACGAGGAGGACGAGGTCCCCGACGCTGCCTTCACGGCGCGCTTCGAGCAGGCGCAGCTGCAGCGCGTGGATGCTCGCGTACCGTCGCCTTCCCAAATAGTACGCGCGCGCCCTTCGCATCGTGCTTCACCCTCAGACCGGGACCTTCTTGCCGGCCGTCAGCTGCTCGTCCCGGTGGAGCTGTATGTTCTTCGTGAAGTCGTCGGCAAGGTCTGGATCGAACTGCGAACCGGCGCAACGCTTGATCTCCGACACGGCGACCTGGTGGGGCAGGGCACGGCGGTAGCTGCGATCGCTCGTCATCGCGTCATAGGTGTCGGCGATCGAGATGATGCGCGCGATGATCGGGATCTCCTGGCCCTTCATCCCGAGGGGATAGCCGCGGCCGTCCCAGCGCTCGTGGTGGAGGTGCACGCCGGGGATCAGCGGGTGCAAGAACTTGATCGGGTCGAGGATGTCGCGACCGTAGACGGGATGTTTCTTGAACATCTCGTATTCCTCGACGGTGAGCTTGCCCGGCTTGTTGAGGTTCATCACGCAGCCGATCTTGCCGACGTCGTGCATGAGCGCGCTCTGCCGGACGATCTCCACCTCGGGCTCGGACATCCCGATCGCGCGCGCGAGGATGACGGCGTAGGCCGCGACACGATCCGAGTGGCCCGCGGTGTAGCGATCCATCTTGTCGATCGCCTTCGCGAGGCCCTGGATCGTCTGCTGGAAGGTCGCCTGGAGATCCTCGTAGAGGCGCGCGTTCTCGATCGCGGCGGCGGCGCGCGACGCGATGATGCTGAGGAGCTTTCGTTGTCCTTCGTCGAAGCGCTTGGTCGTGCTGAACGAGCAGACGGAGATGAAGCCGACCGTCTTCGCTTGGACCTTCAGCGGTACAGCGAGCAGCGACGTGAGCGCGATCTCGGGCTGACGTTCGAACAAGGCATGGCCCGTCTCTCGCTCGATCACGTGGCCATCGCTACGAAGGCGCTGGAGGATCGGCCCACTCGACAGCGCCCCGAGATCGATCTCGCTGGGAACGTCCGGGCCACGTAAGTGCTGGCGCTCGAAGAAGCCACCGCTGCCATCGTCGAGCCACGTGGAGGCGAGGTCCGCGCCGAGCTCGTGGATGCAGCCGTCGGCGACCGTCTCGAGGACTTGATCGAGCGACAAGCTCGCGGCGATCGCCTCGCTCACCTTGTAGAGGGAGACGGCCTCTCGAAGCCGCATGTTCTCCGCGGCCATACGTTGCTTCTCGAGCCCGCGCTTCAGGACGTGCACGACCTCGTCGAGCTTGAACGGCTTGAGGACGTAGTCGTACGCGCCGCGCTTCATCGCGTCGATCGCCGTCTCGACCGTGCCGAAGCCCGTCATGATGACGGTGACGGCGCTCGGCGCCTGCTTGGCGATTTCTTCGAGCAGGGCGATGCCGCCCATGCGGGGCATCTTCAGATCGCTGATGACCAGATCGAACTCGTTGCGCTCGAGCTCGTTGACCGCCGCGACGCCGTCCTCCGCCGTTTTGACGGCGTAGCCCTCCATGTCGAGGAACTCGGCGAGCATCTCTCGGATCGCCTTCTCGTCATCGACCACCAGGACCCGTGGTCGGCCCTCCAAGACCGGCTGCATTCGGAGCGCTAGCCTAGCCCATTTTGACGAATGTCATGCATGCTGCGCCCGTGGTTTCGAGGTCCGCAGGCGAGCGGCGACCGATTCGAGGAAGCGCGCTATCCGCGCTTTCGGCGCTTTTGCTCGTCTCGGGATGGGCCCTGACCGGTTCCGCCGCGCCAAAAGGAGCGGGAAAACCCGCGAAGTCGGGGCTCGACCTCGCCAAGAGCGGCGACTGCGTCGCGGCCGTCCCTCTTTTGGAGCGAGCTGAGGCGGAGGCGCATCGCCCGGCCACCGCGGCGGCGCTCGCCGACTGCCATGTCGCGCTCGGCGAGCTGCTCTTGGCCCACGAGATCTACGCGGCCCTCGCAGCCGAGCCTGCGGATCGGGCTTGGGACGCAGCGGACAAGGCAGCGTCCGCCCGCGCCCGAAAGACCGCCGCGGACCTCGATGCGCGCATCCCGAAGGTACTTCTCACGGTCGAGCCCGCCGATCTGGACGTCGAGGTTCGCGTCGCCGGCGTGCGGGTTCACGACCCATCCGAGCCGATCCGGGTTCCGCCCGACGAAAAGGCCGAAATCGTGGTTTCGGCGAAAGGGTACGCGACGCAGACGTCCACGGTTCTTCTCACCGAGCGCGAGCAGAAGAAGCTTCGTGTCGTCCTCGAGCCGACGACGCCGCCGAAAAAGGACGGATCCGGTACGAAAGAACCGAAGGACAAACCGCCTGCTCCGCTCGACGAGTCGCCGAAACATTGGCTCGGAGCCCGCTTTCGCGGGCTATTCATCCCGACGTTCGTCATGAACATCGTCGGGGAGGGCGGGACCACGACCTACTTGCCGGGCGTCGGCGTGACGTACACCGCGCGTCTGTCGGTCGTCGACATCGAGCCGTCGGTGACGTTCACCAGCTACAACCTCGGCCCGACCCCGTTCAAGCCGCGCGACACGCCCGACACCGAGTGGGAAATCGTCGAAAGCGATCTGTGGGGCGTCACCGCGTCGCTCGACATTCTCTACCGGATCCCGGTCTCCAAGATCTTCGAGGTGCGGATCGGGGCGGGGTTCGGCATCGGCTACGCATTCGCGGGCGATCTCTACCGATGGCAGTCGTACCCAGAGGACGGGCAGCCGGGCGACCCATCGACCTACAAGAAGTGCAACGGGCCCAACGATCCGGCGGGAACCTTCCGGTACTGCAACCAGCTCGACAAGGACGCGGATCGATATGGCGCCCCGGATGCGACGTGGGGTGACGGCGGCGCGCGCCCGGTCGTTTACCCTTGGCTCTCGCTGCCGCAGATAAGCTTTTCGTTCCGCCCGATCGAGCGGCTCGCCGTCGATCTCGAGCTGGGCGCGACGCTGAACGGCGTCCTCACCGGGACGGCGATCCGCATCGGGCTTTGATCAGCGGCGTTTGAAACGAGAACGCGCGCGCATCGCGAGGGCGGCGGCGACGAGTGCGAACGGAAGAGCCTCACGCGTGGAGCGGCTCGCGGGTGCGCTGATCGTGCAGCGTCCTTCGTTCTGATCGTCGCGACACAAAGGAGAGAAACCGTGGCGAGGTAGCGGGTTGCACGACGCGTCGATCGAGGGATCCGGCGGGTAGATCGCGCAAATGCCTTCCATGTCGTCGGCGGTCAGCGTCCGAAGCTCGGTCGTTCCTTCTTCGTAGAAGGGGAACATCGTCGCGTCGGTGTCCTCGCTGTGCGCGAGCCCGAGGAAGTGTCCCGTCTCGTGCGTGAGCACGCTGAGCAAATCGGCTTCGATCGCGTCGTCGTTGACGGTGAAGTGATGGTCTCGCGCGTTGAGCTCGATGTCCGCGTTGAGAAGCTCGCCGGTCACCGGATCGTAGGTCGTCGTCGTGAGCGCGAACGTATGCGTCGCCTCGGAGTGTGGCCAGTCGTCGCTGAAGAGGACGATGTTGGCGTTGGCCGCGTCCGTCGCGTCGTTGTTGTACTCGACCGCGTGGCACTGCACCTGGCCGAAGTTCTGGATGAAAAGGCCCGGTTTTTCACCGCCGCAATCGGCGCCGCGCCACTGATCGAACGCAAGGTCCGCGATGAGGTCGACCGTGTCCGCGTCGAGCCCCGAGCCGCCGTCCTGTTGAACCGAGTATCCGACGCAGTTACCCGGCCAATAGAGCGGCGGGCACCCGGGAACCTCTTCGCCGTCGCACGCGTCGATGTCCTTGCACACCGTGCTGCGGCAATACGCGTCCGCGCGCGTGGCGACGAAGAGCGCGGTCAGCGCAGCAAAGATCGCCGGCGTCGAACGAACCATGATCGGGCTCCCGACCGAGGCGCACGTGGGCGCCATCGGCGCGAGAAGCCTACCGTGAAAGCTGGATCGCCCGGCCGAGCTTCTTGCCGAGCACCGATTCGATCGTCGACCAGAGCTCGTCCCCCGACTTCGAGGCGACCCAGGTTCCGTCCGGGCGCGGATCGAAGTGCCAGGCGGATCGCTCCGCGGCCATCCAGATCTGCTGAGCGGCGCGGTGACTGTTGATGATGTACTTCGTCGCGTCGGGGAACTCGATCGACAGGATGCCCATCTCGAGCTCCACTTCGGCGTCGATTCCGAGGTCGTCGAGGGAGGAACGGAGCGCCACCAGCGCTTCGTCTGCACGCTTTTCGAAGTCGCTCACGCGGATCGGACTAGTCGATGGACGTGCCCCGCACAAGCCCACGCGCAGCGACGACGAGGACATCGGCCGTCGCTCTTCTCGAGAGCGCATACGCAGCCGGCTGCTCGTGGACGCGAACCTCGCGACCGAGACGCTCGAGAGATCGCACGACGGCGTCGATGCTGGGCAGCCCATCTCGGCGGTACGACAGCACGACGTAGCGCGCACGCGACGACCGTACGAAGAGCTCGTCGAGCGCTTCGACGATCGTCTTCGGATCCTCGAAGACCGAGCGAGGCACGTCGTACGGCAGGTGCTTCTTGCTCTTGTCGATCCGCGCCGGCCAGCCCCGATAGTCGATCAGCCCCTCCAGGAAGTGATAGCCGTCGCGGTACGAAAACGACGCGCCGTCGGCGCGGACGTACGGCGGATCGAGGTAGACGAGGTCCCCGTCGAGTGGGCACGAAAACGCGTCGAGGCAGCTGACGGTGTTGGTGCGACCGTTGTCGAACACGGCGTTGTTCGCGCGATCGAGCGCGGCGAAGAAGAGGTCCTCGAACGGACGCTCCCACGTCGTCTTGTTGCCGAACGAGCGCGCGACGCGCGCCGTGCGCACCGACAGATTCTTCCGGTGAAACAAGTTGAATGGGCGCTTCATGAGGCACGCTTGGAAGAGCGCGTGTTGCACCAGGGCGCGCTCGAACCGATCCTCGATCGCCGCGGCGTTCTGTGCGACCACGTCGAGCCAGCGGTTTTCGTGCGGCAGGTAGAAGACGTCCTCGAAGGTCCGCTCGATGAAGCGCGCGTAGCGCCGCGCGCGATCGCGAACGAGGATCGCCGACGCCCGCGGGCGCTCGACGCGCATGGTGGCATTTTCGACGAGCGCGACGGCCGACACCGCGTTTGCGGCGAGGACGTCGTTGTAATGGACCGCCTTGCCGAGCCGCTTGAAGTAATGGCTGACGGCGCCCGTCCCGCCGAAGACATCGACGGCGCTGTCGAATGAAAGCCCGCGAAGCGCGCCGTCCAGGAAAGGGATCAGCCGCTGCTTGCTGCCTTGGTAGCGGGTCGTAACGAAAGCGGGCGGGGCGACGTTGGTATCGCTCTCCGCCCGCTGATTCGAGCTCCGCGCGCCGGGTGCTGCTGATCGAGCCACGTGGCTCGGGTATTTACTACTTCAGACCCTGGGTGAGCTTCACGACGGTGACGAAGCGCTCCTTCGTCTGGATCTTCTTGCGCCAGGGCGAGCCCGACGGAAGCACGCACTCCACCGTGTAGTAGGTGCCGGGGGTCGTCTCGATCTGGAAGGGGACCTCGAGCGACTTCGAGCGCGAGGTGTTGTCGCTGACGATGTTGCAGACGGCGCCCTCCGGCGACTCCATCTTGAGGGCGGCACCCCCGCTCGGCTTGGCCTCGACGCCGATATCCTCGTGGATCTTCGCGTCGTCTTCGGCCTTCTTCTCCGCCTCAGCTTGCTTCTTGCCGTTCTCGATGCGCTCTTGCGAGGCGATGCGCTCGCGCTCGAGCTGGGCCTCGGTGTCGACGCGGTGGCGCTCCGCGTCCATCTCGTCCTCGTGTGCTTTGCGCTCGGCCGCGGCGCGCTTGTTTTCGTTTTCCTGCTTCAGCGCGACGTCGGACGCCTCGTTCCAGATGTCCTGGGCGATCTTCGTCATCTCGCGCTCGAGCTTGAAGCGCTCGTTGTCCTCCATCTCGTCGGCTTTGACCTCGATGAGGAGGAGCGGGTCCCGCTTGCTGAGCTTGTAGTGGACGGTCCCGTACTCGTTGTATCGGAACTTGCAGAACTTCCCGTCGCGACACTCGGGGGAGTGACCCGCCGAGGTGATGGCGGCGGACAAAGCGTCCGTCGTCTTGCGAGCGTCCTCGCCCGCATAGGACAACGACACCCTTTCCCGTGAACCGCCCCCGCATGCCGGAAGCGCGACGAGGACCAACGAAACCACACCGAGCGCCAGCTTTGAATTCATGGGCCCGCGCCTTACCATTCCGCCGATTGACATGCAATGTGGGACGACGACCGATTGATGCTGATTCAAGGTTTTTTCTAATGGCGGAATCACGGCCGAAATCGATTGGCGCAAAAGCAATGAATGCGCCGAGTCCCGAATTGCAGTGACGGCGCACCGACCTCCCCAAGGTGCCGTATGGCAGCGCGCCCGGCAGGATTCGAACCTGCGACCCTCGGCTTAGAAGGCCGGTGCTCTATCCAGCTGAGCTACGGGCGCGTGGAAACGAGGTGTAACCGCGGTTGCCTAGCAACACAATATGTCGCCGCTCTTGCCTAGACGGCGGCCCAGGGCCGCCGCCTGACACGTCGTATCAGGAGGCGGTCATCGGACGGTCCCGAACCGGGACGCGAGCTCGAGCGGCCACGCGCTCGCCAATGGACACAGCGACGGTCAGGAGGCGGCCATCGGCCGCCGTCGGCCGCGACCCACCAGGTTGGAATAGGGCGCGCACAGGCTTGGGTGCCACGTGCGAAGCGCAGCGAAGCACACCCCCAGGCGGGACCCGAGCCGTCGTGCGCGCGCGAGTAAACAGAAACTCTAAGCGTCTTTGAGGTTCAAGCTGCCGATGAAGTCGCGCTTGCCCAGGTCGACGCCGTTGTGGCGGAGGATCGCGTAGGCCGTGGTCACGTGGAAGTAGAAGTTCGGCAGCGCCATCTCGTTCAAGTAGTCGGCGGACGTGATGGCTTTGCCTTGGAAGAAGGGGAGGCTGATCATCCTGTCCTTCGCGCCCTCGAAGTCCTTCTCGGAGAAGCCTGCGAGGTACTCGACGACGCTGTCGATGCGCGCCTTCAGCTCGGGGATCGTCGTCTCGGTGTCCGGGTGGCTCGGCGCGGTCTTACCGGTGAGCCTCGCCGCAGCGAACTTCGCGGCGTCGCACGCGGCCTGAACCTGCCTTGTGAGAGGGTATTGGTCGGGCGCGAGGCGCGCCGTGGTGAACACGGCGGGGTCGAAGCCTTTTGCCGTCGCGTGCGCGACGGCCTTGTCGATACAGGCGCTCAAGCCCTTGAGCATCTTCGTGAGCTGCGGAACGGAGGCGGCGTAGAGGGACATGGTTTCTCCTGTCGGTGCGTTTCGCGGGTTACGGTACAGTCGTTCCAGAACTCGTCGCAAGGCGAAGCACGCTCACTCAACCACCCGATACACGGCTGGAGTATGCTCGCGCCCGCAGCAAAAATGGCGCGCCCGCGGGAGTTCGACGAGACGGAGGTCCTCGACAAGGCCCTCGATGTCTTCTGGTCCAAAGGGTACGAGGCCGCGAGCGTCCAGGACCTCGTCGATGCGACGGGGCTCGGACGCGCGAGTTTGTACGGCGCCTTTGGTGACAAGGAGCAGCTCTTCAAGCGCGTCCTCGGCCACTACATCGAGCGTGTCGGCGGTGCGCTCGCAGAGCTCGAGGCGGAGCCGTCGACCGTTCGCGCGCTGGAGCGACTGTTCGGCGCGTGGGTCTCCACGACCTGCCCGAAGTCGGGGCCGCGCGGCTGCTTCCTCGTTCTTTCGGGGACGAGCTGTGAGGGGCGTGAGGCGTGGGCTCGGGGGCTGCTCGAGCAGTCGATGAAGCAGACCGAAGCGCTCCTCGAGCGCCTCCTTCGGCGAGGACAAGAGGCGGGTGAGCTTCGAGTCGACCGCGATCCGGCTGCGACGGCGCGCATTCTGGTCGTCATGCTTCAGGGCGTTGCGACCGCGGCGCGCGCGGGGTGGAGCCGCGAGAAGCTCAAAAGCGTGACGGGCGACGTTCTCTCGAACCTCGCCCGCCCGTGATCGGCTCAGCGTGATCGACTCAGCGTGATCGGACCGAATGAGCGCGATCAGCCGGCTTCGGCGACTTGCGCGCCCGTCTTGCCGTAACGGCGCTGACGGCGAGTGAACGCGGCGATCGCTTCGTCGAGCGTCTCTTCGCTGAAGTCGGGCCAGAGCGTCTCGGAGAAGAAGAGCTCTGCGTAGGCGCATTCGAACAAGAGGAAGTCCGAGAGGCGCCGCTCGCCGCCGGTGCGGATGACGAGATCCGGGTCCGGCAGATTGCCGGTCGAGAGGTAGCTGCGGATGCTCTCTTCCGTGACCTCTTCGGGGATGACGAGGCCGGCGCGCGCGCGGATCGCGATCTGCCGAATGGCGCTGACCATGTCCTGGCGGCCGCCGTACGAGAGGGCCAGCGCGAGCTTCATCCCTTTGCAGCTTTTGGTCGCTTCGACGAGCGCTTCGGTGGCCTTGCGCGTGCGGCGCGGGAGCTCGTCGATGTCGCCGATGACGGTGACCTGAATGTCGCGACGAACCAGCTCCTCGAGCTCGTTCTCCGCGAACTCGGCGCACAGGCGCATCAGCGTGTCGATCTCCAGCTTGGGACGCGACCAGTTCGCGGCGCTGAAGGCGTAGAGCGTGAGCGCCGCGATGCCGCGATCATGGCAGCCGTACACCGCCGTCCGCACCGACTTGCTCCCGTGCTCGTGACCGGCCGTGCGCGGTAGCCCCTTCGTCGTCGCCCAGCGGCCGTTGCCGTCGAGGATGATCGCGATGTGAGCGGGGAACTTCTTGTCGCGGATAGAACGAGATTGCGCCTTCATGACTCCTCGAGCCTAGTCCTCTCGCTCTCATCAGACGATGGTCGGACTGTGAAGGTTTCGTGGAGAACGGCTTACTGTTTTATTTGTCAACAAGCCCACGAGCGTCGATGGAGCAGCGCGTGATGCGGTGCGGTTCACTCACTCGCCGTGCGCGCCAAGCCGTAGTGCGCGTAGTCGAAGTCGTAGTCGACGAGGACGTGGACGTTCGCGAGCTCGAACGTTCCGACCTCGGGGCCTGATGCGTACGTGACCGTGACGACGTCTCCTGGGCCGACGGTGAACGGGCCGCCGTCGGGACCATTGTCCGCTGCGACCTCGAGGTCGAACACGCTGTAAGCCTCCGCTTCGTTCGGCGGCGGCGGGTCGTGGGAGCATCGCTTCACCTTGGTGATCGGCAGCCCGCTGTCCTCGATCCCGGTCGTCGCGAACAGCCAGAGCCACGGCTCGCTGCTCGTCGCATTTGGCAACCCGCTCCACTCGGGGAGGTTGCGAATGGTGAGCCGCACCCTCTCGACTTCGTCGGGGTATGCGTCCGCCGCGAAGTCGACGGAGACGAAGGTTCCATCGGGGATCTGCGGCGCGAGGCCCGGCACGTCGACCGTGATGGCGACGATCGCGGAGACGTCGCAGGTCGCGTCCGGCGGGCAGGTATCGAGCTCCCACGTCGTGGCGCTGGTGGCCGTCAGCGCGCCTTCCAAGTGCATGTCGTCGAACGGCACTTCGAGGTCGATGGCGATCTGCACCGTGCCCCCGGGGAACGAGCACGATCCGCCGTGTCCACCCTGGCCACCCTCTCCACCCTGGCCACCCTCATCGTTGCCGCCGGAGCCGCCGGAGCCGCCGTTCCCGCCATCGCAGGTGTCGCCGCAAAGGGGCTCGCTGCATCCGGATGCCAGCGTCATCACGAGGAGACACGACGAGAAGCGAAGGTTCATGACGCGGAACCGAGCAAGAACAGGGCCGCTCGAAGAGAGCGGCCCCGGGCGCTCGAAAGAGCTCAGCACCTACCCGAACGTCGCGACGAGCACGGGCCTATGCGTCAGTGTCTGTGCCAATTCGAGCAGGGCCCAGCCGCGTTGGTGCACTGGGAAAAAGGCCGCTGCACGGCTCAGGATCGGTGGTTTGCGTGCCCATTCATGGAGCCGAGTCGTTCCTCGAGGTGCCGGCGCATCTTCGCGGACACCTCCCGTGGCTCCGACTCGCTCGAGATGACGGTCGCGTCATCCAGCGTCTTGTCGGACAGCATCATCGCGAGCAGCGCATCGAGCAAGCCGCCCTGACCCTGTTGCGAGCCGTTGCCGCCGCCGACGACGACGCGCGGGACGACATCCACGCCGCTCTTTTCGATCGCCTCCGAGAAGCGCGTCAGGACCTTCTGCGTGAGCTGCAGCTTCGGGCCGCCGTACGCGCGGACCTGCTCTTCGATCGCCATCGCCTCCGCGACGCCGATACGCGCGGCGCGCTCGGCTTCGGCGTCCGCCATCACGCGGACGCGCTCGGCCTCTGCCTCGGCGAGCGCGCGGATCTGCGCCGCCTTCTGCACGGCGACCTCGTACTCCGCGCGTCCCTGGTTCGCTTGCACCAGGATGCCGAGCTCGCTCTGCGTCAGGCGCTGTTGCTCGCGCGCGCGCGCCTCGGCTTCACGGAGCTCGCGCTCTTTGACGGCCGCGCGCTCCTGACGCGCATACGTCTCGATTTGTTCTTCCGCGATCTGGCGAGCGCGCAGCTGGGTGAGGATCTGATCGATGTGCGAGTCCACGTTCGAGCTGGTCGGCGTGCCGATGAGCACCTCTTCCATCTCGAGGTTGTAGTGCCCGAACTTGTCGCGCATCTCTTCACCGGCCGTCCGCTGGATGTCGGAGCGATCCTGAAGCAGCTGGATGAGCGTCTTGGTCTGGCCGATGTTCTTGAAGTACGCCGCCACCATCGGATCGAGGGTCTGCTCGACGAGCTTCTTCACGTCGCCGAAACGCTGAACGACGAGCGGGGCCTTTCGGTAATCGATGTGCACGACGACGCTGAGAGGGAGCGAGGGCTCGAACGCGTCCTTGGTGATGAGCGACACCTCGGTGAGGTTCTCGTCGAAGCGGTGCGAGCCGATTTCGCGCTTGTTCCATTTGAGGATGAAGTTCGTCGTCGGCACCATGACGACCTTGCCGGCGTAGGTGTTGAACGCGTACTTGCCGGGCAGCAGCGGCACGCTCCACACGCCGCGTTGGCCCGGCGCGACGAGCTCACCGTGTTTGTATTCCTTGCCCGATAGATCACTGCCGGTCTCGCCCGTGTAGCTGACCACGACGCCGACGTGGCCGACCTCGACGACCGTCTTCTTCACCGGCTCGACGCTCGCGAAGAGACGATTCAGGTAATACGTGCCTTCGATGAGGACCTGGAGCTGCCGACCGCGGCGTCCGCCGGCGTAGAGGAAGCGTTCCGGATCCTGAAACGAGTTGTGGTAGCTCGCTTGGTCCAGGGGGTTGTCGCCGACGATGGGCGCGATGAGCTCACCTTGCGGGAGCGGGGGGCCGTCGTGAATCGTGACGACGCCCATGAGATCGTCCTCGCCTTGCAGGACGACGGGCGTGAAGCCGCCGCGTTCCGCGATGACGTGCTGCATGCGCTGGAAGAGGGTCAGGTCGTCGTCGTCGAGCGCCAGGAGGTGGATCTTCTCCGCGGTGATGACGATGAATTGCGCGACGTTGATCGCGTAGGTGCCTTCACGAAGGATGTTGCGTTGCGGGCCTTTCTGGCCGCCGTTCGCGAGGAACGCCTCGACGTCCTGGAAGTTGTCGCATGCGACCGCTTTGCCGAGGGTCTGGTGCGGGCCGAGACCGATGCCGTCGCGCGCGAACACGTAACCGATGCGACCTTGCGGGATCGTCACGAGCCGCGCGCGGTGGACGCGGTAGAAAAACGGCGCGTACCAATGCACGCCACCGCGCAGCAGCCGAGGAACGAAACCGGCCTCTCCCTCGGTCGCGATGAGCCCGCGCGAGAGCGAGCCCTTCGAGCTGAAACGCCGCTCCAGGATGCCGACGCGATCGTTCGCGATGCGGCGGAGCCCCAATAGAAAATAGAGCGCGACGAGCCCGCCCGCTCCGATGGCGAATTGGATGATGAGGGACATGAGGATCCCGCTTCGGGGGAAGACCACAACGTTCGTCGCCCGGCCCCCCGGCCGGTCGAGCGCGTCTTCACGTGCATTCGCGTGCTGCCGTCGTGACCGGATGAATGCTCGTCTCGACGTCGCTAGCCGCGATCTTGCGCTATGGGGTCCCGACGCTGGGCATGCATGGACAGTGGGGCGGGCCGACAGGCGCGCAAGATGTTGCGCACCGAAATCGGAAGAGGTCTCGTACGACTCGGACGCGATGCGTCAGCGACGCGAAGAATCCGCGGAAAGAAGGCTCTGACGCGCGGCTGGTAGCCTCACCACGAACGACACCGTGGGAGGTCCGTGGCGCTCGCAGCGCACGGATCCGCCGTGAGATTCCGCGACGGCGCGAACGATCGCGAGGCCGAGGCCGGTGCCGCCGCGATCGGGACGTGTGGTGACGAAGCGGCGAAAGAGCCGGTTTCGCACGTGCTCTCCGATGGCGCCGGCGTTGTCCACCTCGAGCTCCACGTGTTCACCCTTCCGCGCGATGCGCACCGACACCGAGGACGCGTGGTCTCCGTGTTGGATCGCGTTGTCGATGAGGTTCTCGACGAGGCGCGTGAGCCAGAGCTCGTCGCCTTTCACGAATGACGCGGCCGATTGAAGCTCGAGCGACGCGCCGCGCTCCCGCGCGCGTGCGACGGCGTCTTCGGCGATCGGCGCGAGGTCGATGACCTTCGCGTCCTCGACGCCGCGCGCCTCGATGCGCGCGAGGCTGAGGAGCTCGCCGAGAAGCGCTTCGATGCGCGTCGTGGCTTGTTGGATGCGCTCGACGAACCGCGTCGCTTCGGCAGGCTCTTCGAGCGCACCGTCGGCGAGCACCTCCGCGCTCGCGCGGATGGCGGCGACCGGGTTCTTGAGCTCGTGCGAAAGATCGGCGGCGAACGTTTCGACGAACGGGCGACCCTCGAGCTCGCGCCGCATCGTCTCGAGGGCGCGCGTGAGCCGCATCACCTCACGCCCGTGCGGCGCAGCGGGTGGCGACGCGAACAGCTGACCTTCGCTGACGCGCACGGCGAAATCGGTGAGCGTCTCGATCGGCGATGCGATCGTCTTTCCGATGATCGCGGCTGCGATGGCGGCGGCCGCGCCCAGCACGAGGCTGATCGCGAGGATGGTGGGCGCGAAATCCTCGAGGGTGCGCTGGATCTCGAGGGTCTGCTTCTGCACCCGGACCGACCCGACGAGGTCGCCGTGGACGACGATCGGCACGCTGACCTCGACGGCGGCGCGATGGTCGACCTCGGGCAGCGCGCGATCCGGTTGAAGCACGGAGCGACCGTCGGGTAGGAGCAGCGTCATCCCGACGTCGGGCGAGAGGCTCGAAAGATCCCGCGCGACGCTCTCGAGATCGCGGCTTCGAACCTCCATGTCGTTTCGGACCAGCGCGGCGATCGCGTTCGCTTCGGAGCGCGCGCTCTCCTCGGCGAGGAGCGTGGCGCGCGCCTTGACGCGATCGAGCACCAGCACGCCGACGCCGAACGCAAACGCGCCGACGATGCTCGCGAGCGCGAGGAACACCTGCATCCGGATGCTGAGGCCCGCGGTTCGCGATCGGAGCAGGCGGGTACCGATGAACGCGACGAACAGAATCAAGCCGAAGCTCGAAACCGCGATGAGCAACATCTGCAGCATCGGTTGTCAGCCTGCGGGGTCGTCCGAAATGCGGTAGCCGACGCCGCGAACGGTCTCGATCATGTTGGCGTCGCCGCCGGCGTCGACCACCTTGCGACGGAGCGCCTTCACGTGGGAGTCGATGGTGCGGTCGGTGATCGCGAAGCCGTCACCCCAGACCCGGTCGATGAGCTGCGCGCGGGTGAAGACGCGACCAGGCGCCGACAAGAGGCAGGCGAGCAGATCGAACTCGACGCGCGTCAGCTCGAGAGCGTGACCGTGGACCGATGCGCGTCGCGTCGGCTCATCCACGGTGATGCACCGGTCCGGCGCGGCAGCGGGCGGCGCTTCTTCGCGTGCGCCGGCCCGCCGTAGCACCGCACGAACGCGGGCGACGACCTCGCGCGGCGAGAAAGGCTTCGTGACGTAATCATCGGCGCCGGTCTCGAGCGCGGCGACACGATCGGCTTCGTCGTCCCGGCTCGAAAGGACGATCACCGCGGGGCCCTGCTTCGATCGACGTGCCTCGTGGAGCACGTCGAACCCGCTTCCGTCGGGGAGCATCAGGTCGAGGAGCACCAGCTCGACGCCCTCGAGCGAAGCCCGCGCTTGGCGCACGGTCGGCGCCTGCGCGATGTCGAACCCGTCGCGACGTAACGCGTACGCGAGCGACTCCGCGATGGCGGGCTCGTCTTCGACGATGAGGATTCGGGGCACGGCGGATCCTTAGTTGGGAAAGATGAAGGCCTTCGCGATGTCGTGCGCGACCCGGAACGTGAGCTCGTAGCCGTACGCGGTAGGCGGCACGCCCTCGTGATGGACGACGAAGCCTCCTCGCCGGATCTCCAGGTGGCCCTTGAACCCGCGCTCTTGGAGGAGCTTGCGCAGCTTCGGAGGAAACGCTCCTTTTGCTTCGTCGATCGAGTGCGCGAACGTCGTCACGTGCTCGTCCCAGACTGCATCCCCGAGCAACACCTTCGGCGGGGGAGGCGACTCGAGGAACGCGACGCGCGTGAGGAACGGCTCGCCGACACGCATCGCCGCGCGGCACACCGGACCACCAATCTGCGCGAAGGCGACGACCGCCCGCTCGACCGGGTCGACCCCCTCGTTCGCCGTCCACGGCTCCGCGACGACGAACACGCCGTAAGGGGTGCGTTCGGTGCACGAGTTCACCCAGAGCTCGGGCGCCACCATCGTGTCGTGCGGCTCCCAATGGCGGAACCAGCGCTCTTCCGGCCGAGCCTCGTATGCGAAACCGCGCGCACGCGCGAAGTACTCGATGGTCTGCGACCCGAGCGGTACCCACTTGGGGACCGGAGGCGTCATGCGGCGATTCCTTTCGCTCGCGGTCGCGATGCGTCCGCCGATGCCCGGGCGGCGCTCGTGCGATGGAACATGGCGCATCCTACACCGCTCTTCGGCGCACCACCGTTATCCGATCGACCCCGATGCACGCTGGGTTTAAAAAGCTGCCCGATGGCGATGGTCGGGACGCCCAACGAGTCGAAGCCCAATCTTCTTTATGCAGTCATCCGCGAAGATCCGCGCGTCGAAGGGGATTTGGTTCGTCGCGTACGGGCGAAACGCATGCTCTGCGTCGCGTCCGGCGGGTGTGTTGCGCTGTCGGTCGCGAGCCGGTTTCCCGACGTCGCGGTCACCGCGTTCGATACGAATCTCGCTCAGCTCGAGCACATGGCCGCCAAGGCGGCAGCGGCCGAGCGGCGCGATCTCGCTGTTCTGAACGTCGAGAACGCCGCGTCGACCGGGCTCAACCAATGCGGCGAGCTCGAGAAGGTATTTCGGCTACTGCGCGCCTTCTTCGAAGAGTTCATTGCGAAGCACGGTGAGCTTCTTTCGTTCTTCGTTCGCGCGAAGCCGCTGCACGACATCGACGAAATGGTGCGCCGCTGGACGACGTCCAAGTATTGGCGTGCGGCCTTCCACGCGAGCTTCTCCGAGGTGCTGCTCCAGACGACCCTGGGCGGCCTGCCCGCTCGATGGGCGATGGACGGCACCCACCAGGCCTACTTCGAGCGTGCCTTCGCGCGCGGCTTTCGCCGCGACGGCGCGCCGGAGAACCCGTTTTTGCAGCACGTATTCCTTGGCGGCTACCGCAAGGAGTGTGCGCCCCATTACATTCGTCACGGCGGCAAGCTCACGGTCGAGCCGGTGCACGGGTCGCTCCTCGCGGTGCCGGACCTCGAACGCTTCGACGTCGTCAGCCTCTCCAACCTGCCCGACAACCTCGAAGAGGCGGAGGTCGTCCAATGGGCCGACGCCCTCAAGAAATCGCTCAAGCCGGGGGCGAGCATCCTCATGCGACAGATGAATTCGACGCGGAATCTGCGGCCCTACTTCGAGCCCGAGTTCCGCTTCGATCACGCCCTCGGAAGGAGCTATTGGCTCCGTGACCGGAGCCTCTTCTACAACCGCATCGAGGTCGGCTTCAGGACCGAGATTGGGACGGGTAACGGCGCCGACGTGACCGTCTGAAAGTTCGCTTCTAGGGCACCATTGCAGCGCGGCTCGAAGTGCGCGTACGCTGGGTTGTCGTTCCTTGGAGGCACTTTCGATGCGTTCTACGAGACGGTTGGCCCCGGCATACCTGGCCAGCTTGTTCGCGCTCGTCGCGTTCGCTTGCTCGGACGATACGACGACGCAGGGGACTGGGGCTTCGTCGCAGGGTGGGGAAGCGGGCCAACCATCCAATGGCGGCGGTGGGGAGTCGTCGACGGGAGGGTCGCCGGGGACGGGAGGCATCGCGTCCCAAGGCGGTAATGGTGCTGGAGGCGACGGGGGAAGCGGCGGCGCGCCTCCGCCCGAGCCAGGGCCGCCCGGCAACGCGCTGGTGAGCGCCGGGGACTACGTATCGAGCCCGAACTACAAACTCGTGTTCACGATGGGTCAGTCGACGCAAAACCAGTCGAAGATGACCTCGCCGAATTATCGCCTTCAGGGCGGCTTGATTGGATCAACGGGGAACTTGCCATGAACAAGCACGTCATCGTCCGGCGCGCATTCAGGACTGCTTTAGCGGTAGTCGGGGGGCTCGTGGCATCGTTCGCCGCCAGCCAGGCAGAAGCTGCGGTTCCGGGGCTGTTGAGCCACCAGGGACGCCTCTACGACGCCAGCAATCAGCCGGTGAACGGCCCAATCGATCTCGAATTCGCCATTTACGACGCGGCGGACGCGGCGACGCCGGCTTGGAGCGAGATTCATACGGTCACGTTCGAGGACGGCTATTACTCCGTCACGCTCGGCATCGACTCCCCGCTCGAGGACGTCCTCACCGGGGACGAGATGTTCCTCGGTATCACGGTCGGCAGTGATCCGGAGATGTCGCCGCGGACGCCGATCGACAGCGTCCCCTATGCGTTCGTCGCGAACAACGCCGTCGGCGACATCACGCCCAACAGCGTCGTCATCAATGGCGCGACCGTCATCGACGAAGATGGGCAATGGGTCGGCGATCCCACCGGATTGGTCGGTCCGCAGGGGCCGCAGGGGCCTGCTGGTCCGAATGGCCCGACGGGGTCGACGGGTCCGCAAGGTCCGACGGGTCCTGCAGGTCCTGCCGGTCCGATCGGTCCTGCCGGTCCTCAGGGCGCGCAAGGCCAGCAAGGCCAACAGGGACCTGCGGGTCCCGCCGGTCAGCAAGGCTCGACGGGTCCGCAAGGGCCCGCCGGT
This sequence comes from Polyangiaceae bacterium, assembly GCA_013361525.1. Taxonomy (GTDB): domain Bacteria; phylum Myxococcota_A; class Polyangia; order Polyangiales; family Polyangiaceae; genus Xiheicaenibacterium. The sequence continues at coordinate 2,862 of JABFXY010000068.1, read as the reverse complement.
CCCCAAGGGCCGACCGGCGCGACCGGTCCGCAAGGTCAAACGGGGCCTGCTGGTCCGGCAGGTCCGGCCGGTCCTGCGGGTGCGGCTGGTGCGCCTGGCGCAACGGGGCCTCAAGGGCCTCAAGGGCTACAAGGGCCTCAAGGTATCCAGGGTCCGAGCGGCGTGGTGTTCTCCGTAACGAGCTCGAACTGGGCGACACCTTCGACCGGAACGAGCCCCATACCGACCTCGTTGGGTTTCATCGGTCCCACGGTGAGCGTCACAGTTACCGCAAATCAGAAAATCTTCGTCACTGCCAGCGCCGCACTGGGTGGGACTGGCAACACGAACGCGCTCAGTCTCTTCACCTGCTATTCCCAGGGAGCAGGTCCATCGACCGATAGTTATGGCGGCTTGTTCGGTCTCAAAGAGACGGGCGCGGCGCGTCAGATCTATACGCTCTCCGCGATTCATCAGGGCCTGACCGCGGGGACCTATAACGTCGGGCTGTGCGGCTACGCGAGCGACACGACGTGGAACAGCAACGAATATGTCTATGTCACGGCGATGGTCGTGAACTGACCTTGCCAGGGCTGACGAGAGCATGCCTCTCGAGCGCCAACTTCTAACTCCGATTTCAATCGTTATCGCTGGCGGTCTGATTGGGCTCGGTCTCTTTTTTGGGCTGCGCACACCGACCGCGCAACCGAGCTCGTCCGCCGTCAGCGCGTCGGCGCCGATTCATCAGCCCGCGACCGAGGCCGCGACGGCAGCGGGCTCGGCGGCCTCTCTTGAGCTGCAGAGCACGAAGCAAGAAGCACGCTCGGCCTTAGCGAGCGCCGACCACAAGCAAGTCGAGCGCGATGCTCTGGCCGCGCTCGAGCGCCAGCGCAAGGTCATCGTCGACGCTTGCTTTTCCCCTGCGCTCGCTAAGAAGCCGGAGCCGTCGCCAATCAAGCTTCGTTTCAACTATGCCTTCGGCGCCGACGGGAAACAGCTCGGTCGCGGCGTCGCAATCGATCGGGGAAACAGCCGCTCCGACGTGACGAACTGTATTCTTGAAAAGCTTCCGGCGATCTCGATTCCAGCGCCCGGCTCCGTCGTCACCGTCGATGTCCCCTGGACATTGCCCTGACTGCCCGAGCCGAATCGTCTACATTCACTTCTCATGAATCGCCTTGCGCTCAATGCGATGGTGGGTAGCGTCGTCGTCGGCTGCAACGCCATCTTCGGCATTACGGAAGGCACGTTGGATGATGCCGGTGGCGGGGGCGCTACCAGCAACGGCGGCGCCGGCGGGAGCGACGCTCAAGGCGCGGGCGCAGCGGGAGGCGGCGGAGCGAGTGAAGACGGTGGCGCCGGTGGGGAAGGCGGTACACCCGTTGAATCCGTGTGCGATCCAGGCGGCCTCGCGACTGGGCAGGCAATCGCAGACGAATGCGGCGTATTCGTCGACGTCGATGCCCCCGACAATGGAGATGGAACGAAGACTTCTCCGTTCAACGCCATCGGCCGCACGGAACCGGCGGTTTTGGAGGGCAAGGCCATATACGTCTGCGGCAGCCCTACTTTCAACGGCGTCTTTCACTGGAACGCGGGGATTCGCTTGTACGGTGGGCTGGAGTGTGGTGCGTGGACGTTCGAGTCGTCCAACCTTCCAACACTCGCCGGCACCAACAATGAGTTCGCCCTCAGCATCGAGGGACAGGGGGAAAGCAGCGTAAGCTGGTTCCGAATCCTCGGGCCGCAGGCTGACGGGCAGGTTACGCCCGGATTTGCCCATTCGTCGATTGGTGTCGTCGTGTCGAAAGGTTCAGTTTCGCTCGACCACGTTCGGATCGAAACGATGCCGGCGCAAAAAGGCCCTGATGGGGCTCCGCATATCGACGTCGCCACCCCGGGTCCAGGGGGCCAGAGCGCTACCCAAAACTGTATGGCTGCGCTCGCGGGCGGTCAACTCGTGTGCGGCTCTGCCAACGTGAGCGGAGGAGGCGGCGCGCCTTGCAACTCCACCGCGAACCAACCGGGGCAAATGGGTTTTGGCTCGAGTCCCGGAGGCGGCGGCAGCTACGGAAGCAGCTGCATCGCGGCCGGCGAGGGAAGCGCTGGCTCAGCGGGAGGCCCAGGCCCGCAGGGCATCGCCGATGGCGGAATGCTGAGCACGCACGGTTATGAGCCTGCGTTGGCGGGCGGAAATGGAGATCAGGGAGCGCCTGGCAGCGGCGGCGGAGGTGGTGGTGCCCGTTTCGGTAATACGGGCGGCGGAGGTGGTGCCGGCGGATGTGGCGGCCTCGGTGGACGCGGTGGTTTCGGAGGCGGAGCCAGCATTGCGGTGGTTGTCGTGTTCCAAGGCAATGTGTCGCTCACTGCATCGGCCCTATTTCCCGGCCGAGGTGGTGACGGCGGGCGCGGGAGCGACGGGCAGGCAGGCGGTATGGGGGGACCACGAGGTTCGGGGCTATCGCCTGGGTTCGGCTGCGATGGGGCAATGGGTGGGCCCGGTGGCCGAGGCGGACCCGGCGGGGGTGGTGGTGGTGGACCGACGGCCTTCATCGCGCGTGATCCCAGCTCGATTGTGACTGTTGACGCCGCCACTTTGGCGGACAGCAACCCGAACAGCTCCGGCCACGGCGGAGATGGGGGGTCGATGGGACTCGGCAACGTTGGTCAGACAGGGTTGAGCTGCGACGAACTCGTCCTGTCCGGGAATCCGGATGAAGCCGAATGCATCCAGCACTGAGCGGTCGTTGAGCCGATCGCAAATCGTCGGCTCGATCCGCGCCCAACCGACGCTCGTCACTTCGGACAGGCGGGATTCGTCTCGATTGCGTCCAGCGCCGCTTTGCAAGCACTGTCCATCATCTCGGGTTCCATCTCCGCCCA
>JABFXY010000221.1 GCA_013361525.1 Polyangiaceae bacterium | reverse complement strand
GATGAACCAGCAGCGCGGCGTGCCGCCCCAGGGCCAACAAGGTCAGCAAGGCGCGAACGGCAAACAAGCGCAGAACGGCCAGCAAGGGCAGCAGGGCCAGCAAGGCCAACAGGGTCAGCAGGGTCAGCAGGGCCAACAAGGTCAGCAAGGCCAACAGGGTCAGCAGGGCCAACAGGGTCAGCAAGGGCAACAGGGCCAGCAAGGGCAGCAGGGCCAGCAGGGCCAGCAGGGCCAGCAGGGCCAGCAGGGCCAGCAGGGCCAGCAGGGCCAGGGTCAGCAAGGGCAACAGGGCCAGGGTCAGCAAGGGCAACAGGGCCAGCAGAACGGCACGGATCCCGGCGACGGCGGCATCTCGCAGGGTGGCTCGGCCGGCAATCGACGCGGCGATCCGCGCGACCCGTTCGGACGGCGCCTCCCGACGGAGCGCGTGCGCGTCGCGAAGCGTGGTCCCCTACCCGGCGCGGTCGGTGCCATCGAGCGGTTCCTCCAAGGCGACGACAGCGGCGAGGCCGACGCGGAGGTTCGCCGCGAATACGAGTCCGTCGCCGAAGGCACGATGCGCTCGGAGCAGATCCCGCTCACGCGCCGCGACTACATCCGTCACTACTTCGAGGCGCTTCGGCCCTCGGCTCCGTCCGCTCCCCCTGCTGCTCCGCCGGCCGCCCCCACGCCCTGACATGACAGCCGCTCAACAAACAGGTCACGCTCCTTCTCAAGCCCAGGTCGAGCTCGCTACCGAGCGAGTCGGCATCGCGCAGCGCGCGCTCGTCGCGCTCCAAGCGGAGATCGAAAAGCGCCTGCTCGGCCAAACGGCCCTCGTGCGCGGCGCGATCCTCGGCTTGTGCGCGCGCGGCAACATCCTCATCGAGGGCCAACCCGGCCTCGGGAAGACGCTCCTCGTGCGGGTGCTCGCCGAGGCGCTGGACATGGACTTCTCGCGCATCCAGTGCACGCCCGACTTGATGCCCGCCGACGTCACCGGGAGCCAGACGCTGGTGCACGACGAGGCGGGCCGCGCGAAGGTGGAGTTTCGGCCCGGGCCGATCTTCGCGAACCTCGTCCTCGCCGACGAGATCAACCGCGCGACGCCGAAGACGCAGTCCGCGCTACTCGAGGCGATGCAAGAGCACGCCGTCACGGTCTTCGGCGTTCGGCGTCCCCTGCCCGCTCCGTTCCTGGTCGCGGCGACCCAGAACCCGCTCGAGATGGAAGGCACGTATCCGCTGCCCGAAGCGCAGCTCGATCGCTTCCTCCTCAAGCTCGAGGTTGCGCTCCCGACGCTCTCCGATCTCCGAGAGATCGGCCTGTCGACGACGTCCAACGTGGAGGTGCCGACCCACAAGATCATCGACCGCACCAGCGTGCTCAACCTCCAAGAGCTCGTTCGGGAGATCGTCGTCGCGCCGCACATCGCAGACTTTTGCGCGAGGCTCGTCCTCGCGACGCACCCCGGCAACGCCGGCACGCCCGAGCAAGTCACGCGCTTCGTACGTTACGGCGCCAGCCCGCGCGCGATGCAGGCGCTCATCCTCGCAGGCCGCGGTCACGCGCTCATGAACGGGCGCGCCTGGGTGTCGGAGGACGACGTCCGCGCGATCGCCCATCCCGTCCTTCGCCACCGCATGATCCTGAGCTTCGACGCGCGGCTCGAGAACGTCACCAGCAACCAGATCGTCGACGCGCTCCTCGAACGGGCCCCACGCGGCTCCTGAAGGTTCCCCAGGTGCGCGTCGACCGAGCGAGCCTCAGCCGCTACCTCTCCCTGAAGCTCCACGCGGCCGGGCCGGCGACGTCACAGGTGCAGGGCAATCGGCGCTCCGCCGAGAAGGGTCGCGGCGTCGAGTTCGCGGAGTACCGCGCCTACGATCCGGGCGACGACATCCGCCTCGTCGACTGGAACGTCTACTTGCGGTTCGGCGTCGCGCTCGTGAAGCAGTTCACCGAAGAGCGCAGCCTCAGCCTTCGCGTGTGCGTCGACACCAGCGAGTCGATGGCGTTCGGGGAGCCTCGCAAGGCGGACCACGCAGCACAGATCGCCGCCGCCCTCGCGATGGTGGCGCTCGGACAGCGTGAGCCCGTGACGCTGATCTGTGCGGGCGGTGATGGCCCGGCGCTTCGTGCGCGCGCGGTGAACACCGGCCAGATGGGCGATCTCGTGAGCGTGCTCGAGCGCGCCGAGCCGAAAGGAAGAAGCCCGCTGCGCGATCAGCTTACGGCACAGCTCGGCGGCAACCGATCCGACATGCTGGTGTTGATCACCGATCTGTTGGTCGAGGACGACGAGCGCGAAGCCATCTTGCGCGTCTGCGCCGCCTCGAGCCATCGAACGATCCTCGTGCACGTGCTCGGCGAGGACGAGCTCGACCCGTCGTTCGAAGAGGTCGCGCGCGTCGTCGACGCCGAAACGGGCCAGGAAATCGTGCTGCCGCCGGGGGCGCGAGCCGCGTACGCCGATGCGCTCGAGGAGTGGCTCGGGGCGATCGAAGAGCGCTGCAAGAAGCTCGGCATCACCTACGTCCGCGCGCCGACGCACATGGATCTCGAGACGGTGATGAACCGCGCGATGCCACAGGGTCGCGTCGTCGAGCATCGAACGGGAGGGCTTCGGTGACGGCGCTCGCGCCGCTCGCGTTCGCCCTGATCGCGCTCGCCGTTCCGATGGCGCTCGCGTACCTGTGGCAGAAGCGGACGGAGAAACGTCGCGTCTCCAGCATCCTCATCCTGCGCAAGGTCGCCGTCCCGACCGAGCCGCCGAAGCGCGGCTTCGCGAGGCCCAGACACGTCGCCTCCTTCATCCTGGTCGTTCTCGGTCTCGTCGCTGCGGCCTTCGCGATCGCGGATCTTCGCCGCGAAGACGAAACGCCACGCGATCTCATCGTCGTGCTCGATACCTCGGCGAGCATGGGCACGGTCGAAGAAGATGGCACCCGCCTCGAGATCGCGCGACGCGAGCTGCGCGACGCCGTCGCTTCGCTTCGCAGCGGCGATCGGATCGCCCTCGTCACGACCGGCACCGCGAACGTCGTCCGTGTCGGCTTGACCGAGGACACCACCTACGCGCTCGAGGTCGCGAGCACGCTCGTCGCCGACGGAACGAGCGACAAAGCGTCGAGCGCCATCGAGCTCGCGGACGCGATCTGCAAGAGCTCGGGCCGCGGCCGGATCCTCCTCTTGTCAGACGGCGTCGGCGTCAACGCGCCGCAAACCACCTGCGAAGTCGACCACCGCGCGATCGGATCCGACGTCGCGAACGCAGGCATCACCGAGCTCAGCGTGCGCGAGGGCGACGCCTTCGGCTTGCACGAGGTTCACGTCGGGGTGACGTCGGTGCTCCGGCAGAAGCAACGCGCCGAGGTCGCGCTCCTCGCGGGGGATCGCGTGGTCGAGCTCGTCGCGTTCGATCTGCCTCCGCGCGGAAAGGCCGAGCGCCTCGTCCGCCTCGAGCTCCCGGCCGGAGCGGAGCTGTCCGCGGAGCTTCGATTGCCCGAAAAAGACGCGCTCGCGGCCGACGATTTCGCGACGGCGCCCAGGGTCGAGGGCGGCCAGGTGAAGACGGTCCTCGTCACCGCGGGCGAGAAGTCCTTCGCGTCGGAGGCGTTGCGCCTGCACCCCCGCGTCGATCTGACGCTGGTGCGCGCGAACACGCCGTTCCCGGCCGACGTCGATCCGCAGCTCATCGTGCTCGAGGCCCTGCCCGAAGGTGGTGTCCCGAAGGTCGGCAAGCGCATCGCTTCGTTCGGCCTTCCGCCCGCCGTGCTCGGCTTGCAAGAAGGCGTCACGACACAATCGCCGGACATCGTGCGTTGGGCGTACGCCGATCCGTTGTTCCGCTACGTCGATCTACAGGGCGTGAAGGTGCCGACGGGTATCGTCGTCGAGCCGCGTGCCGGCCAGCGGACACTCATCGAAGCCGAGCAAGGTGCGCTCGCCGTCCTCGACACCCAAGATCAGCGCGAGACCCTCTACCTCGGCTTCGCGCCGCACGAGTCGGATCTGGTCCTGCGCGTCGGCTTCGTGAACATGATCGCGAACCTCGTCGAGTGGGCCTCGGAAGCCTCGAACATCGGTGAGCGCAAAGGCGTGCTCTCCGCGACCGAGTCGTGGGTACACCCGCCGACGAACGGCATCAAAGGCACGAACGAGCGCTCGCGCAGCAAAGACAGCCCGCCGTTTCCGCTGTGGAGGATGGCGCTCGTCGCAGCGTTTGCGCTCGTCGCGACGGAGCTGCTCGCGCAGAGCGTAATTGGATCGCGCGAGAAGGTGCGCACGCGCTGGAGCTCGTGGCGATCGCGCCGCAAAGCGAAGGTTGCCAGCGAACAGGCGGAGAAGGGAGGCTCGGCGTGAGGCTCGGCCCTCTGGTGCTCGGAGACGTCCGGTGGCTTTGGCTGCTCGTACCGGTCTTCATTCTCGCCGCTATCGATCTCTGGCGCGGCTGGGGCGCGCGGGGACAGCGCTGGCGCGGCATGATCGTGCGCGCCCTCGTGCTCTCGACGCTGGCGGTTGCGCTCGCGGACCCTCGCTGGGAGCGCCGGCGCCAAGGCGCCTACGTGATCTTCGTCGTCGATCGGTCGGCGAGCATCTCGGACGCGGGCGTCGCGGACGCGATGAGCCGCGTCGAAGCTCTGCGGGGACCGCTGGGACAAGACGTCCGCGTCGGCCTCGTCGTCGCCGACGGTTCCCCCACGGTCGCGGTGATGCCCGGTGAGCCCTGGCGCGTGCCGGAGGCGTTGCGCGGCGAGCGAAGCGAAGCGACGGATCTCTCGGCGGCGCTCGACATGGCGCGCGCGCTCGTCCCGTCGGGCGACAGCGGGCAGATTGTCCTGCTCTCCGACGGACGCCCCACCGCGGGAGAGCGACGCGTCTCGGTCATTGCTCCACGGCTCCAAGGCCTGCCCGTCCACACCGTGACGATCGCCCCAGAGCGAAAGGACGCAGCGATCACCGCCGTTCTCGTCGACAACGCGAACGTGCGCCCCGGCGCGACGACGTCCGGGACCATCGAGGTCGACGGCGGCATCGCCCCGTTCAAGGGCGAGGTGCTCCTGCGCGTCGACGGCAAGGTCGTGAAGAGCCAGCGCGTCGAGCTCGAAGCCGGCGAATCGAAGAAGCTGCCGTTCGAGGCTTCGGTACCGCTCGGTACCCCCGAGGGCGAGCTCGCCGTGGAGGCCGAGCTGGTGCCGGACGGTGCCGCCGATCCGCAGGCGCACGCCGCGGCGGCCGTCGCGGTCGGACAGAAACCGAAGGTCCTCTTGCTGGCAGCCGAGCCGAAGGACGGCGAGCTGCTCGCGTCGGCCCTCCGCGCCGAAGCGATGGAGATCGAGGTTCGCACGCTCGAAGCTCGCAACTTCCCGAAGGAGATCGAGAAGGAGACGGACCTCGTCATCATCGCCAACGCACCGGCGGCGGCGGTCTCCGGGCAGCGAGGCCTCAGCGAAGAGCTCCTCACCTCGCTCGCCAAGTGGGTCGATGCGGGCGGCGGTCTCGTCGTCCTCGGCGGGCCGCGCGCGTTCGATCTGGGCGGTTATGCGGGCACGCCGATCGAACGCGTCTTGCCGATCCGTCTCGACCCCGTCGATCCGCTCACCGAGCCCGCCGCGACCATCATCGCGGTGCTCGACCAATCCGGCAGCATGGGCGCGCACGCCGGTGGCAAGACCAAGATGGAGCTCGCGGACGAGGCCGTGTTCGCCTCCGTCCAGATGTTGCGGCCGTTCGACTACGTCGGCCTCACCACCGTCACGACCGAAGCGTCGTGGGACGTGAAGGTGCAACCGGTCGCCGATGCGCTCGACCTCGAAAAGAAGATCCTCAGCATCCGCTCCGAAGGCGGCGGCATCTACGTGTACACCGGGATCGAGGCCGCGTTCACTGCGCTCAAGGACGCGCCGACGCCGCTCAAACACGTGCTTTTGTTCTCCGACTGCGCCGACTCGGAGGAGAAGGTCAGCTACCGCAACAGCCGGAGCGCGCTCGATCTCGCCTCCGAGCAGCGCGCCGCGGGCGTCACCCTCAGCGTCATCGGCATCGGCGAAGAGACCGACCCCGACACGGCCTGGTTGAAGCAGCTCGCCGAAGCAGGGGGCGGCAAGTTCTACCTCACCAACGACGCCACCAAGCTTCGCGCGCTCTTCGTCGAAGAGACCGAGCGCATCGTCGACAGCTCCGTCCAGGAAGGCGACTTCCGCCCGCAGGTCGCCACGCAAAACCCGATGACCGCCGGCATCGACTACGCGAACGCGCCGATGCTCAATGCCTATCAGCGCCTCACACCGCGCAAGACGTCCGAGACCGTGCTGCTCGCGCCGGGCACGGATCCGCTACTCGTCACGTGGCGATACGGCCTCGGCCACGTCGTCGTTTGGTCGAGCGACGCCGGCGGCCGCTGGGCGAAGAACTGGATTGCATGGGAGGGATTCAACAAGCAGTGGACCCAAATTGCGCGTTACTCGCTGCGCACCAAAGCGGGCGGGACCACGGCGGTCGAGGTCGACTTCTCCGGCGGCGAGCCCATCGCCCGCCTCGTACGGCGCGACCCCTCCGGCATGACCCTCGACGGGCGCGCGCGACTCCGCCTCAAGTCGGGCGGATCCATCCAAGAGCTGTCCCTCAAATCGCGCGAACCCGGCCTCTACGAAGCCAAAATCGACGTCCCGCCGAGCGGCGTCCACGCCCTCGAGGTCGTGGACGACGACGACAAAGTCATTCACACCGAGCGCTTCGTCGTCCCCCCGCCCGAAGAGCGGCGCCACCGCACCGCGGATACTGCGTGGCTTCAGGACCTCTCAAGCCGCACTGCAGGTACCGTCGATGTGCAAGCGTTGAATCCGGCGCTCGCGCCGTCTTCGACGCCGGAGCATTTGAGGCTTTGGCCGTTCGTTGCGCTCGCGGCGGCGTTGCTGATTCCGCTGGATGCGGCGTTGAGGCGGATGGCTCGCGTGGTTTGAAGGGGGCGCGGGGCGCGCCCGCGCGGGCCGCGGCCGGCCATCCCCCTTCAATGCAACGATCCGTTTCACCGGGCGGCGATGAGTGGGGCCCATCCGCGTCGAATGCTTCATTTGGTTTCATCAACCGCGGGAACCGACCGACGCCATGTTGCACCTCACACTGATCGGGTATTGGCGCTCCGCGAGCGAGCAGCATTGGCCGGAGCCGGGCGCTTTCGTCGACCCGACCTGGAACGCCGGCATCCGTGAGCGCATCATCGCGCACCTCACGAGCGGTGCAGTCCTCCGCGTCGCTGGCGGAGCGAGCTGGTGCCGCTTTCGTTGCGCGGAATTCGGAGCGTACGGTCTCGGCAGCGCAGAGCTCACCGACGGCGAGTACGTGTGGCCGTCGGGCCTCGCCCATTACGTTGCGCAGCACCAAGTTCGGCTGCCCGACAAGTTCGTTGCGGCGATCACGCGCAGACACGGTCAGGCTCCAATTGGCCAGTCCTTCGACGCCGACGACTTCGAAATCGATTTTGAGTGGTGGCGCAATCAGGGTGGCTTCGGTGGGCGCGCGGCGGCGTTCACGACGCCCGCCCCGCGCGGCCGGCTGTTTGCCCTCACTGCCGGGGTCGCACCCACGGCCCCGATCCTTCGCGCGCTCCGGGCATGTCCCGAGGTCCACTCGCGCTCGCTCCCCGACATGCGCGATGCGATTCTCCGAGGTGAGGAGGTGTTGCTCACTGCCGGTGTCCTCGAGGCGGAAGTGGTCGGTCTTCGCCGCGACCTCGAGGGTCTCGGCGTACGCACTCGATTTGAGCCGAAGGACGGCGCCGTCTAATCCCCGAATAGCAGCCGTTCATGTGTCACTTCGTTTTTGTCGGCGTCCCGGAAAAGAGACGGCACGTGCTCGAGCGCGAGCTGACTGCGGCTGGCCTACGGGTCGACGCCGTACGGAATCCATGGATCCTTGCCGCATTCCCCCCAACCGATTCAGTCGCGGTCGTTACCCTCGGCGGCTGCTCCTGCGGCATCTACGGCAGCCCCGATGCCGCGTTCAACGAAGCTGCCGAGCGGCAGAAGCTCCGAAAGAAGAAGTGGTCGGAGCGCAAGATCGACCGCGCCGTTCTCGGCAAACGTCGCCCGGACGGGCCGCTGCTCGTGCGCTTCCGTTCCGCCTTCACCCAGATCGTTCGGCAGTGCTCGGGCGCGCGATTGCTGGCCCACTTTTTCTCGGGGAGTGTCGATGATGAGGAGCTCCCGATTCGCGGACAGAACACCCTGTCGCTCGCGCAGTTCCTCGCGCAAGACGGCAGATACCAAGCGAACGTGGTTCAACACGTGACGGCATTCGAAGTGGCAACTGGATAACCGGTTTGCTGCGTCAGCCGCGCTTGGCCCGCTTCGTCGCTGGCAAGCGCCATGCTGCTTGCTGACGTCGGATTCGACGTGCCGGCGCCTTCACCTTCAAAGGCCGGGGACGCGACCCCTAACGCCCATGGTCTTCAAGACATCGAGCTCTGCCACCGCCGCACTCGAGACCACCATTGCCGAAGCAAATGCGCTCGGCGCCCTCGACTACCTTGTCGAGGCGGCCGACCAGGAGACGCTGACGATCCTCGCCTTCGTCGACATCCCGACGTACGCACGGGGAAGGCTCGTCTTCAGCGCGCCTGCCTACGTGCAACTGCCTTGGCGCTTCTCGTTTCGACGGCTCTCCGCGTGCTCGTTGTCCTCCCTATCCGACAGCGCGCCGCAAATCCCCAAATGGGCGCTTCCCAGCGGTGCGCCGCGACCGGACACTCTGCCGTCGCTTTCGTTCGATGAAATCCGAGACCTCAATGCGGATGGCCACGTCCTGTTCGCTTTCGTCGACGAGCAGACGCAGACATCGGAGCCGGACGCCTTCATCGTTGCCCGCGGCCTCAGCATCCAACGCACGCAGGCGGTCTAGCGTGGCTTGAAAATCCGGCCCAGCGCCAGTCACCGCAACGAGCGCCCCCCACCCGATAACCACCTCACGATGAGCGACGTCAACAGCTCCGCCGCGGTCGCCTCGTCGACCCGTCCACGAAACATGTCGCGCGCCATGGCTTCGGCTGCGCCGATGATTGCGACACATCGGAGATACAGCTCGCTACGCGGCAGCTCCGAATAAGGGGTCAATGCTTCGCAATAGATGGTGGCGTACCGATCGAGCAGCTCCTGTTGAACGGCATCCATCTGCTCGTCACCTTTGAGGGCGGCAGTGATGGCCTGCCACTGCGGGCCGACGGTCGTGTAGCAATGCATGTACGCGGTGCTCGCCACGCGCGCGACGTCGTCCAATCGCTTGCGCGCCTGCCGAAGCTCGTCTTGGAGCACGGCCGCTTGCCGATCGTCGATCTGCCTCGCAAGCGCGATCAGCAGACCTGATCGGGTCTCGAAGTGTTGGTATGCGATCGGTTTGCTGACGCCCGCGCGCTCGGCGAGATAGCCGAGCGTGAGCGCATCGGTTCCCTCATCGCGCACGATCTCCTGCGCCGTGTCGAGGAGCTGCTCGCGACGCTCGGCCTTCGGCAAGCGCTTGCTCGAGGTCTCCCTCGCGGTCTGGGGTCGGTTGCTCACGGGTTGCGAATTGTCGCCTCCATCGGCCTTGACAGTATCACCGTCGCGCCACATTACCATCGGTAACTTACCAAGGGTAGCTTGCTGCCCAGCACGGGGATGATCCGCCGCTTTCAGGCAGCGGGGCGAACAGACCCCGAGGAGATACCTATGTCCAAAAATCCCATCGCACCCGTTCTCATCGTCGGTGGCTCCGGCGTCGTCGGCGCTCGCGCGGCCAAGACCCTTCGCAAGCTCCAGCCCGATCTGCCGATCACGATCGGCGGTCGCGACCTCGCCAAGGCAAGCGCGGTCGCAAAGGAGATCGGCCATGCGGACGCTTCCAAGATCGATCTCGAGCGCGCCGACCTCGGGCAACCGCGGGACCAATCATTCAGCGCCGTCGTGATGTTCGTGAAAGACGACACATTGCATTCGATGAAATATGCGCAATCGATGGGAGCGGCGTATATCGGAATCTCGACTGCCGCGTTCGAAATCGCGCCGGAGGTTGGGCAGTTCGCGCACGCTCCGGCGAGTGCGCCCATCCTCATGGCCAGCAATTGGTTGGCGGGTTCTGCCACGCTCGCCACGCTTCACTTTGCGCGCGAATTCCAACGCATCGACACCATCGAGATCGGCGCCGTCCTGGATGAACAAGACATCGGAGGCCCGGCAGCCACCATCGACTACGAACGCCAGACGACCGCGGCACCGAATGCATTGATCCTCGACGATGGGAAATGGATCTGGGCAACTGGAGCCAAGGCGACGCGCGAGTTCACGACCGTCGACGGAGCCACGGTGCGCGGTCAGGCCTACTCGCTACTCGACGCGCTGAGCCTGGCGACAGCGACGGATGCGCGGTCGGTTCGCTTCGACGTGGTGATTGGTGAGTCCGCCGGACGACGGCGTGGTGCTCCATTCTCCACCGAGATCATCGTCGAGATCGCCGGAACGAAACGTGACGGGTCGAAGGCGCGCGTTCGTCACGAGCTCAGCCACCCGGAAGGCCAAGCACCGATGACCGCAGTTGGGGTCGCAGTCGCCGTGGAGCGCCTGCTCGGCCTCACCGGCGGACCGCCTGTGCAACCCGCCCTCTACTTGCCAAACCTCCTGATCGACCCCGAAACGATGATGCGACGTCTCTCCGAGTTCGGCGCCCACGTCCGACGCGTTTGACCCTGCCCGCCTGATCTTCGAACCACAAAAGAGGAGACGTCATCATGTCCACGAATACAGACAAGCCCGTTCTTTTGGTCGGTGGCTCCGGCATCGTCGGCGCGCGCGCAGCCAAGACACTACGCCGGCTCCAGCCGAACCTCCCCATTGCAATCGCCGCGCGTGATCGGTCGAGAGCCGCCACGGTCGCCGCGGAGGTCGGTGGACCGACAACGACGACTGCAATCGATCTCGAGCGTCGCGATCTAGGCCTGCCGGCCGGGGCGCGTTACAGCGCAATCATCGTCCTGCTCAAGGACACGTCGGTCAACACGATGACCTACGCGCTGGACCATGGGATCCCCTACTTGTCATTTTCGGACTTCGCGTTCGACATTGGCCCGGAGATCGCGCAGTACATTCAAAGGCCGACCAGCGCCCCGATCCTCATGCTCGGCCACTTGCTCGGCGGCATCGCGACCCTCACGACGCTGCATCTCGCGAAAGAGCTCGGAAGGGTCGACACGATCGAGATCGCCGGCGTCATCGACCCGGAAGACGTCGGTGGGCCGGCGTCGCAGGCCGACTTCGAGCGCCTGGCGAACGGTGGCGTCGGCGCGCTGATTCGCAAGGATGGGAAGTTTCTATGGGCCAATGGCGCGGATGCCTCACGTCGCTTTATCGATGTAATCGGGGTCGAGCGCAACGGCCAAGCGCTACCCGTCCTCGACGTGGCCAGCCTGGCCGCCGCGACGGACGCAAAGACGATTCGAATCGACCTCGCCGTGAGAGAGGGCGGGGACAAGCGTGGCTCGACCGAGCTCGTCATCGAGCTCACAGGCGAGCGGCTCGACGGGACGATGTCGCGCATCCGCTATGAGATCGTCGACGACGACGTCTATGGAAGGCTCAGCGCGCACGGGGCGGCACTCGCGACGGAGCGGCTGCTCGGTCTCGCCGGCGGTCCACCGGTGAAGCCTGGCCTCTACCACCCCGAAGGCCTGATCGACCCTGCGTACGTAATTGAGCGGCTGAGGCAGTTTGGCGCGCGCCTTCGCCGCGTGTGAAACATGCTTTGCCCCGAAGCCCTGTGTCCTGCCACAAGGCAGTAGTCAACGCTGTCTCAACGCATTAAGGTCGCGCCGGTGATGCGCGAATCCCTCAGTGCACTTTTCGTGATCGCCGTAGCCGTGACGGGCTGTCAGTCCGATCCCGACGCATCTACCGGGTCGGCTTCGGCGTCGGACGACAAAGCGAAAGCGCACGGTTCCACGGCGCGTTCATCTGGCCCGAAAGTCAGTGCGTCCGCCAGCGCTGCGGCGGCCCCCGCTTCCCCAGCACCAACGGGGAGCACCACCGCCGCAGCGCCTACGGCGAGCGCTGCGGCACCGGCGGATCCGTTCGCATTCTTCGACGGCCCAGCTCCGGCGCTGACGCCGACGAAGCGAAGCGGCGTTTGGCCCTACGGCGCGACCGCGCCGATCCTCCCGGAGTGGGAAGGGTTTGCGGAGGGGGCCATCCAACGCAAGGATCGGTCGGCGTTCTTCCTCCTGTGGAACATCAATGCGACGTCGCTCGACGAGACGATTCTCACACGGCGGGCCAAACTGGTGCCGCTTCGCGCGACAGCGGGAACCCTCGGCAAAGTCGAGCCGAAGCGCACCGTCGGCAAAGTAGCCGACGCGCGCGTGGGCGTCGGCCAATTGACAATCGACGGCGCGCCCGCAACCTTGTGGTTCGCCGAAGCCGGCGTGAAGTGCTCCAAACCTGGAGTCGAGTCGAGCGATCACATGGTGTGGCTCTTCGTGGCCAAGGATTCGGCGCCCGACGCAGTGCGAGACGAAGGCCGCTATTTGCTTCAATCGATTACACCGTTGACTGATTGCAGCGATCTCTGA
>JABFXY010000079.1 GCA_013361525.1 Polyangiaceae bacterium | reverse complement strand
TTCGAGCCTCGCGAAGGAACGCTGTTTCGCGTCCTTTTCGATGGCTCGACGTCCGTCACGCGTTTCGTGAGCTCTCGAGTCGGGCGACGTGGACGACCGTGGACACAGTTTTTTTTCTGCCCGTTGAGAGGGGGCCTCGTCGGGCTCGGGTGAGGCTCCCGGACCTCGCTTCGACTGGAGTCCTCGCGCGGGGGCTGCCTCGCGTCCCTTGTTCGCGTGGTGACCGGCTTGCGGTTCTGGACGGAACGTGGAGGGGTGGTTACTGCGATTGCGAATCCATGCGCGGACCCGCACCTCGATACTCTGATAGAAGATTCTTGCGATTGACGAACATGAACGAATCGGACACGAAAACTGCTCGCTCGCTCGAAGATGTCGCAAGAATCTCGGCCGAGCTCGATGTCGCGACGGACGCGGATGCCTTGCTCGCCTCATTGGGGATCGCTGCCGACGTCTGGACTCTCGATCGAGACAGGACGCTCGAGGCGATCACCGATGATCTCTACCGCGGCGACACTTCCCGCTCCGACAAGTTTGGCGCCGCGTACGATGCGCGTCGCGCCGAGTTGATGGCCGGTCAGCCCGCCGTGTCCCGCGCGGTGGGCACGGCCGAATCCAATGCCGCGCCAGGGGATCCGCCCAACGTTCGGACGCCCCTTCCGTCTGCCTCCCGCCCGCAGCTCGCGACTTTTCAGCGTGCTGATGTGGTGACGAGCTCGCCGGACTTCGATCCGGACGCGACGGCGCAGGTCGACAACCGACGCGTGCTCGACGGTCTGCGAAGCAAGGGCATTCCCTTCGCGGAAGGAGCCCCGGTGGTCGTTCCGCCGGCGACGCCGGTCACGCATCAGCAGAGCGGTGAGACGGTCGTCACGGACGCGCGAGATCTACACGCAGCGCTTCGTGCGCGTGGGATTGCGATTGGTGGGGATCCACCGTCGGTTTCTCGCGTCCCAACTGCTTCGCCAGGCGCCACGTCGTTGCACGCGCCCCCACCCCCGCCGATCCCAGGCTCGCCGGACCAAACCTCCGAGATCGACGCTACGAAACTGGCCGCCGCTCTCGCTGCGCGCGGAATTCCATTCGGACGGGAAGCTGCGCCCCAGCTCCCCATGCCGCTCGAAAGATTCGCCGAAATCCAAGCTGCGCTGACCCGATCGCAGGACCGAATCGGCGTGCTGGCATATTTCCGTGTCACCGCTGCCCAGTGGACGGCGACTCTTCAGCAAATGGGCGCCGCGATGACTGCGTCACCGGCGCTCGGCGCTCGATACGAAGAACTTCTCCGAAAGGCACTTCAACATGGCCGGTGAGTCGCCCGACTTCGTCTTCCACTGGGAGGGCGGGGGGCCGAGTGGGATCAGCTTCGCGTCGTTTCCTTCCACGTCGAGGACGCGATGAGCTCGCCCTACGAGGCGAAGATCATTCTGAAGGCGAAGAGCCCGGACGAGGAGATCGATCCGGAGACGATGATCGGCCAGCTCGCGACGCTTCGGATCGCGACACTCTCGGACCCCGGGGTGCGGTGTGTCCACGGCATTGTCGTCGAGGCTTTGGAGATTGGCTCGAGCCGCGCGGGCATGATCTACGAGGTCGTCCTCGCTCCGCCGGTAATCCGTGCCGCACATCGTGTGCGCTGCCGCATCTTCCTCGAGAAATCGACGAAGGAGATCATCGAAGCCGTCCTCACGACGGATCCGAAGATGAAGGCAGACGATCCCGAGTTCGAGGCGCCAGGTGCGATGACCGAGTCGTTCGAGGCTCCGACCGAAGCTTTCGCCTTCCGCGTGAAGGACACGGCCCGTATCGAGGACAAGAAGACGCGACCTTATTGTGTCCAATACAACGAGAGCAACTTCGACTTCGTCTGCAGGCTGCTGGCAGAAGAGGGCATTTCGTATCACTTCGAGCACCACGCGACAGCGATCGTGATGGTTCTCTCCGATTCCGACGAGGGTCGCACGAAGCTCGATCCATTCGATCCCGTCGGCCCAGGCCAACCAGGCCGTCAGCTCGATCAGATCCGCCTCGGGGGGCGCATGCGCGCCACGAAGTTTCGCCTCATCGATTACAACTGGCAAAAGCCGAAGCTCGATATGAAGACCGAGGCGAAGGGTGATGGGGATGAGTCTCTCAGCGTCGACGTCTACCCCGGTCTCTACCCGGATGAGCCGAAGCAGGGTGAACCGCTTGCAAAGGCGCGTCTCGAACGACTGCAGACCGAAGCTCGATTCGCGCAGATCGATACCGGTTGCCGGTTGCTCGGTGCCGGCACCGTGTTTGCGGTCGCCCATCCGACCTCGCGCTACGAAGGCGAATACCTCGTCTCGCGGGCGATCCTCGATGGGCATGCCATTGGCGAGCTCGCGCCTGGCGAAAGCCTCCCTTCCTGGATCCGCACACCCGCAGATCGTCCATTCGTGGCTCGGATCGAATGCGCGCGTCGGGGGAACGGTGATTCGGCGGAGGAATCGAAGTTTCGGCCGCCGCTGCTCACCAAACCGCGGATCGTTGGCTCCCAAACTGCAATGGTTACCGCCGAGCCTTCGACCAAAGGCGTGGAGATCCACGTCGGCGGCCCGGAAGGAAACGAGAACGGCTGCGTGCGCCTGAAGTTCCATTGGGATCTTGAGACGGAGCGGCACGACAAGGAGCCGACTTCCTGCTGGGTTCGTGTCTCACAAGCCTTCGCAGGAGCGGGCGGCGGCGCGCTATGTCACCCCCGCGTCGGAACCGAGGTCATCGTCCATTTCCAAGATGGCGACCCCGATCGGCCGATCGTGGTCGGTCGCGTCTACAACGGCGAACAACCTGCTCCAGCCAATGGTAAGGGTGCGGCCACGGTCTCGACGCTCAAAAGCATGGCGTCGCCTGGGGGCAAGGTCTTCAACGAGTTCCAGTTCGACGACACTGCCGGCGAGGAAAAGGTGAACCTCACCGCGGGCAAAGACTGGAATACCCAAGTCGGCAACAACCGCGACGAGAAAGTCAAGAATGACTCGAGCTCGACGGTCGACGTCAACCGGACGGAGGACACCGGGTCGAATCGAAAGACGCACGTAGGCGGCAGCAACGAGGAGTCGGTCGACGGGAGCGAGAAGGTCGGCGTGAGCGGCGACCAGGAGATTTCAGTCGGCGGCTCGCAGAAAGAGACAGTCGGCGGCTCCCAAGAGATCGGCGTCGGCGGTGACCGAAAGCTCTCGGTCGGTGGGTCGCAGACGATCTCGGTCGGCGCATCGAACACGGTCTCGGTCGGCGCCTCGGAGACGTACTCGGTCGGCGCGTCGAAGACGGAGTCGATTTCGGCTGCCCTCACCCAAACGATCGGAGCGAGCGCGACCATCAACGTCGCGGCCGCTGCGACACTCAATGCGGGTGCGTCGCATACGGTGAACACCCCCGTGTCGACCCTCAATGCGAGCGGCGTCGCGACCATCAATACGCCCGTGTTCACCGCGAACGCGTCGGGCGCGGCGACCGTGAATACGACGGAGTTCAAGGCGATTGCCGGCGGACCAGCCACCATTCAGGGGGCAACCGTGACAGTGACAGCCGCAGGGGACGTGATCATCGAAGGCGGAAGTGTCCAAATCAAGGGCGGCAACATCGCGCTCGAGGGCGGAAAGATCACCATTGCCGGCGGCACCGTCGATATCACCGGCGGCGCAGTCAACGTCAACTGAGGGCCGCGCAATGGATCCGCTTTCGCTCAGCGTTCAACGCATGCACGACGAGTTGTCGCGGCGGCTCGAGCCTCCTCCGCCCGGCGTGGAAGTAGAACACCCGAGTGCCGTTCTTCGCCTCGTCGTCGAGGGTGCTACACCGGACGAGGTATTCAAGGCTCTGCGCCTATACGAATACCGCGCCGACAATCTTCGGCCATTTGTCATCTTCGCCGACGTGTTCGAGCACGAGGCGGGGTTCGTTGCCCAGGCGATCGAGCAGCTCGCGGGCGACGAGGCCAACGTTCGGGAGGGGCTCGCGGAAGACGGCCGTCTCATCGAAGCGGTCGATGCTCATCGCTTCGACCGAACCTCCGAAGGGCTCATCGCAGCGCTGAGCGCGTTTGCACGCGCCATCGCGAAGGAGCTAGCCGGGCTCGTTGTCGTCATATCGCCGCCGCAGGTCAAAGATGTCGCGGCGTATGGGCGGTTCGTAGCGCAATTGATCCATTGCGCCGCCTTACCCGAGCTGGTCCTCGTGGTCAGGGACCACCGTGTCCCCGCCGTCATGGACCTGATCGCAAACACGGTTACCCTGAACGTCGACCGCAAGGCGCTCGCGCGGCACGTGCGAAACCTTCGCAGTGCCCACGATGTCGGACCGAAACGCGAGAACGCCCCTGCGCTGACGCCGGAGAGGCGAAAGGCACTCGAAGATCGCCTCGGCCGAAGACTAATGGGCAAGCGCACGGGGCAGGCTCTAAAAGAGCTCTTGTTCGATGCAGGCCAGGCGCAGGGTGAAGGCAACTTCGAGCTTGCTGCGAAGAAGTTTCGAATGGCGCGTACGCTTTGCCTCGTCAGCGGGCTGAAGCATGAGCACGCGACTTGCGCCATCGCGGTGGGGACGGCCGAGTTCTCATGCGGGCGCACGCCTCGTGCGCTGGAGGCGTTTCGACAGGGAGTGAAGCTCGCCCAGGAGCTCGGTGCGGTCCAGCTCGAGCTCCAGGCGACGCTGGGCATCGCCTCGACGTTTCTCAACGAGAAGATGTACGACGACGCTCGAGCTGGATACCAACGGGTCTACGATCTAGCCGACGGATCGCCAGGGATGCGCGTCGAGGCGCTTCGAATGCAGGGAGAGTGCTTCGACGCGCAGCTGCGGCCCGGTGATGCTGTCGCGAATTGGAATCGCGCGATCGACGAGGTTGCCGCGCTCGACCCTCTCCTGCGCACTGCCACATCGTACACGCTGGTCGCACGTCGGTTGGGCGAAGTACTGACCCGCATTGGTCGCGCGCACGAGGTGCCGCCGATCGACGCACGAGTACGTTCATTGGAAGCTGAAGCGACCGCTTCGGTCCAGGCGGCGAGGGCCGGCGCATCTTCCGAGGTTCGAGTATGACCGCGGCAAAGTGGGGCGATCCCGTGCTCGGGATCGACGTTCATTTGGTGGTGATCCCGAGCCCGCCGGGGACAGCTCCGTTGCCGCACCCGTTCGTCGGTGCGGTGTTCGACCCCATCGGTGCGGCTGTTGGGGCGGCTGTGAGCGCCGTGCTCGGTGGAGGCGGACCGGTTTTCGTGAACGGCCTTCCCACCGGCAACACCGGTACGGAAGCGATGAACGTGCCGCACTTTCCGACCCCGCCCGGCACGGCGCCCGCACCCGGTGACGCGCCGCCCGACAACGAAGGCACCCTGCTGACGGGCTCGAAGACGGTGAAGTTTGCCGGCTCGAGCCAGAGTCGAGAGTTGTCTCAAGCCATATCGTGCAGCTTCCCCATCGACCTCCCGACGTCCGTCGTCACGCCGGTGCCGGTCGGCGCGCCGGTCAACATCGGCGGACCCGAGGCCATCGACTTCATGGTTGCTGCTGCGGCCGCCGTGAAGGCCGGTCTCAAGTTTGCAAAGCGCAAGTGGGGCAAACAGATCAGCGACTGGGCCCACAAGAAGTTCAAGCTCGCCTCTGGAGGCAAACGCAGCAAGGTCATTTGCTTCCTGACCGGCCACCCCGTCGATGTGGCGTCCGGAGAGCTCCTCGCCGACGCGGTCGACTTCGAGCTCGGTGGCGCGGTGATGCCGCTCAAGTGGGAGCGAAATTATCGGAGCCGAGAAGGAAGGCATCCCACGATGCCGACGCTCGCGACGACGATGACAGCCCGCACCCCGGCGCTCGGATCCGCGTGGTTTCATCCGTTCGAGTCGTGGATCGAAGAGGAGGCGCAAGGTGCGATCGTCCACCTCCGCGGTGCCGATGGGAGGCCAAAGACCTTTTATTCGTTGATGCGACCGGGCGACTCTGTGTGGGAACCTGAAGATCGCGAAACGCTCGTACGGACGCCGCAGGGCTACGAGGTCGTCTTCGTGGACGGTCGACGCTGGATCTATCGCTTGGTCGAAGGAAGCTCGCCGCGCGGCGCGGAGCGGCGCGTCCTCTTGCCGATCGCGGTTGTCGACCCCTCCCACAATCGGATTGAGCTTCATTACGAGCGTGGCTATCTCCGATATGTGATCGACGCGGCAGGTCGCGTCCTCGATGTGCGCTGGAATGCGCAACATCGAATCGAGAGCATCTGGTTCGCCGGCCTCGTCCCAGCGCGAACCGGCGAACCGGCCGGATCGTTGCCGGATCCGACGCGAGGGATGACCGTTCTGGAAAAACCTCATCGCCTCGTCGCGTACCGGTACGAGGATGGGCAGCTCACTCAGGCGATTGACGCAGCAGACCACGCGATGCGGTACGCATGGTCCGGTGGTGTGATCACGGAGGAGGTCCACAAAGGCGGGCTCACATTCCGCTTTGCGTGGGACATGGATCACCCCGACGGCAATTGCATTCGGACGTGGGGCGAGAACCCGTCCTTCGACTCGAGCCCCGGCGCGACGAATGCGATGCCGCGGGTCATTTACGACCGCCGCATTCAATATCAGAAAGAGCGGCGCCTCACGGTCGTGGAGGATGGTCGCGGCGGCGTTACCCGCTATTTTACGAATGCGCTCGGTCTCGTCGATAAGGTCGTCGACCCCGTCGGCGTCGTTACCGAATACGAATATCGGCCCGAGACGTGGAAGGTGCTCGAGCGCGACGGTCTGGGTAACGAGACCAAGTGGGACCACGACGAGCGCGGCCGTGTGATTCGAGAGACGAACGCGCTCGGAGAAGAGACGACTTGGCAATATGACGCTTTTGGCAACGTCGTAGAGCTCGTCAATCCGGCGAAAGGTCGGACGACGCTCGCGTGGGACCACCGGCGAAAGCCGGTCGCCATCACGAATCCGACCGGCGATGTCACCCGGTATTCTCATGACGATCGGGGAAGACTCAAGGCCTTCCAGGATCCCATGGGGCGCTCCACGGATCTTACGTGGACCGAGCGGCACGACGTGGCGACGGTGGTAGATGCCGAGCGTCGCATCACCCAGCTCGCGCATGACACATTCGGTCGGCTTTCATACTCGAAAGACCCTCTGGGGCGCGAGCTGCGCGTCACGCGCAACCTGGTCGGCGAGCCCGTGCAGATCGATCGGCCTGACGGTGAGCGGCTCACCCTCACGCGGGACGAGGAGGGCAACGTCGTCGAACAGACTGATGCTCTGAGCCGGCGCGTGCGAATGAGGTATGCAGGGCTGGGTCGCCTGATCGAGCACACGGATGCGATGGGCTGGCGCGTCCAGCTTCGATACGACTCCGACGAGGAGCTCGTTGCGATAGCGAACCAGACGGGAGACGAGTACGCGTTCGAGCTGAACCTAGCTGGCCGCGTCAAGAGCGAGCGCACCTTCTCAGGTACGAAGCGCCAATACGCGTACGACAAAGCCGGACGTACCAAGCAGTTCTTTACCGGTGGGCATCGAGTCGTGGCGTTCGAGCGTGACAAGCTTGGCCGGATCGTGGCGCAAAGGACGACGTCACCGGTGCTCGGTGGCGCACCAACCGAAGAGACCTACTCCTATGACGAAGTTGGCGACCTGGTCGGCGCAGCGACGAAAGGCGGTGCTGTCAACCTGTCGCGCGACGCGAATGGTCGAATCACCAAAGAGTCGACGCGCATCGACTTCACCGCCACGGAAGCGAGCGTGCGGTCGACCTATGATCGCTCGGGTCTGCGTCTCGAACGCACCACCAGCCTCGCCCACAGAGCATCGTATCGGTACAACAATGCCGGAGACATCACCGGCGTTTCCGTTGGGTGGGAGTTGGGTGAAAACCTCCCAATCTTGAGGCGGCTCGGCGTGCCTCAAGCGTCGGCACCCGACTTCGAGATCGCGTTTGCCCGCAATGGGTTGGGGGAGGAGCTCGCGCGACGATTGCCTGGTGGTGTGGCTGTACGTTGGGGCCGCGACCAGTTCGGCCGGCCGATTGAGCAGCGTGTTGTGACGGGTGCGTCCGGAACCACGGAAGGGTCGGATGTCCTCCGCCGTGGCTACAACTGGAGCGCCCCAGACCAGATCTCC
This sequence comes from Polyangiaceae bacterium, assembly GCA_013361525.1. Classification (GTDB taxonomy): domain Bacteria; phylum Myxococcota_A; class Polyangia; order Polyangiales; family Polyangiaceae; genus Xiheicaenibacterium. The sequence goes on along the minus strand of JABFXY010000079.1, from coordinate 4,531 downwards.
GGGATCTTTGACCTCAGTGCGGAAGGGCACGCAAGAGGTGGTAGCCGCTACGAACACGACCCACGCGGGTACCTGATTCGTCAGCTGTTCAGCGACGGGACCGAGCTCCATCGTAGCGCGGATGCTGCAGGAAACCTGTTCCGCACGCGCGACATGAGCGACCGCGTTTACGGCAAGGGTGGCGTGCTGAATCGTATCGGGGCAACCCAGCTCGAGCACGACGCGGACGGCAATCTCGTCAAGAAGACCCTCTCGGATGGCGCCGTATGGAAATACGACTGGGACGCGAAGGGACAGCTCGTTACCGTCCACCGACCAGATGGAAAAGAGGTCGCGTTCACCTATGATGCGTTCGGGCGCAGGCTCACCAAGTCATTCGCTGGAGCGATCACGGAGTACTTCTGGGACGGTGACGATCTCGTTCATGAGCGAATCCGCGACGCGGACGGGTCGCTAGAACCGAGCCTGACGACGTGGGTCTTCGACCCCGGGCGCTTTGCGCCGCTCGCGAAGGTCGAAGGTCGAAAGCGGTATGGTGTCGTCACGGACCATCTCGGCACGCCGAATCTTTTGACGACCGAAGCGGGGCAGATCGCCTGGAAGGCCCAGCTCGACATCTATGGAGTCGTTCGTGAAGAGGGGGCCGGGATCGAGGCGGAAGCGCGGACGAGCAATCCGTGGCGCTTTCCCGGGCAGTACGAGGATGCGGAGACGGGGCTCTATTACAATCGGTTCCGGTATTACGATCCGGAGCTGGGGAGGTATTTGAGCGAGGATCCGATTGGGTTGGCGGGTGGAGCGGCGCTGTATGGGTATGTACATGAGCCGCACTTATGGGTGGATCCTGCCGGCCTGAGCGGGTGCCGCGGGCCTCTCCCGACCGTGGTCGAGGGACAGCCCAATCGGGGATGGCTACATATCTTCATGCGCCACGTGCCCGGCTATGGAACGGACCAAGGTGACCTGTTTCGGTTTGCGTCAGGTACCTCAGAGGCAAAAATGCGTGAAGCCCTCACAAAGGGAATGAACGAGGTCTGGGGGAAAGGCGCGCGAAACACCGCGCCAGGCGCGACGATGCAGGTCTTCGAAAAGCGTCTCAAGGTTGGTGAGCAATCGGCGCGCCACGTTCTCGTTGTGGATACTGCCCGTAACGAGGTGATAACCTTCTTCCCGCGGCTGTCGACATGACGACCATCGTATGGAGGCTCGAGATCGTTGGTGTTCCGGAATCGATTTCCGATATTAGAGGCCAAATCCATATCGCGGACGACGCGTCCTCGCATGAGCTGGTTGTTGGGGCCTTCTCGGGTGCGGTGTTCGTTGTCCCGACGATGGAATCATTGCTGTCTGCGATTGACCCTGGTCGACGGCCGAGTGGTCCTATGCACATCGAGGCGGTTGGCGGCGGGACCCTGATCGTGAACGTTGCGAGCAACTGCTCGGCTACGATTAGGTGCCAAGGCGTAATCGTAAGAGTGGAGAGCGTGTGGAGTGCCTTGTGCGGCTTCCTTCAGTCGACCATTGATAGCTTGGCTCCGTTTAGGCGTTTCCAGGAGGTCAATCGCGTCTGTGACGAATGTGCAAGGCTCTCCGCGGCTGAATGCGGTCGCGGGGCGCGCCGAAGCAAGGCACGTCGTTCCCGATGAATCGCGACGTTGTGCCAACCTGTCGGATCTGAATGGCGGTAGTAGTCGTCGATTTGGCAGGGAAAGATGTGGTGCTATCGCACGCATCAACAGAGCCGCAGGGGGCCATGGCAATCGAGTTTGTTGAGGGCGGAAGGTTAGTCTGCGTATTGTCTCAACGGGTGTTCGACCAACTTGACTCGACATTGAAAGAGCTGGAGCGCCTCAGTGGCTTGATCGTCGATCCGTGCAAGACTACCTTGCTATCGCCAGAGCATGCCAAGATTTGGATGCGGTCGTTGCGGCGATTCGTCGCGAACGACGCCGTGTCGCCCAGTGTTCGAGTCGGCGTCCAGGTCCTCATGGGAGCATTGCAGGGCGCGCTCCGCGAGAGGCGCACGCTCTTGCTTGAAGGTGACTAGAGTGGGTGGGGGCGTGATGCCGACGAAGGAAGCGCTACGGGATGCCGCGTTGTTGGGTAAACGAGGTGGTCCCGTTTCCTGTGAGACGGAATCGCTGGTTTGTTCAGAGGGACCATCTCGCTTCTCGTCGTTGGGGTGCGCCGCTCACCAGCGGTGCGCTCAGTTCTCGACGCCCAGGGGAAAGGGGTCCGGTCGACCTGGAACCCGACTGTCGCCCGAATGTCTTGTAAGAGTTTGGCGGAGAGAGAGGGTACTTTGGCGACTGCTATGCGTCTCTCGTTACAGAGCCGGTGTGGGTCGAGGTTGCGGTCATGAAACGAGCCGTCGCGTATTTGGAAAGGGCACTTGAGCTTGAGGCTGGCAATCCCGAGACTCAGCGTGAGTTGAAGGCCGCGCTTCGCTTGCTTCAAGCAATCGAGAGCAAGGGCGCCGCGTTGCCAAGGCGATTTGATGCCACCGTTCTGCCGCCGAACGCGACCAGTTTCTCCGAGTATCGAGTAATGGACGACGCCGATACGGATGAGAGGGCCCTGTGGATAGAGGTTCGCGGTGAGAGGGGCCCGCTTCGTCTGAGTGGCGGCGATCTTCTGGTGCGCTTTTCGAGCGATTGATGGTATGGGGGTAGCGAAATGGCGCTTGCTATCATGGAATTTGGCAGGGGCGAAGTTCAGCTGTGGGTACCGGATGACGGCGGCGCGGTGCATCTGCGCGCGGTGACGCAGGGTGATCCTGTCGAGCTCAGCGCCGAGGAGGCGCGCGCGGTTGCGAAAGCGCTGCTGGAACTCGCCGAGATGGTTGAGTGAAGCGGGAGTGCAAGGTTCGGAGCAGCCACGTCAGCGATCTGGGATCGTTCCGCCCGAAACCGGCGGCCACGCGCCAGATACGAGTTGGGCGCTTTTGTGTTCGCCTCGTGGTGGACGCACAGCAACGGTCTCGCATTGCCAAACTTCCCGCGAGCGAGGTGATAAATGCACGGTGAGGGGCTACCATGCCGCGTATGTGGTCTTCCACAGGCCGAACAACCCTGGGGTGGCGACTGGATGACGCCGAGCTTTAATATCTTCGACTGCTGTGTGACAGAGTTCGGCTACGAGGACGGAACGGTCGAGTCCGTACGGCGTCAACGTCAAGCCTGGCTTGCATCGGGACGGGCTTGGGTGAATCCGGCTGCTATGCCGGCGGGGTGGTCGTCCGATGCGCAATTGGCGAATGTGCCGAAAGCGTATCTGTAGGGGTTGGCCCGGGTGGGATGCCTCGATATGTCAAAAGCGTCGCGGGAGGAAGGTTCGAGGTGCGGCGCGCGATTGCATCGAGTTTCGATACGTGGGCTATGGAGCCGACGTCGCCGCGGCTCTCAAAGACGCGCCGGTCGACATTCGTCGGCTCGAGTCGGAGCTCGAGGAGCCTGCTGGGTCGCATCACGCGCTGTCGCTGCTCGATCCCGAAGGGCGCACGCTTTGTCGCGTGGTAGCCGCCACGTACGACGTCGAGATCCTCGACCCGCGGTGAGCTTCGCGAGGCGAGCGCTCAGCGGGTCGGTGCCCGCTCCGGGGACCATTCTGTACTACCCTGCGCCCGCCCCATGACCGAACCGCGTTCCCTCTTCGCGCCCGTCGTGTCCATCACGACGACGAAGCGCAGGCGGTTCTTCTGGGCCGCATGGTGGAGCGGGCCGCCGGTTCACACGCCGTATCGAAAGCCGGATGCGGCGAATGGCGGGGCGCGCACGCGCGAGGAGGCGCTGGCCGAGGCGGAGAAGGTGGCGGGCCGGGAGCTCGTGGAGATCGAGCCGCATTGGGCCCGCGCTTGGTCACGCATGTTGCGCGGGGAGGAGCCCTGGCTCGGGAAGCCGAAGTCGCCGGAGGAGCGGGTGTCGGCGGAGCGAACGCGCGCGGATCGCGCGCAGCAGGACCAGCGCGCTTCGATATGGACGGTGCTCGGCGTCCCGTCGAGCGCGACGCTCGACGAGATCAAACGTGCCTATCGAAAGCGCGCGCTCGAGACGCATCCTGATCACGGTGGCGAGGCCGACGTGTTTCGGCGTGTTCAACGCGCCTACGAGCAGGCGTTGGTCCGCACGAAGCGGAAGGGGCCCGCGAAGAAGCGGGATTGACCACGTCGAGCGGGTGGGCTCCGCCGCGCCGCGCGAGGCCGACGGGGCGAGTGAAACGGATCGTTGCATTGGGCGCCGATGGGGGTGGCTCATCGGATGTGAATGCAACCGCCGGTTTCATTCGCGTGACATGGCCCCAACCGTCGTCGATGGGCTCATCCGCACCGCCTCGCTGCGCGCCCGCCCGGAAAGTGAAACGGATCGTTGCATTGGGCGGCGATGGGGGTGGCTCATCGGATGTGAATGCAACCGCCGGTCTCATTCGCGTGAGATGGACCCCAGCACACAAAAAAAGAACGCCCCGCCAGCCTGGAGGCACTGACGGGGCGCGCGGTTTTCGTACCCCCGCGTCGGGGGCCGCCCCTTGGACT
>JABFXY010000045.1 GCA_013361525.1 Polyangiaceae bacterium | reverse complement strand
GAGAGCGGCGAGGTCCTCGCCGTCGGGAGGAGGACGAAAAAGACGGGCGTGGGGACGATCCTCTGGACCGACAAGCTCGGTGATCCTGCCTATTTCGTAACCGAGATGGAGGGCCTCGAGCTCGACGACGACGTCGAGTTTCTCGGCGGAGCAACGCTCGCCGAGGTGCGCCTCCGACTCGGCAACGGCGTTCAAAAGCTCGAAAAGAATACCTGGGTGGAGGAGTCCAAAGTCGACGACAAGGGACTACCCGACGTGTGGTTCGGAAAAACGTATGTCGTCCACAAGGAGGACGCCGTTTTTGCGCGTCTATCGAAGGGCGCTCCTTATTTGCGAATACCCGTGACCTTCGCCAAGCCGGACACGCAGTCGATCGCGGTCGACCGAGACGGCACGATCTGGAAAACCGAGGACGACGTCCTCCTGTCGAGCAAAAAGCGGCCGGGCGAGCTCCTCGTCGTGACCGAGGAGGAGCTCGTCGCGGCTCGCAAGAAGAGCATCCTTCGCGGCGGCTCCGACGACGTCACGGGTGAGCCGCCCAATGCATTTCCGCAATCGACTTGCCGAATGCACTACGTGCTTTTGGATCACTCCGCCGCTGCTCCGAACAAGGACTACGCACCCATCCTCCGCGCGCTCACCGGGCACACGGAATTTGCGGCGGCGAAGTTCATCGTCCACAAAGAGGGAGAGCGCCAATTCTTCGGTGCTCAAATCAAAGACTACGAGCTCGCGGCGAAGCTCGACGTCGTCATCGAAAAGGCCATCAAAGGCGCGGACCCCGACATCATGTGCGCCGAGCCGACCGCGCCCCGCGAACTTCGCGTCGACTTCGCGAAGGGCAAACAGCTGCCCTGAGCAGACTTCCGCTCACAGCTCGACTTCCCCCTCCGCCAAGAGGACGGAACCCTCCACGAGGGGCTGCCCGTCCTCTCCACCCGTCGGGTCCGCGACTCTGTCGTAGTGCAGCGTGTAGTGAATGGCGCCGCCGGCTGGGCGCACCCGCGGCAGAAAACGCGCCTCGACCGACGCACCGCCGAGGCCGACGCGGTCGTCGCCGGCGAGAATGCGCCGCGGCGGCTTGAACGGTTTGTTCGTGAAGCCGAATCGGCGCTGAAAAATGCGCTCGCGGCGCTCGACGATGGTCTTTTGGGCGTCGCGCACCTCGAACGAGAGCCTCAATCTGCGCAGGAGATCGCCCGTCGGAAATGCGTGCCCGACACGGCCGGGGCGCAACGTAATCTCGAGCGCCCCGTCGTCTGCGATGTGTCGCTCCACGACGACGGCCTCACGGAGGCCCGCCGGATCGCGCGACGACGCGAACCCATGGCTCTTGTGGGCACGCCCGTCGCGCCCGGTGACCACGGGCATATGGCAAGACGCGCAGCTCGCTTCTGCATGAGCCGACGATGTGTGCTCGCTCATCGTCGATTGCATCAAGAGGGGGGTTTTGTCGTGAACCGACGCCGGGAAGGAGAATTCGTGGCAGCCCGCGCACGCGGCGGGCGAGGCGAACGCGTTCGTTCGCGTGAGGGGGTGCGGAGGGGTCGTTTCGTTGGATGCGGGCGCGGCGAGGATTTGGTCACCCACGATATGGCAGGTCACGCACCCGACGCCCATATCGGCCGCATCTGGCGGCGCTGCCGTCGCAGGGTCGGCCTCCGGCGCGTGGCATCCGGTGCAGAAAGCGAGCGGCTCCTTCTCGAATTGCGCAAGGTACGTCGGGTCGCTATGCGCCATTCGGTGGAACGACGCGCGCCACTCGGCGGCAATCTCGGTATGGCAATGCTCGCAACGCGTATTGACGTCGACCGCATGAAACGAGCGCTCCCGGGGCGCCGGGCCGGGCATCGGAGGCGCGCCGGGTAGGGCGGGCGGTAAATCGAGCTCGGGCGGCGGCGCGCAGGTGACACCGGCGAAGGACGCGAGCGCGATCGCGAATACGGCCGGGCCTCGGCTCGTCGTGGTCGCGCGTCGGGGGGCCCGCTGCATGAAGTGACGTTGTGCTCTACGTCGGCGCGCGTGAGAAGAGGCCGAGCTTCTCCAACGCTCCGTAGACGCGCCTCGAGCGCTCGTCCCACGCTTCCTCCGCGCTCGGGCCTTCGACCCACGCGGCGAACGGGTACGTGGTCGTACCGTCCTCGACCCAGCCGACGAGCCAAGCGACATGCGGCACGCGGTCGGCGAAGGTCGCGAGCTTCTGATCTTCGCGCGACCCGGTGCCGGTCTTCGCGAAGAGCTTCCGGCCGTCACGCTCCTCGCGAAGGAGCGCTTTGCGAATCGCGTCGCGATGCTCCGTTTTGGTCGGGAGCTTGCCGGCGGCGATTCGATCGACGAACGCCAGCTGTTCGTCCGCCGAAATGCGCAGGCTGCCGTCGAGCCAGAAGGAGTCGATCGGCGCGAGATCTTCCTCGCGGCATTGCGGCGCGCAGGGTGGATAACCGAGGTGTTGCAGCCCCGCTTTCATGCGCTCTTTGCCGATGGTCCGCGCGAGCGTGCGAAAGTACGGGACGGCGGACACGGCCATTCCCGTCGCGAGGGTGTGTGGCTTCGACCAGTCTTCGGGCCACCACGATTGGGTGGGGTAAGCAGCTTGGTCCCATTCGAGCGGGCTGTCGGCGCCGGCGACGATGCCCGTCTCGAGCCCGACGAGCGCATTGGCGATTTTGAAGGTCGAATAGGGGCGTCGAGGTTTGGCGCAACGTTCGGGATCGGTGCGGTGGACTGGGCCCGAAGGCTCTCGCATCGCAAAACAGCCGTTTTCGGCGAAGAGCGGCCGAATCGTGTCGAACTTCTCCGCGAACGGCGTGCGTGCGGAGGGCGGCGGATCCGAGGCGGGGATCGCTTTCGACGCGTCGGAGGCGGTCGTTCGATCGTTCGTTGCACAGCCGGCGACGAGCGCGGCCGAGCCGAGAAGAAGGGAGCGGCGGAGCATGGGCCCGTCCATACGACCGGCACCCGCCCCGCTATTCCTTCGTCCTCGGCACGGTCTCGCTGCAGCAACGAAACCCCGTCGAGTAGTCGTGATACGCGGGCTCGTGCGCGATCGTCGTGAAGGCGCATCCGGGGCCGTGCTCACCCGTCGTGCTGTAGAAGCCGCCCATGAAGATGCCATTGCCGACTTGGCCGGGCTGCCATTGACGGTGGACCCCTTCCGATTCGAATCGTTGCAGAAACGTGGCGCTGACCGTGTCGCTCACCCACTCGTGGAGGTTGCCGATCATGTCGAAGGCGCCGCTCTCCGATTGGCAATCGTCGTGTTCGCCCGTCCGCGCGAGGAAGCCCGGCGTCTTGTTGAGCGCGGGTGCATTGAAGTGCTCGTCGTAGCGAAAGCTGCCTTGGCGATCGGCGAAGAGGTAGCTCAAGAGGTGCACCTTGCCGACGTTGCAGGTGGGCGCGCGCGGTGGTCGCGACGCAGGTATCGCCATGCGGCAGGCGCGCAGCCATTCGGATCGTGAGCAGAGCCGTTTGCCCGCAGCGACACACGCGGCGGAGGCTTCGATGCGGCTCACGTAGCCTTGCGGGAACACACCTGCTTCGCTGGCGGCGACGTACGTCGCGCCGGCGTTGGGGCGCTCGTAATAGGGGTGGGGGACGGTCGCGCCGTCGCGCTGCAGCTCCTTCAGGTGAGCTTCGTAACGGTCGACGCAGAAGTCGTCGACACGGACCATGCCGGGGCCACAAGGGGAAATCGGTCGCGCCGCGCTCGTCGTGCGCGCCGAAGGAGCCGGGACCGTTCGAGGTGAAGCGCCGACGGGTGACGTGCCCACCATTTGGACGGTTTTCGCGATCGTGCCGGCTTCAGGAAGGTGTTCGCCGTCCGCGATCGAGCAACCGGCCACGAGCCACAGGCATGCAAAGCATCGGTACACGGATTGTCCTCGATCCCCGAGCGACGATCGCTCTTTCGTGGCGTCGTCCGGCGATCGAGAAGTGTGACCTCACTCGAGCGAAAGGGCGGTATTTGCCCCGACGCGCACGCGGTGGCCACGCCAGGCGATGTGCCGTTTGAACGGCGTCGTCATCCACACGATCAGCGCAAGGACATCGCGCAAGGCGCCGAGGAGCAATGGGGCGAAGAGACCGCGACGCCCTTTGAGGAGCAGCCAACCACCGACGTCGCGCAACATCCACATCGAGACGAGCCACGGCCAGGCCCAAATGCCCAGCGCCGAGAGCGCCAGCGGCAGGACGAACAGTGGGACGGTCAGCGGCTCGAGGAAGAAGCAGAGCGGACGCAACCGCGCGCGCATCATCGACCAGCGAAGGTGACGGTGGAACACGGCAGGCACGTCGACCGGGCCGATGACGTTGGCGAGCACGGTCGGTGCGACCGCGATTCGTTTGCCGGCGCGCTCGAACATCTTTCCGAGGACGTAGTCTTCGGCGAGGACGTCCGCGACGCTGTCGAATCCGCCGAGCGATTCGAGCTCGGCGCGCGACATCAGCATCGATTTCCCGATGACCGCAGCGTCGCCGACCGTCGTCGGGAGAGCCGCGCCTGCAGCGACGAAGCCGGAAAGCTGGACCTTCTCGAGGCTGGCGCCCAGCGTCGCAGCGCCTTCTCCCGCGAAGAGGTTCGTGACGAGGCCGACTTCGGCGTCGCTCGTCTTGATGGCCGCGAGCTCGCGCACGTAATGGCGCGGTGCTCGGACGTTGCTGTCGCTGACGAGGACGAGGTCGTGTTTCGCGTGCGCGATCATACCGCGCAGGTTGCGCACCTTCGGGTTGAGGCCGGACCTCTGCTGGTGGACGACGAGCTTCGCGGCGACATGCGGGTATTGCCGCATCAGTCGCTCGGCGACGAAAGCAGCGGGATCGTCCTGGCGTTCGACGCCGAAGAGGATCTCGAACCGCGGATGATCCTGCTCGAAGAAGGTGCGGAGGTTTTCCTCGAGGCTCGGATCGGCACCGGCGAGGGGCTTCAAGACGGTGACGGCGGGGACGTCGCCGGCGAGCAATGGGGCGCGACTACCGCGCGTCGCCTTCGCGACCGCGAGCGTCCCGAGCACCGTCCAGCTCGTGCTGAGCGCGACGAGGAGCGCGGCGGCGTTGTTCACAGCGCACCCGCGTTCGTCGCGTCATTCGACGTCGAGAGCCCGTTCTTGTCGAAGATGCGCGACCAGAGCGGCAGGCACAGCCCGAAGTACACGGCCGACTGACAGAGGGCGCGGACGACGAGGTAGGGCAGGGGCACTGCGCGAACCGCGACGTCGAACAAGGCGAGGTTCGCGACGAAGGCGAGCGCTTCGACCGCGAGGAACATCGCGGCTTGCCGCCCCCAGCGCGGCCGCTTGTCCTCGAACGCGAAGACCTTGTTGCCGACGAATTGAAACGACAGCCCCGCGACGAGCGCGAACGGGCTCGCGACACGCGCCCCCACACCAGCCCCGGAGACGAGGACGGCGAGGACGGTGAAATCGATCAGCGACGAAAAGACGCCGACCCCCAAGCTCTTGATGACGGTGCGAAGCCGAAGCGCTCCTTTTGATTTCATCGACGTGCGTCAGCGATTGCGACGCGCGTGCCCGCGACACCGTCATGGTTTCGACGCGTTCTTCGGGGGTTTTGTCCCCAATTGGCGTCGTGTCGCGTCCGGCTCGGTGACGGGCCCGCGTCGAGACCGAGACCGCGTAGGTCGGTGCGCGCTCCCCGGTTCGCGCGTGAGAACGTCTGCGCGCGGCCCGCGTCGCTTCAGCGATTCAGGCCGTCGAGGACTTCGAGTGCGAGCTCGTACTTCCCGAGCGGTGGCATGAGGTAGGCGCCCTGCACGCGATCGCGCACCGCGAACAGCATCTCGCGTGCGATCCGAACGCCTTCTTTGCGAGCCTCCGCGCCGGGCGGGGCGGCCCGCATGCGCTCGCGGATTTCGTCGGGGATCTGCATGCCGGGAACCTCGTTGTGCAAGAACTCGGCGTTCTTGAACGATACGAGCGGCAACACGCCGACGAGAACGGGCACCTTCAAATGCGCGATGCGCCGGAGGACCTGATCGAGCAGCTCTTGTTGAAATACAGGCTGCGTCATGACGAGATCGGCGCCGGCCGCGACCTTCGCCTCGAGGCGCGCGATCTCCCTGTCGAGATCCTGCGCGCCCGGCTCGAAGCCCGTCGCACAGCAGAACTCCGTCTTTCCACCGCGAAGGCCTTTACCCGCAGGATCGAGGCCGCGGTTCATCTTGCTCGCCATGTGGAGCAAACCGACGGAATCGAGATCGTAGACGGCCGTCGCTTCCGGGTAATCACCGACCTTCGGCGGATCGCCCGTGATGACCACGAGGTTACGAATGCCCAAAGCGTGCGCGCCGAGCAGATGCGCCATTTGGCCGAGCATGTTTCGGTCGCGACCGCAGACGTGCAGGATCGGTTGAATGCCGTGCCGCTCGAGGAGCAGCGCGCAGAATGCCAGGTTCGACATGCGCGCGGTCGCACGCGGCCCGTCGGCGACGTTGACGATGTCGACGCCCGCGTCGATCAGCATCTTCGCGGCCGCCAGCGCGTTCTCCGGTGAGGTGCCGGGGTCCGGGTTCACCTCGACGCTGACGACGAATTTTCCGTCGGCGATCTTCGCGGCGAACTCGCTCCGCTGCTTCAGCGGGGTCGGCTCGACGGCGTTCGGGTGCCCGCCTTTCAGCTCGTAAGGGGGTACCGATTGCGTCTTCTGCGAGAGCGCGCTGCCGAGCATGCGCACCGAGCGGGCCATCCAGCGGATGTGCTCCGGCGTCGTGCCACAACAGCCGCCGACGATGCGCGCACCTGCTTGGATCATTCGTCGCGCGAAGACGTCGAAGTATTCGGGTGTCGCCATGTAGAGGAGCCGCCCGTCGACGCTGCGAGGCAAGCCTGCGTTCGGCTGCACGTACAGCGGAAGCCCTGCGCGGCGCATCCTCTCGGCCATCGTGAGCGAGAGCTGCGGCCCATCGCCGCAATTGACGCCGATGATGTCGGGGCCGAAGTCCCGCAAGATCGACGCGACCTCTTCCGGCGGCGTGCCGTCGGCGACGGTGCCCTCGCTGTCGAACGTGGGCGTCGCGGCGATCGGGATCTTCGGCGCGACTTCGCGCGCTGCTTGGATCGCGATGCCGAGCTCGTCGAGATGGCGAAACGTCTCGATGACGAACAGATCGACACCACCTTCGGCGAGCGCGGCGGCCTGCTCCGCGAAGGTGGCGCGTGCGGCGGTCAGCTCTTTGGCGCGGTTCGGACCGGGGACGAGGCCTGTCGGTCCGATGGACCCCGCGACGTACGCGTTTCGCCCGACGACCTCGCGCGCGATCGCCGCGCCTGCGATGTTTAGCCGTCGCACCTCGCCCACGAGGCCGTGCCGATCGAGGCGAAAGCTGTTCGCGCCGAAGGTGTTCGTCTGGATGATCTGCGCGCCGGCTTCGAGGTAGTCCGCGTGGATCTTCTTCACCACGTCGGGCCGCGCGACATTGAGCTGCTCGAAGTTCTGCGTGACGAAGACGCCTCGCTCGTAGAGCAGCGACCCCATTGCGCCGTCGGAGACGAGAAGACCTTTTTCGACCGCTTCGAGGAACGGAATCAACGACGGCGACAAATCGGAAGCCATGAGCGACGGCGGACCTTACCTCCGCGACTCATCGCTTGCCACCGCGTGATCGGCCGTTCGTCGAGCAAAACGCCAACGACGGACGAAATCGCCCCGAAACGGGCGCGATCCGGCGGTTCGTCTAGAACGTCCCGCCGAATGTGATTCCGCCGCTGGTCGGGCCGAACCAAGGCGTCACGCGGCCCATGACGGGCGTGTCCTCATCCGAGCCTTGGGTCAGCATGATGATCCCCGTCGTGAGGAGGCCCGCCGACACGATCGCCGAACCGATGGAGAGGCTCAGCACGACGTTCTGCTCGATCTTGTCGCGCTCGACGCTCGACACCTCTCCGTCGCATTCGGCTCTGAACTGGCTGACCGTGCGGCACGTCGAGTCCGGCAGCTCCTCCTGTGTGTCGTCGGCCAGGATGACGCTATAGACGCCGAGCCCGATCGCGGCGCCGAGCGTCGCCCCGGAGCTTCCGATCAAGATCCACGGCACGGGATCGACGCCTTTCGGCTCCGCCTTCGGCAGCGGCGGAAACACGATTGGATCGAGGACCATGACGACCGCGAGTGTCTTGGCTTCGCGGACGGTGACGTCGACCTCGAACCGCCGATACTTCGGCGCGGTCGCACCGATTCGGTGCTCGCCCGGGTTCACGAGCTGCCCCGACTCGAGGTCCGCGACCTTTTCACCGTCGACCGTCACCTCGACCCCTGCCGGCGCGCCCTTCGCGAAATCGAAGTCGATACGCGGCACGCGCGGCATCACGTTCGACAGCTGCCCTTTTGCAGCGGCGAGCAGCTCGGGGTCGCCCTTCGCAATGGCGGTTGCTCGCTGGTAATCGCCGAGCGCCTCGACGAGCTTGCCCACCTTCTCTTTGCAGCGAGCGGATCGAAGCCGCAGCTGCGGCGTCTCGACGAGGGCAATCGCGCCGTCGAACTTCTCGATGGCGCGCGCACAATCGCCGTTTTCTTCGGCGTGGACACCTTCGCTGAAGAGTGCCTGTGCCTTCGCCGCATCGGCAGCCTGGTCGGCATACGCCGAGCGCGCCGTCGCGATGATCATCGTCACCGCGGCGCCGATGAGCGTCCAGCGCCTTCGTTGCCGCATCGTAGAGCTGGACGATCAAGGTTCGGGCCAGCGCTCGAGGACGCGAAACACGCATCGGCGGTCTTCTGGGAGTGCGACAGCGAGCCGATGTGCCTCGAAATGGCAGGAGCGCCTCACGACGCGCTTTCAATCATTCGTTGATGTAGCCTGGAGAGGAGCATCTTCGTCATGACTTTGCCGTCGAGCCCATCTCCGAACGATCCCAATGTGCAGCAAGGCGCGGACGTCCTCGCGACCCGATGTTTGTGCGTCTCGCCGGGTGAGCGGGTCCACCTCATCACGTGGAAGCTCGAGGAGCTGAACCTCGTCGTGGAACGCGCCCTCATCCGGGCAGGTGCGACGGTCGAACGCATTCGTTTGGAAACGATGAGCGACCCAGCTGCAGTCCGCGCTGCATTGGGCTCACAGCTCCACGGCGCGACCGCGTCGCTGCTGGTCGCGGCGGACGGCATTCCCGTTCCGATCGGGGTCGCCGTTTTGGACGTCATCCGACGCGCCGGTTCGAGGCATCTCCACGTGACGCGCACCGATCCTCGGGTCTTCGCGCAAAGCATGCGCGCGGAGCCCGAGCGGCTGGGCATGTTGAACGACCGCGTCGCGAGCACCCTCGCACCGCCGACGCGCATTCGGGTGACATCACCCGCGGGGACGCAGCTCGAGCTCGCACTCGCGTCCCAATACCCAATCCTTTCGAGCAGCGGTCGGCCCAAGCTCGGCGAGATCGACAACCTCCCGGCGGGGTTCGTCTATGCACATCCGAGTGTCGTGAGCGGCACGTTCGTGGCCGATCGCGGGCTCCTAGGCACCGGCATGCGACTGACCGGGGCCGCGCTGCGAAAGAGCCCGGTCTACCTCGAGTTCGGCTCCGGGCGCGTCGTGAAGGTCACCTGTTCGGATGCGACCATTACCGAACAGGTGCAGGCATTCCTCGCGCGGCACAGCGACGCCGGTCGCGTCGGCGCGATGACCTTTCCGACGAACTATCTCGTTCGATCCGAAATTGGGCTCGGCATTCAGGACGCGCTCCTTCCAGGTTTGAGCCTCGCCCTCGGGACCAGCCACGCCTCGGTCACCAAGGCACCCTACGATTGCCCCGTTCAGTTGCGTCTATTCGGACGGCGGCTGACGGTCGACGCGGACGGCAAACGTCTCGTCGAGGACGGGAGGTTTGCCGATTGGCTCGTCGAGGGGATCGACCCGTTTCGCTGATTCGGTTCTACAGCTCCGGATTGAAGCGGGAGTATTCGAGGAGCCGCGTGCGGAACGGGATCGCGACGGTGCGATCCGTCCAATGTTCGGTCTGGAATCGGAAGCGTCGCCCGGAATCGTCGAAGTGCAGAGTCGCGCGGCCTGCCAGGTGCAGCAGTCTCTCTCGGCTCTTCTCGAAATCCCAAAAGACGAGCGCTGCACGCGGATTCGAGGCCAGATTCCCCAGTGTGTTGAACATGCCATTGCCGGCGTAGTCTTCGACGACGATGGTGCCGTCGTCTTCGATACGCACGAATCCCGGTGAGCCGCCTCGATGGGAGGCGTCTGCGTAGCCCGACGGATTCACCGTGACGATGAAGAAGGTGTCGGCCCGTCGGATGCGCGCCCGCTGCTCGTCGGTGAGCTCGATACCGTTCGCGTGCGGGCCGCTTCGCTCGACGTGAACGTCGCCGTCGACGTCTTCGACGATGCGCTTCTGAATGTACTTGGGGCAATTTGCATAGGACTCGCGCACCGTGATGCGGACCTCTTCCGCCGTGACGCTTTCGACGACGCCGTTGATGCGCAATCGCCGGCGGCTCGCGAGATCGATCGCGAGCCCACCGACACGATCGCCTTCGCGCAATGGGCCGAGCACCGGATCCGAGCTGCGATCCTCGTTCGACGAGCATCGCACCGACAGGACCGACCCCTCGGCCTGCGCGCTCAAGAAACCCGCGTCTCCGAAGAGGACCGTCGCCTCACACGCCTGATCTGCGTCGGCTCGGCCGAGCACGAAGTAGCGCAGGCCAGTGAGGAATGGGTGTGCAGCCGGGATGATGCGAGGCTGAATCCCTTTGGCGTTCAGGAGCGCGACGTCGCGGAGGCCCGCGCGCTCCTGCACCGAGATCTCGCCCTCGTGGTACGGACGATCGATCGCCATGGTCGTGCTCCCTATCGCGCCTCAAAACGAAATGAGCCGCGCTCCTTCATCCAAATAGCCGGCGAGGCTCGTGAGCCCACCGGTGCCGGGGATCTTCAGGTCCCGAAGCAGCGGCAAGTGGGCTTCTTGGGCTTCCTCCCCGCCGCCGAAAATATCCGCGCACCCACCGCAGACGCCGTCGACGTGATCGCGCACGGCATTGAAGAGTGCGTGCGCCGGGTGACTCTCTTTGGCCAGCTCGCCGATCCACCGTGTCCCGGTTCCTTGGAAGACGACCGAGAACGGCCGGCCACGCTCCTTGAGGTCGTAGGCCGTGGCGAGCGCGTTGAAGACGCGGCCGAGCGCCTCCTCCGAGCCACTCTTCGGATCTGCGAGGACGACGATGACGGTCTTGTCTTTCATGGGTTCGATCCTTTTCGTGAGCGCGCCACTCGGCGCGACACGAGGAACCTAGGACCCGTCATCGTTCGCAACAATGAACGCTGCGTGGTAACAGTATTCCGAATCGAGGAATAATGGATCGGCTCGATGAATGGCGCACCTTCGTCGCGGTGGCGACGAAACGAAGCTTTGCGGAGGCAGCCCGCGGGCAGGGGCGCTCGCCGCAGGCGATCACCCGCGCGATCGCCGCGCTCGAAGAGCGGTTGGGGACGCGCCTGCTCCATCGTACGACGCGCGCCGTGTCGCTCACCGACGACGGCGCCCTCTACGTCGAGCGCGCTCGCCAGCTGCTCGCGGAGTTCGAGGCGCTCGAGCGATCGCCGCGCGAGGCCGTCGAGCTCAGAGGGACGCTGACGGTGGCGGCTTCGGTGCTGTTCGGACAGCGTCACATAGTTCCGATCGTGAGCGCGTTCCTCGACGAGCATCCGGCGGTGGACGTGCGTTTGCTCCTCCACGATCGCACCGTTTCGCTGTCCGAGGAGGGGGTGGACATCGCCGTGCGCATCGGGGCGCTCGCGGATTCGGCGCTGCGCGCGCGCCTCGTCGGTCACACGCAAAGCATCGTCTGCGCGAGCCCCGCTTACCTCGAGCGCCATGGCGTCCCGCGAACGCCCGACGATTTGCGACAACACGTCTGCATCGCATTCACTGGTACGACGCCGATCCCGGACCGCTGGGCGTTTCAATCTTCGGGTCGTCGTGACCAAACGGTGCGCGTTCGAGCGAAGCTCACCGTGAATACCGGGCAGGCGGCGATCGACGCGGCATTGGCCGGTGTCGGCCTGGTTCGCGTGCTGTCCTACCAAGTCGGCGATCTCGTCGCGAAGAAGAAGCTCAAGGTCGTTCTTCGTTCGCACGAGCCACCGCCGCTGCCCGTGCACCTGCTTCAGCTGCCGGGTGTTCCGACCCGTACGGCCGCGAGCTTCGCGGACCATGCTGCCGCCCGCCTCCGGCGGGTGTTGTCATGAAGCGCGAGCACGGAGGCACTTCGGCGATAATCACCCGATGAGGTGGACGTCGTTCATCGCTGCGCGCGCGCTGGTCATCGCGGTATGCGCGCCGTGCCTCGCGGCCTGCGCAACGGGCCCCGGCCCCGTCGAGCCTTGCCCTTCGACCACCGTCGCCGCGAGCGCCGGCACCGACGCGAGCGAAAGCACGAAGGCTCCGATCGATATCTCGGTCGTCGAGCGCGTCGGTGACAAGTGGGAGGTCACGTATCGCTTCGCGAAGCCCGTCATGGGCATCGGCTTCGAGCGCGGCCAACACCGATTCCGATACGAGCATTGGAACATCGCCGCGGACGACGGCGCGACGCCCGTCGAGTGGACCGAAGTCGAGGGACGAGAGGCGATCGTTGCTTCCGCTCCGATGCATGCCTTGACGATTCGCCTCGTCACGGACACGAGCGAAAAGCCTTCCGACTATCTCGTTCACGCAGCGTTCGCCGACGGCAGTCGGCTCTTCTATACGGGCCATTTTGCCGCGCGTCCGCTGGTCTGCAAAGGGACTGCACCTTGTGAAGCAAAGCAGGTGGCGCTCGCGGACACCCTCGCGCCCGGCGACATCGAGTGGCATTTCGCGACCGAGGCCGGAAGGGGCATTCAAATCCTGGATCGTCGCGAGCCCGCGAAGCTCGATTGGTCACCGACCTCGGGCGAGCACGGCGACGGCACGTATGTCTATTTCGGTAACATCGAATCGATACAGACACCTTTCGGCCAGATGGTCGTCGACCCGGGACTGCCGAAATGGATGCGTGAATCGGCGAATACGAATATTCCGAAGCTCCTTGCCTGGTTTGCCGAGGCGACGCAGACGGAGCTCACGTTCAAACCCGTGCTTTTCGTATCCGCGCCGCCCGACGAAGAGCCTGGTCGCTACTCCAAAGGGGGCTCGTTGCCCGGGCTCATTCAGCTCGCCGCCTGGGGCCGAGGTTGGAAGGCGGAGACGCCCGAGACGCGGGAAGCGTGGGTGCGCTTCGTCGCTCACGAGCTCTTCCATTTGTGGAACGGCGAAATGTTCGATCGCCGGGACAACCGCGCCGACGCCTGGATGAGTGAAGGGTCCTCGGACTATTTCTCCTTCGCGGCGGCGAGGGCCTTGGGGGTGATCGACGACGAGAGGCAACACAGGCTCCTCGTACAAGCCGCGAATCAGTGTTTGCTCTCGGTCGGGAGCACGCCGCTCGCCCAGGCGCGCGGACGCGGTAATCCGGAGTACAGCTGCGGCGCGATGTTGTGGGCATTCGTCGACGGCATCGCGCGGGAAAAGAAGCTCGACGCGGGCGACGTGATAGGCGGCGTCTTCGCGAGAGCGGCTTCGTCGGATCGTCGCTATGGGACCAGCGACGTCATTTCGGAGCTTCGCCGAATCGGCGGGGAGGCGAAGTCCATCGACACCATCGAGCGCATCGTCAACCAAGGCCTCGTGAGCGCAGCGGACGAGGTCGTCCGCGCACAGCTGGCCAAAGCCGGTATCGCGTCCGAGCGTGTGGCACCGAGCCAGGCGTCGCTCGACGGAGCTCGGTTTTCGTCGCTGGTCGGGCGAGAGCTCGCAGTGTGCGACTGCGACGGGAGGATTTCATTCACCGGCAGCGATCGCGGTCTCGATTTCGACGACGTCCCCGAGTGCACGCTGCTGAAGGGCGTTCGCGTGACGGCGCTCGGCAAATATGCGCTACCCGCCGACGGCGCGAATGCCTTCGACGCGCTCGTCACGCGCGACGACAAGGTACCGCTCGAGCTCAAGGTGGAAGGCCGTCGCGATCCGCTTCGGTTGTCGTGTCGCTCGGCCTATCGGCGACTACCGTTCACGAAGCTTCTGAAATGAGTCGTGCGGCGTACGAGGCTCATGGGAATGCGACGGGTCGGACGAGCGTACGATCGCTCCCATGAAGCGGTACGTTGGAGTCCTCTGCGTGCCCGTCGCTGTGCTCTCCTGCGCGCCCAGCGCCCCAGAAGCGGCACCGCCGCCGCGAGCAGTTGCTACCGCGAAGGCGAAGCGCCAGGCTGGGAGCGCCGGCGTGATCGACTTTGCAACCGCGACGCCTCTCGCCGGCGTGAGCGCACCCATCATCGCAGCGCCCCCGCAGCCGCGGATGAGACCCAACGTGCCGCTCCTGACGACGGATCCGCCGAAGGAGATCGTGCTCGACTGGACCAACATCGATTTGGGAACAGAGAGCCTCCCCCCCGAGCTGCTTCCAAACGACCTCTTCGACCGCGCAGTCGACTGCTCCGACACGCGCGTCGCGTCCGCGCCGCCGAATACGCATCGGTGCAACTACGACACCACCAGCTCATTGACGCTTTCGAAACGAAAGCTGTGGCTGGCTGCGACGACGAGCGGCCACGAGTTCGATGGAATGTACGGGCGCAACGTGGACGTCGTCGTGCTCGCCCCGTTCGAGACCGGACCTTTTCCGCTTTATACCTTTCGGGTCGTCGATCTCGACGTCGCCGATTGCAACTCGACGCTGTCGCTGCGTCGCCTGCGTGTGCAGGACCTCGACGGCGACGGAATGGACGAGCTCTGCGTCGAGTCGGTCGAAGAGCACGGCGTAGGTCTCTTTTACGTGATGAACCTCGAGAAGGCCGGGAGGCGGTGGAAGCCGATCAAGCGCACGCGATCGCGCATCGCGCTCGGCTTCGACCCGGTCGGGCTCTCGTTCAAGCGACGGCCCGAGCTCGACGCGCAGTGCCCAACGAAGGGATATGCGTTGCCGGCCGGCATTCGCTTCGAGGCTCGCGATGCTTTTGTGGATCGCCTCGCCAAGGAAGGCGATCTTCCGCTCGACAAGTGCCCGCCGCCCGACCCGCTCTCGTGCTTGGGTATCGACGACGTCTGCCCGCGCCCGCCTTATTGAGCTGTCAATTGCAGCTGGGCTCGTCGTCGCCGCCGAACACGTTGGTCCAATAGACCCCATAGGTGCCGCCGCCGGTCGCCCGGCCGATACCCAGCTTGTTGAAGCTCGAGCCCAACATGTTGGCGTTGTGGCCGGGGCTGTTCTTCCATTGATCGAAGGTTGCCTGGGCTCCGCTGTTACCCGCCGCGATGTTCTCCGCCATTGCGGTTTGAGGACCGCAGCCGAGCTCGTAGCAGGCATCACAGGCGCGATCCCACGGCGAGCTTCCATTGAGGCCCGTGTGGTCGAAGTAGTCTTGATCGCGCATGTCCTCGCTGTGGCCTTGGGCTGCGCGATTCAAGGACGTACACGCGCTGAGGGACCCGAGCCCGTTTTGCGCGCGGTAGTTGTTGATGAGCACCAGGAACGCCTGCTCTTCCGCGTCGAGCGTGGTGGTCGCGTCGCCGGCACCGCCGCACGTGTTGCACGCGCCACAATCGCTCGCACACGTCTCGCAGGCTTCGGTTCCATTGCAGGTGCCGTCGCCGCAGACCGGCGCGCAAGCGCCGCAATCACCCGCGCACGTTTCGCATGTCTCGCCGCCGTTGCACGAGCCGTCACCACACGTCGCGGGGCATGCGCCGCAATCGCCGGCGCAGGAGGAGCACGTCTCGGTGCCGTTGCAGGCGCCGTCGCCGCATTCGGGCGCGCAGGTGCCGCAATCGTCGGGGCAATTCACGCACGTCTCGTCGCTGCTGCACGAGCCGTCGCCGCAAGACGCGGCGCAGCCGCCGCAATCGACACCACACGTCTCGCAGTCTTCACCGGCCTCACACGCGCCGTCGCCGCATTGCGGAACGGAAGGGCCCGCGCCCTCGCCGTTCGAGCCTCCGTTCGAAGTGCCTGCGCCGCTATTCGTGTCGGCGCCGCCGTCGTTCGAGCTCGGTCCGCCTGCGGCTTCGCCGCCTTGGCTCGCGCCTCCCGATTCGGTGATCTCGAGATCCTCGGCGCCCGTCAGTAAATTGCAGCCGGCCGACGCGATCGAGACGGCGAACAGGAGCGACAGCGTTTGATGGTGATGGACCGCGCGCGCCATGCGCCGATGCTAAGAGGCGCAACCTCTCAATCGTGATCGCCGCCGGCGATAAAAGGGCTCGTTTCGTCGAGCCCCGGAATGTTGCTGTGGCATTGCGGCGCGATCTCGGCGTGCGCGCGCAACGAGCGCGGAAAGTTTCCGTCTCAATCGACGGAGACTCTTATTCGGCGCGCTTCAACAGGACGAGGCAGGCGGGAAGCGCGACGAGGCTGAGCACCAACGTCGCCGACATACCGACCGTCATGATGAGCCCGAGCCCGAACATCGCGCGATAGTCGGCGAGCATCATCACGGAAAATCCGAAGATGGTCGTGAGGACGGCGACGAAGACGGCGCTGCCGGTGCTGCCCAAGATGTCGTCGAGCTTCGCGACGCCGTCGTGCTCCTGAAGGCTCTGGCGATAGCGGCTCATGATGTGAGCTCCCGATTCGACGCCGAGGCCGAGCAAGAGCGGCAGGACGACCATGTTCGCGTGGTTGAACTGCATCCCCATGAGCGGCATCGCGCCGAGCATCCACACGGACGCGAGGACGAGCGGCATCGCGGCGGTGAGGACATCGGCGGGCCGTCGGAAGCTCACGCCGAGGATGAAGAGGACGAGGATCGCGGCGAGCACGGATGCGCGCTCGAACCCGCGAACGATGAGCTTCGGGTGCTCGGCGAGCGTGGTCGCGATGCCCGACACCTCGGGCGAGATCGCGGAGATGTCCTTCGTGAACTTCTCGGCGACGGGGACCTCCCAGATGTCGCCCTTCGGATGGATGAACAGCGCGACCTCGGTCTTGTCCTTCGAGACGAAGCGATGTTGGAAGAGCGGCGGCAGGTCCTCGACCGAATAACCACCGCGCTCGACGATGTTGCGAGCCGTCGTTTGCGCGCGGTGGAGGATCGAGAAGGTCTGCTTCTGCAGCTGGCTCAGGCGGGCGGGGTCGGTCTTTTCGACCTGCTCGCGCAGCGAGGTGAGCTGCGCCTTTGCGGCGTCGACCGACTTCGCCACGTCCTCACGACCACCCGAGCGGAGCGCGAACGCGACCTCGTCCATCGTGGAGCGGAGGTTTCCGAGCTCCTTCGAGAACGCCTCGCGATCGACCTGTTTGTTGGCGGCGGCGGCGAGGTCGACGGGTTTGCCGTCGTGCTCGAGCGCGTGGACGACCTTCTTCAGCGCGGTCATCTGCGGCTCGTCGAGCTTCGGGAAGAAGTCGGAAGGTGTCTCGACCGAGGACACCGTGTCGAGCGCGCGTAGCCGCTCCGCGAAATCGCGCGCTTCGTCGATGCTCTTCGCGCGGAGGTTCGCGACGAACGGGTTCGCCGTCTGATCGTCCTGGAGGACCCGCAGGCCGCGGGCGCTCTCCGTGTCGGTGGGGAGGAAGTCGAAGTAGCGGCCGTTGAACGTGACCCGCGGCAGGAAACAGGCGAAGAACACGGTGATCGCGAGCGACGCGAGCAGGATGCTCTTCGGCCAGGCCTTCACGAATGCGGCTAGGCGGCGGAAGCCGGGGAGCTCGGGGCTCGGGCGCGGCTTCTTGCCGAGGAGGATCAAGACCGCCGCGGGGACGAGCAGGTAGGTGCCCGCCAACATGACGACGAGGCCGACGCTGACGATGAGGCCGAGCTCGGCGAAGGCGGTGAACTCGGTCACCAGCGTCGTCAGGAACGCGACCGACACGCTGAGCGTGCCGATGAGTAGTCCGGGGCCTGCGTGCAGCATGGCCTCCTGCATCGCGGCCTTCGGTGGGTGGCCCTTCTTCAGCAGGTCGGAGAAGCCGCGCTGGATGTGGACACCGAAGTCGCCCAGGCCGAGGAGCACCGACGTGAAGCTCGCCGTGATGAGGTTGAGCTTGCCGAGGATGAGCCGAACGATGCCGAAGGTGACGACCGTGCCGAAGCCGAGCGGCAGGAAGCTCACCATCGCCTGGCGGAAAGAACGGAAGCCCCAGTACAGCGTCAGGACCATCGCGATCGTCGCCGCGATGCTGGTCACCGCGAGGTCGCGTTCGATCATCGCGAGCTCGTCGGTGACGAGCGCGGGTAGCCCCGTGACGTCGGCGCGAACGCCCTGCACCCCGGACGCCGCGACGGCGCGGTCGCGCGCCTCGCGCAGCTCGCGAACGACGGGACGAACCTCGTAGCCCTCGTCGCCTTCGAGCATCGGGAACAGGCCGATGATGTTGTGGCCGCCGCCGCCCTGGACGTAGCCGAGCTCGTCGAGGCCGCGGGAGATTTGGCCGCGGTTCTGGAGGTCGGCCAGCTGCACGAGCCCGCTCTTTCCTTCGAGCTCGTCTTGGAACGCCCCGAAGAGCGTCTTCAGCCGCGTGAAGCCGTCCTTCATGTCGGCGTCGGAGGCTTTGATCTCCTCTTGATCGAGGCCCGCTTGGAGTTGCCCGTCGAGGAGCTGCACCCAACCAACGAACCCGTCTTCGAGCTTCTTCGCGCCGTCGCCGCGTTGATCGTCGGGCGGGATCGCTTTGGCGATCGACTCCGGATCTGCAACCAGCAGAACCTCGGCGATGTCTTCGGGGTGGACCCGGCCGAGGACACGCTGATCCATGTTGGGCAGCGATTCGACCTCGCGCTCGATCGCGTCCACGACCTTGCGCCGATCTTCCTGCGAGCCGCCGGTGACGATGATCGCGGGGGCGTTCGGGTAGCCGAACTTGTCGTCGAACTCGAGCGTTCGTCGTTGCGACGGATGTTCTGCGGAGACGAGATCACGCCGCGATGTCGAGATCTTCAGGCCGGCGAGGAGCACGCCCGAGATGGCGACGAGCACCACGCCGATAGCGAGCGCGAGGAACGGCCGGCGAGCGCCGATCAACGCGACGCGCTTGATGGTGGCCACCAACCCGCGCCGGACACTGTCTCGATAGGAGTCGGGAGCCGCCATCGTCGTTCAGGGAGCTGGGCTCGCTGGCGCGCCGTCTGGAGGTGCGCCGGAAGAGGTTCCGGGTGTCGTGGCGCCCTGGGAGGTGGGCGCCGACGCATCGGACGGCGGCGCTTCGGTCGCCTTGCAGTCGAGGCCTTCCACCTCTTTGGCGAGCTTGTCGAGGAGCGCGCCGTCGTTCTTTCGGAGCGAAGCGCGCCCGTTGATCGCGATGCAGAGAGGCTTCTTCGCCGAGTCTTTGTCGCCGAGCGCGATGTAGCCCTCGGCGAGCCGCAGATGGTTGTCGATGACCTCGGGGTGGGTCGCGACGAGGTGCTCGAGGATCTCGATGCCGTCTTCGGAGTTACCGCCCTGCAGCAGATTCGCCGGGGCCATCACGTAGAGCGTGCCCAACATCCGCGTGGCCGCTCCCAGGCGGAACTCGGGGTCGAGCTTTCGGCTCTTCCGCGCGTACTCCTCCGCTTCGGCGACGAGCGAGGTGGGGCTATCGTCACCGAGGACGGACAGCGCGCCTTTCTTCTCGGCCAGCCGTCCGGCGATCGCCGCGCGTCCGAACGCATCGCCAGCCGTCTCCGTCGGGAGCGTCTGCACGAGCTCGTACGCAGCGTCGCGATCCTCCTGCGTGTCGCGGCCTTCGGTGATCAGCTTCTCGAGCGCGTCGCTGAGGGCGAGCGCGCTCGTTGCTGCTTCGGTGATCTCCGGTCGGGCTGCGCTCTGGCTGGGGCAACCCGCCCCGGCGAGCGCAGCCGCGGAAACGATCAGCGAAAGGAGGAAGGAAGGCCAGGTCGTTCGCAGAGTGGGGGGAGCGTTACTTGTCCTTCTTATAGGCTGCAAGGATCTGGGCATACGCATCGTCCGTCGCCGGCTTCAGCGACTGAATGCCAATCTCCCCGCAGACCGTCTTCGCGTCGGAACCGTCGCAAAGCGTGGACAAGCCGTTCTTGAAACCGTCCTTCGTGGCCTTGTCGGCCGCAGGGAACGCGACCACGGCCATCGGCGGGAGCTTGGCGCTCTTCCATACGCTTTTCAGGTCCTTGCCTCCCTCGACGGATTTCAGCTCCGCGAACTGGGCGTCGTCGATGAGCGCACACTTGGCCTCATCCTTGATGACCTTCTGGATGCCCTGGAGGGGGCGCTTCGTGTGCTCGATCTTGAAGTCGGCGACCTTCCACGCGCCGCCCGCGACGACGCGATCGAGGAACTTCGCGTCGTCTGCGTGATCGGTCGCGACCTTCTCGTTCTTGCAGCCGGCGACGTCCTTCGCGGACTTGCTGACGAGGTGATACTCCTGCCCGCCGGCGCGCGAGACCTGCACCTGGCCGATGACCTCGAGCTTGCGCGCCTCTTTCATCGAGAGGAACGCGGGGAGCGACAGGATCGCGAACTGCGGTTTGTCGGCGTCCATCGCCGTCTCTGCGGCCTTGCGCTCGGTGAAGTAGGTCCCCTTGCCGGTCGACCAACCGTTCTTCTTCGCGGCGATCGCCATGAACTTGTCGACGAACGGCTGGGCCTGCGTCGCGGAGCCCACACCTTTTTCCTTCAGAACGATCAGCTTCACGTCGCCGCCGGCGTAGCTCGCCGTGGCGATGGTCAGCAGGGCGGCACCGACCAATGTGGCGCCAGCGGCGCGCTTGAGAACCTCTCGAGTCGATGTCGCAATCACACGTCGGCGCATTCGGAGACCTCCGGGGCGGTTGGACGTAAACGGCGCGCGGATGCTGCAACAGGTTGGGCGCGTTGGGGACTGAACATACAAACCGGCCCCCCATAGAATCCAGCGGCGCGGCACCGAGGGCTACGCACTTGCCGGGCCACGGCCCTCTCGCGAGCAGGTTTACAGCGCGAGGCCGACGAGGGTCAGCAGGCTGTCTTTTCGCGGGTCGTCGGGATAGCTCTCCGCGAACTTGCGCGCCGAGTTCCGCGCTTCGTCGAGGGCACCCTGGTTGTAGGCGAGCATCGCGAGCTTGTAGCGAGCCGTCGCCCCCATCGTCCGGCTTTGCTCCGGGTCGAGACGCAGCCGAAGAAAGCGGTGGTAGGCCTCGCGCGTCTTGTTGTAGTCGCCTTGGCCTTCGGTCAATAGGGCTGCGTTGAAGACCGCGGGCGGGTCGTCCGGGTGTTTCTTCAGATACGCGGCCAACTCGGTCTGGGCGTCCGCGACCTGATTTCGCTGGATCGAGAGCTCGATGACCATGAGCTCCGCCGTCCGTCCCGCCCCGGCCGCTGCGGCTTGCCTCGCGAGGTCGAGAGCTTCGGTTTGGCCCTTTCCATGTGCGACGAGCGCAGAGGTGAGGAGCCTCCTGGCCTTGTTCGATGGATCGTCGGCTGTGGACGCGAGAAGCTCGGCCGCCTCGTCGTAGCGGCGCAAGAGCGCGAGGGAGAGCGCGCGAACCGTCGCGCTGCGGGTCTTCCACGCCGTGTCCTCGCATCGTGCCTCTTGGATCTCTTCGAGCGCGAGCGGGAAGCGATCTCGTTCGACGGCACGCTCCGCTCGGATCGTTCGGCACACGCATGCATCCGGACGACGCGAGACGCAGGCCTCGAGCCGTTGTGAAGATGCGGGGTCGGCGAGATCGTCGGCGAGCGCCAAGAGCGCCTGCTCGTGCGCCGGATCCGCATCCAGCGTGCGGAACCATTGCGCGCGGGTCGACGCGACGTACTCGTGCGCGTCGCGGAAGATGAAGATGCCGATCGCGACGGTGATCACGAACGCGCCGGCGCGCTTGTTCTTGAACGAGACGCCGAGGTGTTGCGCCGCGAGCGTCGCGAGCGTCGCGCCGAGCGCGGCCCATACCGGAGGCGCGGCGATGTAAAAGCCGCGCAGGAGCGGTACGCCGTTCGCGAGCGTGAAATGCGCCTGCGACACGAGCGCGATATCCGCGAGCGCCCAGAGCGCGACCGCGACTTTGGACTCGAGCGACTCGTAGCGGCGAAACAGCGCGATGCTGCCGAGGATCGGCAGGACGAGCGCGAGCGCGCCGAAGAGCGCGAGGACGCCGTCAGCCTCGCTCGGCTCGGGGACGAGGAGCTTCGGCGCGAAGAGGAGCGCGAGCAGGTGCGCGACGCGGCTGAGGAGCTGGATCAAGTCTCAGTCGTCCGGCAAACAACAGAACGTCGTGGGATTCGTCTCGGTCACGCTGCCCGAGGGAACACCGCCGCCCGTGACGGGACAGCTGCCACCCGATGGGGGTGTCGTGATCGAGGCGGTACGGCCGGAGATCGTCGGGTTCCCCGAGAGGTCCACGCAACTACCGCTCTGCAGGAGGATGGGATTCGCGGACGTGCATGACGTGTCCGTGTGGAGGGACAACGTGATCTTGCACGAGCCGCCGCTCGAGTCACCACAGGTGCACTCCGAGCATTCACGCGTGTCCTCGAAGCCGCTGAAGGACTGCGAGCGCAGGGTGAACGGCCCCGCGGGGCATTCGTGATCGCCGACCTTGCCGATGCAGGTGCGCGGCTCGAACGGCGCAGGCGGCCGCGGGATGCAGGTGAGGCCGGCGTCACAACCTTGCAGCGTGGTGGCCGAGCGGCAGGCTTTCACGCCCTCGCCCCACGTCGGCTCTCCGCCGGACGGCTCGCCGCCCGTCGGTGTGCACGTTCCCGGTGTGACCGTCGCGGGTTGCGACTTCACCGACCGATTGCACGGTAGCCCACCGCCGCAGCTCAACCCGCCGGGCGCCGTGTCGAGCGCGGTGCACATGAAGTCCCAGGGGTTCGGCAGCGTGAGCTCGTTCAGATCGTTGGCCGTGCCAATCGCGCAAGGCACGTCGCGTGTGTAAAACGGCTGAAGTCCCGCTTCGAACTGCCCGAAGGTGTCGTCGATGAGGACGCAGCCCTGACCGACCGGGTTGTCGCAGTCGCAAGCGCTGCACTCCGAGTCGGTGTTCATCAGGTTGCCATTGCCGGTGTACACCGCGTCGGTATTGGTGCCGTCGGGGCAGGCCGGGTCGCTCGCCGTGGAACCACGAAAGAGCGCCGCATAACCGTATGCGCCCCAGCCGACGGGGATCGCCGCGATGCACTCGAGGTCCGGGTCACAATCCGAGTCTGCGCAGTCCGCTGCGCCGTCGTTGTCCTCGTCACCCGGCGTGAAACAGTTTTCCGTCGGAGGCATTCCGCCTTCGCCGCCCTCACCCCCCGTGCTGCCTGCCCCCGTGTTCGACCCGCCACCACCGGCGGCACCGTTCGGGCTGCCGCCGTTTCCTGAGCCGCCGCCCCCCGAAGGCTCGGGCTCGTCGAAGGTGTAGTCGGGGAAGAGACACGCCGTCATCCCGACGGAGAAAGCCAGCGCCGCCCAGGATAAGGGCGCGCGCAAGGAACCAGCCATAACCCGCGATGGTAACGCCGTGCTCGGCGTTATGCCCACTCCAACTGCAGGCTGGACCACGAAAGGCCGGAGCCGACGACGACGCACGCGACGATGTCGCCCGGCTTGAAGTCGGCCCAGCGCTGGCTGAGCACGACCGGCGCCCCGGCGGCTGCCTGGTTGCCGTACTCGACGATGTTGAAATAGTGGCGCGCCTCCGGGATTTCGCAGCGTCGGACGACCGCCTCGAGCATCGTGAGGTTTGCCTGGTGTCCGACGTAGATGACGCGGTTTTGGCGTTCGGCCGGGACACGCTCCTGAATCTGACGGAGCAGCTCGGACATCTTCTTGATGGCGAACTTCTGAACGGCCGCGCCGTTTTGATAGAAGTGCCCGACGCGCGGGATGACGACCTCGTCCGCACCCGAGGGGGCCCCCCCGAAGCTCGAGAACACCGCCTTCACCTTCGACGGGTTCTTCGTCGAGACGACGGCCGCCGCGGTCGCGTCGCCGAACAGAATCGCGGACGACCGATCCGAGAAGTCGGTGATGCGCGTGGTGTTCTCCGGCACGACGCAGAGGACCCAGTCCGGCATCGTGGCGCCGAGGCGCTCCACGAAGTGGAGCTGCGCGCCGAAGGTCGAGCACGCGGACGAAAAGTCGATCGCGGGTACCTCGATGCCCAGCGCCTTCGCGATGCTCGACGACTCCGCCGGGATGCAGTTGTCGGGCGAACATCCGCCGGCGATCACCATGCCGATGTCCTTCGGCTGAAGGCCCGCTCGCTCGATCGCCATGAGCGCCGCGCGCCGGCCGGTCTCCGCGTTCGTGTAGAGGCGCGCCTCTTGGGCGGCGCGGAGGTCTTGGTTCTTCGTCCGCTTGATGTAGTCGAGCGGAAGGACCGTGCGCCGGTTCTTGATGCCCACGCGGCTCGTGATCCACGCCTCGTTCGTGCCGATGTCGAGCGACTCGAGGAACGCGTTGTCGATCTCGTTTTCAGGGTGAAAGTGGCCCAGGCCGTGGACGTAGAGCATTGCCCTGGGCTCGTACTACCCGGGCTTCTTCGGCGCAAATGAACACGCGGCCACGCGATGCTTTGACGCAATGCGACGGTACGAGAACGTCACGCCTCGACGGTGGCGTGGTTGCTTCGATAAGGTGTCGCGCGACCGAGGGACGACGTGGCGAAGCTGGTGCTCGAGCGTGTGAAAAGGCGATATCCCGGCGCGTCGGAGCCGGCGCTTCGCGGTATCGATTTGACGGTCGAGGACGGCGAGGTGCTCGTCCTCGTCGGCCCGTCCGGGTGTGGCAAGTCGACCGCATTGCGCCTCATCGCGGGCTTGGATTTACCGGACGGCGGAACAATCTCGCTCGACGGTAAAGACCTCGCCGCGGTGCCGCCGCAAGAGCGCGACGTCGCAATGGTCTTCCAGGGGTACGCGCTCTACCCGCACATGACCGTCGAAGAGAACCTCGCGTTCCCGCTCAAGATGCGCGGCGTCGCGAAGGTGGAGCGCGCGCGCAAGGTGAAGGAGACGGTGCGGCGCCTCGACATCGAAGCGCTATTGCCCCGCCTTCCATCGGAGCTCTCGGGTGGTCAGCGCCAGCGCGTCGCGATGGGCCGCGCGCTCGTTCGCGAGCCACGGATCTTTCTCTTCGACGAGCCGCTGTCGAACCTCGACGCCGCGCTTCGCGCTTCGCTCCGCGTGGAGATCGCGCGGCTCATGCGCGCCGTCGGCGCGACGGCGATTTACGTCACCCACGATCAGGTGGAGGCGATGACGGTCGGCGACCGCATCGCCGTGATGCGCGACGGGCTCATCGAGCAGATCGGTCCGCCGCGAACGATCTACGAGAAGCCTTCGACGGCGTTCGTCGCGACGTTCGTCGGCACACCCGCAATCAACCTCTGGCGAGCGCGGGTGAACGAGGGTCGGGCGCGCGTCGCGGGGGCCGAGCTCGACGTGCCCGCCGCCTTCGCCGATCGCTCCGAAGCGTCGATCGGCGTTCGACCCGAACACGTTCGCGTGGTCGACTCGAGCGCGGCGCCGGCCGGCCCGGGCTTGTCGTTGCGTGCAAAGGTGATCGGTAGCGAGCCGCTCGGATCCGAGACCATCGTCCACGCGGAGGCTGGCGAGGGTGACGAGCGCGTCGAGGTGCGCGCGAAGGTCCATGGCTTCTTCGACGCGAAGATCGGCGACGAGGTCGGCATCGCGATCGATCCGGCGCGCGTGTTCTGGTTCCCCGTCGAGGCAGGCGCGTGAGACGCCGCGATGTGCTCGCAGCGGGTGCGGGCGCTGTCCTCGCGGGCTGCGGACGCGACGATGCGGGCGGCGTTCCGCTCTGGTTCAGCTATGGCGGGAAGAACCGCGAAGCTTTGCTCGCGCTCGTCGATCGGTTCAACCGAGAGGAGCCCGAGCACCGACTCTCCGCGGTGTACCAGGGCGACTACTTCGAGCTCCTCGCGAAGCTCCGCACCGCGATTCATGCGGGTCGCGCGCCCGCGGTGACACACGTCGTCGCGGAGATTCTTCCGTATCTCGCGCACGCAGAGGTCCTCGAGCCACTCGATTCGATCGCTGCGTTGCAAAAGGACTTCGGCTTCGTCCCGGAGCTCACCCAAAACGGCGCCTTTTCGGGCGACAAGAACCGCCCAGTCTACGCGCTACCATTCAATCGCAGCACGCCCATTGCGTACCTCAATGGCTCCATCCTGAAAGAGCTCGGCCTCGCACCGCCGACGACGTGGGACGAGCTCGAGACGTTTGCGCTCGCTGCGACGAAGGGAAAAGAGGGCGAGCGCCGTTACGGTTTCTCGTGCCCGATCGATTGGTGGTTTTGGGTGGCGCTGGTCGCGCAGGCGGGGGGCGAGCTGGTCGACGCGGACAATCGCTTCATCCTCGGCGCCGATGCGGGGGTCGAGGCGCTCCAGTTCCTCCAGCGCCTCGTCCACGAGCTCGAGGTCATGCGGCCGCCGTCCGGTCGCGACTACAACGCCTGGCAGGTCCAAAACCAGGAGTTCATCGCGGGTCGCGTCGCGATGATTTGGAACTCGACGGCGTTCGTCCGCTACCTCGAGGACAACGCGAAGTTTCCCGTCGTCTGCGCGCCGCTGCCGAAGCGAGATCGCTTCGGAGTGCCGACCGGCGGCACGATGTTCGTCCTGCCGAAGGCGAAGACCGGACGCATGCCGGCGCACTGGCAGGAAGCAGGCGCGCGATTCCTCGCGTTCATGGCTCGACCCGATACCTCGAACGAGTTCGCGACGAAGACCGGCTACATCCCGGTCACGCGCGCGGGCGTCGAGCTGCTCGAGACGAGTGGCTATTACGAAAAGAAGCCGAACGATCGCGTCGCGGTCGAGCAGCTGCGTCACGTGAAGCCGTGGCCGTGGAACAAGGAGCTCTTCCGCGTTCAACGTGAGGTCGTGCAGAGCCGTCTAGAGGCCTGCGTGTTGTCGCGCGAAGATCCGATGGCGACGATCCAGGCTGCGCAACACGTCATCGCGGAGGGCCCGTGAGACCGCGGCACCCACTGCACCCGTACTGGATGCTCGCGCCGACGCTCCTCGTGATCGGGCTCTTCTTTCTCTATCCGCTCTGTGTCGCCGCCAAAGACAGCTTCTATCGCTGGGATCTATTGACCGAGCCCGAATATGCCGGGTTCGAGAACTACACGCGCCTCGCGCGGAGCGGCGAGCTTGTGGGCGTCGTGGGCAGGACCGTCACGTTCGGATTGGTCGTCGTCGGCGCGAGCACCGCGCTCGGTTTGGCGCTCGCCATCCTGTTGAACCGTCGCGGCCGCGTGTACGCCTTCTTTCGCAGCGCCATCTTCAGCGCATACGTCGTCTCGTGGGTCGCGGTCGCGCTGTTGTGGATGTGGATCCTCGACGCCGACGCGGGTGTGGTCTCACGCGCGTTTCGAGCCGTGGGCATCCCGACGATGAATTGGCTCGGCGATCCTCGTTCGGCGCTCTACGCCATCGCGTTCGTGACGGTGTGGAAGATCACCGGCTACGCGATGGTGGTCTACCTCGCGGGGCTGCAAGCGATCCCTCCCACGCTCTTCGAAGCGGCGGCGCTCGATGGAGCAGGGCCGATGCGACGGTTCATCCACGTCACCTGGCCGAGCCTGCGCCCGACGACCGCGTTCGTCGCGTCGACCGGCCTCATCATGAGCTTTCAAGCTTTCGACGTCGTGCGCGTCATGA
The DNA here is from genome assembly GCA_013361525.1 of Polyangiaceae bacterium. GTDB lineage: Bacteria > Myxococcota_A > Polyangia > Polyangiales > Polyangiaceae > Xiheicaenibacterium. The sequence continues at coordinate 86,365 of JABFXY010000045.1, read as the reverse complement.
CGCAAGGTGGGCCGGTCCGCTCCACGACTTTGTTCGTCTACGCCATCTACGAAGAGATCTTCGTGAACCTCCGCGTCGGCCGAGCGAGCGCGCTGGTGATGGTGTTCTTCGTCATTCTCATCTTGCTCACGGTGTTGAACCTCTGGGCGTTCCGCGCCGGCCGGCGGATGAAGGAGGCGACGTGAGCGACCTGTCCAGAACAGGGCCTGTCGGGCGCTCTTTGCGCGGCGCCGTGCTCGCAATCGTCGCGCTCCTTTGGGTCGGGCCGTACTTGTGGATGACCATTACGTCGCTGCGAACGCTCGACGAGATCGTTCAGGCGCCGGCGTACCCATTGCCCCAGAACCCGTCGCTCGATGCCTACCGCGAGGTGATGACGCAGGTGCCCGTCGGTCGGTACCTGGTGAACACGCTGGTGATGGCGCTTTCGATCGCAACGCTGCAGATCCTGCTCGCGCTGCCGGCCGGCTACGCGCTGGCGAAGCTTCGGTTCCGTGGCCGGGGCACGGCGTTCCTCTTGGTGCTCGCCTGCCTCCTCATCCCGCCGCAGGTCACGTTCGTCCCCGTCTTTACGATGCTCGGGCCCGTCGGATTGGTGAACACGATGGGCGCGCTGGTCGTGCCGTTCGCGGTGAGCGCGTTCGGAACGTTCCTGGTGCGGCAAGCGCTGCTCTCGGTCCCCGACGAGATCATCGAAGCGGCGCGCCTCGACGGAGCGAGCGAGCTCCGCATCGTCTACGGCATCCTCGCGCCGCTCGTCCGGCCGACGCTCGCCGCGATGTTCCTGTTCAGCTTCGTCTACCACTACTCGGATTACTTCTGGCCGCTGGTCATGACGACCGACGACGAAAACCGCACGCTGCCGCTCGCGATCGCGCTGTTGCGCGAGCAAGGCACCGGCGTGCGCTGGCACATCGTCATGGCCGGCAACGTGATCTTGAGCGCGCCGGTGCTCGCCGTGTTCGCGATCGCGCAGCGGCAGATCGTCCGTGCGGTCGCGCAGCGCTGAGGCTCCGGTGGCGATCGCTGCGCCGTGACTACTTGATCTGAACTTCGACCTTTTGCGGCGAGCCGTCGCGGGAGTAGGCGATTTCGAGCTTACCGGCGCGGCGGAGCTTCGCGTAGGCGTCGACGGCCTTGTCGGGATCCGTCATGTCGAAGCCGTTGATGCTCTGGAGCATGTCGCCGCTCTGCATGCCGAGCTCGTGGAGGATCGACGACTCTTTGATCCCGGTGAGCTTCATGCCGTCCTTCGTGGCCTTGCCGCGGAGCGAGCCGGCGAGCTTCGCGTAGTGCTGGATGATCATCTCCACGCCGCTCTTGTCGACCTCGAACTTGCCGTCGCCGACCTTCGTGATCTTCGACTTGACCTTGTTCTCCAGCTCTTTGCGCTGACTGGCCTTCTTCGAGGTCGTCGGGCGCTCGGTCGTCGTCGGCGCGGGCTTCGCGGTGGGCGGCGGGGCCGAGCCCATCTCCACGATGCAGCGCGAGGTCCCGTCGACGAGCCACACGCGCGGCTGGATGTCGTGGTTCTCCGACTCGTAGTAGCCGATGTGCTGCACGGTGAAGGCGCCGACTTTGTCACCGATGCGGCGAAGCTTGTCCTCGCCGTTGGCGGCGATCGACGCGAACGACCACGCGTGATCCTCCGCTGCGGTGATCAAGCTCGAGCTCACGCCGGCGCACGCCGCATCTTGGTAAGGGTCGGCGCCGAAGTGGGCTGCCGGCTTGGGCGCGGGCTCTTCCGTCTCGGCGACCTTGGTGCTGCCGTCGAGCGGCCCGGTCACGGAGTCGAACGCGTTGCGCGCGAGCACGTCCTTGCCGCTCTTCGTCGGGGGAAGCGAGGACGCGCCGCTCGACTTGCCCGAGACGATCTTCGGTGCGCTGCTCGGCACGAGGTGACCGGACACGAGCGCGCCGATGCCCGACGCCTGGAAATACGCAGCCAGAGCAACGAGGCCCAAGAAGATTGCCAGGCTGTATCGCCGCGTGACGGCGTCGAAACCCATCGTGAATCGATCCTAACGAACCATACAAGCGCCGGCGGCGCTACTTCCTTCCCAACGTTTTCGTGCGCGCTCGCTCGCGATGTTCTCGGGACGGCCTCGATCGGGCGAGCGACTTGCCAAGTTGGCAAATCGAGCCGAGCGCGCAGCGCGCGCCGTGAAAACTTGGCACGCGAGCAGGCGTCAGTTCAGCGCGCCGGGCATCCCCGCGAGCGTCATCTTTTGCAGCGCGAGGGTCTCGGTGACGAAGCGAACCCGCTCGACGACGCTGGTCGTCTCGAGCGCCGTCTGACGATCGCGCGCATCGATGAGGAGCTGCTGCGCACAGTGATCGGCGAGCGTTCCGGGATCGGAGAGCTTCGGCATGCGAAAGTCGAACGACGCATCGCGCTCGCGCACGAGCGCCACGAACGCGGTGGACGAAGCGATGAGCGATGCCGTGGCCGTCGAGGAAACGTCTTCGTCCCGCGAAGGCAGGATCGTGGCGCGCGCGCGGCGATACGGCGGGACGAACGTCAGCTCTTCGAGCGTCACGCGCGCGCGACCGCGAAGCAGAATGTTGTATCGACCGCTCGGAAGCTCGGCGTGATCCACGATGGTCCCCACGCCGGCGACGCGCGCGATGATCGGCATGCCGCGCTCGTCGAGCTTCGTGGCATCGGGGATGTTCACCACGCTCAGCGTTCGATGCCCATCGAGGACGTCGCGCACCATCTTGCGGTAACGCGGCTCGAAGACGTGTAGCGGTAGCAGCGCACCGGGTAGGAGCACGGCTTGAGGCAACGGAAAGAGCGGTAGCTCTTCGAGCGCAGCCGTCAGATCCCCGCTCGCGCGGGACGAGTGCTCCATCAACCGAGTGTAACGCGCGCCACTAGCCGAACAACTCGATCGCCGAGCCGTTCACGGCGGCAGGTGCGTCGAGCGCGAGGTACTCCACGGTCTTCGCGACGTCCGAAGGGGCCATCACCGGGTCGAAACCGCTGCCGCGGAGCATGTCGGTGTCGACCGACCCGGGGAGCACCGCGACCGATATCAGGCCCGTGCCGCGCAGCTCCTCTGCGAGACTCTTGGCGAAGCCGACGAGCCCCCATTTCGAGGCGGCGTACGACGCATTGCGAGCGCAGCCGATCGTCGACGAGATGCTGCCGATGTGGATGAGCCGGCCGGATCCACGGCGCTTCATCGCGGGCAGGAGGGCGCGGCTCACGAGAAACGGGCCGCGCAGGTTGATCGCGATGACGTCGTCCCAGGCGTCGGTGCTCGTTTCCTCGACCAGCATGCCGCGCCGCACGATGCCTGCGTTGTTCACGACCACCTCGGGGACACCGAGCGTCGAGACGAGCTCGTCGGCTGCTTGGCGCACCTGCGCTTCGTCGGCCACGTCGCACGCGAACGTCCGCGCCGCGACGCCGAGGGAGCGCACCTCGTTGCACGTGGCTTCGAGATTCTGGCTCGGCCGGCCGAGGAGCGCGATCTTCAGATCGCGGCGAGCGAGGGCGATCGCGATCGCACGGCCGATGCCTCGGCTGGCGCCGGTCACGACGGCGACGCGCGCGCTCACGGCGTCCTCGGCTCGGAGGAGGACGGCGCGCCCGAGCACATGAGCATGGCGACGTCGCGCATCTCCTGCTCGAAGACGCCTTCCAGCGCGAGCGTGTCGACGACGCTCGACGATTGCCGCTCACCGCGGGTCGCGAAGCAGGTGTGAACGAGCTGCAGGCGGCAGAACGCGCCGCGCGCATCGAGCCCCTTCATCACCGCGCGGGCGATCGTCTCGCCGAGCGTCTCCTGAAGGACGAGCCGACGCGCGCATGCCTCCGCCGCCTGCGCGAGCGAACCGAGCCCCGCGGCGAGGCGATTCGGGAGGTAGCCGAGCGTGACTTTGCCGTGGCTCGGAAGGAGGTGATGCGGACACATCGTCGCGATCGAGACGTCGCGAAGAACGACGACACCGTGGGCTCCTTCGCCGAGGTCGAGCGCACCCCCGCGAAGGAGCGCCGCCGGGTCCGTACGCTCCCCCGCGACGAGCTCGTCGATCCACGTGTCCGCGACACGCCGGCCCGTTCCGACCAGCTCTCCCTCGATGGTGTAGCCGAGCGCGTCGAGGAAGGCCTCGATCGCTCGTGCCGCGCGCTCTCTTGCGTCGGCGTCGCGCGCCATCGTCAACCTCCGCCCGCCGGAGGATCGGGGACCTCCCAAAGAACACGCATGCCGCGCGGGACGGGCGCCTTCTCCGTCAGCCGCCCGCATGCTCCACATTGCTTCGGGAACAGCTCGCGGTCGCTGCACGTGAGGCAAACCGACGCCGCATCCACCGTTTGCTCGAGGTCTTCACAGAGCCGCGTCAGCACCTCGATCTTGGTGCGCAGGTCCCCGATGTGGCGTTGCAGAGCGGCGGTCGCTTGTTTGGCCGCGTCACCGCCGGATTTTGCGAGGCGCTTCATGTCCAAGAGCTCGCGGATCTCGTCGAGCGAGACACCGGCCTGGCGCATGTCGGTGATCCAAACGAGCCGCTCCAGCTCGCTTCGATCGAAGACGCGGTGCCCTCCCTCCGTTCGTCCGATCGGGTGGAGGATGCCCGCCTCTTCGTAGAAACGGACGGTTCGCAGCGTGTTGTTCGACAGCCGCGCCATCTCGCCCGTCGTGTACGTCTCGGCCTGACGAGACGCGTCGACGGCGGGGGCGTTCCCCGCGTCGCTCGCCATTGCGAGCGCCTTCGGCGCAGCCCGCCCCGGCGTCTTCGGCGACATCCCAGGTCTTCTACCAACGGAGGTGGGGGGAGACCAGGGACGAAAGGATGGGCGAGGAGCCGGGTGGGGCGGCCCCCGCTGCCGCAAGTTCGCCGGGCCGCGATCCATGGGGTACGCTGCGTCCCGAGTCGGAATGGAACCGCGGCGTTGCGGAGTTCACGGTCTGGTCCTCGGCGTCGATGGTCGCTGTGTCATTTGCCGTCGTGGGGATCCCGAGACGGCGCCGGCCAAGACCAGCAGCGACTGGCCGATCGTCGCGATGCTCGCGTTCGTCGGTTTGTTGCTGGCGGGCTCCGGCGCGTATTGGGTCGGCCGGAAGCTCACGGCCGATCAGCAACCGGCAGCGCAGCAGGAGGCGCCGCCGCCTGCGCCGACCGAGGAAGCCGCGCCCGCACCCCCACCCGAACGCCAACGCGACCCGTTCAAGGGCGACGATCACCCTGCGTTCGTCGAGACGCCGCCCGTGGAGGTGCCCGCTTCGGCGGAGCAGCTGACGGAGGAGGAGCTCGCCAAGCTGCGAAAGCGTGTCGTCGTCACGATGTACATGCGAAACCCCTGTCAGCTCTGCGATCGCGCGCGCACCTTCCTGAAGACGCGTGATCTGACGGTGAAAGAGCTCGACATCGACGCCAGCGGCACCGACAAGGTGCTCCTCGAGTCGATCAACCCCGCGGGTACCGTGCCGACCTTCGACATCGATGGAAAGGTGCTCGTCGGTTACGACACGAACGCGTTGGTCGACGCGATCGACAAGGCCGCCGTCGCCCGATCGAAACGCGACAGGTAGCGGACCGTGGACGCGTCGCGATCGAAGACCTCCTACGAGGACGCGCTCGCGCTGATCGTGCGCGACGCGTTCGCGCTTCGATCCGAGGTTGTGCCGATCGAGAGTTGCCACGGAAGAGTCCTCGCCGAAGAGGTCGTCGCGGGGGTGAACGTTCCGCCCTACGCCCGCTCCGCCGTGGACGGGTTCGCGGTGAGCGCGAGCGATCTCCTCTCGGCTTCCGAGGGCGCTCCCGTTCTTCTCACGGTGACCGGCTCGTCGCGGCCGGGCTCGTCCCCCGCGCCCGCGCTGCGCCTCGGCACCAGCGTTCGCGTCGCGACCGGCGCGCCCGTACCCGACGGTGCGGACGCCGTCGTGATGCGCGAGGTGGTAGAGGAGCACGACGGAATCGCCCGGTTCACGCGGGCGGTTCCGAGCCGAAAACACGTCATCACGCCGGGTGAAGACGTCAGCGCGGGTGAGGTCTTGTTGCGCCGCGGTCGTCGCCTTCGCCCGCAGGACCTGGGCATGGTCGCGAGCCTCGAGATCGGCGCGCTGCTCGTCGTGCGTTCGCCGCGCGTCGAGATCCTCGTCACCGGCGACGAGATCGTCGCCCCCGGCGTTTCGCGCACCGGCACCAAAATCGTCGATTCGAACTCGATCGTCGTGCGCCTCCTCGCGGCGCGTGACGGCGCGATCGTCCTACCGGTTCGATACGTCCCCGACGAGCCCTCCGCGATCGAACAGGCGTTTCGGCAGAGCGACGCGGACGTCATCCTCGTTTCAGGGGGCACGAGCGCGGGTGACGAAGACCACGCCCCTCGCGTTCTCGCTTCGGTAGGCACGCTCAGCGTGCACGGCGTCGACGCGCGCCCCGGCGGACCGACGTCGTTCGGGCGCCTCGGCGAGCGTTGGGTCGTATTGCTCCCCGGACATCCGGTCGCATGCCTCGCCGGGTACGAGCTCTTCGCGGGGCCTCTATTGCGCAAGCTCGAGGGGCGCGGTCATGAATGGCCGCACGCCGTGGTCGAAGCACCGCTCGCCGACGCGCTGGAGTCGGTCGCGGGTCGCACCGATTACGTCCGCGTCGTCATCGACGACGGCGTCGTCCGGCCGCTGTCTCATCACACGGGGGCGAGCAACCTGAGCTCCGCCGTCCGTGCGGACGGCGCGATCCTCGTCCCGAGTGACGCAGCTCGGCTCGAGCGCGGCTCGATCGTTCGCGTTCACCTCTACTGAAGGCGCGCCTTCCACCTGCGGAGAACGCTCCGCAGCGAGGAGCGGGTGCGACCGCGGCTCCGCAGGCAAATGGCGGGAGTTTCGCGAAGAACTGCGTGGCAAAGCGCTTGCTCTACCGCTCGCCCATGCGAACGCGGTGGTTGGGTTGGAGCGTCGTCTTCGCGGGCGCCCTCGGTTGCGGTTACTTCTCGCAGAGCACCTCGAGCGCGCCGTCCTCGAGCTCGGCATCGGTCGCTGACGCGCCGTCTTCGAGCCGAATCGACGGTCTGCTCGATGCAGCGTGGGCCCAAAAGGGCCTGACACCTGCACCCGAGGTCGACGACGCGACCTTCCTGCGTAGGGTCTCGATCGATCTGCTCGGTCGCATCCCCACGAGCGACGAGCTTCGTGCGTTCCAGCGCGACACGGCCCCGGACAAGCGAGGTCGTTCCGTCGCGCGCCTCCTCGACGATCCTGCGCATGCGCGACATCTCGCCCGCACCTGGGATCGAATCCTCCTCGGCCCGGAGGTGAAGAATCGTCAGGTCGATCGCGGCGCGCTCCGGCGTTGGCTCGAGGGACGCTTCGCGTCCGACGCGCCCTGGGACGAGACGGTTCGCCAGCTGGTCGCCGCGGAGGGGACCACAAGCGCCGGCGGCTCGCGGAAGGAAGCGATGCTCGACGACGAGCCGAGCCGCGGAACCGCCGAGAGCGACGCGGGCGTGAACGGCGCCACCAACTTCGCGCTCCGTTACGCGAAGAGCCCCGAAGACATGGCCGGGCAAACGTCGCGCGTCTTCCTCGGTGTCCAGATTCAGTGTGCGCAATGTCACGACCACAAGACCGAGAAATGGACCCGCGACGACTTTCGCGGCTTGTCCGCGAGCTTTTTGCGAATGCGGGTGAGCCCCGTCGACAAGACCAAACAGGCAATGGCCGTCTACGAGGTGACCTCGATCGACAAGCCCGCGCGCCGCGTGATGAAGAACGAATCGACCGCGGAGATTGCGAAATTCGCGCCGCGAGCCCTCGACGGGACCGCGCTCGCCGAAGGCGATCCGCGTAAGGCGCTCGGTGTGTGGATGACCTCGCCCGAAAATCCGTGGTTCTCCCGCGCGATCGTGAATCGAGCCTGGGCGGAGCTGATGGGGCAGGGGATCGTCGACCCCGTCGACGATCTGCGTCCGACCAACGAAGCGGTGATGCCGGAGGTCCTCGACGCATTGGCCGAAGACTTCGAGGCGCACCATTTCGATCTCGATTGGCTGTATACGGCCATTGCGACATCGAAGGCGTATGGTCGCGCACTCGGTCCGCGCGGCGCCGATCCGCGTACCGCGCTCTTCTCGCACGCCGCGCTGCGTCCGCTCGCGTCGGACGTCCTGCTCGATTCGATCTTCGTCGCGACCGAAGTGGGGGATCGAATCGCAGAGAAGGCGCCCGAGCGCGCCGAAGCCATCAAGACGGCGGTGAGACGCAAGATGAGCTTCGTCTTCGACGAGGACGCGGAGTCGAACGCCGAGGGATACGACGGCACGCTCCAGCAAGCGCTCTTCACGATGAACGGGGCTCTACCGGCAGCGGCGACGGCTTATGCGGATGGCAGCGTCCTGGAGCGGCTTCTTCAAAGCAACGACGACGACGACGCAATCGTGACCGAGCTCTATGAAAGGACACTCGGCCGAGCGCCGACCGCAGTGGAGCTCGCGCGCGCCAAGGCATTCCTCGACGACCCTGCCGACGACGCCGGGGCGCCGCGACCGCGCGACATGAAAAGAACCGAGGGCAAGAAGGCGAAGAAGCGAGCCGGGCCCGCGCTCCCCGCTGCCGCCGCACGCTCGACCGCGCGGACGCCGCGACAACGGGCTTACGAAGACCTCTTTTGGGCGCTCCTCAATTCGAGCGAGTTCTCTTTCCGGAAATAGGGAATAAGCAGATGAACGATTCGTCGAGTTTCCTCACGCGACGGCAATGGTTGTCGGCCGGCGCAGCGGGCCTCCTCGCCGGCCTCTTCGCACAAGCAAGCTCCGCCGAAGAGAAGACCGCGGGCGGCGCGCCGAAGCCCAAAGCGAAGAGCTGCATCGTTCTATGGATGAACGGCGGGCCGAGCCATATCGACACGTTCGACCCCAAAGCCGGACCGACAGGGGGATCCTTCAAGCGCATTGCGACGCGAAACCGCGCGCTCACCGTCACGGAGCATTTGCCGCAAGTGGCGGATATCGCCGACAAGCTCGCCGTTCTCCGTGGTGTGAGCAGCAAAGAGGGGAATCACCAGCGCGCCATCGAGCTCGGACACACCGGACACGTGCCGAACCCCACCGTGCGCGCACCTTCGATCGGCTCGTGGGTCGCGAAACATCGGTCTGACGCCGGCCTCGACATTCCCTCGTTCGTGAGCCTCGGAGGCCCCAGCCTCGGCGCGGGCTTCTTCGGCAATCCCTATGATCCGTTCGTCATTCAGACACCGGGTCAGCCGCCCGACGACCTCGCTCCGGCCCGTCCGGTGACGGCCGAGCGCGACAACCGCCGCAGGAAGCTGCTCGACAGCTTCGAGTCGGAGTTCGGCGCCCAGACCGGAGACTCGCAGGTAGCGGCGCGGCACGCGCTCTACGAAAAGGCGCGTTCGATGATGGCATCGCGCAACATCGGAGCATTCGATCTCGGCGCGGAGAGCGAATCGACGCTCCAGCAATACGGCGACACCGACTTCGGTCGCGGCTGCGTCGTCGCGCGACGTCTCGTGGAGGTCGGTGTCCCCTTCGTCGAGGTCACGCTCGACGGCTGGGATACCCATCAAAACAACTTCGACCGCGTCAAGGGAAGGCTATCGATCCTGGATCCGGCGATGAGCGCTCTCATCAAGGATCTCGATACGCGCGGCCTTCTCTCCTCGACGCTCGTGGTGTGGATGGGAGAGTTCGGTCGCACCCCGCGCATCAACGGCGACGACGGGCGCGATCATCATCCGGGAGCCTTCAGCGTCGTGATGGCGGGCGCCGGCATCAAGCCGGGCGTCGTCCATGGCGAGACGGACGCCGAAGGTGATGCCGTGGCGAAGGACGGAGTCGGCGTTCCCGACGTGGTCGCGACGATTGCGGATCGAATGGGCGTCGATCCCAATACCGAGGTAACGACGCCGGCAGGAAGGCCGATTCGAGTCACGCAAAAGGGCAAACCGATCGAAGCGCTCAAGGCCTAATTCGCCGGCTTCGCGACGACGACGCCGGCGCGCCCGCCTGCGAATACCTCGTTGCCGACGACGATGATCCGATCGAGCGACCACGACGGGTCCCCGACTCGGCGATAAGCGTCACCCTCTCGATGAACGAGCCCCCCGCCGCCGGCGATCCACCGGCTGGCGGCAGGGCCTGCGACGTCGAACGGCGACGTGACGGGGGATGTCTCCGCGCGCCACGCGTTTCCGCCGGCATCGAGCACGTAAATCGTGTTTTCGCTCGGGACTGCGACGGCGATCGTTTCATCCGGGCCCACCCAAAAACCGGTCGCCGGCCCCTTCCAAGCGGCGGGGGGCCCCAGCTTCGTGAATCCCTTTTCGTCCGCGCGAAAGACGCCTTCGGCTGTCACGGCATATCCCTTCAGACCGAACGCGCGGACGACCGCCGTGGTCGGGAGCGTCGAGGGAATTTCCTTCCAGCCTTTTCGGCTTTTGATCAGGCACGTGTGCCCATCGCTGCAGACCACTTCCGGGTCCGCCTCGCCGAGCACACCGAACAGCACCGCGGACTCACTCGCCAGCGCGCCGATCTCCGAGCGCTGGTCTTGCCATTTTCCGTCTCGGTGGCGCAGATACACCATCTTCGGGGCATTGTTTTCGAGGCGATACCCCATTAGGCGGGGCCGGTTGTCGCGGCCGAAATAGATCCCGAGCTTGCGCGGGTCCGTGATGTTGCGATGTGGTTCGGGCAGGTCGAGGCGCTTCCAAGCGCCGGCCTCGAATCGATGGGGCACGGTCGCCGCGCCCTCCTTCGCCAAGACCGCGAGACGGCCTTGCTCTCCGGTAATGAGGAACGCGACCTCCTGCTCGAAGATCCGCGTGGCCGAAAAGGCGGTGCTCGACCCGAGCGTCGGGGCCGGGGGGGCGGTCGGTTCAGCGCTGTCGATCGGGGCAGGCGCCGACGCGCTCGGCGCGTTCGGTGCGCTCGTCGACGTCCCCGCGTGCGTTGCGATCGGCGGGCGCGCGGCCTCCTGCGACGGGGTGCCCCCGCAGGCGATCAAGAGGACGGCCGCGACGCACGCGCGGGTCGGAGCGAGCTTCGGTGTTCGCATCGGTTCTGCTTATGCCTCGATAAGCGCGCGCACTGCGACGAGCAGGTCTTCCGCAAGAAACGGCTTCTGCAAGAATCGTCTTCCCGGCTCGAACGCGCCTTCCTCGACGAGCGTCGTTTCCGTGTACCCGGATATGTAGAGCACGGACATCGACGGGTTGAACGCGAGCAGTCGCTCCGCGAGCTGCGGCCCCCCGAGCCCGGGCATCACGACGTCCGTCACGAGCACCTGGAATGGTCCCTCTCGCGCTGCGACGTCCAATGCCTCGGCGGCGCTCGCGACCGCGCGGACGCGGTATCCATGAATCGCGAGCGTACGCTCCAGCACGCGCCGCACGAGGCCTTCGTCCTCGACGAGGAGAATCGATTCGCCGCCGCCCTGCGTCGTGCGTGGGGCGCTTGTACGTGTCGCGGACGGAGGTGAGTCCGTCGATGTGGGGAGGTAGACGCGAAATGTCGTGCCCTTGTGCGGCTCGCTGTCGACGCGCAGGTGCCCGCCATTCTGGTGGGCGATGCCGTAACAAGTTGCGAGGCCCAACCCCGTACCGCCCGGCCGGGTGGAGAAGAACGGCTCGAAGATGTGAGGCAACGCCTCCTGCGAAATGCCCGAGCCCGTGTCCGTCACGGCGATCACGACATAAACACCCGGCTCGACGCCGGCCCCACGCGCGGAGCGCTCGTCGATGACCAGGTCCGACGTCTCGAGCCCGAGGCGTCCGCCGGTCGGCATCGCGTCGCGGGCGTTCGTCGCGAGGTTCAACAGGATTTGTTCGAGCTGGCTCGGGTCGATGCGCACGCGACCCCGAGCGCCGAAGGCGGACGAAACGACGATGTGCTCACCGATCAAGCGTCGTAAGAGGGGTTCGAGACGCGCGACGATCTCGCTCGGTGCGACGAGCCGAGGCTCGATCGATTGTCGCTTTGCGAACGCGAGGAGCTGCGCCGTCAGGGCCGCGCTTCGCTCTGCCGCCAGGCGAATCTCGTGCAGCGTGGCCGCCGTGCCCTCCGTCTTCGGCTCACGAAGAAGGATGTCCACGTTGCCGATCATCGACGTCAACATGTCGTTGAAGTCGTGAGCGATACCGCCGGCGAGGCGGCCGATGCTCTCGAGTTTTTCGGCGTCGCGGGCACGGGCTTCGAGGGCGCGCCGCTCCGTGATGTCCACCACGCTGCCGACCAGCTGCGTCGCGCCGCGCTCTTTCTCTACCGTTTTCCCCGACGCCGCGACCCAGCGAACGCTGCCGTGCGGAAGCACGATTCGGTGCTCGATTGGCCCGTAGGCGCCCGTTTGCATGGCGGTCTCGATGGTGCTCGAGACGAGCCTTCGGTCCTCCGGGTGAATGCGCTCCGCCATCATCGCGGCGAGCGTCGGCGCCGGGATGTCCTCGCCGACGCCGAAGATGCGGCGCGTGGTTGCATCCCAGCTGCTGCCCTGTGCGGCGGGGTCATAAACCCAGATCCCCATTTGCGTCGCATCGAGCACGACGCGGAGCTGCGCCTGGCTCTCGAGGAGCGCATCCAGCGACGCGCCGAGGTCGGTCCGGTCGTCTCCCGGCACGGTCATGCCGTCCTCTATCTCAACCGCGCGGTTGATCGCTAGTGGATCGACCGATTCGCGAGCGCCGGCTTGGACCCGACGCTGCTACACTCGCTCTGGGACCGATGCGTGATCGCTTGTCCACCCTCCGACGGAGCCGATCGTCAGCGTGGCTCCTCTGCGCGTCGGGGGTGCTCGCCACGGTCGGCTGTTCGCAGGAGAAGCCGAAGCGCACTGACGACTTGTCCGCGCTCACCGGCGACTACGAGCGATCCCAGAAGGATCTCCTCGACGAGGTCACGACAGCGAAGCTCATCGTCACGCAAAAAGGCATGAGCTTCGAAGACGGGCCGATGCGCGACTCGGTCGTGTTCGACGAGATCGTTTGCGAGACACCTTCGTCCTGCACGGTTCGCGGGCTCCTCTGCAGCATCACGCTCGAGAAGCGGGGGGCGGGGGACCTGGTCGTGAATACCGATCAGCGCTGCGACAAGATGGCTGGTCTCTGGCTCGCAAAAGGCGCGCGTCCCCAAGCATCTTCGGCTTCATCCGCCTCGGCGGCACCAGCCGGGTCGGGCTCCGCTGCGCCCGCCGCAGGATCCGCGGCCACCACCCCGAGCGCAGCTGCGGCCGAGGCATCGAGCCCCGAGCCCGAGGCGTCGTCGTTCAGCCTCGTTCCGGAGCCGAGGGCGGTGGGCGGCATCGATTGCCTGCGAAACTGCAATCAAACCACGATGGCCTGCGCGCGAGGTTGCAAGTCCGGGGATTTGGCGTGCACCGGTCGTTGCAACGACAAGGGATTTCTCTGCGCGATGCAGTGCTCCGGCCTATGAGGCAATCAGCCCTCAATCGGTGACGCGCGCCGTGCGTTTTTGCCACGACTGCGGCTCAATGACCTGAGCAACTGTTCGAATCGGTCGCGATTGCGGCGAGAACCGCGGGCACCCGGCTTGCAGTCGCGAATCGGGTTCCGCGAGAAAGGAGCTGTCAATGGCACAGGCCATTCGAATGGCGGAGTTCGCTTCGCGCCCCGAGCTCGGAGCGCTCGTCGTTCAGCCCGCCCACCAAGCGTATCGAATTCTGCACCTCGGCTACTTCGTCCTGCCGCTCATCGCGGGCGCCGACAAGTACTTCAACCGCTTGGCCACGTGGTCGGACTTCCTCGCTCCGTCGTTGATGCGACCGATACCGCATCAAGAGACGAAGGTCATGTACGCGGCTGGTGCGATCGAAGTGCTGCTGGCGCTGATCGTCGCGTTCAAGCCGAGCGTCGGCGCCTATCTCCTCGCGCTCTGGCTTCTCGCCGTGATCGCGAATCTTTGGCTCGGTCAACACTACGATATGGCGCTACGCGATTTCGGCTTGTTCCTCGGAGCGCTCGCGCTCGGCCGGCTCGCGCAGGCGTACAGCCGCGAGCGCGTTTACGTCGAAGACTGATCGTCGGCCGCGGCCGGCGCTCAGAATTGGCCGTACACGAACGGGAGCGCTTCGGCGCTCGCCGCCTCGCGCAGGATCACGGCGAGCACGAACAGCGCTGCGGCCTGTACCGGCGCGGGGGCCCGTACGAAGACGTCGCGCGCCGTCTCGTACGCCCGCCGCGGCATCCATTGAAGGACGAGCCCACCGAAGATGAACAACAACAGCGTCTTCGTCAGATTGGGCGTGAACGTCGACAGCTGGAAGAGCTGTTTGTAAATCAAGAGCGCCTTGTCGAGCGGCGCTCGAATGAGCACGAACGTGAACGTCGTGAACACGAACGTCACGATGACGCTCAAGATCTTCGCCGGCTTTAGACCCGCGTCGCCGGCGTCGCCCGGGCGGACACCGCGCCAATCGAAGTAGTAGTGCGAGACGCCGACTGCGAGGCCCTGCACCACGCCGAAGAGGACGTAGCTCCACGCGGCGCCGTGCCAGATGCCGCAGACGACCATGGTGACCCAGACGTTGACGTATTTGCGGCCCTGGTCGGCGAGGTAGAGCGCGAACAGAAGCAGGAGCGCGGCGCCGAGGAACGAGAGCAGGTTGCTCGTCTTCCGCGATGGGTCGGAGTCGAGCACCGCCGCGACTGCCCGCCAGATCGTGCCGGCGATACCCAGGACGAGCAGCGCGCGCGAAAGCAAACGCCGGCGGGCGGCCGCCGTCGGCTCGTCTTTGCGAACGATGCGGCTGCCGCCGAGCGGGATGTAGACGTAATCGCGCAGCCAGCTCGAAAGCGAGATGTGCCACCGCCGCCAGAACTCGACGAGGTTCGATGCCTTGAACGGCGCGTCGAAATTGATCTTCAGGCGATACCCGAGGAGGAGCGCCGCACCGATTGCGACGTCGCTATAGCCGGAGAAGTCGCAATAGATCTGAATCGCGTAGCCGAACATTCCGACGAGGACTTCGACGGAGGAATAGCTCGTCGGCTCGGCGACCACGCGATCGACGAGGTTCAAGCGAAGGTAGTCGCTCACGACGACCTTCTTGAACAGGCCGATGGCGACGAGGAACATGCCCTCGCTCGCGGCGGCGGCCGTCAACTGCACGCGTTGCGCGAAGAGCGGAAGCAGATCCCGGCCGCGGATGATCGGCCCCGCGACGAGGTGCGGGAAAAACGCGATGTACGTGATGTAGTGCGCGTAGTTGCGGCTCGGCGGGATCGCGCGCCGGTACACGTCCACGACGTAGCTCAGCGACATGAACGTGAAGAACGAGATGCCGACCGGCAGCGGAAGGTTGAGCCGGTAGTCGGCGCCGCCGAGGGCCATCACCTGCTCGGCGAGAAAGTCCCAGTATTTGAAGACGAGCAAGAGGCCCGTGTTCATCGCGATCGTCACGTAGACGAGGCGTTTGCGCTTCACCGGGTCCTGCGCGTCGTCGATCCAAATCGACAGGAAGTAGTCGACGGTCGAGCCGATGAAGACGATCGGGACGAACTCGAGGAGCGGAGCGTTCGCCTTCAACGCGGCCCACGGGCCGAGCGTCGTCATTGCCTGCCAGAACGCCGCCGTGAAGACGTCGAGGCCGGAATAGAAGACGTAGCTCGCGATGGTGAGGAAGTAGAAGCGCGCCTTCGGCCAGCTCGTGAGAAGCCACGAGACGACGAAGACGAAGACGAAAAATTTCGCGAATGCGAGGGTGTTGAAGATCATCGCGAGCGCTCGGTGCGGTGGGTGATGCGGACCGCACGTCGTTCGATCCGTACTACACGCGGAAATCGGCGGGGAAAACCGCGGTAAATCGATCGGGAGTTTGGGCTTCCTCGAGGTGAATGTGCTAACCGGCGGAGTGACGATGGGTAGCAAGGTGCCCGCGAAGGAGAGCTCGGTGAGCGATCCCGACGCCCGGGCAGCACAATCAGGCTCGGAAAAGGCTGCTTCGAACGACGCGAGCTTCGGCGAGCTCGTCTCGACGGAGCGCTCGGACAAAGAAGGCGACGCGCGGGTACGCGCGAAGTCGGATGGAAGCCCGCTCGTTTCGAGGGCCTTTCCGGTCGCCAGGAAAGCCGCGCTGACGGGGCTCGTCCTCGGCACGCTGGTGCTGATCCCTTACGCGCACCCGAGTTTGCTGCGCTTCCGCGTCCTCTCCGAAGGGATCTCGTTCATCCCCGAGCGGGGCGCAGACGAAGCGGTGCCCGGCATGGCACCCCCGAAGGACTACGTCGGCGAAGAGACGCTCGAGGGCACCACCGAGGACAGCCAAGATCGCGGCGCGGAGCTCGATCGCCCGCTCACGACCCCGAAAGGTCCGATTGCGCAGCAGCAAGCGCCGGTCCCTGCCGCCGTCCTCGAGGACAAACCCCCTATTTCGATCGATCTGCCCGACGGCGGGCTCGACAAGTTCTTCGACAAGCTGATCGCCGTCGAGAACAAGACCCCCGGGGCGGTCGCGCGCATCGTCTATTACGGCGACAGCATCGTCGCGAGCGACTTCATCACCGGCAAGCTGCGCCGGATGCTGCAGGACCGTTTCGGTGACGCCGGGCACGGCTACGCCATCGCGGCGAACGCTTTCAAGGGGTGGTTTCACATCGACGTGTCCCGCAAGTCGAGCCCGCAGTGGAAGACGTCCACGTGCATCGGCCCGTACGCCGAAGACAGCCTCTACGGCCTCGGGTGTGTCTCCTTCACGGCTCGCACGACGGGCGAGTGGTTCATGATGGGCACGTCGACCGCCGACAAATGGGGCAAGGACGTGTCGCGGTTCGAGATCGAATACCTCGAGCAACCCGACGGCGGCGATCTCGCGATCTTCGTCGACGGCGAGCAGAAGGGAACGCTGTCGACGGCCGGGCCCGCGAAGAAGGTGAAGTATCACCTCGTCGAGGTCTCCGACGGGCCGCACAAGCTCGAGGTGAAGACGACCTCCGACACGCCCACGCGCGTCTTCGGCGCACGGATGGAGCGGGATGTGCCGGGCGTCACGCTGAGCGCGCTCGGCATCACCGGCGCGCGCGCTCGCTTCCTCGACAAGCAGGACGACGCGCACTGGGCCGAGGTGCTCAAGGCTGCGAAGCCCGATCTGGTCGTGCTCGCGTTCGGGACGAACGAGGTCGGCGACGGCCGAATGGCGTTCGACGAGCAGGGGCAGCTCTCGAAAGACCCGATGGGCGACTACGAGCGAAACCTCAAGGCGGTCATGAAACAGATCGCCACGGCGCTTCCGGACGCCTCGTTCATGCTCGTCGGGCCGCCCGACATGGCGTCGAAAGGCGACAGCGGAGAGGGGCACTCCAAACCGATGGTGCCGGTCATCATCCAGCACCAGAAGACGTGCGCGACCGAGCTCGGCTGGCCGTATTGGAATCAATACAAGGCGATGGGCGGCTCCGGCTCGATGTACTCGTGGGTGCAATCGGGGCTCGGCAACCCGGACATGATTCACCCGACCGGCCAAGGCGGAAACGTCCTCGGCAAATGGCTCTATCGGGCGCTGATGGAGAAGTACGAGGCGTACAAAGAGAAGAAGCGCTGAAGCGCTTCACCCGAGCCGTGTGCGCAGCGCCTCGAGATCCATCGGGGTGTCGACGTCGGTGAGC
This sequence comes from Polyangiaceae bacterium, assembly GCA_013361525.1. Classification (GTDB taxonomy): domain Bacteria; phylum Myxococcota_A; class Polyangia; order Polyangiales; family Polyangiaceae; genus Xiheicaenibacterium. The sequence continues at coordinate 68,782 of JABFXY010000045.1, read as the reverse complement.
GAAGCCAGCCCGGGATCGCACGTACGCACCGCTTCGTCGCCCAGCAGATCCTCGCGCGTCACGCGACGAATCGCGAGGGTGCCGAGGAGGGCGCGCATGCTGCGTTCGCCGCGCGCGACCAGCGCCGAGACGCGGTCCGCGATCTGCACCGAATAGGCTGCGGCGAGCGGCTGCAGCGCGCCGTCGGTCTCCGGTACGGCTGCGTCCTGGCAACCGCGCAGCGCGACGATGCGCGCCACGACGGCGGCATCGAGGCGCGGCAGATCGGTCGCGCACAAGAAGAACGACACGAGCGTCGGATCCAAGGCTGCGATGCCTCGTTCGAGCGCAACGAGCGGCCCTGCGAACGGTGTCTCGTCGCGGACGACGACGACGTTCGATGGAAGCGTCGCCAGCTCCTGATCCGCTGCAGCGACGACCACGATGCCTGCGCGCGCGACCGGCGTCAGCGCGGCGACGACGCGCGTGAGCAAATTGATTCCATCGATCTCGATGGTTGCCTTGTCGCGCCCCATTCGAGCGCTGCGCCCGCCGGCAAGGACGATCGCCCCGATCCGCTGCGAGGTTACCGGCGGATCCACCTTTGCTACGCTGCCTTGCGACATGCCCATCCTCGCGCTCGGAATCGTCCTGTTGATTCTATTTCTCCTACTGTTTTCGGGCATCAAGCAGATCAATCAATGGGAGACGGCGCTCAAATTCACGCTCGGGAAATATTCGGGCCGCGCCGAGCCCGGGCTGACGCTCGTTTTGCCCATCTTCCAGCAGCTGCGGCGCATCGACATGCGCACACGCAATCGCGACCTTCTGCGGCAAATGGTCATTACGCGCGACAACGTCACCACCATGGTCGACGCGGTCGTCTATTACCGCGTCATCGATCCGGAGAAGGCGGCGCTCGCCGTCGAGAACTACGAGGCCGCCGTCAAAGATCGCGCGAAGGTCGTCCTGCGTGACGTCGTCGGCGAAACGCCGCTCGATCAGCTGCTCGCGCACCGCGAGGAGGTCGCGGCCAAGGTCCGCGCGCAGGTGGAGACGGTCGTGAACCAATGGGGGTTGCACGTCGAGCTCATCGGTCTGCAAGACGTGCAGCTGCCGCCGCAGATGCAAGAGGTGCTCGCGAAGGCGGCGATCGCGGAGCGCGATCGGAAGTACGTGATCATCAAGAGCCAAGCCGACGTCGAGAGCGCGAAGAACTTCGCGCAAGCCGCCGAGATCTTGATGAGCTCGCCGGGCGCGATGGAGCTGCGCCGCTTCGAGACGCTCGCGAATCTCGCGCAGTCGGGGGCGACGAAGGTGGTCTTCGATCTTGCGAAGCCGTACGACGGGCACGACACGCGGAAGATCGCGCTCACTGCCGCGGAGACGGCCGGTGAGGTCGCGCCGCGTGCGCAGAAGACCGGCCTGCACGCGGCGGATCAGGCTGCGGTCGCGCAGGCGGAGTACGAAGCGCAGGCGGTCCAAGAAGCACAGGCTGCGCTCGCCGCGCAAAAGGCTCGGCGCAACGGATGACGGCCGGCGCGGGGGACCCTCGGCTCGCGCTGCGCGAGTCCGTCGTCCGACTGCTGCGCGCATCACGGCGCGAAGAGCTCGCGAGCATCGTCGCGCGCGGCGAGGTCGAGCTGTGTCCGACGACGGAAGCCTGGCAGATCGGAGAGCGAAGCGTTCTCGCCCAGCGGATCGGCCTCTTGGTCGACGCCGAGGACTACGTCGAGCTCCACCGCGAAGCTCGCGCGGTCGACCTCGTTCGAGCTTCGTTCGCGATCGCGGTGCGATCCTTCGAGACCGAGCTGCTGGATCTCGCGCTGTTCGTGCGGTTGCCGGCGCCGACGCGGGAAGCCTCGTGGGGACGGGCGTATCGGAGCGCTCCGGCAGTATCTCCAGAAGAGCCGACGCCGGGGCGCGTCCACGCCGCCGTCGTCGCGCTCGCGACGGCGTACGGTCGCATCGAGGCGGCCGAAATCCTGGAGCGAGGCGAGCTCGAGGTCGCCCCGATCGCGGACGCGACCGGCTCCCTCCGGAAATGGGTAGTGTTGTTGGACCCACCCGACTTCGTACGAGCGGAGCGCGATACGCAGCTCACGTCGCAGATCGAGTCAATGGTGCGGGCTGCCGCAGCGGGGGCAACCGTTCAAATCGGCGAAGTCTCCCTCGCGGTTCGGCGCTGACGCCGAGCCCGACGAATGATCGTTAGCCTCGCATGTTAGCCTCTGTTGCTATTTGCAAGCCGGACTGGGATTCTTTGCCGATAGGCGATGGAGACGCGGTACGCGAGCGGGGATAACTTCACCGTCGACCTCGAGGAAGACGTCGCCGTGTGTCGCCTTTTCAAGCAGGCCGACCTCGATCGGCGCGCGCAGGCGAAGAGCGCCGAGCAGCTGCTCACGCACGCGCGCGCCCTCACGATGAAGACGGGCGTCGTCGGCATGGTGATCGATCTGCGGCGCGTGCCCGGCGCAGTCGGCCCGGAGATCGAGGTCGTGTACCGAGACATCGTCGCCGCGTGGGAGAAGACGGGGCAGCGCATCGCGTTCCTCGTCCTCGACGATCCGGTTCAGATGATGCAGCTCGGGCGCATCTTGAACGACAACGCGCCGCGCTTCGGCGCGATCCTGACGGAACGCAACGAGGCCCGCCGGTTCGCCGGCGCGCTCCGGCCGCACGACGCCGCGACCGGCAGCCTCATCATGGACGGGTCCTTCCGGCGCCGCGAGTAGAGCGGCTGTCACGTTCGCGCCGGGTGCTACGGTTGTCGCGGTGACCCGCGCCAGCGACTTCGACGCAGCTTTTCGACGCCGTGCGGCGGTCGTGCGTCGAAGGCTCGGGCTTCGCGCGTCGTTCACCGGCGTCGCGCTCGGTCTGGCCCTGTCCATTCCCTGCGTCGCGGCTGCTTGGTACGTGCGCGCAGATGCTGCCCGCGCGCCGCTCGCGGTCGCGGGGGTCGTCGTCGGTGGTGCAGCGGCGCTCGCGGTTCAACGGCGCAGGCGCCTGTCGGACGTGGAGGTCGCGCTGTTCTTGGATGGCCGGCTCGCGACCGACGAGGTCATCAGCACCGCGGTCGCGATCGACGAGGCCGCGCCCGCAGCCGGGCTCGTTCGCGATCGGGCGACCGTCGCGCTCCAGAACGCCACCGAACGACAAGCTCGCCCGCGCGTGCTCCTGCGCCATCTCCTGCTCGCGCCGGTCGCGCTCGCAGGGGCGGTCGCGGTAACGTTGGTTCCCTCACGGCCGGCACCTGCCGCCGTCGAAGCGCCACCCGGCACCGACGTCGTCACGCTCGAAAAGACGCCGGAGCTCGATCGCGTCATCGAATCGCTCGAGAACGCGAAGGCCCGCAACGAAGAAGAGCGAACGCGCTTCGATGCGCTCGCAGAGCGAGCGCGCAAGCTCCGCGATCGAGCGAAAGCGGGCGCGCCTCGACGCGAGCTTCAGTCGGAGATGGCGGAGCTCGGCGACGCGCTCGCCGAGGAGAGCGCGAGGGACAGGAGCGGCGATCGCCGAGCAGGCCTCGAGGCGGCGCTCGCCGCGCTCGACACGCCCGAGCTGCGCAAAGCGAAGCAGGCCCTCGCGAGCGGTGATTCGCGCGCTTTCGATGCCGAAACGGCCGCCGCCGCGACCCGCGCGGACGACGCGAAGCGGGCCGCGGCGAAGGACGCACTCGACAAGGCGGCCCAGGCCGCGCGCGCCGAAGGCGCCGAGGATCTCGCGCACGCGCTCGAGGAGCAAAAGAAGCGCTTCGAGGAAGCGGAGAAACGAGCACGCGGCCTGCGTGCGCTCTCCGACGCGATGAAAAGCCAGATGCCGGACTCGGCGAAGCTCGACGAGACGCGCATGAACGAGCACGGCAATCCGGAAGCCGAGCGGCGCCTCGCCGAAGCGCTGGAGAAGGCGCTCGCGAACATGACCGAGGAGGAGCGCAGAGCCCTCGCCGAGCACCTGAAGCAGCAGGCCGCGAACGGTTCGCGCGATGGAAAGCCGCTCTCGGAGGAGGACGCGCGCCGCCTCGCCGAGCTCGCGAGCAAGCTCGAGACGGCCGAAGGCTTGAAGGAGCTCGCGGATCAGCTGAAGGACGCTGCGAAAGAGCAACCTCCGTCGGCCGATGCACAGCGAGAGGAGCAACTAGCGGCCGCGCGGGCCGCGCTCGCCGCCGCGAAAGGTGCGCTCGGAATCGGCGCGGATGAGCCTGGCACGGCGTCGACGGGTGCCATCGCGAAACCCAGCGGTGGGAGCGATCCTGCAGGTGGGCCCGGTTCGGGTGACCGAGAGGGACCGTCGAACAAGTCGACCTCCGCGCCGCCGACCCCGACCGTCGCCGCGTCGATCGCGTCAGCTCGCGTGCGGCCGAGCAACGATCCGAACGGTTCTTCGCAGCTGATCGGGGTGGGACGTGTGCCTGCCGCGGCCGGGGAAACCGCGCGAACGCAGGGCGTTGGTGCGCTGGGCTCCGCTGCTGCCGGTGAGATCGAAGGGGTGTCGCGCAGTGACGTTCCCGCGGAGTACCGCGACCAAGTCGGGCGTTACTTTCGGCCGTGAGCCACCTACCCTCGATGCCTTCGCGAACCCATGGCTGAGTCCGAGCTCGAAGGTCAACTCCGACAAGCACGCGACACGAGCGGGCGCCTGCGCGCCGCGATCGGCACGGTGCTCGTCGGTCAACACGACGTCGTGGATCAGGTCGTGTGGGGTCTGCTCGCCGGTGGGCACGTGTTGCTCGAGGGGGCGCCCGGCCTCGGCAAGACGTTGCTCGTTCGCACGCTCGCGCAGTGTCTCGAGCTGCCGTTTTCACGCATTCAGTTCACGCCCGATCTGATGCCGAGCGACGTCACGGGCACCACGGTCCTCGTCACCGACGAGCACGGCCGTCGCCACTTCACCCTGCACAAAGGGCCGATTTTCGGCCAGATCGTGCTCGCCGACGAGATCAACCGCGCGACCCCGAAGACGCAGAGCGCGCTGCTGGAAGCGATGCAGGAGCACGCGGTCACCATCGCCGGGACCCGACATGTCCTCGAGGAGCCGTTCTTCGTCCTCGCGACCGAAAACCCGATCGAGATGGAAGGGACGTACCCCCTGCCCGAGGCGCAGCTCGATCGCTTTCTGTTGAAGATCGTGGTCCCGACGCCGTCCGAAGACGAGATGACGCGCATCCTCGAGCGTACGACCGGCCACGCCGTCGCCACACCCGAAGCCGTCCTCTCACGCGAGCAGCTCGTCGCGATGCAGTCGACCTGCCGTGACATCGCGGTGGGTGAGCCGATCATGCGCTTCGCGGTGCGTCTGGTCAGCGCGAGCGATCCCGCGAACGCCTCTGCGCCTGCGCTCGTGAAGAAGGCGATTCGTTTCGGCGCGGGCGTGCGCGGCGCCCAGTCGCTCGTCCTCGCGGCCAAAGCGGTCGCGCTCCTCGATGGTCGCGCCAACGTAGGCTTCGCCGACATCACGCGCGTTGCGCGCCCGGTGCTCCGGCACCGGCTCATCCGCTCGTTCGAGGGGGAGGCCGACGGTGTTTCGACCGACGACGTGATCGGAGCTCTCCTCGACGCCGTGCCGACGGTGGATGCGCGTGTCGCCAAGGTGATGGCTTCGTGAAGACGGGCTCGTGGCGCCGAGCGGTGCTTGCGGTGCTCCTCGTGTTCGTGGCGGTTTTCGTGTCGAGCAGGGCACGCGCCGCCGAGCCCTCGTTCGAGCTGAGTGTCCTCGTCGGCCCCTCCGAGTCGACGTTTCTTCCGGGGATGATCGAGGTCGTCGCGCTCGTCGAAAATCCCGTCGACGTGCAGCTCGTCGGTGCGCTGGTCGTACGCGGCCGTGGCGACAACGACACCGAAGTCATCGGCCGCGCCGAGTTCGTCGCCGGGCCGAAGAGCCGCGCCCTCGTGAAGCTGCCGGTCAACGCCGAGCGCTACGCGCTTTTCGCCGAGATACGTATCGGATCGCAGGTCGTGATGACGCGCCCGATCAACGCCGAGACCGACCTGGCGGTGCGGCTCTTCGACGTGACGTCACCGTCGCGCATCCACGCCGCGCTGGGCTCGTCCCGCCTCGTGAGCATCGGGGCACCATCACCCGGCGCTCCTCCCGGCGGGGGAACGAACCTGAGCGTCGGCGTCGCGCGGAGCGATCCTACGACGGGTGCACCGCTGTTGCCGACGACGACGACGGCATGGCACGGCATGGGCGCGGTGTTCATCTCCGCGCCGACGCTCGCGGCATTGCCGGAGGACGAGCTTCGCGCGCTCGCCGGCCACGTCCTCTCGGGCGGAACGCTCGCGGTGACCGTCACCAAGGTCGAAGATCTCAGGCTGCCCGTCCTTGCCGATTTCGTCGGCGCCACCCCGACCGCGCAACCGACGGACGATCGCAACCACGCTCCGTTCGAGCCGTCGCTGTCGTCGAAAGACATCGCGAAGCTCGGCGTGATCCCGGATCGTCCGCCCGACGTCGTCGCGTTCACGTCGTACACCGGCGGCAATCTAGAACCGTCGATCTTCGGCGCGTCCGCCACGTATGGTCTCGGCGAGGTCGTCCTGCTCGGCTTCGATCCGAACGAGGCCGACGCGGCGACGAGCGCGTGGACGACGGTCCGCCTCGCGGAGCTCGCGCGCCGCGCGCACGTGCGATTGCAGGCGTCCGCGGTTCGTCCGGGCGCCGGTTTGCGGCAGCCGAGCACCTACGCCGGACCGATGAACCGGCACGATTTGTTCGGTCCCATCGTGGCGCTGCTCGATCCGAACCGATCGGCGCGCTGGGGCATCGGGCTCGCTTCGCTTTTGCTCTGCGGGTACGCCATCGTCGCCGGGCCGATCTCCTTTCAGCGCGCAAAACGAAAGAACAAGCCGCTCGACGCGCTCAAGGTGCTGCCGCTCTTCTCGCTCGGCGCATTCCTTCTCGTGGTGCTCTTCGGCTTCGTGTCGAAGGGTGTCTCGAGCCAATCGAATCGCCTCTCGTTCGTGGAGGCCGGGGCGGGGATGCCGACCGGATCGGCGCGCATCTACCGCGGCTTCTTCTCCGCCTTCGCGCAGAAGATCACGCTACGAACCCAAGGCTCGGGGAGCATGCTCGACGTCGCCACCGACGCCGAAGGTGGGCGCGAGCTCGTCGCGGAGACCGGCGCGCTTCGGCTGGAGGGCGTCGAGGCGATGCCCTCTCAGACCGTCGTCTTTCGCGAAGAAGGGACGATGTCGCTCGGCGCCGGACTCTCCATCGAACGATCCCCCGGCGGCGAGGACATCGTCGTGACCAACCGCACCGGCATGGAGCTGCTCGGACTCGTCGTTCACCTGCCCGACGGTTCGTTTCGGTATCACGCAAAGCTCGCGAGCGGCGCCAGCGTGACCTCGAACGACATGGGTCGAGGCAGCCCGGCCTTCACCGCGTGGGCACGTGACCTCACAAGCCCCATGGGCCCGCGTCCACGCAGCCGCCTCGACGGCTACCGTCTGACGCAGACCTTCGAAGGCGACGGCATCGGCCCAGCTGGTGCGTGGACCGCCATCGAGCAAACGTCTCCACCCGACGTCGATTGGTTCCCCGAAGGCGTCCCGACGATCCTCGCGCTCGCGGAGCGCGAGAACGACGAACGTGACTCGGGTGTGCGCATCGATCGCGACTGGGTCGCACTTCGCATCGTCGGCTATGGAGGGTCGCAGCCGTGACGCCTGCGATCCGTGTTCGTCACCTCTGGCATCGGTTCGGCGCGTTCGACGTGCTTCGCGACGTGACATTCGACGTCGGTCGCGGCGAGATTTTCGGCTTCATCGGACCGAACGGGGCGGGCAAGACGACCACGATCCGCGTGATGGCGACGCTCCTCGAGCCCACCGCCGGGCGCGTCGAGATCGACGGCGTCGACGTGATGCGCGACCCCGAATCGGTCCGTCGCAGCATCGGCTACATGCCCGACCACGCCGGCATCTACGAGCGCGTCACGGTGCGCGAATACCTCGAGTTTTTCGCGGAGGCGTACCGCGTTCCGCCGGCGTCGGTGGTCGACGCGGTCCTCGAGCTCACCGACCTCGGCCGCATCTCCGACAAGGTCGTCGTCACCATGTCGAAGGGCCAGAAGCAGCGCCTGCAGCTCGCTCGCGTCCTCCTTCACGACCCGAAGGTCCTCATCCTCGACGAGCCCGCGAGCGATCTGGATCCGCGCGCGCGCATCGAGATGCGAAATCTCCTCCTCGATCTGCGCGGCCTCGGAAAGACGATCCTCCTGTCGAGCCACATCCTCACCGAGCTCTCCGACGTGTGCACGTCGGTCGCGATTTTGGAGCGGGGGCAGCTGGTCGTCGCGGGGCCCATCGCGGAGATCGCCTCGCGCTTCGAGGCTCGCCGCGCCGGTGCGCCGCAAGGTGCGCCCGAGATCGGCGGCGCATCTGCAGCAGCGGTTGCCGTGCCCCAGGCGCCGCGAAGGCGCGTCAAGCTGCGCGTGGTCGGCGCGCCGGAAGCAGCGTCCGCCGCTCTGTCGACCGCGCCGGGGGTGGTCGAGGTCGAGCTCGCGGGCGGCTACGTCTACGCGACGTACGAAGGCCCCGAGAGCGTCGTCGCGCACATCGTTGCGCACCTGGTGCACGCCGGCGTCGGCATCCTCGGCGTCGAGCAAGAGCGCAACGAGCTCGAGCGAATCTTCCTCGAAGCGACGCGCGGAGAGATGCAATGAGCGCCGAGCCCGTCGCAACGGCAGAGCCCGCGCAGGGGGCGACCGGCCTGGTCGAGCGGCTCCGTCAGGCGATTGCGCGCCATTCCAGCGCACCAAACCCGATCTGGATGCGCGAGATGCGTCAGTCGGCGCGCCTCACGCGAACGCCGTTCGTGCTGATGAGCCTGACGATCATCGCGACGATGATCATCGCGGGTGTCGGCGGAAGCGTCATGCAGACGCAACGCTCCGACGCCGTCGGACAGGCGCTGTTCCACACCTTCTTCTCCTTGGCGTTTTTCGTCGTCGCCTGGGCCGGCCCCGCCGTCGCCGCGAACGCGATCGCCTCCGAGCGCGAAGGTCGCACGTGGGAGGCCGTCGTCCTCACCGGCATGTCGCCGAAGACGATCGCCCGCGGCAAATTCCTCTCCGCGTTCACCGCGATCGCCTCGTACGTCGTGATGCTCGCCCCGGTGGGCGCGCTCTGCTTCCTCTTCGGCGGCGTCGATTTCCTCGAGGTGTTGATCGGCTACGTCTATCTGTTCGCGCTCTCGGCGCTGTTCGTCGCGTTCGGGCTCGCCATCAGCTCGAAGCTCGCGACCTCGCGCGGCGCGATCATGGTGACGTTGCTCCTCTCCGTGCCGGCGAGCGCGACCATCTTCGGCACGTTCGGTCCGGGCCTCGGGCAGGCCGTGCACGGCCTTTGGGAGCGTGTTCCTTCCGGCGCGCCGGTGTGGCTTCCGATGGCGTACGTCCGCGGTGAGCTCGGCGTCGAATACGTGTTGCTGCTCTTCGTCGTGCCGTTCGTCGTCATCGCGGTGCCAGCTTGGTTTCTCTACGAATCGACCGTCGCAAACCTCACCGAGCCGACCGACGATCGGTCGAGCGGTCTGAAGCGGTGGTTCATCGGCACGACGCTCGTGCTCGTGCTCGCCGCGCTCTCGGCGATGATTCCGCTCATCACGGGCGATCAGATCCTCATCGCACTCGTCGCCGACACCACGCTTCTTCTCTTGTTCGTATTGTTCTGCGTGTCCGTCTTCATGGGTGAGCCGCTCGCCCCGTCTCGCCGGGTGCGTTACGCCTGGGACCGGTCGAACGTCGGGCGCGTCAGCCGCTGGCTCGGGCCTGGGATGGAGCCGACGTTTCAGCTCGTGCTCGGCGCGACGGTGATCGCGCTCGCGTTGGTTTCGGTCGGCGGCCTGGTGCGCGAGATGTTCTTGCCGCGAGGCTCGACGAGCCTCCGATTCGACGTGTTCGCGCGTTTCGTCAGCTATTTCGGCGGCTTCACCGTCTTCGTCATCGGCCTCGGAGCGTGGCTTCGAGCGCGCTCCACGAACCTCTTCGGCCAGCGCATCGTCTTCGGCGTCATCCTCGGCGGGCTCGCGATCGTGCCGTGGATCATCGCGCTGGTGCTCGGGATCGCGCTCCGCGGCTCGGACGCGACGCTGTCGTTCGCGTGTGCGTCTCCGCTTTTCGGCTTCGTGTTGCTCGACCATTCCGCCAATGGAGAGGTCGTTGCCGCGGGCTTCGTCATGTCGGTGATCTTTGCCGGCACGGGGTTCGCGGCCCTCGGCTCTGCTTTTCGCCGCGCCCGAGGGATCGTCCGCGCCTGGGAAGAGCGGCAGGATCAGACCGACGCGGCCTTCGCCGCCGAGGACGCCGCCCTCGAAGCCGCTTCGCGGAACGCCGCTTCCTCATAGAGAGCGGACTCATTTGCGGTGTCTTCTTTCGCCGCGCTGTATTCGTTCGGTCCACGTGGTACGGAGGGCGCGCTCATGCTCCGCGCCGCGCGTGCCTTCTCACGGTCCGTGATCGCAGCCTTCGCAATCGTCGCGTGTACGTCGCTCGTCGCGCCGGCCTGGTCCGCGCCGAGCAGCGACGCGACGAAGACGGGGGCGTCGAACGGGCGGCGCAAAACTTCCGGGCGTGGGGCCTCGGCCGGCGCCGATCGCGACGCCAAGCGCACCGACGAAAAGAAGAAGAAGGTCGACCTCGACAAGCTCGAGGTGCTCTCGCGCTTCTCGACGAAGTTCAAGTGCTGCGAGCCGCGCACGAAGAACATCCAGCGCATCGCGAAGATGATGGACGGCATCGTCGTCGAGCCGGGCCAGTCCTTCAGCGTCAACCACTTCGTCGGCGCCCGCACGGAGGACAAAGGCTTCGTCGCCGCTCCGAGCATCCTCGATCTCGAATACACGGAGACGATCGGCGGAGGCATCAGCCAGTTCGCGACGACGCTGTACAACGCGCTCTACGACGCGGGCTTTCCGATCCTCGATCACAAGCCGCACAGCCACTACATCTCTCGCTACCCCGACGGCGTCGAAGCGACGCTCTCGTGGCCCGCTCCGGATCTCGTCTTCAAGAACGACAGCGAGGCGCCGCTCGTCATCAAGACCAACTTCGCAAGAGATCGCGTCACCGTGAAGCTCTATGGCCGAACGCCGGGTCGTAAGGTCGAGCGCAAGCGCCCCGTCTTGCTCGAGCGCAAAGCACCGCCGACCGAGTTCGTCGCCGATCGAAGCGTCTCGCCCCGCAAGCAGAAGGTCGAACGCGCCGGCTCACCGCGCAAGTCGGTGCAGGTCACGCGCATCGTCGAGAACCCCGGCGGCAAGCGCCGCGTCGACGAGGACGTCGTCGTCTACCTCGCGACGAAACGCGTCGTCCGCGTACATCCGTGCCGCCTGCCGAAGGGGCACAAGGAGTACACGGGCGAGTCGTGCAGCTCGAAGAAGAAGAGCAGCAAGTCGACGACCGCGGACGGCGCGAAGTCGAAGTCGAAGGCCAATCCGGTCGACCCGCCCTAAGGACGCGAAACTGTCGGTTTTTTGGCGGAGGCCCTGCCAGGGCGTGACCGTCAGGCGCGAATTCGACAATGAACTCCACTGCGTAGCCCGCTTCGCAGCGTCGTCGAAAAGCTGACAGAGTACTTGCCTCGGTTTTGCTACTGGGGCAATCGTGTCCGTGCCTATGGAGTCAGCCCTCACCCTCGAGCCTTCGTCGCTGCGCGATTCGACCCCGTCGACGCCGCCGCAGCCGAGCACCAAGCCGAGCGACGCAACGAAGCGCGCGGCGCTCGAAGGACGCGCACTCGTCGAATCGACGAAGGCGTTCACCGGCGAGGACGTCGCGAAGAGCTGGACCGAGCTCGCGATCGCGATGGCGGTCCTCGCGCTGGGTACGACGGTCGCTGCGATGTCGAGCTACTGGCCGCTGCGTCTCGCGGCAGCGCTCGTCGACGGCCTCGTCATCGTGCGGCTCTTCATCGTCTACCACGACTTCATGCACGGTGCGCTTCTGCGCGGCTCGCGTCCCGCGAAGTGGATCTTGAGCGCGTACGGCATCCTCGTGATGGCGCCGCCGAAGGTCTGGAAAGAGACGCACAACTATCATCACGCGCACACCGCGCAGATCGTCGGCTCGCATATCGGATCGTTCGCGGTCGTCACCGTCGACATGTGGAAGAAGATGCGGCCGATCGATCGGCTCAAGTACCGCATCGTTCGCAACCCGCTCACGATCCTCTTCGGCTACGTGCCGATCTTCATGATCGGCATGTGCGTCAACTCGCTGCGCAAGTCGGTCGTGAAGTACTGGGACTCCGCCGTCGCGCTCCTCGTGAACTGGTCGCTCACGGCGATCCTCATCTGGCAGCTCGGCTTTACGACCGCGTTCTTCGCGTACCTCTTGCCGCTGATGGTTGCGACCGCGACGGGCGGTTACCTGTTCTACGCGCAGCACAACTTCCCGGACATGTCGCTGCAGCCGCGTCATGAGTGGACCTACGCGAAGGCTGCGCTCGAGTCGTCGAGCTACATGCCGATGGGCCCGGTGATGCGATGGTTCACCGGCAACATCGGCTACCACCACGTCCACCACCTCAACCCGCAGATCCCGTTCTACCGGTTGCCGGAGACGATGGCGGCGATGCCCGAGCTCCAGACCCCCGGCGAGACCTCGTTGAAGCCTTGGGACATCTGGAAATGCCTTCAGCTGAAGGTCTGGGACCCTGCTCAGAAGAAAATGGTCGGCTACCCCTGAGCTTTGGGCTTGCGGCGCGTTCAGTACTGAACGTATCCTGACAAGATTGACAGGCTGGGGCGAGACATGATTTCAGACGTCTCACCGTGGCCAACAACCTTCAAGACCAGATCCGCAAGATCGTCGATTCGTTTGCGTCCGACCTAGAAGCCGTCATTCGCCGTTCGGCTCTCGAGGCTGTTTCGCAAGCACTCGGCTCTTCTTCCACCTCAACCCCCAGCCCGCGCCAGCAAAATGGCCGAGCAGCCGTGAGCGCGCCCCGCGCTGCCGCGCCTGCACGTCCGGCTGCTGCGGCTCCCGCACCGAAGCGTGCGTCCGGCGGCGGCAAGCGCATCCGTCGCTCGCCCGCGCAGATCGAGACGATCGCGAACACGATCGTCGACTTCATCGCGAAGAACCCGGGACAGCGCGCCGAGCAGATCAAGGGCGCGCTCAAGCTCCGCACGAATGACTGGGCGCTCCCGGTGAAGAAGCTTCTCGATGAAGGCCGCCTGACGGCGACCGGCGAGAAGCGAGCGACCACGTATGTCGTTAAAGGTGGTCGCGGCAAGTAGCCGCTTCGCGAGCAAATCCTACGAGCGATTCCGTCGGTTTCGACGCGCGCGCGTGAGCAAGAACTCGGCGCCTCTCGTTGCGTGGGCGGGGGGCGAATCGATGCCACGCCGCGTACGTCTAAGCCGCAGAGCCCAATCTTTAGAGGGTTCGCTGTATCGTTGGGGCCACGCACCCTTCGCTCGGCTTCGGCCGAGCACGTGCGGTTTTGGAATTGGAATCGTCAGGCCACATGGCCGTAGGAGAAGAATGTCGATGCTTACCTCAAAGTCTTCGTTGCTCGCTTTCGCGCTCGGTATCAGCGCCATCTCGACGGGTTGTGTGATCGTCGACAGCGACGATCCCGACGGGATCGGTGGCTTCAGCGACGGTGGTTTCGGGGAGGGTGGTTCGACCGAAAATGCGACCGGCGGCTTCGGTGAGGGCGGTTTCGGTGAAGGCGGCGGCACGACGGAGTGCCTCGACGATGCGGGCTTCCCGGATGCGTGCTCCAGCGAGTGTGAAGGCGCCGACAACTGTCTCGGTGTCGCGTACTTCAAGGACGGCGTCGCCGAGTACCTCGTCGATTGCTTGAATGGCCTCAACCAGTCCACCTGCACGTTCCTCGACGACGTCATCAACAACTGCACCATCGAGGCGCTCTCCGCCTCTTGCTACGACCCCGCCTCGGACGGCTATTGCAGCGAGATCGCCGAGGGATGTGGTGTCGTCGACGACGAGGATTGGCAGAGCTCGTGCGGCCCGTACCTCGACGGTTTGAACGACGCGGGCAAACAAGCCTTCGGTCAGTGTGAGGTCGATTCGTGCACCAAGGGTGCCGAGCCCCTCACGGGCGACTGCCTCTACGTTCTCTACCCGACGCAGTAGCGAACCGAGCCTCAGCGAAACGAACGAAGCGCGCACCCAGCAACCGGGTGCGCGTTTCGCGCTTTGTGAGAATGCGGCGCCCGAGCATCGACGGTCGCTGCCGCCGGTGTAGGCTTTCTGCGCGCCGGCCTAGCGGGCCGTCGCGGCGACGATGAAGGCGCTGCTCGATCCCGGCTTCCTGCGTGAGCTCGAGGTGCTGCGACGGCAGCTCGATCTGCGCGTGCGCTCGGGGCGAGCGGGCGAGCGGGTCGCGCGGCGTCGAGGTGCGTCGGTGGAGTTCGAAGACCACCGCCCCTACGCACCGGGTGACGACCTGCGACGCATCGATTGGGCCGCTTACGCGCGAAGCGGCGAGCCGGTGTTGAAGCAGTTTCGCGCCGACGAAGACGTCGTCGTGAGGCTGCTGTGCGACGCCTCGGCTTCGATGCGCTTCGGCACGCCACCGAAGCTCGAGACGGCGAAGCGCATCGCTGCTGCGGTCGGATACATGGCGCTGGCGGGGGGCGAGCGTGTGCAGCTCGTCGCTGCGCGCGACGAAGCGGAGGCATGGCGCTCTCCGAGCCGAGGACGCAGCGGTCTCGCGTCGTTCCTTCGTGGGCTCGAGGCCGTCGACGCGGACGGCGGTACGGATTTGTCGGGCGCGATCGAGCGCGTGGTGATGCGCTCGCCTCGCCCCGGGATGCTCGTCGTGTTGAGCGACTTCTTCGATCCGGGACCGGTCACGCGCACGCTGGGACGCGCGAGCTCGGCGGGGCACGATGTCGCGCTGGTCCAGGTGCTCGCCCGTGAAGAGCTCGCTCCGGAGCTCGACGGTGACGTCGCCATCGTCGACGCCGAGACGGGCCAGAGCATCGACGTGACCGTCGACGCATCCGCGCTCGAGGCATACGAACGAAGGCTCGCGTCGTTGTTCGATGCGCTCCGCGCACACGCGCGCCGGTTCGGTGCGAGCTACGTGCGGACGCGTGTCGACGGCTCGCTCGAGGCCGTCGTCCGCGACCTCGTCGCGAAGGAAGTAGCGTAGGTTGCAGGCGCCGGCGCTCCTCGAGCCCAAAGGGCTGCTGCTGCTCCTGCTGCTCGGCCCGCTGATCGCGCTCTACATCCTGAAGGTTCGACGAAAGAAGGTCGTCGTTTCGTCGAGCTGGCTCTGGGCGTCGCACGCGAAAGATCTGGTCGCGCGCTCCCCCTTTCGGAAGCTCATCGCGCAGACGTCGCTCCTTCTGCAACTGCTCGCGCTCGTCCTCTTGGCGCTCGCGTTCGCGCGGCCGGCATCGCTCGGACCGGATCGGCTCGAAGGCAACGTCGCGATCATCGTCGACGTGAGCGCGTCGATGACCGCAGTCGGAGCGGGCGGCGAAACCGCGATGGATCGTGCGAAGGCGGCGGCGCGCGAGCTCGTCGAAGGGTTTCCCCCCGGGACGAGCGCAATGGTCGTCGAGGCAGGCGTCGAGCCGCGTGTCGTGACGCCCCTCGAATCGGATCCGGGGCGCGTGCTGCACGCGATCGACGCGCTCTCGGCGCTCGAGGTCGAGGGAAAGCTCTCGCCATCGATCGCGTTCGCCATCGACCGGCTCCGCGAAGCGAAAGGAGCCAAGGTCGTCGTCATCACCGATCGACATTGGAGCGAGCCGCTCGGCATCGCCGGATCACCGATCCCGATCACGATTGTCGGTGTTGGGGAGACGCTCGACAACGCGGCCATCGTCCACGCCGATCTACGAACCGAGCGCGCGCAGGACGGATCCGAGCAGGCACGAGCCCTCGCGACCATCGCGAGCTTCAGCGACAAGCCGCGCGAGGTGTACGTCACCGTGCGGCGCTGGGATGCGGACACCGTGCTTGATGCGCGAAAGCTCGTGGTCGAGCCCGGGGAGAAGACGCCGGTCGCTTTGTCGTTCGCCGCTTCCAGCAACGACTACGGCGCTCCATACACGATCGAGATCGCTCCGCACGATGCGATGGCCGTCGACGACGTGGCGCACGTCACGTTACCGCCGGGGGAGCGCATCGTCGCGCTCGTCGACGGGCCTCTTTCGTCGACGTCTCCATGGATCGCGCGCGCGCTCGGTTCGGATGAGCACGTGCAGGTCGTCGAAGGACCGATCGCTGCACTCGACAAGGGGGAGGTCGCCGCCGACGCGCTGGTCGTGGCGCAGGGCTTTTGCCCGCCGCGCGATGTGCTCGGCGGGGACCTGCTCGTCATCGCGCCTCCCGTCGGATCGTGCTGGGGCGTCGAAGTTGCCGAGGCGAGGGACCGTCCACCCATCACGTCGTGGGAGTCGGCCGATCCGCGCA
Organism: Polyangiaceae bacterium; assembly: GCA_013361525.1. Lineage (GTDB taxonomy): Bacteria > Myxococcota_A > Polyangia > Polyangiales > Polyangiaceae > Xiheicaenibacterium. The sequence goes on along the minus strand of JABFXY010000045.1, from coordinate 52,395 downwards.
TGCGCTTTCTTTCGCTCGACGGGGTCGAGATCGCGAAGTCGAGCCTGCTGACCCCTCCGAGTGCGTCGATGGCGATCGTTCGGTCCCGTGACGGGACGCTCATCGCCGATGCCTCGACCGAATCGCGGCGCGCCACCATCGTCGGGTTCGATCCGGCTGCGAGCAACTGGCCGCTGAAGGCCTCGTTCGTCCTCTTCACGCGGAACGTCACCGAGCTCGCACGAAGCGGGCGTGCGCGCTCGACGAGCCCGGTCGTGCACACGGGGGAGCCAGCGACCGTCGCGCTGCCGGCGGGCGCGCGCGACATCGCGGTCACCGACGCGGCGGGGCGACCGCTGGAAGTCGCGGTACGCGAAGGCTCGATTTCGGTGCCGGGCCTGAGCGCCGCCGGTGTCGTCCGCATCGCGTTCACGAGCGATCGCAGGCGCGAAAAATTCGTCGTCGCGAACCTCACCAGCGGAGCGGAGAGCGATCTCCGCACGCTCGCCGATGCGCCGGACGTCGCGGGCGTCACGCAGCGCGAGGGGGCCGAGCCCGCGACGCGCTACCGCGACTACGCTTGGGTGCTCGCGCTCGTCGTCCTCGGGGTCGTGCTCCTCGAGGTGATGCACCACACGCGACTTGTCCGTCCCGCACGGACGCAGGACAAGGCCCGGTGAAGCGTCCCGCGCTCGTCATCGGCCTCGCGGTTTCGCTCGCATTGGTCGGGTACGCGCTCGCGACCCGTTTCGGTTTGGCGCCGGACACGTACGCGAGGCTCGCGCGGCCCTGGCTCGCGCTCGTTGCGCCGGTGTCGATCGCGCTCCTGATGCGTTTCTTCGGCCGAACGCGTAGGCCCGGCATTCGGTCCCACATCGAGGAAGCGCTCCTGGCGGTCGCGATGCTCGCCTTGTCGCTCGTTGCGGTCGGGGTCGAGATCGGAAGACCGCTCGATCGAATGACGGTGATCCTCGTCGACGATCGCAGCCGGTCGATCGATCTCGTTCCCGATGGCGCGAGCCTGGTCTCGCGCGAGATGCTCCGCGCCGAACCATCGATGAAGGACGGCGATCGGATCGCGCTCGTCGCCTTCGGCGCGACCGCCGTCACCGAGCAGCCGCCTCGCGAGCGTGGTACGCCGGCGCTCTCCCAGCGCGCCGCGGTTGCGCGTGACGCCAGCGATTTGGAGGCTGCCCTGCGACGCGCGCTCGCCGAGGTTCCGCCCGATTCGGCGGCACGCATCGTCCTCGTCAGCGACGGCGTTCCGACGCGCGGTGATGTCATGGGCGGCGCCTCGGCGGCGCTCGCCGCGATGATCCCGGTCGACGTCATCGTGCAGCGCCAAAGCGCGATGAAAGACGTCCGCGTCGTCTCGGTCCGCACGGTGAGCCGAGGCGACGCCGGCGAGAGCGTCGATCTGCGCGTCGTGACGAGCTCCCCGGAAGACACGGACGTCGAGGTGCGCGTGCTCGTCGACGGGCGCGTCGTGCGGAAAGGCACGGCGCACATCGGCGCGGGCGAGGATGTCCTCACGCTGCGCGAGAAGCTCCCCGACGCAGGCTTCCACCGTTACGACGTGCAGATTACCGCCCCCGATGCCTCGCTCGACGCGGTCGGCGAGGACAATGCACAGTCGGCCTTCGTGCGTGTGCGCGGCCGTGGCTCCGCCCTCGTGCTCGAAGGCGACCGAGGCAAAGGCAGCTTCGTCGCGAGGGCGCTCGAACAGGCGGAGCTCACCGTCGACGAGGCCGACGCGGTGGGAGCGCCGGCCGACCTCGCCGGGCTCGCGCGTTACGATCTCGTCGTCCTCAGCGACATCGCCGCTTCCGAGCTGTCGACGGAGCAGATCGCGGCGCTCGCGTCGTACGTGCGCGACTTCGGGGGCGGGCTTCTCCTGCTCGGCGGTGATCGCGGCATGGGGCCGGGCGGATATGGCCGCACACCCATCGAAGAGATCGCTCCCGTATCGTTTGACCTCAAACAAGATCGGCGGCGCGCGAGCCTCGCTCAGGTCATCGCGATCGACATCTCCGGGTCGATGTCCGCTCGGGTCGGGAACCAGACGAAGCTCGCCCTCGCCAACGAAGCCGCGTCGCGCGCTGCGTCGCTGCTCGATGCGTCGGATCGGCTCGGCGTCGAGCACGTCGACACGCAAGCGTATTGGTCGGTGCCGCTCGCGGCGGTCTCCGACAAGGTGGCGATCGATCGGGCCATTCGAGCGGTCGAGGTCGGCGGCGGTGGGATCATGGTGCCGCTCACGCTGAGGGAGGCGTACACCGCCCTTCGCGGCGAGGACGCGAGCCTGAAGCACCTGCTGCTTTTCTCGGACGGCGACGACGCGGACGACATCCTGACCGGCATCCCGCTTGCGCAGACGGCCTATCGCGAAGGCATCACGACGAGCGCGATTGCGCTGGGACGTGGAAAGGATGTCGGCGCGCTCGAGGAGCTCGCGACGACGTCGGGTGGGCGGTTCTACCTCATCGAAGACGCCGAGCGGCTCCCGTCGGTGTTCGCGCAGGAGACGATCCTCGCCTCGCGGAGCGCGCTCGTCGAAGAGCCATTTCGGGTCGCGCTCGCGACGCCGGGCGCTCCGACCGCGGGCATCGACTTCGCAGAGGCGCCCGAGCTCGGCGGATACGTCGTGACCCTGCCCAAGCCGCGCGCGTCGGTCCATCTCACCGGACCCGACGACGATCCGATCCTCGCGCTCTGGCCAATCGGCACCGGCCACGCCGCCGCGTTCACGAGCGACCTCAAGGATCGGTGGGGGGTGGAATGGACCCGGTGGCCGGGCGCCGCCAAGATGGTCGCGCAGACGGCGCGGGAGATCGTGCGCCGTGCCGAGGACGAGCGCGTTCGCGTCGAGACGAGCGCCTCGGGTGGACGAATTTCGGTTCGCGCGACGGCCCTCGCGCGCGACGGAAGAGGCGACGCGTTCCGTCGTTTGCGCGCGACCATCGCGGGACCGGGTGGATTCACCCGCGAGATCGAGCTCCAACCGACCAGCGTCGGAACGTACGCGGCCGACGTGCCTGTCGATCGAACCGGCTCCTACGTGGTGTCGCTGCGCGATGATGCGACGGGCGCGGCGATCGGCACCAGCGGCGCGGTCCTGACGAGCGGACACGAGATGCAGCCGACAGGAAGCGACGAAGGCCTGCTGATGCGCATCGCCGGCCTCACCGGCGGCAAGCAGCGCGATTCGCTCGAGGACGTCTTCCTCGATCGAGGCGCACGACGGTTCGCGTACGACGACGCGTCTCGAGCGCTCACGCTCGCGGCCGCGTTTGCGCTCCTGCTGTCGGTCACGGCGCGCAAGCTGGGCATGCCCGAGGCGCTCGTTCACCTGATGGCGCGCTTGCGCCGCCGCGCAGTCGTGAAACCAACGGAGGCGCCGGTGCGTACCGCCGAGGACACCGTCGCGGTTCTGCTCGCCGCGAAGCGCGTCGATCCGATCCGCAAACCGGAGGAACCGAAGTCCGACCCTGCCATTGCAGATTCATTCGTGAAACCAACGGCATCGCCGGCACCGCGCGCGACGGCCATCGTCCCCCCGGATCGAAACCCTCCGCCTCCGCCTCCGCCGGCGTCGAGCCACCAGGCAGAACCTTCAACCCCAACCCAGCCCGAACGAGCCATGTCGACCGCCGAGCTGCTTGTCGCGAGGCGTCGGGCAAAGAAGTAGACTCCGGCGAAAATGGTCGAGGCAAACCTTCCTGGTCACCCGAGCAAGCTGCCTCCGTTCCCCCGAGGTTGGTACGCGATCGGCCTGTCGGAAGAGTTCGCGCGCGGACAGGTCGCGACGCGCCAGCTCGTCGGCAAGGAGCTCGTCGTCTTCCGAACGCGACAGGGCGTCGTGAGCGTGATGGATCCCATCTGTCCGCACCTCGGCGCGCACATGGGTCACGGCGGAACCGTCGAGGGCGAGTCGCTGCGTTGCCCGTTCCACGGGTTTCGGTTCGGCGTGGACGGGACTTGTGTCGCCACCGGCTACGCGACGAACCCGCCGAAGGTGAAGGCGAGGACGTGGCACGTACGCGAGAACCACGGCGCGGTGCTGGTGTACTTCGATCCGGACGGGCTGGCGCCGACGTTCGAGATCCCGGAGCTCGATCCAACGGGGTTTTCGCCGCTGCGACACAAGTCGTACCGCTTCCGCGGCCACCCGCAGGACACGACCGAAAACAGCGTCGACTTCGGGCACCTGTCGATCGTGCACGGCTACGAGCAGGTGAAGATGCGGAGCGAGCTCGAGACGCGCGGCGCATATCTCACGGCGAAGTACTCGATGCATCGACCCGTCGGTCTGCTCGGCGCGGGGTTCGGCGGCGTCGACGCCGAGTTCCACGTCCACGTGCACGGGCTCGGATATTCGTTCGTCGAGGTCCTCGTCCCGAAGCTCGGTTTCGAGACGCGAAACTTCGTCTACGCGACACCCGTGGGCGAAATGGATCTCGAGCTACGCATCGCGATTTCGATCCGCCATCTCCACAAGACGCCCAACCTCGTGCGGCCGCTGAAGCTCGCGGCGCAGATCGGTCCCTTGCGTCGTTTGGTCGAGGCCGCGCTGATGCGGCAGGCGTTCGGTGCTTACAGCCACGACGTCGAACAGGACTTCGTCATCTGGAAGCACAAGCAGTTCGTGCCGCGCCCGGCGCTCGCGCTGGGTGACGGGCCGGTGATGCGATACCGCCGCTGGGCCGAGCAGTTCTATCGCCCCGCGGATCTCGGTCGCCCTCAGGAGGGGCGATCGGTGCAGCCCGAGCTCGCATGAGCGCGGACCGCATCCAGGTCGAGCGCGTCGAGGACCTTTTTCGTGATCGGGCGCTTCGCGTCCCACGCGATGCGCGCCTCGTAGAACGAGCGGGCTGCGGGTGATTGAAGCGCGGCGAGCGCCTGTTCCGCGGCGCGCTCGTCCCAGAACGGCAAGAAGTAACAAGTGTCGTCGAGCATCACCGGCTTGCCGCGGTGGGGTCCGACGAGCGCGAAGCCGAGGCGTTTCGCGAGCCCGCTGGTCGCGATCTTGAACGGCGCGAAGCTGTAGTCGCCCACGCCGAAGATCGCGTGACGCGGGCGCCCCGTGTAGACCGAGCTCTTCCGCGCCGACAACTGCGCTTCATGGAGGCTGAAGTAGCGATCCGCGCGAGGCGCCGTGGTGGCGAGATCCGCTCCGGACTTCAACGTCCGTTGGGGGACGATGAGGGCGCGTCGCGGAGCGACCTCCCCGCGCAGGAGATCCGCGCCTTTCAAGAGGGGGAATACGACGTCGCCTTCGATGTCGACTGCGCGCCCCGTGGCGTCGAAGAGCGCTTCATCACGCACGTCGAGCTCGAACACGGCGGCACAGTCGTGTTTGACGCCGGAACGCCAGCCCGCCGGGGTTGCGCTCTCGAGAGCGCGGGTTTGCTCGTATCCGCCCGCGTCCGCGGTGACGAAGCTGCCGGTGTATGCCATGAAGCCGCTCGGCTCCGCAGCCCCGAGGTGCTCGTAGACGCTCCATCGCGCGGGCGCGTCGAGCCTCTCCGCGCGCCACAACGTCAGCAAACCGGCGTCGACCGATGCGCCGAAATGCCGGCGCGCATCGATGTGATGAAAGCTCCCGACCCAAGCCGAGCTGCGCTTCGCGCAACGCGCGACGATCTTGCGCACGACCGAGAGCTTCACGAGGAGCGCGATCGTGTCGTCTCGACCTTCGAGCGCATCGAGCAACGCCGCCAGCATCCACTCCGATACGTCGAAGTTCGCTGCGCCGGTTCGCGCGTCGAGACCGCGGAGCCCATCGTCGTTGCGCTTCGGTGGCGCGTTCGCGCCGCGGATCGCGCCCAGCGTTGCGCTCGTCACCCACGGTGGATTGCCCGCGACGAGGATCGGCGCGGGAAGCTCGCGAAGCCGGTCAGCCCATGGAACCTCGAAGAAATCGGCTTGTTCGACGGATGCGCGAGGCACCAGGCTCCGCGCTTCCTCGACGTAGGTCGCGTCGATCTCGAGCCCGATCAGCGTCGCCTCGGGAAAGACCTCACCTGCCGCCCGAAGGAACGCTCCGCGCCCGCAGGTCGGCTCGAGGACCGTCGCCGGTGCGCGACCCTCACCCGCGAGCTTCCGCATCACCTCGATCGCGAGCGGCAGCGGCGTCTGGAAATCGCCGCGCTCGATGCGCTTGTCGGAGCGCGGGCCCGTCAACTGGCGCCAATCATGCGGCGGATGTTCTCCCAGGCCTGCGACGCGGCGCCCTTCATGAGGTTGTCGATCGCGCAAGCGGCGACGACGGATCGCGTGCGGCTGTCGGCCTTGAAACCGACCTGCGCGCGCGGCGTGTTCGCGACCGCGTGGATGTTCACGTCGTCGACGGGGACGACCTCGACGATGCCGTCGGCTCGGAAGGCTTCGTAGGCGCCGCGCGCGATGGCGTCGACGCGCGCAGGATCCGCGTCCGCGCGGAGGCGCCCGAAACACGTCGTGATGAGCCCGCGTCGAACCGGAAGCAGATGCGGAGCGAACGTCACGTGGAGCGCGCGCCTGCTCGCGCGCTCCACCGCGAGCTCGATCTCCGGTGTGTGCTGGTGATCCGCGACGCGGTAGAGCGACACGTTCTCCGCGACCTCGGTGAAGAGGTATCGCTCCGCGAGCTTGCGCCCGGCCCCGGTGACGCCGCTCTTGCCGTCGACGAAGACCGGACCGTCGTCGAGCACCCCGGCGCTCGCGAGCGGTGCAATCGACAGGATGGCGGCGGTCGCGTAGCAGCCCGGGTTTGCGACGAGGCGCGCGCGCTCGATGCGCGGCGCGTCACCCGCGGCTTCGGGGACCTGCGGTAGTCCGTAGTGCGCCTCGGCGAGCAGCGACGGCTCGGGGTGGTCGAAGCGGTAGTAGTGAAGAAATGCAGCCGGATCCGTCAGCCTGAACGCGCCCGACAGATCGATGACCCGCGCGCCCCTCGCGAGGAGCTTCGGCGCGAGCTCCGCCGACACCTCTGCGGGGGTCGCGAGCGCGACGATCGACGCTTCCTCCGCGGCGCGCTCCGCTTCGGCTTGCGGACGCACCACGACACCCTTCGCGATCGTGTCACCACGCATCCGATCCGAATAGGCACCGGCGAGCGCCAGCTGCGGATCCTCCGCCACCAACCGAACGAGCTCCGCACCTGAAAAGCCGCTCACACCTACGATGGCTACCGACGTCTGCATGGCTCTTTCGGGGGTATAGCGTCGCGCTCGACCGGCGTATCCTCCTCTTTCATGCGCGGCAAAATCCTTCCTTTGACGGTGCTCGTATCGGTTCTGTCGGCGCCGCTCTTCGTCGTCGCGTGCTCCGACGGCGAAGGTGATTCCGACGGCGAAGGCGGCGAGGGTGGCAACGGCGGGCCTGGTCCCGGACCTGGTCCCGGCGGCGTCGGTGGTGGTGGCGTGATGCCGCCTTCGCCTTCGTGTGCCGCCGCAGATCCGCCGGGCACGACCGACGTCGCTGCTCCGCAGCTGCTCGTCGAGCTGAGCGACGAATGGCACGAGGGCTGGCTCGCTTCGCCGGCCGCCGCGGACCTCGACGGCGACGGAACGATCGAGATCATCGGCTCGCGCCACGGTCGCGTGATCGCGTGGCACGCCGACGGCAACATCGTGTGGAAGAACGACGTCGACGGTCGCTGCTGGGCGTCGCCGGTCGTCGCGGATCTCGACGGCGACGGAACCATCGAGGTCGCGCAGGCGTCGGACGACAAGATCTACGTGTTCGAGCCCGACGGTTCGGCGCGGAGCGGCTTTCCGTTCACCTGGCGAGGCGAGCTGCGAAGCCTCGGCGCAGGCGACATCGACGCGGACGGCGCGCTCGAGCTGGTGAGCGTGACCACGCAGAACCTCGAAGAAAACGGCCAGCACGACATCGTCATCGCGGTGAACGACGACGGCTCGATCACCCACGGCTTCCCGCCGAACACGAGCGGCAGCGCCGGATGCGACGACGCTTGTTACGTCTACAACGGTTACGATCAGAACGTCGCGATCGGAGACGTCGACGGCGACGGCGCCAGCGACGTCTTCGCGACACAGGACAACGCCTACAACTCGCTCCACGCAGGCAATGGCCGCGCCTTCGATTGCAGTCCGTCATTCGAGGACAAGACGAAGTTCATGGGCGTTCGCGGGCTGCACGACCAAGCCGAGGCATTCCAAGGTTGGGCCGAAGACGAGTCGACGGCGCTCCAGGCGCATCACACCAACACGGCTCCGGCGATCGCGGATCTGGACGGCGATGGCACCGCGGAGCTCGTCTACGTCGCTTCGGTTCAGAACGCAGCGCAAGACGACCGCGAGCAGGGCGTCGCGCTGTGGGTCTTGAACCACGACGGAACGCGGCCGGCCACATGGGCCGAGCCGCTCCACTTCCCCGACTATTTGAGCGGCCTCTGGGACTACGGCGAGACCAACATCGTCGCGATCACGAACCAGGTCAGCGTCGGTGATATCGATCCTTCGCGCCCGGGACCGGAGATGGTGTTCGCAGGGTTCGATGGTCGCATCCACGCGGTCGATGCCGCGCGCAACGTGATCTGGGACGTCACCTATACCGAGAGCGACATCGTCGCGACCGGTGGTGTCGTGCTCGCGGATCTGTCCGGTGACGGCTCGCCCGAGATCGTCTTCGCGACGTACTCCACCGAGGTCGGGTTCGGCGAGCTCTTCATCCTCGACGCAGGTGGCAATCTGCTGCACCGGCTTCCGCTGCCCGGGCGCGGGGCAATGCCCGTACCGACGGTCGCCGACGCTGACGGGGATGGCAACCTCGACATCATCGTGGCGCTAAAAGGCGGCGACGAGGGCGTCAGCGCACAGCTACAGGTGTATCGAGTGGACGGCGCGCGCGACAATTGCCTGCTTTGGTCGACCGGGCGAGGTAATACGTTGCGTAATGGCTACCTCCCACCAGGCTGACGTCGACAACCCCTTGCTTTCGCTCGGCGAGGCGCGTGATCCCATCCGGTTCGATGCGATCACCGCCGCGCACGTCGGCCCGGCCATCGACGCTCTCATCGCGCGCACGAAAGACGCGGTCGAGAAGATCGCGTCGGCATCGGGAACGCCGACGTACGAGACGACGCTCGGCGCGCTCGAGGACGCGACCTTTCAGCTCGAGCGCGTGTCGCTCGTCTGCGAGCACATCGAGAGCGTCGCGACGAGCCCTGCGTTTCGCGCCACGTGGAACGACACGCAGCCGAAGATCGCCGCGTTCTGGTCGAGCCTGCCGCTACATGAAGGTCTGTACCGAGCCATCAAAGCCTTCGAGCAAAGCGACGCGGCAAAAGGTCTCGACCCGATCCGCCATCGCCACCTCGAAAAGACCCTCGACGAGTTCAAGAAGCACGGCGCGGAGTTGCCGCCCGAAGGAAAAAAGAAGCTCACCGAGATCGACGTCGAGCTCGCGAAGCTGACGACGAAGTTCTCGCAGAACGTGCTCGACGCGACGAACGCGTTCGAGCTCGTGATCGAGGACGAAGCGCGGATCGCCGGCTTGCCCGAGCTCGCGAAGCGCGCCGCCGCGGAGAGCGCGAAGCAAAAAGGCAAGGCGGGTTATCGCTTCACGCTGCACGCGCCGAGCTTCATCCCGGCGATGACACACCTCGAAGATCGATCGATCCGCGAGACGTTGTACCGCGCCTACAACGAGCGCGCCGCGTCCGACGCGCTCGACAACCGCGCGCTCATCCGCTCGATCCTGCGCCTTCGAAGAGAGAAGGCGAAGCTCCTCGGGTTTCGCGACTTCGCCGACTTCGTCACGTCCGACCGCATGGCGAAGACGGGCACCCGGGCGCTCGATTTCGTCGCCGATCTGCGCAAGCGCACCGAGGTCGCGTTCGAGCGCGAGAAGCACGCCTTGCGAGAGTTCGCAGGCCAGGACGTCGCCGCTTGGGACGTCGCTTATTGGTCCGAGAAACAGCGCAAGGCCCTCTACGACTTCGACGAGGAGGCGCTTCGCCCGTACTTCCCGCTCGCGTCGGTGCTCGCGGGCGCGTTCGAGATCTTCCGACGCCTCTACGGCGTGGAGTTCATCCAGCGCGACCTGCCGACGTGGGACCCGTCCGTGTCGGCGTACCACCTCGTGGACGCACACGGCGAGCACATCGCGACGGTCTACATGGACCTCTTCCCGCGCGACAACAAGGTGCAGGGTGCGTGGATGGGCCCGCTCGCAACCGGTATCCCGCCGTCGCCACACGTCGCCGTGGTCGCAGCGAACTTCACGCCGCCGATGGGTGATTTGCCCGCGCTCCTCAGCCACCGCGAGGTCGAGACCACGTTCCACGAGCTCGGTCATTTGATGCACCAGTGCTTGAGCAAGGTGCCGGTGCGGCGGTTGGCCGGGACGAACGTCGCGTGGGATTTCGTCGAGCTGCCGAGCCAGATCATGGAGAACTGGACGTGGCAGCGCGCCGGCGTCGACCTGTTCGCGAGCCACTATCAAACCGCCGAGACCTTGCCCAACGACCTGTTCCAGAAGGTCCTCGCGGCGCGCACCTACCGCGCGGCGAGCATGCAGATGCAGCAGCTCGGCTACGCGGAGGTCGACCTCGACCTGCACTGTCGCTTCGATCCCGACAGCTCGGAAGATCCGGTCAAGCGCGCACGTGAGGTGCTCTCTCGGCACGTCACCGCGCAGCTTCCGGAGAGCTTCGCGATGATCGCGAGCTTCGGTCACCTCTTCGCGAACGCGACCGGCTACGCCGCGGGCTACTACTCGTACAAATGGGCGGAGGTGCTCGACGCCGATGCGTTCGGGCGCTTTCAAGAAGAGGGGCTCTTCAGCCGCGAGGTCGGCGCCGCGTTCAAAGACGAGATCCTTTCGCGCGGTGACAGCGCGGACGCGGACGAGCTCTTCCGGCGATTCCGCGGTCGCGATCCGAAGCTCGACGCATTGCTGTCACGCTTGGGCCTGAACACAGGTTGACCGGCGATCATCGCTGATTTCGCGATGCTTCTCGTGCGCGAGGCCGCGGGTGCATCGGCACGGTTCGATCGCGCTCGTGACCCGGAAAACCGTGTTATGCCTTTCGGCCCGTTTCAAACCCGCGGCAAAGAGGAGGGTTCACGATGACCTGGTACAGCGACGTGCTTTCGATGGGGTCGAACGAGTCGGATGAGTCCGCGCGACAGGCCGAGGCGGAGCGCGCCGCGGCGCAGCGAGAGGCCGAGTCGGCGTTCAAGGACGCTCAAGAGAAGATGGCGAAGCTGCAGGCCGAGGCTGCACAAGCAGCCGCCGTCGCAGCAGCCGATCGCGCGCAGGTCAACCTGCGTAAACAAGCGCTCTACGATGCCGCGTTCCTCGTCGCGGCTGCGGACGGTTCGTTCTCGGATCAAGAGCGCGCGAAGCTCGCCATCGGGCTTCAAGGCCTCCTCGGCGACAACTTCAGCGAGTCGGACTCGAACGAAGGTCTCGAGACGGCGCGCGCTCTGCGCGACGAAAAGGGGCTGAAGGGCGCGGCGGAGGACATCGCAGCGCGCATCTCCGACCAGCGCGAGCGAGGGAGTCTCCTGACGGTCGCGTCGGTCGTCGGCTGGTTGAACGGCGGTGTCGGAACGAAGGAAGGCCTCGCGCTGCAAGCGCTCGCCGCCGCGTTCGGCTTCCCGCTACCGAAGCTTCACGAGATCATGGCTGTCGCGCACAAAGTCGCGAAGAGCTGAGGCTCGGCTCGATACCGAGCGCGCTCGATAGACGGCGCTACCGCTTCGCGGTGGCGCCGTTCTGCTTCGAATTCGCGCTCTTCTTTTTCTTCGACTTGGACGTGCCTTCTTTCGGCTTGTCCTTCTTGCTCTCGGCCTTCGCGATGGACTTGTCCTTGGACGGGCTCTTGTCCTTGTCCTTCTTCGCGGCTTGGCCCTTCGGCGACTTCCAGCGCGGCTTGATGTGCGACTTGAGGACGTCGCGCAACAGGCCGATGTGCGCGCAGTGATCCATCTTGTCGTTGCCGTCGAAGCCGCGCGCGTGGAAGTTCCCCACGTCGAACTTCGCGTTCATCTCCAGACCCAACGGGTCGCTCGCGCGAGGTTTGGCCTTCTTCTCTTTGCCGCCGAGCTCGTGGACGAGATAGTTCACCGTCTCCGTCGTCGACGCGTACCCGGGCGGGATGATCGACGAGTGGCTCACGAACATGAAGCGCTTGCCGGCCTTCGCGCGCTTCGCGAAATCGATGAACGGCTCGAGGCCGGCGCGCTGGAGCGTGCCGTCGGGGTTGTACCCGACGTGTAGACCGTCGAGCAGGATCACCGAGTCGACCTCTTTGCCGCGCTCTTGCCGAAGGATCTGCTCCACGGCGCCGTAGCCCGCGCTCCACGCGGACAGGGCGATTTTGCGGACCTTTGCGCTCTTGAGACCGCGCTGTTTTGCGACCTCCGCTTCGACGCTCTCGATGAGATCTTTGAACGCGTTCGGGCTCGAGAACGACGAGCTGTACGCCCCGGATCCGATGCCGAGGGTGATGCCGACGAGCACTGCGCCATCCATCACGCGAACGAACTCTTTGCGCGCGGGATCGTGGCCGTGAAAATGGATGACGACGTCGAAGCGGCCGTCCTTCGTCACTCCGCCGCGCGCGGGCATCATCATCTGCCCCATCGACGGCGCGCGGTTCCAACCTTCGTAGACACCCGGCTTCGGCTCCGGTGTGTTGCACGGGTTGGTGCCGCCGCGCTCGTCCACCGTCTTCTGCGTCTGCGACGCTTCGGTGGGCTTCGGCGCGATGTACGACGCCTTCTTCGTGTCGTCCTTCTTCGTGTCTTCGGCGGACGCATCGGGCCCGGCGAGACACGCCGCGGCGATGACCGCTCCGGACAACCAACGAAGGACAGCTGCGATACGACCCGGCTTCATCGTCGTGACCGTCGCCGAGCGGACTGGAGCCCTGGACGACCCGGCCTCGTATCCCAACCTCGTCCGCGCGGCAAAACCCTAAACAAAGCAGACGGAAGACGGAGCCGGCCGCGGTTTATTCTGCGGAGCTGGTCCTTAGATCAGCTCGAGATCGAATCCCTGCCGGGAAAGGGCGTCGTACGCGGCCTGATCGAACCGGAACAAACGTGCCGCCCGCCTCGGCACCCCGCGCTCGGTGTCCTCGGTTGCGACGACGAACTCGAGGCTGGCGATCTTCTTCCGGAAGTTTCGCTTGTCGAGCGGCCGGTCGAGGATCGTCTCGTACATCTTCTGAAGCTGCGTCAGGGTGAAGAGCTCCGGCAACAGGCCGAACCCGATGGGACGGTAACGCACCTTCGATCGAAGCCGCTCGAGCGCGACCTCGATGATCTTGCCGTGATCGAACGCGAGCGAAGGCAGCGTGCTCACGTCGAACCACTCGGCTTTCGCCGCGTCCGTCCCCGCGGCGAGCACATGCTCGACCGGATTCACGAGCGCGAAGTACGCGACGGATACGACGCGCTCGCGCGGGTCTCGCTTCAACTCTCCGAACGTGTAGAGCTGCTCGAGGTACGCGATCGACAAGCCCGACTCTTCGACGAGCTCCCGCTCTGCGGCGCGATCCAACGTCTCGTCGATGCGAACGAAACCTCCAGGCAACGCCCAGCGCCCTTCGAATGGTTGGAGCGCGCGCTCGATGAGCAACACGACGAGCCTCGACGAAGGTTGTGAAAGCGCGGCGGAATCTTGCGCCGATGGTCTGAGGCCGAACACCACGCAGTCGACGGCGAGGGCGGGCCTCTCGAATTCGTAGCTGTAGGGCATCGGTCGGGCGCCTTCCGCGCGACAACGTACGATAGAGTCGCCCTTGCGATGGACCTCTACTTCATGTCGCCGCCCCATCCGGCCTGGTCCCTGCGGGGACGCGCGAACTTTCGCAGCCGCGACGCGCGCGACGTCGACCCGCTGCGGGCGAATCGCGAGTGGCTCTCCGTCGCGCAAGGGATCGAGTCGCTCGGCGGCACGGTCGTCGTGCTGCCTCCCGATCCATCGTTGAGCGGTCTCGCGTTCGCGGCCGAAGCCGGACAACCGCTTCAGCCCGCGCGCGCCGGCGAAAACCCGCGCTTCCTTCTCCCGAACATGAAGCCCGAGCATCGCCGCGCCGAGCGGGATGCGTGGGGGCCGTTCCTCGCGACGCTCGGCTTCGACGTCATCGCGATCGACGAAGGCATCTGGGAAGGCCAAGGCGACGTCGCGACCTTCGACGGTGCGACGCTCCTCTTCTGGGGTGGTCGCACCGATTTACGCGGTATGCACGCTGCGAAGCGACACTTCAGCGGCGAGGTGCTCGAGCTCAACATCTGGGAGCCCGCGTTCCACGGCAACATGGCGGTGCTCCCGCTCCAGCGCGTCAACGCGATGCTCGTCTGCGCCGACGTCCTCCACGAAGACTCGCTCGCGCTCCTCGAAGCGCGCGTCGGCCGCGACCGCATGCACTTCGTGACGGCGGAAGAGATGCAGTGTTACGCGACCAACGGCCTGCCCGTCGCGGACACCGTCCTCGCCCCTTCGATCCTCCCGCAGCGCGTCCGCGGGCTACTCGAACGCGAGGGCTACAAGGTCGCCGAGATCGCCATGACCGAGCTCTGCGAAAAAGCCGGCGGCGCCTCGCGCTGCCTCGTGTGCAAATTCGAAAACGCCCCCGACTCGATCGTCATCCCCGACGAATCCCGCCTCGCGTCGTACGCCCGCTGAAGAAGAAGAGGGGACGCCAAGGACGCCAAGAGAAGAAAGAAAGAGGAAGAAGAGGGGAGGATTTTGATCCTCTACAAACCCTCTTCTCCCTCTTTTGCCCTTGGCGCTCTTGGCGAGCTCTCGGATGTCTTTGCGGCGCGCGTGGCCTCACCACCAGAAGGTGACGCCGGTGCGGAAGAGGCCCGCGCCCGAGGTGTTCGACGCTTCGCCGGTGTTCGGGTTGTAGAACTCGGCCTGATCGGAGTCGATGCGCGTACGGATGAGGGCCATCGCGTCCACGAACATCGCGAAGTGGCGAGCGATGCGGAACTCGATGCCGAGACCGCCGTGGCCACCGAAATAGTTGCGCTCGACGGTGTCCGCGGACCAATCGTAGTAGCCGTCGTCGTACCGGTACGCGCTCGGCGAATCGATCTCCGCGTGTGAGAGGTGGATGCCGCCGATGCCGTAGACCTGCACGCGGTGCTGCGGGTTGAAGTAGAGAAGGCCCGACAATGCACCGGCGAACTCGACGCGGTCGTCGCCGTTGTAGTCGGTACCGCCGATGATGTCCGCGCCGAGGTCGAACGCGAAGTACGGGCTCGGACGCCACCGGAAGCTCGCACCGGCGCCGCCCATGCCCACCGCGGTGTCGTAACGACCTGCGAACGCCGCGCCCTCGAGGCGGAGGTTCAAGCCGAAGTGCTCGCGCCAGCGACGCTCCTTCTTCTTGCGACGAGTCTGCGGGGTCGCCGCTGCCTCCTCCGTCTCGCGAACGACGACGACGTCCTTGTTGCGCCGCCGGTGTTTACTGCGCTTTTTCTTCACGACGACGACCGTGTCGCCGTCGGCCTCGACCTCGACGTCCCTATCCTGGACCTCGACGCGCCGTTTGCGTTTCGGCGCGGAGCTCTCCGGGAGATCGTCAGGGGACGTCGCCAAATCGTCGTCGACGGCCCGGTCCTTCGCCGGAGCTGCGTCGTCGCCGTCTTCGTCATCACCGGTCTGAACCTCGACGTTCTCGCAGAACCACGACCCGGGCGGGCAGTTGTCCTCCGCGTACGCCGATGCGCAGACGGTGAGGGGAATGAGGAAACTCACGGACGCAAACCAACGCCGCATCGTCGGACTCCTTGGGGTGGGGCGGGCTCCAGGTTAGCAACGTAAGTGCCACCCCGCATCGGGCGCCGGGCCGTCGATTTCGGGCTCGCTGTGGACGCTCGTGCATGACCAAAGCGCTCGAAGTGTGAGCTATGGTTCACACCCCCCATGGCACGAGTTGTCCTCAAGGCGGGGCATGTTCGACCGGTCTTCACCGGGCATCCCTGGGTTTTCAAGCAAGCCGTCGACAAGGTCGAGGGCGCATGCGACGCGGGCGACGAAGTCGTCGTCGCCGACGGCCACGGCAACGTTCTCGGCCGTGGGCTGTACAGCCCGTCGTCGGCGATCTCAGTGCGCCTATTCACCCACCGGGATCGCCCCATCGATGCGGCGCTCGTGCGTGACCGTTTTCATCGAGCCGTGGCGAACCGGAGATTGATCGGCCTGCCCGACGAGCAAACCAACGCGTACAGGCTCGTTCACGGTGAAGGTGATGGTCTGCCGGGTTTGATCGTCGACGTGCTCGGCGACGTCGTCTGCGTCCAGCTCAACACCGCGGGCATTCGCCGCCGCGAAGGGCTCGTCTTCGACATGATCGACGAGGCCGTGAAGCCGCGCGCCATCATCGACCGGACGAGCGAGGCCGCGGCGCGCATCGAAGGAGTGGCCGTCGGCTCGGGCGTCGTCCGAGGCGATGCGTCGATCGACCGCCTCTCGTTCCGCGAGCGCGGCTTTACCTTCGCAATCCCGCTCTCGGTCGGACAGAAGACGGGCTTCTACCTGGATCAGCGCGTTTTGCGGGGGCGCGTGGAGGCGCTCTGTCGCGGGAAGACCGTGCTCGATGCCTACTGCTTCGTCGGAGCCTTCGCCCTCGCGGCCGCGCGAGGCGGGGCGAGCAGGGTCGAGGCGGTGGACCAAAGCGCGCTCGCCTGTGAAATCGCCGCGGAGACGGTAAGGCACAACGGCCTCTCCGAGCGCATCTCGGTATCCCGCCAAGATGCCGTGCGCGCGATGGAAGATGCGCACAAAAAAGGCGGCTTCGACGTCGTCTTGTGCGACCCGCCGAAGCTCGCGCCGTCACGCGCCAAGCTCGAGCAGGCGCTCACGGCTTACCGGAAGCTGTGCAAAGCCGCGTGCCGCGCCGCGGTACCGGGCGGGCTCGTCGTGATTTCATCCTGCTCCGGCAGCGTCGGCTTCACCGAGCTCACGCGCGCGCTCGCATTGGGAGCGCGGGACGCGAACCTGCGCGCCTCGATCCTGGAAGAGCACGTTCAAGCGCCTGATCACCCCGTGCCCGCCGAGTTCCCCGAGGGCCTGTACCTCAAGTCGATCGTCGCGCGCGTGAACGTCCTCGACTGATGCTTCCGATCGCCGCACTCACGGCCGAAGAAGCGCGCCGTATCGACACGCTCGTCTTCGATCTCGACGACACCGTGCTCGATCACGGAAGGCTCGGTGAGGCGGCCTACCGCGCCTTGTTTCGTTTGCGTGAGGCAGGGCTCGATCTGGTTGCGTCTACCGGACGACCGGCGGGCTGGGCAGAAATCGTCGCGCGCCAATGGCCTATCGCCGCCGCGCTCGCCGAGAACGGCGCCGTTGCGTGGACCACGCGATCCGAGGACGGTCGCGTTCATCTCGTCGACACCGTCGGCCCCGAAGAGCGGCGCGAACGTCATGCACGCCTGGTCGCGATCGCCGACGACCTCGTCGCGCTGCACGGGCTCGAGCTCGCCGATGACAACGCCGCGCGCCGCACCGACATCACGTTCGATATCGGAGAGCACCGGCACGTCGATCCCTCGGTCGTCTCTGCCGCGCGCACGCACGCGCAGTCGCTCGGCGCGCGCACCTTCCTCTCGAGCGTCCACCTCCACATCACCTTCGAGGGCTTCGACAAGGCCTCGGGCTACGCGCGGTGGGCATCGTCCGTTCGCGGCGACGATCCGACGCGCGCGCTATGGCTCGCCGGCTTCGTCGGCGACAGCGGCAACGACGCATCCGCATTCGCCGCGTTCGGCATCACGTTCGCCGTCGCGAATGTCCGGCGCCACCTCGGTCAACTCACCGTTCGCCCGCGCTTCGTCGCCGATCATGCAATGGGCGCCGGCTTCGCACAGATCGCGGACGCTCTCGCGCGCTTGCGATCGTCGTGATTCAAAGGCGACCCCTCTCTCTCTCATCAGTGACATCGCGAGTGGGGCCCAGCCCGACACTTCGATTCGTCCTCGCTCGATGCGAATGTCGATCGTGTTCGGTGCGTAGAAGCGCGGGTCGTCGAGCGAGTAGCGATCGGTGAGCGTGTGCAAGCGCTGGTTCTGTGAGCCCAGCCACCGAAAGCGCGAGCCCGATGCCGCCGCGACGAATGGCCCATCCGCGAGCAAGTCGGTCGCTTCGAGCAGCGCGAGGTGATCGGGCGCCGCGCCGCGCTGCAAATCCTCGCGGACGTAGCCCGTGAACGTCATGACGGTGAGACCCGTTGCTCGCACTGCGCGTGCGAGCTGCGTGAGCGGTGCGGCCTGCTCGAACGGCTCGCCGCCGAGCAGCGTGATCCCTTCGAGCCCTCGCTCCGCCGCGATCTCCTCGACGAGCACCGCCACGTCGATCTCGTCACCCGAACGATCCGAGAACATCTCGGGGTTGCAGCAGCCGGCGCAGCGAATGCTGCAGCCTTGGACCCAGAGCGCGTAGCGCACGCCCGGGCCCTCCGACTCCGTCCGCGCGATCCTCCGCGCGACGCGAACGACGTTCACTCGACGAGGCTAGCTCACGCTGCCAGTCGCTGCTCCATCTTGCCGAGGAGCGATTGCATCCGTTCGAGCGAGATCCCCAATTGGCGTGCTGCCTCGAGGTTGTCGCGAACGCGCATGATCCGAGCAATCTTGCCTGCCTCGTTCACCGTCGCGAAGAGCGCACCCGTCCCTTCGACGCTCTTGCCGGCGGTCGGAAGCGTTTCGCCGAGGACGTTCGTATCTTTGGCGAGCTTCACCCGTGCGTGGAGAAGAACCGCGACGTCCTTCCCGGAAGCGACCACCATCTTGCGCTCGAGCACGATGCGCTCGTATGCACCCATGTTGCTCGAGAGCAGCTCGCGCAGCAGCTGTTTGCCGGTGATCGGCCGAGGCATCGATTCGACATGAAGCTCCACGTCGTCCGCGAGCCCGTCGATGATTCGTTGAACGTCCATCGCTTCGATTGCGTCGAGCCAACCTTCCACGACCTTCATCGCATCCATCGCGCACCTCCCACTGGATCGGGGCAAGCGCGATGCCGCCTTCCGAACCCGTTGTAGGGCGCTCTCTCGGCCGCGATCGACCCCTGCGCATGGCGCATCGCGTCGCGACCTCTCGCCGTCGATCCGGACCTCGGTCGCGCGACCAGGGTGTTTCCCGCTGGAATCGAACGATCTCGTAGAAACGGCAGGTGGTGGTACAGCCTGCTCGTTTTCGTTATGTTCGACGGCTCTTTCGCCGAACCGGTGGCGTGCGCCGTTGCTGATGCACGTCGTTGGTCGGATCGAGCGTGCGCGCGGAGCAGCACGACGGGGAGGTAGGCCGCGATGGCAGGAAGCATCGAGGTTCGGATTGGTGGTCGAGGCAGCGTGCGAGATGGGGTCGCCACGCAAAACGCCGGTGAGCGCGCCCATTGCGATCTCTGCGAAGAGGTGACCGACGCGGTCGCTTCGACCGGGGCGAAGGGTGAGGGACCGTTCGCGTGCAAGACCTGTCTGCGCCGGCGTCTCGAAGCGATGACGGTGGGTACGTACCTCCTTCGTGAGCCGGGCGACGCCGGTCTTCCGTGGGGCAAGGTCAGTGGTTGATCGTTCTGGAGGCATGATGTCGAGCTCGTTGAGCCAAGATCGGTCCGAGACCGTCTTCGCGGATTACAAAGGCGAGTACACGCCCGACCAAGCGATGGTCGAAGCCAATCGCTGCCTGTTCTGTACCGACGCGCCCTGCGTGAAGGCCTGTCCCACGCACATCGAGATTCCGCAGTTCATTCGGAAGATCGCGACCGGCAACGTCAAAGGATCGGCCCGCACGATCTTCGACGCGAACATCCTCGGGATGAGCTGCGCGCGCGTCTGCCCCGTCGAGGTGCTGTGTGTCGGCGACTGCGTCTACAACGAGATGGGCGTACCGCCGATTCAGATCGGCAAGCTCCAGCGTTATGCGACGGATCACGCATTCGACGCTCAATGGCGCTTCTTCGAGGCTGGTCCGGACTCGGGCAAAAGCGTCGCGTTGATCGGCGCCGGCCCGGCGAGCCTCGCCGCCGCGCACGAGCTACGTCGCAACGGACACCGCTGTACGATCTTCGAAAAGCGGCCCGCTGTCGGCGGCCTCAACACCACCGGCGTCGCGCCCTACAAGATGAAGGCGGATCGCAGCGTCGAAGAGGTCCAATGGGTCCTCGGCATCGGCGGCATCGAGGTGAAGACCGGCGTCGATGTCGGCGCATCCATCTCCTTCGAGGAGCTCGAGAAGCAATACGACGCGGTCTTCGTCGGCGTCGGTCTCGGCCCGGACACGATTCTGAGCGTGCCCGGCACGGACCTTCCCGGCGTCGAGGGTGCGGTGGATTGGATCGAAAAGATGAAGCTCGGCCGCGTCCCGACCGAAGGCGCGAAGAGCTGCGTCATCGTCGGCGGCGGCAATACGGCGCTCGATTGCGTCCGTGAGGCGCTCGGGCTCGGCATCGCGCAGGTGACGATGGTCTACCGCGGTGTCGAGGAGAAGATGAGCGGCTACGCGCACGAGTGGAAGGCCGCGCAGACCCAGGGAGCTCGCGTGGAATGGCAAGCGCTCCCCGTTGCTTATGAGGGTAACGGCAAGGTCGAGCGTGTCGTCTGCCAGCGTCTCGACACCAACAAGAAGCCCATCGCAGGCTCCGATTTCACGGTGCCGGCGGATTTGGTGCTCGTCGCCATCGGTCAATCGAAGCTCGGTCACTTGCTCTCGAAGCTCGAGGGCATCGAGGTGTCGGGCGGCAAAGTCGTGACGAACGACGACGGCGCGACCGGCCGGCGCGGTTGGTACGCAGGCGGCGACTGTCGCAATGGCGGCAAAGAAGTGGTCAATGCAGCAGCCGAAGGAAAGGCCGCAGCGCGCGCGATCCACGCCTTCCTCACCGGTGGAGTCTAGAGATGCCCGACCTTTCGATTGATTGCGCGGGGATCAAATCCCCGAATCCGTTCTGGCTCGCGTCCGCTCCGCCGGCGAACTCCGGCTTGCAGGTGCAGCGCGCGTTCGACGCCGGCTGGGGCGGCGCAGTGTGGAAGACGCTCGGCGTCCCGATTCAAAACGTGTCGAGCCGCTTCGGCGGCGTGACGATCCGCGGTGTCCAAGGCGCCGGCTTCAACAACATCGAGCTCATCACCGATCGCTCGCTCGAGACGAACTTCCGCGAAATCTACGAGACGAAGAAGAAGTACCCGAAGAACGCGGTGGTCGTCTCGCTCATGGTCGAGACCCGCGAAGAGTGGAAAGACATCATCAAGCGCTCCGTCGACGCGGGCGCCGACGGTCTCGAGCTCAACTTCGGCTGCCCACACGGCATGTGTGAGCGCGGCATGGGCTCCGCCGTCGGACAAGAGCCTCGCGTCAATCAAGAGATCACGTCGTGGGCTGTCGAGTTCTCGACCGTCCCCGTCCTGGTGAAGCTCACGCCCAACGTCGCCGACATCGTCCCGCACGGCCTCGCCGCGCGCCGTGGCGGCGCCCACGGCGTTTCGCTCATCAACACGATCAAGAGCATCATCGGCGTCGATATCGATCGCTTCGTCCCCGAGCCCCGCGTTGCCGGCCTCAGCACCAATGGCGGCTATTGCGGCGCCGCGGTGAAGCCCATCGCGCTCCACATGGTGGCGCAGCTCGCCAGGTCGAAGGACTTCGGCATTCCGATCAGCGGCATCGGCGGCGTCTCGAATTGGCGCGACGCCGTGGAGTTCATCCTCCTCGGGTCGACGTCGGTGCAGGTCTGCACCGAGGTCATGCTCCGCGGTTATCGCGTCGTCGAGGACATGATCGAAGGGCTCGGCGACTACATGACGACACACGGCTTCAAGTCCGTTGCCGAAATGGTAGGCAAGGCCGTCCCCTCGTACAGCGAGTGGGGTGACCTGGACCTCAATTACGAGACGGTCGCGAAGATCGATCCGAGCAAATGCATCGGCTGCCATCTGTGCGTGACGGCTTGTCACGACGGCGCGCATCAATGCATTCACCCGCAGGGCAGCGAACCCGCGGTCAAGCTCAAGCTCCCGGTGCCGAACGGCGGCTCGCACGCGCGCGTCCCGCTGGTCGACGAGTCGGAGTGCGTCGGCTGCAATCTCTGCAAGATCGTCTGCCCCGTACCGGATTGCATTTCGATGGTGTCGGTCGAAAACGGCTTTCAGCCGTCGACCTGGAACGAGCACGTCACGGAAGGCGCGAAGCTTCGTCCGAAGAAGGGCGCACACTGAGCGCCTTGGTTGCGGAGGGCTTGGAACAGTTGTGAACGTTATGGCTGCTATTTCTCCCCCCCGTCCCCCCTCACTGCGTGAGGGGGGAGTGCCTGCTCGACCGAGCTCCCGCCCCCCTCACTGCGTGAGGGGGGTTGGGGGGAGAATTAGCAGCGACAGACGGAACCTCTTTAACGCTTGCATCCCACGGAGACGGTATGGCCAAGATCGTTCGCTCGGGTCTGATTCAATGCTCGAATCCTCTCAATGACGAGAGCAAGCCCGTCGCCGAGATTCAGAAGGCGATGTTGGACAAGCACATCCCGTTCATCGAAGAGGCGGGCAAAAAGGGCGTGCAGATCCTCTGTCTGCAAGAGATCTTCAATGGCCCGTACTTCTGTCCGAGCCAGGATCCGCGCTGGTACGCCGCGGCCGAAGAGGTGCCCGGACCGACGGTCGAGATCATGAGCGGCTATGCGAAGAAGCACAGCATGGTCATGGTCGTCCCCGTCTACGAAAAGGAGATGCGCGGCGTCTTCTACAACACCGCCGCGGTCATCGACGCCGACGGCAAGTACCTCGGCAAATATCGAAAGCAGCACATCCCGCACGTCAACCCCGGCTTCTACGAGAAGTTCTTCTTCAAGCCGGGCAATGGCGGTTACCCCGTCTTCCAGACGGCGTACGCGAAGGTCGGCGTCTACATCTGTTACGACCGGCACTTCCCCGAAGGCGCACGTTGCCTGGGCTTGAACGGCGCGGAGATCGTCTACAACCCGTCGGCCACCGTCGCCGGCCTATCGCAATATCTGTGGAAGCTCGAGCAGCCCGCCCATGCCGTCGCGAACGGCTACTTCATGGGCTGCATCAACCGTGTCGGCACCGAGGCTCCGTGGAACATCGGCAAGTTCTACGGCACCAGCTACCACGTGAACCCGCGCGGCCAGATCATCGCCGAGGCGTCGGAGGACAAAGACGAGCTCGTCGTCTCCGACTTGAACCTCGACATGATCGACGAGGTCCGCTCCACCTGGCAGTTCTACCGTGACCGTCGGCCGGACGCGTACGAAGAGCTCGTGAAGCCCTGACCGTTGTTTCTAGGTTGCGACGCGTCGTGATTTCGACGGCGCGTGGCTGCCATTTCTCCCCCCCGACCCCCCTCATCACATGAGGGGGGAGACAAGAGGAGTCGTTATGGGATTTACCGTCATCAAGGGTGGAACCGTCGTCACGGCCGAGGGTGAGCGACGCGCCGATGTCCTCATCGAGGGCGAGACCGTCAAAGCGGTCGGCCAAAACCTCGATTCGCCGGCCGGCGCGCGCGTCATCGACGCGACCGGCGCGTACGTGCTCCCAGGCGGTATCGATCCGCATACGCACATGGAGCTGCCGTTCATGGGGACGGTCGCCTCGGAGGACTTCTTCTCCGGGACGAGCGCGGCGGCCTCCGGCGGGACGACGACGATCATCGATTTCGTCATTCCCGATCCGAAAGAGCGTCTCCTCGACGCTTACAAGAAGTGGCGCGGCTGGGCGGAGAAGTCGGCCGCCGACTACTCCTTCCACGTCGCCGTCACGTGGTGGAGCGACGCCGTCCACGAGGACATGGGCACGCTCACCAAAGAGCACGGCGTCAACAGCTTCAAGCATTTCATGGCCTACAAGAACGCCATCATGTGCGACGACGAAGTGCTCGTGCAGAGCTTCTCGCGCGCGCGTGAGCTCGGGGCGCTCGCGACCGTGCATGCGGAAAACGGCGAGCTCGTCTTTCGCCTCCAGAAAGAGATCTTCGAGCGCGGCATCACCGGCCCCGAGGGGCACCCGCTCTCGCGTCCGCCCGAGGTCGAGGGTGAGGCCGCGAATCGTGCGATTCGGATCGCGGAGGTCCTGGGCACGCCGCTCTATCTCGTGCACACCTCCTGCATCGACGCGCTCGAGGCGGTGCAGCGCGCCCGCATGGAAGGCCAGCGCGTCTTCGCCGAGGTGCTCGCGCAACACCTCCTCATCGACGACTCCGTCTATCGCAACACCGATTGGAACCACGCGGCCCACTACGTGATGAGCCCGCCGTTCCGATCGAAAGAACACCAAACGGCGCTGTGGCGCGGGCTCCAAGCCGGCATTCTGCAGACGACCGCGACCGACCATTGCTGCTTCTGCACGCCGCAGAAGCAGGCGGGTGTCGAAGACTTCCGCAAGATCCCCAATGGCACCGGCGGCGTCGAAGATCGAATGGGTGTCCTCTGGCACCACGGCGTCCGCACCGGTCGATTGACGCCGAGCGAGTTCGTCGCCGTCACGAGCGCGAACGCCGCCAAGATCTTCAACATCTATCCGAAGAAGGGGACGATCGCGCCCGGCAGCGACGCCGACATCGTCGTGTGGGATCCGGACAAGACCCGCACCATTTCGGCGAAGACCCATCACCAAAACATCGATTTCAACATCTACGAGGGAATGACGATCACCGGCAACGCCGCTGTCACCCTCAGCCGCGGCAGCGTTCTTTGGGAGAACGATCAGCTCAAGACCGAAAAGGGCGCCGGCAAACACGTCGACCGCCCCTGCTTCCCGGAGTATTGGAACGCCCAGGCATTGCGTAATCGGCACGCCGAGCCGACCGCCGTGAAACGAGAGAAGCCGGCCGTCTCGAAGTGACGGTCAGGGCAACGATTCGCAACGAGGTACCGATGATCCCCGCATTCAACGCCAAGTCCTACGATTTCGCCGAGTTCGTCCCCGCTCGCAATTACATCGGGGGCGCGTGGGCCGACCCGCGGTCTTCGAAGGAGACGCTCGAGGTGCTCAATCCTCGTCACGGCAAGGCCATGGCGAAGGTCGTGATGAGCGGCGCCGAAGACGTCGATGCGGCGGTGAAGGCGGCGGAAAAGGCGTTCCAGGCGTGGCGCCTGTGGCCTATCCGCGAGCGCGCACACGTCATGTACAAGCTGCGCCAGCTGATGGAGAAGAACATCGAGGAGCTCAGCTGGCTCATCTCGCACGAGAACGGCAAGATCTACTCGGAGGCAAAAGCCGAGGTCGAGAAGGGCATCGAGTGCGTCGAATACGGCTGCTCGCTCCCGAACCTCGCGGCCGGCAATCAGCTCGAGGTGAGCCGCGGCGTCGCGTGTGAGGTCGTCTACGAGCCGCTCGGCGTCGTCGCCGGCGTGGTGCCGTTCAACTTCCCGATCATGGTCCCGCTGTGGATGCTTCCGCAGGCGCTGGTCGGCGGTAATTCGTTCGTCCTCAAGCCGAGCGAGCAGGTGCCGCTGACGACGTTGCGCCTGGCGCAGCTCCTCGAGGAGGCAGGTCTGCCCAAGGGCGTGTTCAACCTGGTGCAAGGCGGCCGCGAGGTCGTCGAAGCGCTCTGTGATCACCCGGACATCAAGGCGTTCGGCTTCGTTGGCTCGACCCGCGTTGCAAAGGCGGTGTACGGCCGCGCGTCGACGCACGGCAAGCGCGCGCTCTGCCTCGGCGGCGCGAAGAATCACCTCATCGTCGTGCCGGACGCCGACGTCGAGCTCACCGCCGAGAACGTCGTCGCTTCGTTCACCGGTTGCGCAGGTCAGCGTTGCATGGCCGCGAGCGTCCTCGTCGCCGTCGGCGACGTCGATCACATCCTCAAGGCCGTTCGCGAAAAGGCAGAGAAGCTCGTTACCGGCACCGATATGGGCCCGGTCACCAACGAGGCGAGCGTGCAGCGCATCCGCGGCTACATCGACGACGCCGAGAAACAGGGCGCGAAGATCGCGCTCGACGGCCGCAACCAAAAGAGCGGCGAGTCGGGCTTCTGGGTCGGACCCACGATCATCGACAACGCGAACCCGGAAATTCCGGCCGCACGTGAAGAGATCTTCGGGCCGGTGCTCACGATCGTGCGCGTTCCCAACCTCGAAAAGGCCATCGAGCTCGAGAACAAGAATCCGTACGGCAATGCCTCCAGCGTCTACACGACGAGCGGTGACATCGCCCGCCGCGTCATGCAGAGCGTCGATGCGGGCATGTGCGGTGTGAACATCGGCGTCCCCGTCCCGCGCGAGCCGTTCGGCTTCGGCGGGTGGAACGACTCGTCCTTCGGACACGGCAACCTGACCGGCTGGGACGGCTACCGCTTCTGGACGCGCCAGCGAAAGATCACCAGCAAATGGGCGCTCCAGAAGGACGCGACCTGGATGAGCTGAATCCATATCGCCGTTGTTTGACCTCGAGCGGCATCGTCCCCACAGGCTGGACGATGCCGCTGCCTTTTCCGCCCTATGGATGGACTCGGCGACAAGAGCGACATCGCACGACCATTGCCGGCTTCGATTTTGCTCCGCTATGGCCGCTCATCGGCCTGTTGGTTTTCGCTCCAATGAACCCCTGGACCGTCGTGCTGAATGGCCTCCTGTTGGTCGCCGCGCTCTTACGCGGGTTTCGGCTCGAGATTTCCGTGCGCGGGATGTGGTTCACGCGCACCCTCGCAGGCATCTCGCTTCGTCGGACGCTGCTGTCGCTCGAGACAGAGATTGGTCTCGAGGAGTTCGACGACGACAGCACCAGCGCCGTGCTGCTGTCGCGAGGCGAGGCTCCGCCGATCGAGATCGGCTGCACGTGGACGAGTAGAGCTCTACGCAGCGCGATCGTCGATGCGCAGGAGCAGTGGCGGCAGCAACGCGCCAAACGCCATATCTATCGCTGAGGCGCACGATTCGCGCGCGACACTGCGAGCGACGCGATGTCAGGATCCGGGGTGAGACCTACTTCGCTTCGATCTTCCGATTCACGCCGCGCGCTTCGTTTGGCCGTGCTCGTCCTTCTCTGTGCCGGTTGCGCCGCCGGCGACAAGCAGCGCATCGATCTGCTGGCCATCGCGGTGCTCTTTGCGGCACCGCTCTTCGGGCTCCAGGTGGGGGCAACGACCTTCGCGCGCACGCAGAAGCAGCCCCAGATCTCGCTCGCCATCGTCATCATCCTCGGGATCGCGGCGATGGTGGTCACCGGGATGGCGCTGCAGACACTGGGCGAAGCGCCGGTCGAAGTCCGCGTCGACATCGCGACGAGGCAGTTCGCAGTCGTGGCGGTGCTGTGCGCGATCATCGTGGCAATGATGCTGTTCATCCTCGGCTACGCATGGGAACAGGCGTCCCACGCGCGCCCGTACTACTTGATCGACGAGGCTCCTCCGCCTCCCCGTCGCAACTCGTGGCCGTTCGTCGTCGGGGGCATCGCGTTCTACGCGATCGCCGTCGCGAAGCTGACCGACGAGGTCTGTGCGGGCTTGCTGTTGTAGTGGCCGTTCTACCTTTTCGCGCGCCGCGATTTGTACGACGGTGCCGTCGCTATGAATTCGCAAGAAATGATCGAGCTCTGCACGAAGCACAGCCTCTTTTCGTGGTCCGCGACCGGCAAGGTCGACCCGCTCCCCATCGCGCGCGCGGAGGGCATCTACCTCTACTCGCCGGAGGGGCAACGTTGGCTCGACTTCAACAGCCAGCTGATGAGCGTCAACATCGGCCACGGCCACCCGAAGGTCATCGAGGCGATTCAGAAGCAGGCCGCGACGCTCGCGTACGCCTATCCCGGTATGGCGACCGAGGTCCGCGCGAAGTTGTCGAAGCGCCTCGCGGAGCTCGTTCCCGGCGACATCAACACCTTCTTCTTCACGCTCGGCGGCGCCGAGGCGAACGAGAACGCGATCAAGGCTGCGCGCCTCTTCACTGGACGCCACAAGATCATTGCGCGTTATCGCAGCTACCACGGCGCGACCCACGGCGTGATGTCGCTCACCGGTGACCCGCGCCGCTGGCCCAACGAGCCCGCCATGTCCGGCATCGTTCGCGTGATGGATCCGCGCCCTTACGACTATTCGTTCGGCGGCTCCGACGAGGAGATCGTCAAACACAACCTGCAATACCTCGAAGAGGTCATTCAATACGAAGGGCCTCACACCATTGCAGCGATGTTCATCGAGACGGTCACGGGGACCAATGGCATCCTCCCGCCGCCGAAGGGCTACCTCGAAGGCCTGAAGAAGCTCCTCGAGAAGTACGGCATTCTCCTCGTTTGCGACGAGGTCATGTGCGGTTGGGGCCGAACGGGCAAGCTGTTCGCGTTCGAGCACGGCAACATCGTCCCCGACATCGTCACGATGGCGAAGGGTTTGACGAGCTCGTACATGCCCCTCGGCGTCATGGGTGTGAGCGATCGAATCGCCAATCACTTCCGCGAGAACGTCTTTTGGGGCGGTCTCACCTACAACGCGCATCCGATGTGCCTCGCGGCGGCCGTCGCCGTCATCGACGTCATCGAAGAGGAGAAGCTCGTCGACAACTCCGCCAAGATGGGCGAGGTCATGCGCGGCCATATGGCGAAGCTCGCGTCGAAGCACAAGTGCGTGCGCGAGCACCGCAACATCGGTCTCTTCGGTCTCATCGAGCTACGCAAGAATTCGAAGAACGAGCGCCTCGTCCCCTATGCAGGCAGCCACCCCGTGATGGCGAAGCTCAACAAGTTCTTCAAGGACAATGGCCTCTTCACGGTGCTGCAATGGAGCACCGTGATGTGCAACCCGCCGCTTTGCATCGACGAGAAGGGCCTGGCCGAGGCGTTCGAGATCGTCGACCGCGGGCTCTCGATCGTCGACGAAGTGTTCGAAGGCTAGACGGGACTCCGAGGGAGAGAACCGCAAAGGCGCGAAGGGCAGAAAAGCGCGCAAAGAGGAGGAAGTCGTTCGAGCGGCTTCCTTCTTTGCGTTGTTCTGCCACCAATGCGGGGGTCGGCTGTGCGGGAACGCACATCAGCCGCGAGCGATTGGCTAGCTTCACAGTGTGGGTTACCCAGTGCCTCGCCAAGCGATATACCTTGTCGATGCTGATCGTTCACGTCCACGTCCACGTGAAGCCGGAGCACGTCGATGCGTTCATCGCCGCGTCGACGGACAATGCGCGCGCGAGCCTCCAAGAGCCCGGCATCCTTCGGTTCGACGTTATCCAGGAGCAAGGGGCGCGGGAGCGATTCGTGCTGGTCGAGGTCTATCGAACCGACGACGCCCCCGCGCGGCACAAGGAGACGCCCCATTACAAGACCTGGCGCGACGCGGTCGAGCCGATGATGGCGGAGCCTCGGCGCAGCACGCGTTATGCGGCGGCGTTTCCCATCGACGACGCCGGCTGGCGCTCTTCATAGCGGAATACGAGCCGCGGCCCGCGGTGTCACAAGCTGACGACACACGCCTCGGGGAACGAGTTGATCACCGAGCGCGACCCCGTCGCGAGGAACACCTGGTTGTTCGTGCCGAGCGCGAGGACCGCGCGGGCGAATGCGGCGGCGAGGTCGTCCGGGACATGCAGCTCGGGCGTGTCGACGAGGACGATTGAGTTCGACAGGCCGATCGCGACGGCGGTGGTCGCGAAGATCGCCGCTTGGCGCTCCATCGCGGAGAGCTGCGAGAGCTCGAGCTCGCCCTCGAAATAGAGCTGCGGGCCATTCGGAGTACGTTTGACGCCCAAGATCTTGCGTTTGACGCCGAAACGGTCGAGCTGCGTCTGCAGCGCGTCTTTCCCCTCGTCGGAATGGTAGCCGAGGCATATGTCGAGCATCGTGCGCTCGACATATGCATATTTGCGTAGCTCCGCCGAAAGGCGAATACGTTTGTGACCGCCGATATCGAGCGGAGGCATCACGAGCGTCCCGCGCGCGAGGGTTCGATCGTCGTGGAAGTACTCGATCTTGCCGTGTGCGGGATCATGGTCATAACGGTGGAGGCTCGCCGTCAGGCGCTCATCGTAACGTCGAGGGACGAGCTCGTTTTGAGAGAAGATCGTCTCGCTCGTCATGCCGGCCGGGTCCGCACCGAATTGTTGACAAAGGTCTTCGTCGAGGCGCCAATCGATGGTGATCTTTGCCGCCGTTTCCCCCTGTCGGATTTGGTCGCCCGGTGCCGGCCGGGGACCCCAAGGCGCAATATCCTCTTTGGCAGCGGTAATCGCTTCCAGAAAGCGCGTTTTACCCGACCCGGGCAGGCCGGTGACGATGACGACGTCGTGTGGGCGGCCGCCGCTCTTTTCCCGCAGATCGAAGGATTTGTCCGCGAGCCCGCGATAACCGTCGACGACAAGGCGTTGTATCTTCACGTTCGTCCTCCCGGAAAAAACAATCAGGGCAACCGAACTGCGCGGTAATCAGGGTTTCGCCGGAACTCCGGGTTGGAACGGCGCCGTGCCGCCGGTGTTGTCTCCAATGCCCTTGATGAGGGTCCCTGCCCCACTCACGATCTTTTCGGTCAGCGTGCTTCCTTTGAACCCGTTTGCGAAGTTGGCGCCGTCGAGGACGTTGCCGACGACGCCGGCGCCCGGCGCTCCAGCGATGTCCGCCGCGTTTTGAACGGCACCCGCGCCGACCAACGACCAGGCCGTGATGGCCTTGGTCCCCGCGAGCTGGGTCGCTGCTTGACCGCCGGAGACGAGGCCTGCAATGCCTAGTCCCTTTTCGGTCCCCCAGAGTGCGTTCGAGATGGCCTCTTCTCCCGGCTTCTCGTGTCCGGGCATCGCCACCTCGGGGTCGCCGTAGATGACCGAATATTCGCCCATCATGATGTAGCCGGCACAACTCGTACGGCTGCCGAGGCGCGAGGCGTTCCACCCCTCGATGAGCACGCCACGGCTCCCCGTCACGACTTCGCTGTCGCCGTGACAGTCGGCTTTGCTGGTAATGAACGCCGCTTCGCGGTTGATGATGAAGACGGACTTTGCACCCGTCGTCACCTGGCCCGCGCCGCCGGAGCCGCGCGATCGCCCGCCGATGCTCTTGCCGATGCTGGCGCCGGTGCTCGCTCCGGTGATGACGAGACCTGCGGCGGTTACCCATCCGACCGGATTCGACGCCAACAACACGACGCCGACGACGGCGGCGCCGGCCCCGAGGCCGATCCATCCACCTGCCTCTTTGTTGGAGTGGCTGATGAGGTCGGTGACCTTCGCGGCGTATTCGACGGCCACGTCAGCTCCTCCGCCAGCGCAACGAGGAGAGCCACGACATCACGAGCTCTTCACAGCCAGCCGAGAACTTCGCGCGTGCGGACGCGACGACCGAGAGGATCCGAGTTCCGATCGGAAAGAGAAAGACGTGGTGGTGCATGAGAGATTCCGGGTGCACCCACTGAAAGACGGCCTCCTCACCCTCCATTCCGTCGACGGCGACCGGCCTGCGGCCGAGAAGATTGAACCCTTGCAGGCTGCGCCGTTGCTCATTGAAGAAATATTCGCCGTATTCAGCCATCGAGCGGCCGTCACGCGGCAGGCGATGAATGATGATGGTCACGAAGCTTCCGTCCGGCGCGGGTGTCTTCAGCATGTTCGTCGTTTCGTCCACCCACTCGCCGTGCAATTGAAAAGACGCCTCTGCGATGTTGTAGATGGTCATTTTCGTCACCTCGGTCGCGGAAAGCCGACGCCGCCCATGCCCCAATATGCGTTACCCATGTATTCGATCGATTTACGCTGCTGCTCCGCCCGGGCGGCGGCTGCCTTCGCCTGCTCTTCGGCCTTCTTCGCCGCCTCGATCTCGGAGAGTGGCGTGATGGTGCCGTTGGCGCCGGCCTGCACGGCCTTCGCAGTCTCCTTCTCGCCGGGATTGATGAAGACGCGCTCCGACTGGAGAATGATCATCTTCGGATTCATGAAGAACGTCGACGCGCCACAGGTGATGATGACCGACTCTTTCGCGTCGACGTAGGCGATGGCCGCGCTGTTGGTGATCGCGTCTTTGGCCGTGTTGACGATGCTGCCGTTCTGAGCCTGCGTGGTGGCCGTATCCCCAATCGTGTGGTTCTGATCTTTTGCTACTTGGACGTCGCGGCTGTCGCCGACGGAGAGCTCTTGCTTTTGGCCGACCGCGTATCGCTCGTTGACGGCGACGGTCTCTTCGTTGTTGTTGCCGATGGCATGTTTGCGGTTGCGAACGACATTCTTCGATTCGTCATTCTTGACGAGAACCGTCATGTCGCGCTGCGCCTGGAGGTTGACCAGCTCGCCCCCGAGCCGATCCTCGAACATGAGCTCGTTGTAGCCACCACCACCGCCGGTCGAGTTGCTGCGCCATCCGCTTCGCGTCTTGTCGTCCGGCAGCTTGTAGGGCGTCTTTTGCAAGTTCGTATAGACCCGCCCGATGATCACCGGGCGATCGGGGTCGCCCCCGAGGAAGTCGACCAAGACCTCTTGTCCGATGCGGGGGAGATTGCTGCCGCCGTAGCCCGAGCCGCTCCACGGCTGATTGACGTGGATCCAACACGAGCTCGTCTCGTCCCCTTTGGCCTCACGGTCCCAGTGGAACCGCACCCGAACCCGGCCGAACTCATCGGTATGGATCTCTTCGCCGGTGGGGCCGACGACCGTCGCGCTCTCCACGCCCTTGGTACGCGGCTTCGGCGTCTTCATCATTGGCGCATACGGCTTCGATGCGTCGACCGCGAGGATCTGATTCGACCACTCGCCGTCATGGCTGCCCGAGACGAGTGAGGAGAGTACCAATTGCGGTTTCCCCAGTCCGAGGTCGCTGCGCGGGTGGTCGGCCATGGTGATGACGGCACCTGCTGCGATGTCGAGGAGGTCGGTGCGAAACGATACTTGCCGCGCCCGTGCTTGTTTGCTCGCGAGCCGTGCCTTGGCGAGACGATTGGCGCTCTCCGGGTCGTGGCGGGAGGCTCCGCGGTCGTCGGCGTTGGGTGTCTCGCCGCTCGCCGCGGCCTCGAACAGAGATGCTCCGGGAACATAGTGGAATCGCTCGAGACGTGCCTCCGTCGCGAGCCCGCCGGCCGCTGTTCCCGCGAGGGAGAAGCCTGCCGGCCGCCGATAATCGTGGTCTTGAAGCACGTATTTGCCGGGGCGGACGCGCCGCCCCACGGTCACGTCGGTTGCGTAGTTGGAGCCGAGCCGGTCGACGTTGTCGCGGAAGAGGAGCGGCAGAACCCGCGGCGCACCCTCTTGTGGTGTGTCGGACAGGACGAGGCTCTCTCCTTCTTCGCAGAAGAAGGAGACGCCGGCATCCTCCAACATCCTCGATAGAAAGTCATAATCCGACTCGCCGTATTGAACGCGATACTTGCGCTTCTTGTATTGGGAGGTGAGCCGGCGCTCGTGCTGGATCCCCCACTCGCCGAGGAGGGCCGAGGCGATGTCGATCTCGGACTGGAACTGGAACATTCGATAATTGCGCCGCTGCGTGAGCAACCAAAGCTTGGGCACGATGGTGAGCCGGTGGGTCGACAATCCGCCCGGCTCGGCGGCGAGGAGCTCCATATCGCTGCAGAGCCCGGACCAGGCGAGGGGCGTCCCCGTGCGTGGCCGAGCATTGAAGGACGCGGGTGCGCCGACGACGGTGTCGAAGTCGATATCGGCGTTTTTGGTGCGGACGACGAGCGACACCAGGAACACGCCGCTCATCTCTGTCTGTACCTGGAAGCTTCGTACGTCGAGTGAATCCCCGGAGGCGATGGTCGCGGTCAAATTGGACATGATGGGCTCCAGATCAGGATCGGGTTGTCACTCCGCCGAGGCGCTCGAACAGCGGTCTGCAGGCTCGCTCGATGCCGGCTTTGGTTCGGTTCTGAACGAGGGCGCGCGAGCCGGGAAAGACGATCGTGAGGACGCCGCCGCCGTACGTCTTCACGTTGCGGTCCAGCTTCCATTCCTCTTTCGGTTTGCCGTCCGAGTCGGTCGGATGTCGATACGCGGTAATGGTCTCCGCGGTTCCGACGTGGGCTTCGTTTACCTCTCCTTTGGCGACGCGTTCGTAGCCGAGATCACGGTGGAGCTGGAGGGAGGCTTCGCCCAGCTTGTTCTTTGGCCCGTAGTCGCCGAAGATCGCAAACGCCACGCGATTGTCGTGCAAGACCGCGGCGACATCACCGAGGTCCACCCCCAAGCTCGTCCACGCACGCGTCGGCAAAGGCAAAACGAAATAGGGAACGGCGTCCGAATCGAGCGCGTTGCCGTCATCGCCTTTCAGACTCGTGCCCTTCGCGTTCGGCCAGCCATTTGCAAACCGCGACCCATCCAGGTCGAGCTCGAGGACGGACTCGAAGAAGATCGCGTGTCGGTCCTCCAAACCGGGAAACAGAATGACGACTTTGCCGCCGATGTAGCTGACGGGCAGTCGAGCGCCCGCGCGGATGCGCGTGAGCGCGCGGCCGAGCGCCGGGATCGTCGCGGCCGGCGGCGAATAGAGCGCCGACCCGAGGGCAGGCTCGAACGCGCCGATTCCCCAGGCGGCAGTCGGCGCAAACGAGGGCCGATAAGGAGGCGGCTGACGAAGATGGAAGGCGCCGTCGATCCGGGGATACTCCGGCTCCGGCTCCTTCGGCTGAGGGCTCCGCTTTTTCGCTGCCATGGGGTTGTCTCCGTCGGTGATTGGAAATCGAACGGACCGGGGCGATCAGGACGATTCGAGGCGACGGCCCAGTGCTGCGACGTAAAACGCCTCGGGTTGTTGCTCGAGCGCGTCTTCACGGGGTCGAAGCTCGCCCAGCGCGATGAACGGAATGCTGGGAAGCAGTGGAAGCTTTGCGGACGCCGTCGCGTCGATGTAGCCGACGAAGGGTCGCTCCGACTTCGATAAGAGGAGATCGACGCGCAGATGAGGGCCGCCAAAGACGTTGCGTTGCTTGAAGTGACGCTGCTCGAGGAGTGCTCGTTGCACTTGTTGCGCCACGTACCGGGGCGGCATCGTGGAGGGTGCGGCACTCTGCTCGATTTGGCGCGCGAGGGAGAGCGCCGCTTCCCGCTGGGCGGGCAGGGGGCTCGCGAGCATTTCATTCGCAATCCGGAGCATGTCGGAGAGCTTCTTGTCTGCGCCGGCGAAGGGCTGCGCGGCGGCGATCGTGAGCTTCAGCGTCTCGAGCTCGTCGAAGACCGGCTTCAGCTCCCCCTCGACGAGCACCAGGGGAAGCTCCATTCGCTCGGTGTCGCGCAAGATCGATTCGATGTGGGATTTGAGGTTCGTGCCATCCGTCGGCACGGCCGTACAAAGGACGCGCAGCACCTTCGTCCGCTCGTCCGTGTCTGCGTTGCGATGCACGAGCGAATACGAGCTCGCGCCGTTCAGGTGCTTTTCTCGGTCGACTCGAGCGCCGAGCCCGTTTTCGAAATGGAGTATGGAAGCGAGCGCGCGGCGTGTCGGCCCGGTCGTGGCGGGCTCGCGAGCAGACGCTCCGTTCGTGGTGCGCGCTTGCGCCGCCGCTTGATCGGAGGCTTCTCGTACCGAAAGGCTCGGTGGTGAAGCAGGTAATGAATGAGGAACGTCGGCGGTGTCTCGCTCGAACGGGTTCGGCTCGGCGGGCGCGCTATCCGCTTTCCACGCCCACTGAAAAGGCTTCTTCGATTCCGGACGTGACGGTCCAAATCCAATGTCTAGCCGCGCGGCGTTCTCCGGTTTCGTCTCGGCAAAGGAGCCCTTATGGCTCGACTTCGGTTCGAACAGCGACGTCGTGACCGGCTCCACGGTGAGGTAGCTGGGCTTCGACACCACCGACACGGGAGCCGCGGTTCCGAGCCTCGCGAGCGGCGTGGGGGCGATTGGGACGATCGGCGGACGCGCCGCAATCGCCGGAGGCGGTGCGACGATGGCGGGCGCAGCCACGACCGGAGGCGAAATGGGGGTCGCGACATTGAGGGATACGATTGCGCCCTCCTGTTTGAAGGGTAGTGCTCCGTCGGCCACGCTCGGCATCGGCGCACGTGGGCTCGAGATCGCAGACGCGGCAAAGGGCAGTGGTGCGCCGGCGGCGGCGCCGACCGGCTCGGCGGCGGTGTGCTCGAGCGGATCGGGCGCGCGCCGGATCGGCGTTCGCGCGGACATGGTCGCCTCGCGGAGCTTTTTGAGGTCGGTGAACATCAGCTCCTGACCCATCCGGCACGTCGTCACGGCGATTCGAAGATCGGCTCCGGCTTCCGGCGCGCGAACCTGCGCTCTCCAGGTCACGGTGACGATCTGTCGATCGGTATCGATATGGAGCGTGTCGCCCACCATCTTCACCACTTCCTCGCGCGGCGCGAACAGCGCGACCCGCGGCTCGATCCCCGGCAGATTCGTGACCAACCGCTCGTGATCGGGGTGCAGGTTTTCGAGCACGAGGCGCTCGTTCGCCTGAATCGGCCATTGTCGCTGCTGGTCGATCGGCGCCGTTTGGAAGAACGTCGCGTCGAGCCCCGCGGGCATGCCCGCGGCGTCCGGCCGATCAATCCATGTTCGATCCTGCGCCCGCAAATGGCGCTCTCGAGCGGGCCAGCTCGCGGTGATCGGACCGAAGCCGATGGCGGGCACGTAATCGTCGCGTTTGATCGGCGGATGCCCAGCAGGCTGCAGGCTCGGGATGCTGCCACCGGCGCCAGTCTCGATGCCGATCGGATTGTCCGTTCCCTCACCGCCGGCCGATCGCTCGTAGGAGAGTCGGAAGGTCGTGCGAGGCGCCTCGGCGATCGCGTCGCCTTCCGCGCAAAACGACCGGTCCGTCCAGGCCTCGATCAGCTTGTCGACCGAGCCGACCACGAGTCTGCACACGATGTGCATCGCGGGTTGGCGCCGCGGCGCGTACCCAGTGCCGACGAGTGTGACGTCGGTCGCGGGCTTGAACGGCGCGAGGTCGGCGCAGGCCCGAATCGCCGCCGGCGGCTCACCTGGTTGGTCGGTATCGAAGAGCGGGTCGGGAGACGCCGCAATTTCACACTCGCCCGGCACGAGCCGAAACGTCAGCTTCGCGACGATCGTGTAGAAGAGCTCGCCTGATCGCTGCCGCCAGCGGACGGCGCGCGCGCTCAGAGGTCCATCGACGAAGACATCGGCCACGCGACCGCATTCGCAAGGCGCGCGCCGCGTGCGGCGCGCGGCCGACCGCTCGGTACCTGCGACCAACGCCGTGACGTCCGCCGGCGCGGCCCGGTACGGCGCGAAGAGCGGCTTCGTCCGGAGGTACACAACTTGTGCTGTGCGGTTTGCACAAGTTGTGAATTATCCTTTTGCGGTTCGCGGTGCGGCCGGAGACTCCGAGGCGCGCCGCGTGCGAGACCGTCGATGAGCGAGACACGCCGGGGCAGCGCCCAGGAATCGGAGAGCACGACCTTCGAGGCGCGCGAGCAGCAGCCGCTCGACCATCCGAGACTGATCGCGATTTGGGACGGCGGCGCGGCATCGGCCGTTCTGCCCGTCCGCGGCCGCTGTGTCATCGGTCGGAGCCGCGAAGCCGACATCACCGTCGACCATACGAGTGTGTCGCGCCGACACGCCGTCCTGGAGATCGACACAGGCTTGGTGTGGGAGGACCTCGGCAGTGCGAACGGTACGCGTGTGCGCGGCCGGGTGCTCATTGCGGGCGAACGCGTGCACGTCGGGTGGGGCGAAGCCGTCGAGGTGGGCTCGACGCTGGTGATGGTGCGGGCCCCCCACGACGCGGAAAAATCGCCTTCGACGGCCGGGCAGCCAGCCGCGACGTCGTCGCCGATGGCCGACGTCGAGCGCTGGATCGGCCTCGTTGCGCACACGGACATGTCCGTCTTGCTGCTCGGCGAGACGGGGGTCGGCAAAGGGTATTTCGCGCGCCGAATCCACGATCGTTCCCCGCGCGCCACGGGTCCCTTCGTTCATATCAACTGCGCTGCGCTCGCCGAGAATCTGCTCGAGAGCGAGCTCTTCGGTCACGAGCGAGGCGCGTTCACCGGCGCGGCGCAGGCGAAACCGGGCCTGCTCGAAGCGGCGAGCGGCGGAACGGTGTTCCTCGACGAGGTGGGCGAGCTGCCACTCGCGACGCAAGCCAAGTTGCTCGTCGCGTTGGAGCGGCGGGAGGTACTTCGTGTCGGCGCGCTCAAGCCTCGACCCTTCGATGTGCGCTTCGTGTCGGCCACCAACCGCGCGATCGTGTCCGAATCCGCGCAGGGGAAATTTCGACAAGATCTCTATTATCGGCTCGCCGGACTTCCGATCGTCGTCCCGCCGCTGCGCGAGCGTCGCAACGAGATCGAAGCGCTGGCGACGGCGCTCGTGCGTGAGTCTGCTCAGCGCATTCGGCGCCCCGTGCCGTCGCTGACGACCGACGCACTCGTCGCGATGACCCAATACGAATGGCCGGGCAACGTTCGCGAGTTGATGATCGTGCTCGACCGCGCGCTCCTTCTCGCCGGGCCGATCCTCGATGTCGAGCACGTCCAGGCGGCGATCGAGCCTCAAGCGCGCAGCTCTCCGAACGCGGGCGAGCAACCTCGCCCGGCCCAGGAGCCGAACGAGCGCGAGCGCATTCTCAGCGCGCTCGAGGAGAGCGCGGGCAATCAATCACGGGCCGCGAAGCTCCTCGGCATCTCGCGGCGGACGCTCATTCACCGCATCGAGGAATACGGCCTTCCCCGACCGCGGAAATAGGGCAATGGTCGCAGCTCAAGGGCTCGGCTCGTTGATCGCTTCGAGCAACAGGAAGCCTTCGGTCGGCCCGTGGGTGATGGTCGTGTCCGTCGCCTGGTAAAGCATGTCGTTGACGAACCGCCCGACGATCGCGAGCCGGCCGTCCGGCAGCGCGGCGAACCGCGGCGCTCTGGTGCTCGCGTCGAAACCTTCGAGCACGCGCACGTTTCGGATCTCGTCGCCGACGATCTCGAACAACGCCATTCCCTCGCTCGCGACGGATCGCGAGACGGTGACGTTGCCGATCGTGAGCGTATCGTCGAAGAGCACGCCGACCGTGAACGAGCCGTCCGGGCGGCGCACCACGTCGGCGATGCGCTCGTTGCCGGGCGATCCGAAGCGCCATGTCCGAATCGGTGTCGCGAGCGCGTCGAACGTCGTGAAGACCGCGTCGGTTCCTCCGAGTGGCGCCGGGGCGTCGGGCCCGAGATCGACGGACCCTTCGAAGGTTGCGCCGATCGCAAACCCGGTCCCGTCGGCGACCACGCGTGCGTCACACACATCGAGCGTCATCGCGCCGCCGAGCGGAAGCGCAAGCAAATCGCTGCACGCACCGCTTCCGTCGAGGCGCGTGACGAGGAGTGTCGGCGCCTCTGCCGTGCCCTCCGCGCATGATCCGGCGCCGGGCGCGTATTGGTCGACGACACACGCAGCGACCACGAGCCGATCGTCGTCGAGCAGCGCGATGGATGACGGTGTCGCGCGGTCGTTGTCGGCCGTCACGAGTCGCCAAACCCATTGCAGCGCCGGCTCGCTGTCTGCCGTGGCGGCGTCCGGATCGGCGAAATGGAACACGAACAGGCCT
Source organism: Polyangiaceae bacterium (assembly GCA_013361525.1). Taxonomy (GTDB): domain Bacteria; phylum Myxococcota_A; class Polyangia; order Polyangiales; family Polyangiaceae; genus Xiheicaenibacterium. The sequence continues at coordinate 13,021 of JABFXY010000045.1, read as the reverse complement.
GCGCCGGTGGGTATGGTCTCGCCGGAAATGGTCGAGGAGTCACCGACGGTGGCAACGAACATCCCCGGATCTCCGAGCGCCGTCTCCGAATGTGGCTCGATGTTGGGCCGTACATTGATGATGCCGTCGATCTGCGGATTCGGCGGCTCGTCGACGAGGATGCCGTCGTAGCTTTGCGTTTGGAGCCTCGCGATGCCGGTGCCGAAGCCCGTCCCCTCCCACGCGACCAACGTGTGGTTGTCGCTACCCGCGAGCGTGATGTCGGTGAAGCGGTTGCTGGTGTCCGGCCCTTTGAAGGCGTCGATACGCGCTCCGTCGAAGGCGTAGATTCCGACGAAGACCTTGTTTGCAACCGCGAACGTAGCGTCCGCGAAGACACCACCGTCACCCACGCCGCCCGCGACGAAGATCCCCTCGTTGCATGCCGACACGGCGCGCATGTCACTGCCAAAAGAGTCGAAGAAATCGATGCGCGTCCCGCACTTGCCCTCCGTCTCGCACGGATCCGGATCGCACGGCGGCGTCTCGCATTCGCACGCTGGGCCTTCGCACGGGCAATCCGGCCCCTCACATGGACAAGCTGGTGTCTGTCCGTCGCAATCTTCATCCTCGGGCGTGAGACAGTCTTCGTCGCGCGGAAGAACCTCCTCTTCGCAAGCGCCGAAGCCGCTGCCGTCCTCGATGCAGGTCTCGATGCCCTCGGCACAATCGCCGTGTTCGAGGGCAGCGCGATCTCCGCTGTAACAAGGCCGCGTGTCGCCCGGAAAGCAGACCCATCCGTCTTGGACCTCGATGTCGTCGAGGCCGATTGCGAGATTGCATGCGCCGGCCGCGACACCAACGGCCACCATCGCGAGCGCGAAGCAGCGCGGGGTGTAGCGACGAGATGAGCAGCGTGAAGACGTCATCGATCGGCTCGGTCTCAAAACGTCAGCTCGAGCGTGATGTGGGCGCCGAAAGGACCGCCCGCCGCGCGAACGCGGGCGCTGCCGCTTTGTCCGGCGAGGTAAACGCCGAGGAGCGTGCCGCCGGCCGCGAGCGCGACTCCCCCGACGACGAATCCCGCGGTGGACAAATGCGCGGCGAGCGTCGCGTCGTCGACATCGGACTTTGCCGAGGGCAAACACATGCCGTCACGACATGCGCCCGCGTCCTCGATGTCGGCCTTGCGATTCATCGCGTCGATTCCCTCGCCGATGCCGAAACCGACGCCGGCGAGGCCGACGCCGATGCCCACGAGACCACCGGCCAGCCATTCGATGCCTCGATCTTCGGTCGAGCCGGCGCGTGCGATCGTCGAAGCGCGGACCTTCGGCGCGAGCGCCGCGCGCTCTTCCCAGGCCAGGCGCTGGGCCTCACGCCATTCCGGCGGCGCGCCGGCAGGCAACTTCTCTTCGATGACGCGCGTGTAATCGGCATATGCCTGATCGACCGCGCCGATTTCGACGTTCGCGCGCGCGATGAGGAAGACGATGGTCGGCGCGTGAAAGGTTGCTTCGGCACGCCGGAGCTCGACGAGCGCTTCGGCCGGTTTACCCGCCTGAAGGAGGCTCTGGCCGCGCTCCGCCATCACCCGCGCCGAGTCCTTCGGGGAGCCGGGCTGCGCGAAGGACGGACCGCCCACCATCGTGACGAGGAGCGGGAGGATGCTGAAGACAGACCATTTCATAGCCCTAAGCCGATTGGCCGTTTCGCCGGCGTCGTGGGCGCGGGTTGCGCCGCCGGTGCTGGTGCAACGGGCGTGCCGTAGGGCTGTGGAGGTACGTACGAGGGTGTCCGATTGGGAGCACGTGCCGACGCCGGTTGCTGCGACGGAGCTGCGGTCGCGCTCGCGGACGGCGTCGATGACGGCGACGACGACGCGGAGCTCGCGGCGACCGCATCGGTCGTGCTCGCGGGCGCGACGGTCTCCGACGAGACCGGTGTCACCTCGGGGCTCGTGCTCGTAGGGCTCGCAGGCGGCTCCGCAGCGTTCGCCTTGCTCGCGGTCGATGCCGAGGCGGGCCCGCGTCCCATCCAGAGCGTGAGCGAGAGGGCGAGCGCGGCGACCGATGCGATCGAAAGGACGACGAGCGCACCGGTGCGAATGGTCGCTCCGCGCGCGGCGTCCCGCGCGGCCTTTGCAGGAGCGGCCATCGCAGAGTTTCGCAATGTCTCGCTGGGAGAGTTGGACAATGAAGGCGTATGCGCGAACGGTAGAGTCGCCGGCGAGACGACGGGCGACGCCGGATCGAGCGGCGCGGTCGAAGCGAATCGCGCGCGTGCTTGCGTCGAAGAAGAGCGCGACGGTGTTGCGTCGGCGGGTGACGACGGGCGCATCGAGCCGGCGCTCGAGATAGGGGCCCACGGGGCCTGCGAAGGCGCCATTCGCTCGGTCATTGCCTGTTTGCGCACGAGCGGCGCCGGTGCAAGGGCCGCCGGCTGCGACTCCGCCGGCGTTGGACCGACATTCGTCGGGACGCCGGGCTTTGCGTTTTCGCCGCCGACACGGGTCGGGAGCGTCTGCGCGCGAGGTCTTGCCATGGCGGCCGGCGCCGACTTCGCAATACGACTGAAGTCTTCCGCGAGCTCCACCACGCTCGCATGTCGCTTTTCAGCATTCAGCGCGAGCGCGCGCTCGAATAGCGCGTCCATCGGCTCGCCGAGCGAAGGCACGATGGAGCTCGGCTTCGGCCTATCGCCGATTCGAATCTTGTAGCCGACGTCGAGCGGCGTGGGCCCACGGAATGGAAGCTCGCCCGTCACCAAGAGGAATGCCACGACGCCCAAGGCCCAAACATCCGTCCTGACATCGACCTCGCCGCCGAGGAGCTGTTCGGGGCTCATGTAAGAAGGTGAGCCGAGCACCACGTTGGTGCGCGTCATCTTCGGCCCGTCATCGAAGATCTTGGCGATGCCGAAATCGAGCACCTTGAGGACCCGATCGGTGCCGAGCCGCGCCATGAAGAGATTGCTCGGCTTCACGTCGCGATGGACGATGCCGCAGGCGTGGGCTGCCGAGAGGCCTTTCGCCGCCTGCGAGACGAGGTTTGCCGCCTCCTCCAGCGTGAACGAAGTCTGTTTCGAGCACAGGCTCGTCAGATCCTCCCCGTCGAGCAGCTCCATCACGAGGAACGGCAGATCTTCGTGAACGCCGTAATCGAAGACCTGTACGACGTGCGGTGAGCGAAGTTGCGCGCAAGCCTTCGCTTCACGCTCGAACCGCGTTCGAAGCGCGCTGTTCGAAAGCGCGGTTGCGAGCATGATCTTCACCGCCACCTGGATGTCGAGCGACAGGTGTCGCGCAATCCAGACCTGGCCCATGCCTCCCTCGGCTAGAAGGCTCTCGAGGCGATACCTCTCCGCGAGCAGCTTGCCCTGGAAGTCCATCCGCAGGTTGGAGTGGACCAAAGCCCTCAGGACACGTCAACACGCGCTCCGGTGACGCTCGATTGCTTTGGAACGAGCACCGAACCTGCGTCATTTCCGCCGCACAGGCGGCGGTTCGTCGTCAGAGCTTCGTCGTCACGTCTTCGCCTCTGACGGTGACCTTCATGGAGAGCGACCCGTCGGGGGTCGTGCCCTCGAACAGCATTGTCGCAGTGTCCCTCAGGGTCGCGGATGTCGAGATCGATATCTCGAGCACGCCACGCGCGCGCAGCTTCACGAACGACTGCATCTCGGCTTCTCCCTCGAGCTCGTACTCGAACCGCGCAATGTCTCCCACGCGCCCGACCAAACGCATCTTCGTCGTCTCGAGATTTTGGCCGATGTTCGCGCGATCTTTGGCAAAGGCCGCACCGACCTCGGGTGCGTCGGAGCCGATCCGCAACGGCGCTGCTGCTACCGCGGCCATCACGTTCGTGATGCCGACGCGCTGCTTGTACTCCTTGACCAAGAATTGTTCCTCGGACGCGTCGACCGCACCTCCGCCTTCGGCGGTGATCTTCGATCTCACGCCGATGTATTCGATGACATACCACTTGCCGACGATGGGCCGTATGAACCCCTCCGCCGGGTCTGTCCCGTCTTCGTAGATGGAGTAGCGGGTGCGGTACCTTCGGACCAGGTCGTCTTGCACCGCGAGGATCTCCACGGTGCGCACGTTCCGCACCGGGCCCGCGATTCTTTCTGTGCCTTGTGGGCTCTTCACTTCGCCGGCGCGGACGGCCGTCGAGCTGTACTGGTAGCGATCGCCGACCACCGGCGGCGCAATGGTGAAAACGACCGTCTCCCCGGGTTGATAACTGAGAGCGGCGCCTCTCGTCGTCGCCGTCGCCTCGGCCGTCTTCGCCTCCGACGAACCGGTTACGTCGCCCTTCACCGTGCGTCCGCCGACCTCACCGGGCGCTGCAATCATGTCTTTTCGAGCCTCGCAGGAGGCGCAGAGCATGAACGCGAGCACGAGCCCGGCCTGAACGAATCGCCTGTGGGTTCCGCGCGCGCCGATCACGTTCATCCCCGATTCTCGCCCTCCGGCGGCGCCGATTCTGTCAGACGCCATCGACGCGCGGAACAACGTTCCCTATCGAGCGGGGATGCCCACCGTCGCGACGCCGACCCAGGCCAGCCCGCCCATCCGGGGCTTTTCGCTCGCGTGCACGATCATCGGCGGCCTTTACGTCCTTCTCGGGCTTTCGATGGTCGTGCGGGGCGCACAGAACGCAATGGCACAGTTCGAGGTGCCCGACCTGGTGCTTTCGTCCCCCCATTTTCGCGACTTCTTCCATTGGGTTTTCGTGCACATGATGGTGCTGGGCGTGATGATTGTGATGCTCGGTCGCTTCGTCACCGACGGGCGTTCGCAGCGGATCGTCGCGACCGTCCTCACCATCGTCGAGCTGCATTACACGTACTTGGACTTTCGAACCTCCGACTCGCCGTTGGGCAATCGGCTCTATCACGGTAGTGGGTCGCTCGTTCCCCCGATGATCGATGTATTGGTGACTTGCACGTTCGCGTTCTTCGCGATTCGTGGGTGGCTTGGTGACCGTGTTTCCTCCTCAGCGGTCCGCTGAGATCCTTCCGCCGAGCCGCCAACCCTTCGCACGCTCCTGTTCACGCCAGAGCTTCGCATAGGTGCCGTCGTTTCGGACGAGCGTGTCGTGAGTGCCCATTTCGATGACGCGGCCGGCATCGAGCACGACGATCTGGTCGGCGCGACGAATCGTCCGCAGCCGGTGTGCGATGACGACCACGGTCTTGTGTTTGACCAGCTCGTCGATCGCCCGCTGAATCGCCGCTTCCGCAGACGAATCGACCGAAGCCGTCGCCTCGTCGAGTAGAACGATGGGCGCGTCTTTCAGGATGGCGCGGGCAATCGAAATACGCTGCCTTTCACCGCCGGACAGCGTTCCGCCCCCTTCACCGAGCTGCGTATCGTATCCAAGCGGCAATGCGTCGATGAAACGATGCGCCTGAGCGGCTTCAGCCGCACGGATGACCTCCTCGCGCGAGGCGTGCGGTTTGCCGATACGGATGTTGTCGAGGACGCTGCCCGAAAAGAGGACCACGTCCTGGAAGACCATTGCGATATGGCGATGGAGATCCTCGAACGGTATGTCGCGCAGGTCGACGCCGCCGATGCGAACGGTGCCGCCTCCGCGCGGCACGTCCCACAGCCGCGCGACGAGGTGGGCGAGCGTCGACTTGCCGGAGCCCGAGCGGCCGACGACGGCGGTGAGCGTTCGTGCTGGAAGCGTCACCGTGACGTTCGCGAGCGCGGGGGTTGCGCCGTCGTCGTAAGCGAAGGAGACATTCTCGAATGCGACGTCGAAGCGTTCGATCGCCGGCGCCGCTTTATGGGGCTCGGCGAGCGGCTTTTCCGCGAGCAGCGCGTCGATACGCCGAAGCGCCTTCTGCGCCGCTCGAAGCGCGAGGAGCGCGACGCCGAGCTCCGAGAGCTGGCGGGTCAGACCCGCTGCGACGACCAGGAAGACGAGAAGCGTCGCGGGGGCGAGGGTCCCGCCGAGCATCAAATAGCTGCCGACGAGCGCGACCGAGACGAAGCCCATTTCGACGACGAAGCCATAAACCGACAGAAGCGGAGCCGGCGCGACCTCGGCGCGGATGAGCGCATCGCGCAGCCTCTCGAGCGAGCCCGTGAGACGGCGGTATCCGTCGCCTTGTCGGCCAAACGCACGCAAGACTGCAATGCCCTGCGCATACTCCACGATGCGCGCATTCGCATCGGACTTTGCGTCGAGCACCTTCGAGATGTGCCGGAGGAACAAGGGCGTCGTCGCGGCGAGCGCAACGACAGCGAGCGGGAGTGTGACGAGGACCGCGAGGCCCAGGCGCCAATCGAGAACACAAAGGGCCGCGCCGACGAAGAACGGCATGATGAAGCCGGCGGTGAAGATCCCGAGGAGGTGGGACCAGATGTCTTCCACCAGCGCGACGTCGCTCGTCAGTATGCCTGCAAGCTCGCCCGAGCGCCGCGAGCCGAAGAAGCCCATCGGCAAGCGACGCAGATGATCGGCAATACGCAGGCGCGTCTTGCCCATGAGGGCGTGCGTCGCAACGAAGATGTTCGACATCGCCGGACGGGCGAACGCCATTCGGAAAATCACCGTTCCGAGCGCCAAGCCCGAGAGCAGCCAGACGCGCTCGAGGGTGAGGCGGTTCTCCAGCGCTTCACGGACGAAGATGAGGACGAGCACCGAAAGTGCTGCGGTCGAGAGCGCCTCGAAGACCGCGAACACGAGCCCGCGTCGGAGGCGCGGGTCCGGCTGACCGGCGAGGCGCGTTCCCAGAGAGACGAAATCGCGGATCACGACACCACCTCCACAATCGGTTCGGACGAATGCGCGTCGAGCGCCCAATCCAGCGACGCGGAGTGGTCCCCCCACATTGCGTGGTAGAGACTGCACCGTTCGATGAGCTCCGCGTGCTCGCCGCGGTCTTCGACACGTCCGTCCCGGAGCACGACGATCTGATCGGCCGACGCAATGGTCGATAGCCGATGCGCGATCACGAGGACCGTGCGCTGCCGGCAGAGCTCGGCGAGCGCCTCCTGGATCAGCGCTTCGTTCTCGGCGTCGGCGAACGCCGTCGCCTCGTCCAGAATCAGGATCGGCGCATCCTTCAACAGCGCGCGAGCGATGGAGAGGCGCTGTTTCTCCCCACCCGAGAGTCGTGTGCCGCGTTCGCCGAGGAGCGTTTCGTAGCCATTCGGCAATCCTCGAATGAACGTGTCGGCACGAGCAGCGGCGCACGCGCGCTGGAGTTCCTCGTCCGTCGCGTCTCGTTTGGCGAGAAGGAGGTTTTCACGAACCGTTCCGTGGAACAGAAAGACGTCCTGAAAGACGACCGAAATGCGCCCGAGGAGCACGTCGAGCGGGATGTCGCGGATATCGACGCCTCCAATCGAGATCATGCCGCCGCTGGGCTCCCAGAGGCGCGGCACGAGGCGGGCAATGGTCGTCTTCCCCGCGCCCGAGGGGCCGACGAGCGCGGTCACCGTTCCGGCTCGCATATCGAAGGTCACGCCTGCGAGCGCCTCCTTGCTGCCTTCGTCATAACGGAAGCGGACGTCGCGGAACACGATGCCGTCGTCTCGAGGTGGCTGGGCATTCGCCGACGGCCCGGCGAGATCGGGCGACATCAGAATCGAGGTGATCCGCGCATTGCCCTCCTCGATCCGTTGCACGTTCCCGAACGCAAACATCAAACGAAGGAGTGACGTGAGAAGCTGCGGCCCGAGGATCAGGAACAACACCAGATCACCGAGGGAGAGCGAGCCACGCAGATGAAGCCAGCCGCCGATGGGCATGAGCACGACCAGGCTCGAGCCGATGAGCGCGCCGAATACACCGTAACCGCGCCCGTTCGTTCGCATGAAACCGACCATCCACGCGAGGCCGTCTTCGATCGAACGGGAGAGATCACCGAAGGTCTTCGCCGTGAGACCGAAGGTCTTGATGACGTGGATTCCGCGGAAGTATTCGAGCACAGAGTTGTTCGTGCGATCTTGAAGCTCGAACCACTTCTTGTGGGCCGCGTCGAGGTCGCGCATCGCGACGGCCATGGCTGCAAATGCGAGTGGGGCCATTGCGATGCTCGCGAGCGCCATTCGCCAATCGACGCCGAGGAGCGCAATGGCCGTGACGATCGGCACCGCGACCGCCGCCGCCGCGTCGGGGAAATGATGAGCGACGAACGATTCGATCTGATCGACGTCGTCCATCATCGTGCGCTTGATCTCGCCGCCGGTGCGCGTCGCAAAAAAAGCGAGAGGCACGTCGCCGAGCTTGTTCGCGATGCGGAGCCGCAGATCGTGGAGCACGCGAAACGCCGCCACGTGCGCGACCATCGTGCTGAGCGACGCCGCGAGGTACCGCGCGGCCACCGCGCCCAGCGCGACGAAGGTCAGATCCCGCACCTCACCGAGACGCGGCGGCGCGGCGTAGATCGCGGTCGCCATTTTCGCGACGCAGAAGAACGGGACGAGCCCGAGCGCGGTCGCGAGGACCGAGCTCGCCGCGGAGATGAAAACCAGCGCGCGCTGTGAACGTAGCAGCAGCCGGAGACCGCGAAGCCCTCGCAGGTCGGTCTTGGGAGGCTCTGCGGCCTCGGCCATCGTGAGCTCGGTCACATGACCGGCGGAGGTGACGGATGACATCTCGAGCTCCCTTCGCTGGAGCGAACGTGAATAGAATCGGCAAGTCGATGGACCGACGAAGATCGACAGCTCCTCGCGCGAGCGAGGGACCGTCGAGCACACGGGACCGGTTGAGCGGGGTGATCTTCGCTTCGGGGACGCGGCTGCTCTACGTGGGCTCGCTCGTCGCGACGAAGCGACACGCGCATCACGCGACGCAGATCCTCATTGCCCCCGCGGGAATGGATATCGAGGACGGCGGCAACGGTCGCGTCCGAACCTGCGCGGCCGTCATTCCGCCGCGCATGCGCCACGGACACAGCGCGTGCGGACATGCAGCCCTCCTTCTGCTCGACGGTGACGACATCGCGAGCCGGGAGCTGTCGCGCAACGCGGAGCGGCAGTGCGAGACCTGGGTTCGTGACCACCTCGACGTCAGCGTCCCCCACGATCCGACGCCCGAAGAAGCACGCGCTCTCATCGCGGCGATCCTCACCGCCATTCACGCGCGTCAGCCGCCGGAGCCGCGACACCCGGCGGCGCGTCGAATGTGCGCCTATCTCGATGCCTCCGACCACGTCGACCTCGCGAGCCTTTCGCATGAAGCTGGTCTCTCGCCGCGGCAGATGCGGCACACCTTTGCACGCGACGTCGGGCTCCCGATGCGCGCTTATCTGCGGTGGAAGCGATTGCGGCGCGCCATCGCCGCCGTCGAGCAGGGAGCGAGCCTGAGCGCCGCCGCCGCCGTGGCCGGATTTGCGGACAGCGCCCACCTCAGCCGCGTCTTTCGCGAGCAGTTCGGGATGAGCCCGTCGCAAGGACTGACCTCGGTCACATGGAGGACGCTCGACTAACGAGAAACTCGGGGAACCCGTCCCGCCGTCGCGGCATCCCGGTTTGCAACATGATCACGTCTACGTTGCCGCGATGATGAACGGTGTGCGTGACCACATGGAGCAGCATCGTGGCGGCGGTCATCGTCACCACCTTGCCATCGGTGAAGCGCACGTCGCGAGGCCGCGCGAGCTCGGCGGGGCCCAGCGTCGCGGCGAAAGCCATATACCAGCGATCCATGGCCTCCGATTCGCGATCGAGCTCGGGGAGCGACGGAAACACATCGCGCCGCGCGGCTGTATACCCGTGCGAAACTCCCTGAAGATGCGCCTGAAAGATGCATCGCACGACGTGGATGTGATCCAAGGCGAGCACGATCAGATCTGCACCTTTCTGCGATTCGAAAGAATCGACCGCGCGTAGGGCGCCGAAGAGCTGCCGGTTGGCCCACGCCGTGTGCATAACGAGCATTTGGAGGGGCGTCGGCTCGACGATCTGCTCAGCCGACGACGCGATCGAGAGATGATTCATGCGGTCGAAGTTGGGCCGTGACGGGCAGCGGCGCTTGAACGTAACGGCGGACTCATCGACCCGCCGAGGTAGCGCCATGACCCCAACGAACGCCTGCTCCGCGTGTCCAAGCAGGCCGGCGCTGTTTTGACGAGGAGAGGACAGATGTGCCCGCCGCACTGCACCGACGAATGCGAGCTCCTGGGCAGGCATTGGCCCGCCCCCGACGCCACCCTCGCGCTGGTCGGGCTCGCGAGCGTGGGGGTGCTCATGATCACCACGACCGTGACGGCGCTCGTGCTCATCGGCCCGCCGCACGGGCGCGGCGTCGTGAGATTTCGGAGCTACTGGCCGGCGTCACACCCCTATCAAATTCTTCGAGCGCTCTGGTTCATGGCGGTCTCGGTTGCCCTCGCGCCCGCTGGTTGGGCGATGACGGGTGCATGGATGGCGAGCCCATCCTTCGGGGTCGCGTGGCCGCGACCGTGCGAGGTCGACAGGACCTTCGGCCACCTCGAGCTATCCATCCTGGTCGCAGGGGTCCTGTTTCCCTGGCTCCTTCATCGACACGTGGCGAGGAGGGCGCATGTGGCCATCGTCGAGGAGGTCCAAAGCGACGACGAAACTGGATATCGCAGCGCGCCCCATCGAGCACGCCGCTTCGCCGACCCGGATGGGGTGCGGGCCGTGGCGGAGCGTTGCTATGCGAGCCGCCTCGCCCTCGCGTGCGCTGCGAGCCTGGCGCTGAGCTTCGTCTACATCATGGCAATCGGTTCGCTACCACACACCTTCAGAGCACTGGCCTTCACCGCTGGATCGCTTGCGATCCTCTTGTTGCACATGCCTCGTCGAGCCGTAGCGATGGCGCCATTCTGGCGGCGTTTGCGACCGGCAAATGCCTAATCGACGAACTTACACTCACGCTTGTCGCGCACGCTGGACCGGAGCATGAAGACGGTATGCGCTTCGCCCTCGTTTTCGCACTCGCTCTATTCGGATGCTCGGAAGAGAAACCAGCGGGCTCCTCATCGAGCACCGCCGGCTCGACGTCTGCGGGCGTGGTGAGCGTGTCGGCGTCCATCGATGTGCAGGGGACGAGCCGTGCGTCTGCAAGTAGTGAGTCGGCCGCTGCTCTGACCGGCTCGGCGCCGTCGGCTCCGGTCCTGGATTCGTCCGCTCGTGTGCTGAGCCAGAAAGAGCTCGCGGAATTGGATCGCAAGTTGCTCGAGGCGCTGAACAACGGCACCGCGACCGAGGGGGTTCTACGCAGCAGCGACCTCGCGCTCGCGGGCTCCGGTGCGTCCGGAGCGAGTGACCCCGTCCCCCGGATCAACGGAACACCCATAACCGGCGCAACGGCCGCGGACGTCGAGGCCGCCCTCGTCGCCGCGGGGTGCACGGCGACGCGCATCGATTCACCCTCTCAATCGTCGACGCCGTTGCCGGCGAGCTTCGAGGCGACTTGCGACGCGAAGAAGTACGCCGTCACGTTCGTCGCGCCGGGCACGGATAGACCGGCCGACGACCGACTCGCCGAAATGAAGAAGGACGCCGCGTTCTTCGATCGGGGCGGACCCGTCGTCGTCGTGAAGCCGGCCGCGCCGTCCGATCTCACGGCCGCGCGCGAGCTCTTGGCGAAGATCGTCGATCAGACGATCAAGGCTGCCCCACCCAAAGGTAGCGCGGCGTTGACCACGCCTTCGCTTTCGGGGGGCGCTGTCTCCAATGCCGCATCAGTCGTCGCTGGCATGGCCGCCGGTTTTCGTCGTTGTTACAACCGCGGACTCACCGAGGACCCGAAGCTCGCCGGGGCGTTGAAGGTGACTGCGAAGATCGGTCCGAGCGGAGAGGTGCAGAGCGCGAAGGCCCAGCCCGGGCACAAGCTGGGGGACAAGGTCGCGGTCTGCGTCGAGCAAGTCGTTTTTTCGCGCTCCTTCGCGCCGCCGGAGGGCGGCTCGGCCACGCTGACGATTCCCGTTTCCTTCGTGCCCGCCCAGTGAGCGCATGCAATGGGCACGCACAGGCTTGGGTGCCCGTGCGACCGGAGGGGAGCACACCCCCCAGGCGGGACCCGAGCCGTCGTGCGCGCGCGGGGGAAAAAATGAATCCTCGGGCCCTCGAGCGGGCTTCTCCGCTCGAAAGGTCCAACCCATGCTGAAAAACGTTGGTTCGATGGATCGCGCGCTTCGTGGTTTCGGCGCCGCGGCGATGGTGGCTTGTTCGCTCCTGCTTCCGCTCCACCTCGGGCTGCGCGTCGCGCTCGGTCTGACCGGGATCTACCTCGTCTTCACCGCGCTCGCCGGGACGTGCGTGGGCTATCGCCTCATGGGACGCTCGACGTGTCCCGTGGAGCGTCGATGACGGCTCAATCCCACACGAACATCCTCGATGCCGCCGCGCGAGGTGACGACGACGCGCTGAGCGCGCTGGTTCGCCTGCATCACGATCGCGTCTATCGCTATGGGCTGCGCGTTTGTCGCGACGGCTTCGATGCGGACGATGCGGTTCAAGAGGCGTTCATCAAGCTCGCGACGAGGCAGGACGTGGTCGCCGACCGGGGCGCGCTCTCGTGGCTGATGACCGTCGTTCGCAATACGTGCATTCGCCTCCTTCGGCCCTTCCAGCGACGGCGACGAGCGCTCGGCGAGCAAGTCGGTGAGGAGGATTTGCCCGCTGCCGAGCTTTCGGCGGACGCAGCGCTCGAGCGATGGGAGCTCGTGCGTTCGGTCCATACGGCGATTGCGGAGCTCGAGAAGCCCTATCGCGAAGTCCTGGTCCTGCGGGACCTCGAAGGGCTGAGCGGTGAGGAGACGAGTGCTGTTTTGGGGTTGGAGATTGGTGCGATGAAGTCGCGGCTTCATCGGGCTAGGGCGATGTTGAGGGAGAAGATTGAGCGGCGGGGGAGAGAGGTCCGCTCCCCGCGACACGGGCGAGCGTAACCCGACGAGCCGGCGAACGTCGCGGCCCCAGCGCTTCGAGTCTCCACGGCAGCAGCTTTTCCGGGCCCATCCCGGTGGTAGACTGGTGGACTCGACCTCGCGTCGATCCACGAGCGATATGAAGGAGAGCGCCCAAGCCGACTCGAACGAGCGGATG
>JABFXY010000212.1 GCA_013361525.1 Polyangiaceae bacterium | reverse complement strand
GCCGCCTTGCGGGATGCCGCCTTCTCCCCCGATGCCGCCGGCCCCGCCGGCCGGCTGGGCACCACCGCCGCCTTCGGCGCCGCCTTGTCCGCCGTCACCGCCCACACCGCCGATCGCGCCGGTGCCGTCGCTGTCCCCGCACGCTGCGAGGGCGACCATCCAAAGCGCAAGACCACTGAAAACCCTAACAAACCCCGTTCGTCTCATCTTGTCGACTCCACTCGAGCAGGCAGCCCCGGAAGGCACCAAGGAGGGCTGATTCGGAACCGTGGGCCGCGCGGACCCACAACAGCGCCTTCAACAAGGGGCTAGTCACCGGCTCCTCGGGAGCGTGGACAGAGAATCTTTTGGTCGGGCGCTGGCGGGGGTGATACCCGAAGGCCCGTGAGCGCCGAAATCCGCCCCAGGCAGGTCGTGGAAAAGTGGGTCGAGCGGTTCAACGCCGCCGACGTCGACGGGCTCGCCGCGCTCTACCGCGACGACGCCGTGAACCACCAGGTCGCGAACGAGCCCGTGGAGGGGAAGGCCAACATCAGGGCCATGTTCGCCCGTGAGTTTGCGGCGGCGAAGATGGTCTGCGTCGTCGAGCAGATTCTCGAAGACGGGCCGTGGGCCATCCTCGAATGGAAGGATCCGCTCGGGCTACGCGGCTGCGGATTCTTTCGTGTCGAGAACGGGCTGATTGCGTTCCAGCGCGGCTATTGGGACAAGCTCTCGTTCTTACGAATGCACAACTTGCCTATCGAATGAGGCTCAGGCGCTACCGCCCCCAAACCTGCGCATCTTTCGCCTTGAGCTCGCGATATCGGCGCACGGTCCGGTACAACCACAGACCAGCGGCAGCCGACACGAGGGCGGCGACGATCAGCGACGGCACCAGGCCGAGCATCTTCGCGAGGCTTCCCATCATGTCGCTCAAGAGTTGCTCGCGCACGTAGCGGTGTTGCGCGCGTTCGTATTTCCCCGAATCGAGCGCGAGCGCATCCATCGTCAAGACGATGGAAAACACGAGCGCGGCGACGAAGATCGCTGCGGGTAGGATCAACATGCCCGTGCGGTCGGGACGACTATCGCGTTGCAATGCGCCGCTCCTCCGGATGCCTGAAGCGCGAGGCGAGCGCGGGAGGCACCGCGAGGCGCCATCGGCCTCCCCCACGGAGGCGCACCTCGATCATGAGCACTCTGTCACCTTCGACGGTGGGTAGATAAGCGGGATATAGCGCTTCGATGCGCGAGGGCTCGCCGCTCAAGGCCAGCGCGAGTGGGTGACGTGCCCGGGATCGCAATGCGGCGACACACAGCGCGAGGCCCGGGATAACGGCGGCCAGAATGAAGGTCGCCAGCAGCGCCCAACGCTCGGACCCCGTCGCGGCGGCAGCGGCAATCGTGACACCGAGCCCACCGGGCAGAAGAAAGCAGATCCCCATTGCCGCATAGAGCCGACGCTTGCGCGAGATCTCGTGGAGCGCATAGGGCACGAGGGCTCGTAATCGATCTGCCGAAGGGTCCATGTCGGTGCGGACCGGTCCTGCGGACGACGCCTCGCGACGCAAGGATGCGGGCGCGCGATGAAACGCGAGCGCACGTTCGGGCGTGAATCCCAGGGTTGCGCTCGGGCAAAGCTCGGCGAGGGCCGAGAGCGCGCGCTCCTCGTGCTTTCGAGCGATCGGCACATCGAGGAGCCGCCCATCGGTCATACCGATTGTGACCGTCGGCAACGGGTCGCCGTCCAGCGACCGCGCGTAAATCCACACGACGACATTGCGGTCGGTTCGCAAGGCGTCGAGCACCGGGTGTGCGTCGCGCACGAGACGATGGCCGCGCCACCATAACGCGCCCGCAATCGGGATCCCCAACGCCGCCACCGCGGCGAGACCAGCCTTCGCAGGTGCCAGCCAAACGGTCAGCCCGGCGACGACTGCCATTGCGCCGACCAGCGCGAATCCCGCCCGATACCACTCCCGACCCGCCGCCCGGAGCTCTTCCGTCAGGACGGCGAGCGCGGCGGGATGATCCGACGGGTTCGTGCGAAACATGGTGTCCGAGCGGCCCGTTGGGGCAAGGTTCGTCGCAGCGCCCCATCTACGGTGGTTCGAGGCCACGCCTTCCCGTGGGTGTCTGCGTCGCGATGCGATCCGACGCGCCACACCGGGATTAGCTCGAACGGTTGGTCGTTTCTGCACGGTCTCGACCATTCAACGCGGGTGATACCGTTTCGTGGGGGACGAGAGCTCCAGCCCCGCGAGGACTGATGCCAACGCCGTTACACGTAATGGTCGTGGACGACGACCCGATCGCGCTCGAAGCAACCGCAGAATGGCTCGAGAGCGCGGGGTTTCGGGTCACGCGACGCAGTGATGTATTAGGGACGACCAACGAGGTGTATCGGCTCGCACCGAACGTCGTGTTGCTGGACGTCGGGCTGCCGGGCCTTTCGGGGGAAGTGCTCGCGAAGTTGATCCAAGCCGACGATAGGCTCGCGCGTGTCGCCGTCATTCTCTACTCGGCGCGGCCGGCGCTGGAGATCGAGACGATGTCGACCCGGTGCGGCGCCCTCGGCGCGATCCACAAGACAGGCGACCGCGAGCGCTTTCTTCGAGCCTTCCGGCGCGTGATCGCGATGCGTTGGCCGCACGAAGCCGGCGGCGGATCGTGACGGCGCAGCGCGAGTCGGTGAGGGCGCGCGAGATGCGCGTCCGAGCTTGGTCGCTGCTCGCATTGACGGCCGCGGTGGCGCTCATCGGTGGATTCGTCTGGTACGTGTCGCGTCTGTCGGACGAGCTGGTGCGCAAGACGGCGATCCAGGATGCCGCGCTGTACTCGAAGGCCCTCACCGACTTTCGGACCCTCTACACGTCGGAGGTCGTGGAGCCGGCCCGACGCGACGGCATCACGATCACGCACGACTACAAGAACCGGCGCAATGCCATCCCGCTTCCGGCGACGTTGACCATTACGCTGGGGGAGCACATCGGCGCCGGCGGCACGGGAAACCTCACCAGGCTGTACAGCGATTACCCATTTCCGTGGCGTGAAGACGGCGGACCGCACGACACGTTCGAGCGCGAGGCCCTGGATGCGCTCCGCAAGAACCCCGACGAGCCATTCTATCGATTCGAGGAGCGCGACGGCGTGCCCGTCATTCGCTATGCGTCGGCCGATCGAATGCGTGCCGCGTGCGTGAGCTGTCACAATACGCACCCGGACAGCCCGAAGCGGGATTGGTCGGAGGGGGACGTTCGCGGCGTTCTCGAGGTGGTGCGTCCGCTCGACGTCCCGCTCACGACGGTGCGTGCCAACGTGACGCGCATTGCCGCGCTGATGCTCGCCATGGCGGTCGCAACCGCCGCCGGAATCTACGTGGCGCTGCGCCGAATGGCGTCCGCGCGGGAGCTCGCGGAGGCCGCGAGCCGAACGAAGAGCCAGTTCATCGCGAACATGAGCCACGAGATCCGAACCCCGATGAACGGCGTGCTCGGGATGACCGAGCTCTTGATGGGCACCAAGCTCGACGCGCGACAGCGAAAATACGTCGAGGTGGTCCACGGGTCGGGTCGAGCGCTGCTCTCGGTCATCAACGACGTGCTCGACTTCTCGCGAATGGACGCAGGCCGCCTTCTACTCGACTCGTCCGAGTTCGAGCTCCGCCCCGTCGTGGAGGACGTCGCCGACCTCATGTCCGCCGGCGCGCACGCGAAGGGAGTCGAGCTCATCAGCACCGTCGCGGCGGATGTTCCGCCGTTCGTTCGGGGCGACTCCGGCCGCCTTCGACAGATCCTCGGCAACCTGCTCAGCAATGCGGTGAAGTTCACCGAGCACGGCGAGGTCGTCCTTCGAATCGCGGTGGATTCCGTCTCGGACGACAAGGTGACGCTATCGCTGACGATCGAGGATACGGGGATTGGTATCGAGCCCGAAAAGCTCTCGCTCCTCTTCAAACCGTTCTCGCAGGTCGACGCATCGGCGACACGCCGGTTCGGCGGCACGGGTCTGGGGCTCGTCATCACGAAGCAGCTCGTCGAGCTCATGAATGGCTCGATTCGTGTGGAGAGCGAGCTAGGCCGCGGCACCAGGTTCGTCGCGACGGTTCAGCTCGGCCGTTCGGCGAAGATATCGACCGAAGCATCGACCGAGATCCTCGCGGACCTGCCGGTCCTGGTCGTCGACGACAACGCGACGAACCGGATGATCCTCACGGAGATGCTGGAGCGCTGGAAGATGCGCGTGGATGCGGCGGCAGACGGGAAAGAAGCCATTTCGAGACTTCAGCGTGCCGCGAGGGAAGGGCGACCGTATTCGCTCGTCATCCTCGATTTCCAGATGCCCGAGATGGATGGTTTCGAGGTCGCGAGGGCGCTCGAGCGTTGGTCCGTCGTCGATCGCCCTCATGTCGTCCTGCTGAGCTCGGTGTCGGCGAACGAACGCGCGGGCCAGGAGCGGCCCGAGGCGATCACGGTGTCGCTGACGAAGCCGGTGCGGCAGGCCGAGCTGCGCACCTGCCTGGTCTCGCTCGTCTCCGACACGCCGAGGCCGGACATCCGCCCCGCACACCCGTCGCCGCGGGCACCGGCCCCCACCGGCACACGGATCCTCGTGGCCGAAGACAACCTGGTCAATCAGCAGGTGGTCGCGGACATGTTGGAGCAGCTCGGATATCGAGCCGACATCGTCGCGAACGGAAGCGAGGCGCTCGCGGCTATCGAGCGCGACACATACGCGGCCGTTTTGATGGATATCCAAATGCCGGAGATGGACGGGTACCAAGCGACGGTCGCATTGCGAGCGCGCGAGGTGAAGGCAGGGCGTCCTCGCATTCCGATTATCGCGCTCACCGCGCACGCTCTGACGAGCGATCGCGAAAGGGCGATCTCGTCGGGTATGGACGATTACCTGTCGAAGCCCGTGGCATTGGAAGCGCTGACCGCCGTGCTGCATCGATGGGTGAGCGAGCCCGAGTCCAAAATCACCTCTCACGTCGACGTCGATGTCAGCCCGCGCGTCATCAAGCTGTTCTTGGAGCACACGCCAGCGATGATTACCGAGCTCGAGCAGGCCGCCGCGGCTGCCGACCTCGAGTGGCTCCATCGCGCCGCGCACAAGCTCAAGGGAAGCTCGAGCGTGGTGCGCGCCGACGAGATTCGCAGCCTGTGCATTCAGATCGAAGCGCTGGACGACGCGACGCTCTCCGACGCGGGACGTCTCGTCCAGCGGCTGCGCGATGCGTGGGGCTCGACGCGCGAGCGGTATTCGCCACCATCGTGAGCTGCGAACACGTGGACCCTCAATCGCCGTCAGCCAGAACCTTCGTCGGCTGCCAAGGAAGCGCGTCGAGAGGAACCACAACTGCGCCAATCGCTTCCGGCCCTGCGTGCAGATAAATGCTCGGCGCGAGCGGACGTGAGAGGCAGTAGCGAACGTCGAAGCGCGAGCGCAGCTCCTTCTGCAGGATCGCCGCGACCGCCGGGCTGCCTCCGTGGAAGACGCCGACCCACGCGGGACGCTTCGGGCCGACGTTCTGGACGAGCCAATCGCTGATCGCAGTGGTCGGATCCCCTTTCGCGCTGGCCTTCCCGACCGCGCGGATCTCGCCGTCGACAAAAGCGACGAGGGGCCGAACGCCGAAGAGCTCCGCGAAGAAGGCTCGCATCGAAGACGCGCGACCACCCTTCACGATGTAGTCCAGCGTCTTCGGCACGACGACGAAACGCACGTGCTCGCGGAATGTGTCGATGAGCTCCGCGATCTGTGTCGCATCGAGGCCGGCATCGCGCGCTTCGGCCGCGAGGATGCACGCGAGCCCGGCGCCGAGATCCGTGACGCCGCAGTCCGCGACCGTGATGTGCACGTCGGGATGACGCTCCGATACCGTGCGGCTCGCCACCTGCGCGCCATTGAAAGAGCCGATGATCTTGCGCGACGTCATGACCGCGAGGATGTCTTTGTCGCGCTGGGCGAGGCGCGCGAAGAGCGCGGCGAACTCACCGGCGTTGGTGCCGAGCACGTAGGGGTGCTCTTTCGCGGTTTTCACCCACTTGTCGATCTGGTCGAAGGAGACCCCGTCGCGCGTATCGTGCGCAACGCCGTCCACGATGATCTGCTGCGGCGTGACCTCGATCCCATAGGCCTCGACGAGGCTGGTCGGGAGATTCGAGCCTGGGTTCGTGACGACGATCACCGGCGCCCATCGTACGCCGGGCTGTGCGTCAAAGCCCCGGAAACGCACCGCCCGCGGTGAGGGTGAAGCCGCCGGTGCCGCCAGTGCCGGTGCCCGTGCTGGTGCTGGTGCCGCCGGTGCCGTTGCCGCCGCCGCCGAGCCCGCCTCCTCCGCTGATCGTCGAAGCGGCCCCGACGCCGAAGCCGCCACCACCGGTATCGAAGGCACCGCTGCCGACCGTGTTGGAAGTGGACTCCGACGTCGTCGACCCCGATTCGACTTCGATCTCGTCGAGCCCGGTCACGAGCTGGCACCCGGTCACGACCGCAAGCGCGAGGATGAGTGCCGACCTTTGATTGTCGCGTTTGGCCATCGACCCTCACTCCTCAGAAACGCACCGCGAGCCCGCCGCCGCCGGGAAGCGCGACGAGCCGCGTCGTCGTCGGAAACGGACCGATGATCGCACCGACGATGATCAAGACGCCCCCGACGCCGATACCCACGAAGCCACCATTGGCGACATTGGCCCAGCGATTCGCCTCTTCGACGTCGTCCGACAATCTCGACGGGCAGCTCGAGCCATTACATTCGGATTCCAGGCTCGACGTCTGTGAAGCGGAGACGGCCCCTCCAACGATTGCGAGGACGGTACCGATGCCGGCGGCTGCGATACCGGACCAGAAAATCGGGGACGGCGACCAAGGCGCCTCCGCGACCTCGATCTCGGGTGCGATCTCCTGCCGAAGCTCGGCGATATCCGCCTTTTCGCCGTCCGGCTGATCGGCGGCCTTCTGCTCGAGCTCTCGAAGGCGTGCCAATGCGCTCTCGCGTTGTCCCAATCGCGCGTGTGTCCGCGCCAAGATCAGGAGCAACGCGCGTTCGTGCGTGCACTCGTACGCCGCCGTCAGCGGATCGACGGCTTCCTCGTACTTCTCTCCCGAATATGCCCGAATCCCGCGTTGGGCCTCGGCGAGGACGCTCCCGTCGTCGTTGCAATCGAGCGCCGACGCCGTGGCGGCTTTGCCAAGAACCATAGCCGCGGCGATCGCCGGGACCGGATTGCCACACAATCGTGCAAGGCGACTCCTGAATGACCTGGGGCGCAACTCCCCATTACCCCGCATCCCCGGGGACCGTGCAGCTCCCGCGCCACCCCCGGGGTTCCCTCGCGCCCGGTGCCGTCTGCGTTCAATTGCGCCTCAAGCGCCGCAGGTTGTCTCCAGCGGTCCAGCCCTACTCGATGGGGCGGCACACGTCGGCTTGCAAGCCGATGGCGATGCCGCCGCAGTCTTCGTCACCGCAGAGGTCGATGTCGTCGTTGTCGAAACACTCGAGGGCGTCCGGGCAAAGGCCTGCGCTGTCGCATCGATTGAGACAGCTGTCGGTGCCCGGCTCGTAGAGGCATGCGGACGACCCGTTCGGGCTCGAGTCCTCGCACGAATCGCGGTCGCGAGCGCTGCAGACGTCCTCCGGCAGATCGGAGCAGCCCGAAAGAGCCAGGGCCAGAAGGCACACGGTCAGCCGTAAGTGCATCTCTGCTGGGTGGCCGGAGCTTTCGCCCGCCATCACCGAATATGCACGCTCGGGGCTCGCGTCACGCGGCGCGCGTCGTTCGTTTCGGAGGCTGCGATCGCCCTCCAAATGCATCGGCGTGGAGCGCGACGAAGTCCCGGACGCCCATCGGCTGTTTGCCCGTCACCACTTCGACGCCGTCGGCCATTCGATCGTATCGATTCGCGCGATGCAATTCGGCCATCGTGACGAGGTGCTTTGCGAGATGCTCGGGTAAGTCGGCCTTCTTGAGTTCCTTTTGCCATTCGTCGGGCGCGATGTCCGAATACGTAATCTCGCGTCCGAGCGCGTCGGAGTATTCGCGGGCGATCGCGTCCATGTCTTGCGACCGTGGACCCGTGAGCTCGTAGAGCCGTCCGATGTGTTTGTCCGGATGGGCGAGGATCGTCGCAATGACCTGCGCGACGTCCGTTGCGGCGACCGGGGACGTCTTCCCCCGTCCGAACGGCAGCTCGATCCGATTTCGCTCGCGGACGCTCGTATTCGTCAGACTGAGGAAAAATCCGTCGAGGAAAACTGTCGGCCGGATCGTGACGACGGGCACCCCGGACCACGCGAACGCCTGCTCGCTGAGCCAATGTTGGCGCTGCTGTGGGCTCGGCGTGGTGTTGTGAATGCTCATTTGAGAGACCGTCATCTGCGACATGTTGACGAGCGCGCCGACGCCGAGCTCTTTTGCGACCGCCGCCATGAGCACGCTCGCTTCGAGGTAGCCTGCCGATACAGACAGGCCGAAATAGACGCGCTCGCAGCCGCTCAGGACGCGGTACACGTCGCCGGGCTCGAGCAGATCGCCGGTGACCACCTCGGCGCCGAGGTCGCGTAGCGCCTGCGCTCGGTCGTCGTTCCGGCGAACCATTGCGCGAACGCGAAGCCCTCGTTGGACGAGCAGCTCCGTCACGGTGCGCCCGACCGCCCCGATGCGCCCGGCGGCACCGGTCACGAGAATTCGTCCTGCATACTCCATGACGCGGCCATCCCTCCTCGAAGGATCGGAGCATTCGGCGCGCCAATCACATTGTTCTAGGCGATTGGTCGCGCCTAGACTCCGCCTTCAGCCGTGAATCGAATTCTCCGCCATATCGAGCTCGTTCGGGACAAGGTGCCGAATTGGGAGGCCTATCCTTTTGCGATACCAGCCGTCGCCAAGCTCGATCGGTTGGAATTCGATCCGCGCGTGACCTTTTTCGTCGGCGACAACGGCTCCGGGAAATCGACGCTCGTCGAAGCCATTGCCATCAAGGCCGGGTTCAATCCCGAGGGAGGGACGAAGAACTTTCAGACCCGGCTCCGACCGAGCGAGTCGAGTCTGCACGAGTATCTTCGCCTTGCGCGGGGAGCGCGTCGTGAACACGGCGGGTTCTTCCTGCGCGCGGAGACGATGTTCAACGTGTCGACGGAAGCGGAGGCCTATGGCGCCTACGGGTGGAAGGACCTCCACGAAAAGTCGCACGGCGAAGCGTTTCTCTGGGTCGCGATCCACCGTTTTCGCGATCGCGGCTTGTTCATCCTCGACGAGCCGGAAGCCGCGCTGTCGCCGCAGCGCCAACTCGCGCTCATGGGCCGGATGCGGCAGCTCATTCGCGCGGGGAGTCAGTTCATCGTCTCCACGCATTCACCGATCCTGATGGCCTATCCCGGAGCGAGGATTTACCTCCTCGACCGCGGCGGGATCGAGCGCGTGAGCTACACGGACACCGAGCACTACGCCGTCACGAAGACGTTCCTGCAGGACCCCGAGCGGATGCTTCAGCGTGTTTTCGCCGACGTGGACGCCGCGGAATCGGAGTAGCCACAGCGCCCTTACCGCGACGGCTGCCGGCGAGCGGCGCAATCGGTGCGTGATGCGCCATCAGCTCACCCACCCAGGCTATGAATACCCGCAGCTTCGCGCTGATGTGCCGGTTTGGCGGGAAAGCCACGTACATCGGCATCGGATCGGACTGCCAGCCGTCGAATAGAGGCACCAGCTCGCCGCGCGCCACGTGCGCGTCCGCCATGTACCGCGGCAACCAAAGAATCCCCATGCCTGACAAGCCCGCCGCGAGGTAGGCATTGCCGTCGTCGAGCGCGACCACGTAGCGGCCTTGGATTTCCAGGCGCTCGCCGCGGTCATGCAAGACGAGCGGCGCGATCTTTCCGGTGCGAACGCTGAGGAAACCGACCACGCGGTGGTGGGAGTCTTCGAGCTCCCGCGGGTGCACCGGCATCCCGGCGCGCTCGATGTATCGCGGTGAGGCGTAGACGCCGAGTTTCAACTCGCCGATGCGACGCGCGATCAGCGACGAGTCGGCGAGCTCGCCGCCGCGCAACACGCAATCGACGTTGTCGCCGATGAGGTCCACCATCCGGTCGCTGACGCCGAGATCGAGCTGGATATCCGGAAAGCGCGCATGAAACGCCGGCAGCGCGGGCACGAGGATTTTGAGGGCAAGGGGGCTCGGCACGTCTACGCGCAGACGGCCGCGGGGAGATGCCGATGCGCTCGACAGACTGGTGTCCGCGTCCTCGAGCTCGGCGAGCAGGCGCACGACGCGTTCGTAGTAGGCGGCGCCGTCTGCGGTGACCTTCACTTGCCGCGTGGTGCGATTCAACAGTTTGACGCGCAGCCGCGTCTCCAGCTGCTGAACCAGCTGCGTCACCGTGGTCTTGCTGACATGGAGCGTCTGCGCCGCCTTGGTGAAGCTCCCGGCCTCCACCACGCGAACGAAAGCCTGCAGCGTGTCGAAACGATCCATCGTCCAGCGCCTCGATACTGTTTGCTCACACGAAACAGTGATGGCGCATCTTGCTCGTTTATCCGCTCGGAGCCAGCTCTTAGGGTCCTGCCCACACATCTCGAAGGAGTTGAGTCATGCCCTCACGTGACGTCGTCTTTCCTGCAGGTCGCCAAGCGCTGTACGAGCGAAACCGCTATTCGCCCGCCATTCGCTCCAATGGCTTTCTCTTCGTCTCGGGACAAGTGGGTAGCCGACCGGACGGTTCACCCGAGCCGGATCTCGAGGCGCAGGTCCGGCTCGCATTCGACAACCTCGACGCGATTCTGACGGCCGCCGGCTGCACGTTCAGGGATGTGGTCGACGTCACCCTCTTCGTCGTCGATCCTGCCGAGAAGTTCGAGCCGATTTGGAAGGTGGTGATGGAGCGTTGGGGTGAGGCGCCGCATCCGACGCTGACTGGTATCGGCGTCACCTGGCTCTACGGCTTTCAATTCGAAATCAAGGTGATCGCCAAACTTCCCGACGCTGCTTCCGGCTGATCGGAGTGCGGGAGGCGCCGGCCGACGTGGAGTAGGCACAGCGTCCCCGCCGGGCTAGCGTCACTGGAGAGATGTCCAGGCCCCCTCAAAAACCAGCCGAGCCGCGCCGGGACCCGCCCGCCGCGCCGGCGCGCACGGGCCTCGGTGGAGGGCAGGCGCAGCTCTTCGCAAAAGCGCCTTCGGGTGACGGCATCACCATCGACGGCGAGGTCGTTCGCATCACGTATTCGAGCGACGAGACCGGGTTTCGCGTCATCCGCGTGAAGCTCGACGGCCGCGCGGAGGAGAAGACGCTCGTCGGTGTGTTTCCGCTGCCGCCCCCCGGGACGCGCGTGCGCGCGACGGGGAAGCTGACGCGCGACGTGAAACGCGGCGAGCAGTTCAAGGTGGAGACCTTGCTGACGGTCGCGCCAGCGACCCTCTCCGGCGTGGAGCGATTCCTCGGGTCCGGGCTCGTGCCCGGGGTCGGCGCGGCGTTCGCGAAGAAGATCGTGGAGACGTTCGGCGAGCAAACGCTGGAGGTCCTCGACCACAACCCGAGCCGACTGAACGAGGTCGCCGGCCTCGGCGCGAAGCGCGCCAGCCAGATCGAAAAGGCTTGGGAGGCGCACCGGGCCGTCGGCGCGATCATGATCTTCTTGCAGTCGCACGGCGCTTCGCCGGCGCTGGCGTCGAGGATCTACAAGCGCTTCGGCCCGCGCGCAGTCGCGATCGTCTCGGCCAGTCCGTACCGGCTCGCGCTCGACGTGTGGGGCGTCGGCTTCAAAACGGCGGATCGCATCGCGAGCTCGCTCGGTATCGCGAAGGACGCTCCCGAGCGCGCGCAGGCCGGTGTGCTTCAAGTCCTGCACGAGCGCTCGACGTCGGGACACGTCTTCACCGAGCGCGGACAGCTCCGTGACCTCTGCGCGCGAATGCTCGAGATAGACGAGGCCAAGGTGGAGGTCGCAATCGACGCGCTCCTTTCGGAGAAGCGAGCGCGCGCGGAGATCGGCCTGTCGGGCATCGAAGGTGTCGCGATCTACACGCCGGCGCTCTACGACGCCGAGGTACGGATCGCACGGAAGCTCGCGGAGCTGGTCGCGACGCCGGTGATCGGCCGGCCTCTCGATAGCTTGGTCGAGCGCGTCGCAAAGGACTTCGAGGAGAAGTCGAACGTCAGCCTCGCGCCCGCGCAACGCGACGCCGTCGAGCTGGCGGCGAGAAGCAAGGTCGTCGTCATCACCGGTGGCCCGGGCGTCGGAAAGACGACGATCGTGCGCGCACTCTTGATGTTGTTCGATCAGGCAGGGTTGAAGACACGTCTCGCGGCGCCGACCGGCCGCGCTGCGAAGCGGATGACGGAGGCGACGAAGCGCGAAGCCGTCACCCTGCATCGGCTGCTCGAGTTCGATCCGAAGACGCGCGAGTTCACGCGCAACGAAATGGCTCGGCTCGATATCGGCGCGCTCGTGGTCGACGAATCGTCGATGGTCGATCTCGAGCTGATGGACGCGCTGGTCTCCGCGCTTCCGCAGCAGGCTCGCCTGGTGTTGGTCGGCGATGTCGATCAGCTTCCGAGCGTCGGCCCCGGCGCCGTGCTCCGCGATGCGATCACCTCCGAGGTGATCCCGACCGCGCGCCTCTCGCAGATTTTCAGGCAGGCCGCGGGCAGCCTCATCGTCCAGAACGCGCACCGCATCCACGCCGGCGAGCTGCCAATTTCGGATCGCGGGCAAGAGGGCGAGTTTTACCTGGTCGAACGCAAAGACGACGAGGCCGCGGCGGATGCCCTCGTCGGCCTCGTGACGGAGCGGATCCCGAAGGCCTTCGGGCTCCACCCGGTGCGCGACGTGCAGATCCTGACACCGATGCACAAGGGCGCGTCGGGCACGATCGCGTTGAACGAGCGCCTTCAGACTGCGCTGAACCCCAACGGGCCGACCGTGAAGGTCGGGCAGCGCGTGTTTCGCCTCGGCGACAAAGTCATGCAGCTGAAAAATGACTACGATCGCGAGGTCTACAACGGCGATCTCGGTTTCATCTCGAAGATCGATCAGGAGGCACGCGTCTTGGTCGTGACGTTCGACGACCGACAAGTGACGTACGAAGAAGGTGACCTCGAGGAGCTGACGCTCGCGTACGCGACGAGCATCCACAAGAGCCAGGGCAGCGAATACGCGGCCGTCGTCATTCCCTTCACGATGAATCACTTCGTGATGCTCTCGCGCAACTTGCTCTACACCGCGGTGACGCGAGGCAAGCGGCTCGTCGTCATCGTCGGGTCGAAGCGCGCGATCAGCTTGAGCCTCGCCGAGATACGCAAAGAGACGCGATCGACGGCGCTCGCAGAGCGGCTTCGAGCAGCCGTACGGGGCTGAGCTACGCAGCGGACGTGACGACGTTCAATCGGTGAAGAGTCGCCGCGATCGTCACCGGACCATCAGCGGCAACCTCGAAAGATCACCCGGCGCGGGGGCGATCACGCCCAACATCTCGAGTGCCTCTTTCGGATCGCGCAGAACTTCCATCGATGAGCCGCCGGCGAGCTGCGCGATGAGACCGAGCGCCTCCGCCGCCATTCGGAGCAATCGATCTTGCGGGACCACGACGACGACACGTCGCACGTGGCCGCGCGGCCTGGTCCGCACGCGCTCGGCGTAACGCTGGCGCCCTTCCGTCGTGTACGAGGTGAGCGATCGCGCATCGACCAGGAGCGCGACGCCGCCTGCTCGGGTGAATGCATCGCGGTTGAGCTTCCAGGCGGCGTCGACGGTGTCGTGCAGCAACGTCGCGCTCTCCGCCGTGCCTTGCGTGACGGTCGCGTGGAAGATGAGGACGTCCGGGTCGACCAGCCACACGTAGCCGAGACGACGATCCGCGAAGTGAATGGGCCATCCGACGAATGGCCAACTCGGCTTCGTTTCGAGGTGTGCGTGGCTCACCGTTCCCCCCGCTGTTCAGTCATGATGCGTGCGCACGCGTCCGGCGCAACCAGAGGGCGACGGAGCGGCCCGTTGCTGGCGTGTCCCCGCGCTGCTAGCTTGCCGGCCCTCTTTCGCTGGATTGGAGCAAGCACATGGCGGCAGCAGGAAACGGGACGGCGATTCAAGGCCTCAACATTCAGGGCGGCGCGGCGATCGTGGCGCCGGTGACGGCTTTTCAGAACGGGATCCCGCCGAATGCGCTGGTGGTTTTGCCGATTCAGAAGATGACGGACGAGCTGAAGGAGAAGCTCGAGACGGGCCCCCTCGCGATCACCCGCGAGCAGCTCTGGGAGCTCCTAGGGTTCAATGGCCCCGCCGTCCAAGTCCAGGACGAACAAGGGCGTCCCCTCATGATCGGTTTGGAAGACCTTCTTGGGGGACTGGACAAACACTTCAACGAGAAGCCCGAGGACCTGAACCGCGGCCGCATCTATGCGCAAGAGCTCATGAAGCACGAGCGCTTCCAGCGCGCCGAGCAGGTGCTCTCGAAGGTCGTGGCAAAGGGCGGCACCGGTGAGGATTGGCTCGCGCTCGGCATCTGTCAGCTCCAGCAGGACAAGTTCGACAAGGCCGAGGGCACCCTGAAGGGCGCGCAGAACCTCCTCAAGACGAGCCCCTATCCGTCGCTCCACCTCGCGAAGCTCCAGAAGAAGAAGGGCGACGCCAAGGCCGAGCGCGAGATGATCGACAAGGCGCTCGAGGTCGACGGCGATCTCGTCGACGCCTGGGCCTACCTCTTCACGCAAATCAAGGAAGAGAAAGACGAAGCCGCCGCCTGCGAGGAGCTCGAGAAGCTCGCGAAAGAGAAGAAGAACGCTCGTCCGCTGGTCGCGCTGCAGGCGTACTTCGGCGGCAAAGAAGAGACCCGCGACAAGGCGGTCGAGTACGGCAAGAAGGCGCTCGAGGTAAACAGCGACGACATCCTCGCGCTCCTCGCGCAGTCAGCGCTCTTCGGGCAGAAGGGTGATCTCGAGTCGGTCGTGAAGCTGCTGCAGCCTCACGAGGCGAAGATGACCCGCGACGTGCGTCTCGCGAACAACTACTTCGAGGCGCTCTTCCAATCGCGCCAGATCGACAAGGTGACGAAGCTGCTGAACGCGCTCGCCGGCTCGCAGAACCAGCAGGTGAAAGAGTTCGCGGTGCAGCGCTCGAAGCAGGTCGCGCAGTTCCTCCAGCAGCAACAGCAGCAGATCGCGAAGCTCGCGAACGTTCCGAAGTCGAGCTGACGACTTTGGTGGCGAGCACCGGCGATTCGCCGGCGGCCGCCACCCGAACAGCTTCGTTTTCACCGAAATTCGACGGAGCTGGCCCGGGCACGCAGCGCGCAATGCGCGCGGGCCATGAGCAAGCTCCGTTCGGTTTTGTCGCGTGTCGCCGCGAGCGCATGGGCCCCGCTCTTGATGAAGGCGGCTGGTTTCGGTGTGGTGCTCGTGGTGCTCGGGCTGTTGGGATCCGGCGTCTTCGATCGATGGCTCGGGCCGAGGCCCGCCGCCGCGGCAATGGGGACGGACCATCCGCGTTCACGTCACGAAAAGCGACGTGAACGTGAGCCCGAGGTGTCGGTGCCGGCAGTTTCCGCGACCAGCGCAGAGATGGCGGACGAGACCCCGCAACCTGCCGCGTCCAGCTCGGCGAGCGCGCATGGTTCCGCGCCGGTCGTGTCTTCGAAGACCCCGGATGGGAAGCTCATCCTGAACCTCGCGTCCGTCGAGGATCTCGACGCGCTTCCAGGGATTGGCGCCAGCAAAGCGAAAGCGATCGTCGATCTGAGAACGAAGCTCGGCGGGCGCTTCAAACGGCTCGAAGACTTGATGCGCGTGCGCGGCATCAAACGAAAGTTCTTGGATCGATTGAGGCCCCTCGTCGTGCTGGATGCACCCGCGGCCAAGCTAGAATCTGGTCCGTGAGCTACGAAGAGCGGCTGCCCCATCCGGCCCTTCGGCCCTTCGTCGATCGGCTCTGGTGGCGCGGTCGTGCTTCGCAGCGGACGCCATCCGCGCCATTGCAACGTGTGTTGCCCGACGGCTGTGTCGATCTCCTCGTTCGCGTCGAGGTCGGCGAAGCCGAGGTCGTCGGTACGATGACCCGCGCGATCCTGGTGCCCGCGGCATCGTCGTCATCGATCGTCGCGGTGCGTTTTCGTCCGGGCGCAGCGCGCGCTCTTCTCGGCGGAAACATCCGCGAGCTCACCGACCTCCATGTTCGAGCGGGTGACGTATTGGGCAAGGCCGCGTGCGAGCTCGAACGAATCTGCGATGCTTCGTCGATCGAAGCCGCCGTTCGCGGGCTCGAATCGTTTCTGCTCCAACGAATCCCGGCAGCAGGTTCGCTCGATCCTCGTGTTGGGCTCGCGCTGCGGGCGCTCGCGTCGGAGACGGAGGGCGGCGGCGTGGCGGCGGTCGCGAGCCGACTCGGCTGGACGCGGCAGCACCTATCGCGACGCATCGAGGAAGAGGTCGGGGTGCGACCCAAGATGTTCGCGCGCGTCGCCCGCCTGCACCGCACGATCGCGCTGTCGGGTGAAACAGGTCAGCGAGGTTGGGCGGCCGTTGCGGCCGAGGCGGGGTACTACGACCAAGCTCACATGATTCGGGATTTTCGCGAGCTCGCGCTGGCGACGCCCGAAGCGCTCGCGCCGGAGCTCGGTTCCATTTTTCCAATCCGCGCGCTCACCGACGGGGCACACGAGGGGTGAAGGAGCTCCCCTTGGGAAAGAAGACCGCCATGATCCAATCCATCACGTCGAACCTCATCGTCGAATCCATCGAGAAGTGCCTGCCGTTCTGGGTCGAACGGCTCGGCTTCGAGCAGACGGTGAGCGTCCCCGAAGGCGACAAGATCGGCTTCGTCATCCTGAAGCGCGGCGAGGTCGAGCTGATGCTCCAGAGCCGAGCTTCGCTGGCGAAGGACATCGAGCCGCTCGACGGCGAGTCGTTTCGGCAGTTTCTGTACGTGGGCGTCGCCGATCTAGCGCCGATCCGAAAGGCGCTCGAAGGGTGGCCGCATGTCGTACCGGAACGGACGACCTTCTACGGCGCGCGCGAGATCATCGTGAAGGATCCTGCTGGAAACACAGTGGTCTTCTCGATGCACGCCTGAACGCGCCGCGAGGCAATCCCGCCCGCTCGAGTGCAATTTTGCGACAGCGTAAGGACGTCGGAAATCCGTCTATCATCGGCAAGACACCGCCCTTCTGCAATCACAGCCATCCTTCCGCACGAGAGAGGCCACCATGAAGAGCGAACGACGTCCGACGCGC
Organism: Polyangiaceae bacterium; assembly: GCA_013361525.1. Lineage (GTDB taxonomy): Bacteria > Myxococcota_A > Polyangia > Polyangiales > Polyangiaceae > Xiheicaenibacterium. The sequence continues at coordinate 24,286 of JABFXY010000212.1, read as the reverse complement.
GACTCGGTCTTATGCACCACGTTTTCGACGCGGTCCCTCGGGGTCGCCGCGGTGATGATGTTGGGCATGGTGGCGTCGGGCTGCTCCGACGATGGCGACCCGGGGGGCCAGGGTGGCCAGGGTGGCGGTGCAACGGGGGGAGGAAATACCGGGGGCGGGGGAGGCAGCGAGTGCTTGGCGCTCGGTCAAACCTGCGACGGCGATACCTGCTGTAGCGGGCTCTTCTGCGAGGGCTCGCTCTGTGTCGAGGAGGGCTGTCAGACCGAGGTCGGCGCAGCCTGCCAAGACGACAACGACTGCTGCTCGCTGAACTGTCAGGCCGATGGGACCTGCGGCGAGGTCATCTGCCAACCCGAAGGGTCGACATGCGTCGGCGCGGGAGAGTGCTGTACCGGCAACTGCGTGGGCGGCGTCTGTGAGAGCCCGACCTGCGTCCAGCCCGGCGGAAGCTGCGCCGAGACAGGCGACTGCTGTGCTGGATCGACCTGCGCCGATGGGGCCTGTATGCCCGACGGCAACTGCTCGAGCCTCGGTAACTCCTGCACCGCAGCAGCGGACTGCTGTAGCGCGACGTGCGTCGACGCGGCCGGTGCGGCGTGCAACGGCGGTGGAGGCTGCGTCTGTGGACCGAGCCCGGCTTGCAAAGCCTCGGGGGAGGAATGCAACGACGACGGCGACTGCTGCAACAATCTGTGCGACCGCCCGAACGGCGCGCCCGGCATCTGTGCGGAGCTCGGAGCGTGTGGCGTCGCCGGTGAGCCGTGCTCGCCGGAAGGCGTGAGCGGCGGCTCCTGCTGCTCGGCCGCGTGCCTCGACCCCACGGGATCGGGGAACCCGAGGTGCCAATATCTCGGCGGCTGCCGCATTCAAGACGAGCTCTGCGAGACCGACGCGCAGTGCTGCTCCGGTGCTTGCGAGCAGAAGGGCTCGACCATGGACGGTCGGCCGATCATGAGGTGCGCCAACAACGGCTCGTGTTTGCCCGCGGGCGAAGTCTGCTTCCAAGGCGCGAGCGCGAACTGCTGTCCGAACGGTGGCGGCGACTTCGGTTGCGAGACGACGTCGACCGGCATCGACCGCTGCTTCGGCGGAGAGGGGGACTGCATCCTTCCCGGCAATCCGTGCGACCTCACGGAGGAGTGTTGCAAGGATCCGTACCCGGACATCGAGTGCCAGCCACCGGAAGGTGGCGGGGACACGATCTGCTGCCTCGACAACGGCGCCGCGTGCGCGTTCGGCGACGTCTGCTGCTGCGGCGTCTGTGCGCCGGACGACGCAGGTAACCTCGTGTGCTGCCCCGGCGGCGCGAGCTGCGTCCCGACCGGCGGTGCGTGCACGGCCGACGGCGACTGCTGCGACGGCTGCTGCGACGACGCGTCCGGTACCTGCACCACGGACACCGCAATCTGCGGTGAGTGCACCGAGGGCATGCTCGGTTCGCCGTGCATCACCAACGCCGACTGTTGCAACAACGTCGACATGGGCGGCCCGGTCGCCTGCATCCTCGACGGCGAGTTCCAGACCTGCCAGCTGCAGTGATCTGAGCCCGCACACACGCGAGTCGCCGCGCTTTCCGTCGGGGAAGGCGCGGCGATGCGCCTCGCCGCGCTCCCCGGGGGGCGGTGGTTCCGCGCGTCAGCCGGCCGTGGTAACCGCGAGCGTCTATGGAACGCGTCGACGGTCGCAAGTTGAGTGAGCATCGGGCGGTCGAGGCCGTCGTCGGGTTTCAGCGCAATGCCGAGGGCTCCGTGCTTTACCGCGCGGGCCGGACGGTCGTGTTGTGCACGGCCTCGATCGACGCGTCGGTTCCGGCGTGGATGGTCGGCAAAGGTCGCGGATGGATCACCGCCGAGTACCAGATGCACCCGCGCTCGGCGCCCGAACGGCGCGAGAGCCGCGACGGTCGAGGCAAAGCTCCGAGCGGGCGCACCCAGGAGATCCAGCGGCTGGTCGGACGCGCGCTTCGATCGGCGATCGATCTCGCAGCCCTCGGCGAGCGCAGCATCGTCGTCGACTGCGACGTGATCGAGGCCGACGGCGGGACGCGAACGGCGTCAATCACCGGCGGCTTCATCGCGCTCGCCATCGCGCTCGACAAGCTCATGAAGGCGGGGCAGCTGCCGTCACCCGTGCTTCGTGATCAGATCGCCGCCATCAGCGTCGGCATGTTGGAGAGCGACGCGATCGCCGTCGACCTCGTCTACACCGAGGACAGCCAAGCCCGGGTCGACTTGAACCTCGTCGCGACCGATCGCGAGCACATCGTCGAGGTGCAAGGCACCGCCGAAGGCGAGGCGATCCCTCGACGCCAGCTCGACTCGATGATCGACGCGGGGCTCGCCGCGATTGCGTCGCTCGTGAAATTCCAACGCGAAACACTCGCCGGGGCCGGCGTCGATCTCGCCCGCCTCAACATGCGCCCGAGCACGTGAGGTGATGGCGTGACCTCGACGGTGATGACGATCGTCCTCGCGACGAAGAACCCCGGCAAGCTGGCGGAGATCCGGACGATGCTGCAGGGGCTTCCTGTCGACGTCGTCTCCATCTCCGAGGTGTTGCCGACCTACGTCTCCCCGATCGAGGACGGCGACACGTTCGAGGCGAACGCGTTCAAGAAGGCGCGCGCCGTCGCAGCTGCGACGCAGCTCGTGACGCTCGCGGACGACTCCGGTCTCGTCGTCGACGCGCTCGGCGGAAGGCCCGGGGTCCGCTCGGCGCGGTATGCCGGCGAGGGCGCCAGCGACGCGGAGAACAACGCCGCGCTCCTCTCTGCGATGTCCGAGGTCGACGACCCGCAGCGGACCGCGCGCTTTCGTTGCGTGATCGCGATGGTCGATCCGTACCTCGATCTCGATCGGCCCGTGTACGCGGAGGGCCGCTGTGAGGGCACGATCGCGAGGAGCGCGCGCGGGGAAAGCGGCTTCGGCTACGACCCGCTCTTCGTCGTCACCGGACTCGGACGCACGTTCGCAGAGCTGTCACACGCCGAGAAAAACGCGCTGAGTCACCGAGGCAAAGCTGTCGCCGCGCTCGTCCCCCATGTCGAATCGCTCATACGAGCGCGCGTTCAGGAAGCGAAGTCTGTCCTCGTGGGCCAAGGTTCGTCATGAAGAACCGGCTCGAGATGTACAAGGGCCTCGGGGGCTTCGGCACGCTCGGCATGGAGATCGTGCTCTCGATACTTCTCGGCCTTTTCGCCGGCCGATGGATCGACGGCCGTTACGGCACGGACCCCTGGTTCACCATGGGCGGGTTCGCGTTCGGCATCGCGCTGTCGGTGCACGCGACGATGCGCGCGCTGCGTTCGATGCGCGCCGAAGCCGCGCGAGAAGAGCGTGAGGAGGGCAACCCCACGCCCCTCTACGAGACCGAGTCGGACCGCGCCGCGCGCATCGCCGAAGAGCGCAAGCAGCGGGAGCAAGAAGGAACATCGTGAGCCTCGGAGAAGAAACACCCGTCGCAGACTCCGAGCTCAAGCCGGAGAGCTCGCCCCCGATCGAGAACAAGAACCCGGGCGGTGCGCCTCGAAAGCGCGATCCCGTCCTCATCGGGGCCGTCAAAGCCGCGGGTGTGACCACGCTGGTTTTGACGGTGCTGATGGCGCTCATCGTGAACGTGCAGTTCTCCGTCGGGACGTTGATCGGCGGGCTCCTCGCGACGGTGAATCTCATCTTGTTCATCCGCCTGGGCGAAGCTTGGCTCGCACAGAAGGGCAGCGGCGCGCCGTGGGGGATCCTCGGTGCTCTGAAGCTGCTCGGTCTCTTCGCGTGTGTGTTCATCATCTTGCGGCAGGGTGCGGTGTCCGCGCTCGCGTTCGTGATCGGCTACGGCGCGCTCCCGATCGGCATCGCGGCCTCTTCGCTGTTCCGCCCGGCGAGCGACGAGAAGTAGACCGCGACGCTTTCCCGAAAAAAGGGCTGCGACGGCAGCGATCGCCCGGTGTCCGAGGAGGAACCATGAAGGTTCTCTCCTCACGTCACGGCTTCGTCGCTTCCACCTTCGCGCTCCTCGTCGCGGGCATCGCGGGTTGCTCGTCACCTGCGCCCGAGTCGGGCAGCTGTACGGTCGACGCCGAGTGCAAAGGCGACAGGGTTTGTGAAGCGGGAGCATGCGTCGACCCCGATGCGGCCGACGACGACGGCGAGGGTGGAAACCAGGGCGGAAACGCGTCGGGCAACGGCGGCGGTGCCTCCGAAGGTGGCTCGGGCGGAGGTGACGTCTCGACGCCAGGCGGCCCAGTTTTTCTGAGCTTCGGCACCGACGTCACGCAGATCGACGGCCTCTACGACGGGCAGTCGACGGTTCGCTTCACCGCCGTCCTCACCGACCCCGATGGTGTCGACGATCTCATCGGCGGCTCTCTCATCGACGCATCCGGCGCACCCTACGGCGCGTTCGCGACCAGCGGCCAGGAAGGCGCCTACGAGATGTCGCTCACGTGGGACCAGGTCAACGGCGTCTCGCCAATCGATATCGATCCCGGTGCTGCGTCGGCCTCGCGCACCTTCACGGCGCAGTTCTTCGACGAGAGCGGGCACGTCGCGGAGAAGACGATCACGCTGCAGCTCTCGTGTGGCAGCAACGGCGCGTGCGACGGCGAGTGCGGCCGCGTCCGTTGCGGAGGGCAATGCACCTCGCTCGGCTCGGAAGAGAACTGCACCGCTTGCGGCGACGACTGCGGGTCCGGCTATTGCGAGTACGAGGAGGGCACCGGCGGTTATTACTGCTGGGGCGCCGAGAACACCGACGCGCTCTGCTCCGATGGCGCCGACAACGACGGCGACGGGTACACCGACTGCATCGACTACAACTGCTCGATGAGCTCGAACGTAACGGTGTGCGATTGACGGCTCGTTCGCTGCGCTTTTGGGTGGTCGGGGGCGTCGACCTCGTCGCATTCGGGCCCTAAGAAAGCGTCGAAGGCGGGCCCAGCCCACAAATGAAGCCAGAAATGCGGCGCGGCGGCCTTTCCCGAGAAGGTCGCCGTTTCCTTTTCAACCTTCTGGGAGGTCTGTGGTAAGAGCTGCCGCGCTCGTCACCCCCCCCAACGCGTATGCCGAAACACACGTATTGGTTCACCTACCTCTTGGACATGTTCCCCGCGTTGAAGTCCAACGTGCACAACATGGGCAAGAGCTTCTTCGGCGAAGAGCCGGGTTACCGTTCGGCAGAGCCCGTTCTGACGAGCATGCTGTACATGGCGATCTTGCTGGTGCTCGCGATCATCGTTCGCAAGCGCATCAAGAACGTCCGTGAAGCGGCGGTCCCCAGCGACAAGCTCACGCTCGTCACCTTCTTCGAGGTCTTCGTCGGCTACTTCTACGATCTCGCGAAGGGCGTCATGGGCCCCGACCGCGCGAAGAAGTACTTCCCGATCATCGGCGCGGCGTCGCTCTTCATCATCTTCTCGAACCTCATCGGGATGATCCCGGGGTTCTCGTCGCCGACCTCGAGCCTCAACGTCACGTTCGGCTGCGCGCTCGTCGTGCTCGCGACCTTCAACTACTACGGCCTCAAGGCGAACGGCTGGGCGTACATCGCTCACTACGCCGGCCCGAAGTGGTACCTCGCGCCGCTCGTCTTCCCGATCGAGATTCTCTCCTCGATCATCATCCGCCCGGTCGTTCTCGCGGTGCGGTTGATGGTGAACATCGCCGTCGACCATCTCCTCGCGTCGATCTTCCTCGCGCTCGTCACGCTGTTCGTGCCGATCCCGATCATGTTCCTCGGCCTCATCGTCTGCGTGGTGCAGACGATCGTCTTCTGCTTGCTCACGGCGGTGTACATCGGCCTCGCGACCGAGCCGCACGAGCACGAAGGCCATGGCCACGGACACGGCGAAGGCGCTCACGCGCACTGAGCCGACCCAGACAAAAATTAGCGGCCGGAGCCAATCCGGTCTGGTCAGACCAAGAAAACCGAACTACAGACGGCCTCGCTTAGCCCCCCGGCGCGACGCGATAACCCCCTTCGCCGCCTCGTTCGTTACGTAATAAGGAGCAACTCGAGATGTCCCTGAAGAGCAAGCTGTCGTTGTCCATCGCGGCGTTCGCGACGACGTTGTTGGTCCCGACGCTCGCATTCGCGCAAGCTGGTGTTTCGGCGCCGGCGAACAAGTTTGATGCGAGCTCGTGGCTGGCCCTCGCGGCCGGTCTCGCGATCGGGCTTGCGGCGCTCGGCGGTACGCTCGGCCAGGGCCGCGCGACGGCCGCTGCGCTCGAGGGCATCTCGCGCAACCCCGGCGCGGCGGGCCGCATCCAGACGCCGATGATTCTCGGCCTCGCGCTGATCGAGTCGCTCGTCCTCCTCGCGTTCGTCGTGGCCTTCCTCCTGATGGGCCGCATCAATATCGCTGCCTGAGCGCGCGACATCGCCGCCTGAGGGGCGCTGACGCTCTCCGCGACGTCTCGCAGTTTTTCGAGAGGGGTCGCCAAGAGCGCCAAGTGGAGAAAGAGGAAGAAGAGGGAGAGAATTTATTCTCTCCGGCTCTTCTTCCTTTTTGCTTTTCGACCGACCGACACCGTGGCGGATGCGAGGGCGGCTTCGCGGTGTCCTTCGACCGTCGTCCAAACTCTCTTCTTACTCTTTCTGCCCTTGGCGCCCTTGGCGAACCCTCTCGCTTCTGCCGCTAGCCGCGGCGCAGCACAGAGAGCCCGAGGTGGCCGAGGATCCAGACGGCCGCAAACACCAAGAGGACGGCGCCCAGGGTTTTGTCGCCGGCGGCGCGCATCCAGGCGCCGGAGATCGCGAGCGATCCGGCGATGAGTGCGGAGAACATTCGGCGGCCCAGGCGGTCGAGGGCGATGGGGAGCGTGGTGTCGTTTGTGGAGACGACGATCTTGCCGAGGCGCAGGTCGTCGAGGACCTCGCGCGAGAGCTGAGGCAGGTCGTACGTGCTCGTGCCGAGGCGCTCGACGCCGCGGAGGAGCTCGGTACCGATGCGTTGGGGGGAGTAGCGCTTCTTCAGGATCTCGAGCACGTGCGGGCGGATCTCCGCCTCGATGTTGAGCTCGGGGTAGATCTCTTTGCCCACACCTTCGAGCGTCATGAGCGCTTTGCCGACGAGCATGAAGTCGGAGGGGATCTCGAGGCCGAACTTCTGCGCGCCGTTGACGAGGTCGGCGATGAGGTTCGCGAACTCGATGTCTTTGAACTCTCGACCCAGGTACCTCTCCGAGATGAGCGAAACGTGCGCGCGGAATGCTCGCATCTCGATGCGCTTCGTGGGTGTTCCGAGCGCGTAGAGGGCGTCGGCGAGCGCCACGTGATCGGCGCGGCTGAACGCGATGAGCAGATCGACGAAGCGGTCGCGATTCTCTGGGGAGAGGCGTCCGACCATGCCGACGTCGATGAGCCCGATGACCGGCTCCTCCGGCGTGCCGGAGATGAGGATGTTTCCGGGGTGGGGATCGGCGTGAAAGAAGCCGTCCTCGAAGATCATCTTGATGACCACCGCGACGGCCAGCTTCGCGATCTTCTCGCCGCTCATCCCGTCTTCGCGGATGGCGTCGTAGATCTTCTTCCCCGGTAAGAACTCGAGGGTGAGCACCGTCTTCGACGAAGCAGCGCGATGAACGACGGGGAAGCGGACGTTGGGGCGGTCGGCGAAGTTCTTTCGGAAGCGGCCGAGGTTGTCGGCTTCGAGGAGGAAGTCGAGCTCGGCGCTGATCGCGCGATCGAACTCTTCGACGAGACCCGTCGGGTTGAACGTCTTCGACTCGGCGATGGTCCGCTCGACGAGGCGCGCGAGGTCGTGGAGCAGCTCGACGTCGCTGAGAACGGTGGAGCGGATGGCGGGCCGCTGAACCTTGACGACGACGCGCTCGGCTCCGTTTTCGGTCTTGAGCTCGGCGCGATGCACCTGCGCGATCGAGGCGGCGGCGAGCGGTTTTTCATCGAAGCTCGCGTAGATCGTGTCGATCGGGCTGCCGAGCGACGCTTCGACCGCCTCCCGGATCTTCTCGAACGAAAGCGGTGCGACCTCGTCCTGGAGCTTCTTCAGCTCCTTGATCCAGGCAGCGGGCAGGACGTCGGCGCGCGTCGAGACGATCTGCCCGAGCTTCACGAACGTCGGGCCGAGATCCATCGCGACGAGGCGCACGCGTTCGGCGAGCGGGTTCGTCTTCGCTTCTTCGGTGCCGCGCTGCTCGGCGAGCGCGAGCTCGTTGTCGGCGGCGGGAAGCTCCGGCGTTTTGCTCTTCGCCGATGCCCCCAGGCCGAGCCGTCGCGCGACGTCGGCGAAGCCGTGCCGCACGAGGACGACGTAGATCTGTCGGAGTCGATCGAGCTCTCGAATGGTCGAGAAGATGGCGACCATGGATCACCGCACGCGCACGATGGCGCCGCGTTCGTGTTCGTTGGGGAGGATGGCGGTCCACCCGGCCGGAAGGCGCGGGCTCGTGAACCAGAAGAGGCGCTGCGCGTCGAGCGGCGCGAGGTTGACGCAGCCGTGGCTGCGCACGTTGCCGAAGGAGCGGTGCCAATACGCGCCGTGCAGGCCGACACCTTTGTCGAAGTATTGAACGAAGGGCACGTTCTCCATCCGCCAGTAGCGGTTGGCGCCTTCGTCCTCGAGGTTGTCCATGTTGGCCGAAGCGAGCTTCACCCAGATGCGGTGAACGCCCTTCGGCGTCGCGTTGGCCGTTCCTTGTTTGCCTTTGCCCGTGGATACGAGCGTCGCGAACACGGGCTTGTCACCCTCGTAGGCGACCAGGGTCTGCGTCGCGAGCTCGACGTCGACCCACCGCTCTTTCGCGGCAACGTCGACCTCGTCGGGCGGCGCCGCGCGCGTCGGGCGCCGGAGATCTTTCGAGCGAACCCACTTCTTGTCGCCGATGCGCGTGAGCTTCTCGAACATGCCCGTCTCCTCGAACGCGTCGACCTTCACGAACTGCGCGAGCGATTCGGTCGTCGGCTGCGTGCCGGTCGCACCGCCGAACACGCGCGCCGTCGGCACGACGACCCAGGCGATCGGCAGACCGGGTGCGGTCGTCTCACCCGGCTTCGACTCCGCGGCGGGGACGTCCGGCAGCTCCGTGCCTTGGAAGCTGAAGGGCCGGGTGGGGCCGAGATCGCGCATCGGGATCCACAAGTCGTTGCCGCTTCGACCCCAGCGCTCACCCTCGAACGAGCGCTCTTCGGAGATCGCGACCGCGAAGCCCGGCTCGAGCTGCACGTCGGGGTCTTTTATGTTCGCGTCGAAGAGCTTGAGGTGGCCGTACGAGCCGCTCGGCCCGACGAAGTAATACCGATACGGCAAGCCATCGCTCGCGAACTCGTAGGTCTTCGCGGTCGCGGCGATGGGTGTGCCTCGCGTGAGGTCGACGTGATCGCCGCAGATCCACGCGTGTGGTCCGACGCTGTACCAAGGCTCGCGGCACCCCGGCCCCGAGCGGGCGCCGAACAGCGGTAAGCGTGCTTCTTTTGCACCGGAGCCGCGCCGGCTGGCGCCTGCGAACGGCTCCTCGAGGATGTACTCGTCCGCCCGCTTGATGCGAACCACCGTCGCCAACTCCGGCAGCCGCACGTCGCCATCGACCCACGGGCCCGCTGCATCACCCGGAACGCTCGCCGACGCGGCCGACGCTCCCACGGCGAGCGCGAATCCGAGCGACGAGAAGAGGGGTCGCCAAGGGCGCCAAGAGAAGAAAGAGGAAGAGGAGGGAGAGAGTGAGTTTTTTCTCATCCCAAACCCTCTTCTTCCTCCTCTGTCCTCGGCGTCTTTTGGCGTCCCTCTCGTTCTGCTTTTCTCGGGAGGGACGCGGACCACCGAGGAGCGGTCAGCGATACGAGAAGCGGATCTCGTGGTCGCAGATGCGGAACAGGTCGCCTTCGGCGATGGCTTTGCGGGCGATGCGCTGGCCGTTGTACTCGACGCCGTTCGTCGAGCCCATGTCGACCATGTAGAACTGCCCGTTCAAGTACTCGACCATCGCGTGCTGACGAGAGACGTTCGGATCTTTGATCGTCATGTCGCTCGACTGCTTGCCGCGGCCGATGATGAAGCGGTCCTTGTTCACCGGGACGCGTTGGCCCTGGTAGATCGCGTAGAGCGTGCCGCCCATTTGCGGCTGGCCCATCGGCTGCTGTCCCATCGGGGACGGCATGCCGCCGCCCATCATGGGCTGAGGCGGAGGAGGGGGCGGCGGTGGAGGAGCCGCGCCGTAACCACCCATCGGCTGACCCGCGGGCTGCCCGTATTGCGGCGGCTGGGGCGGAGGAGGAGGCGGCGGCGGGAAACCCGGCGGAGGTTGGTTCTGATATCCGCCCGGCTGCTGCTGACCCGGGTAATACCCACCCGGCGGGCCACCCTGTTGCGCGCCCATCTGGCCGAAGCCCTGGTTGGGTTGCGGAGGCGGCGGAATGCTCGGGGGCTTACGCGAAGGCGCGGGCGGGGGAGGCGGAGGAGGCGGCGGCCCGGGCGCGCGCATGCTCGGCGGCGCTCCCGGCGGACGAGCGCCCGTCGGCGGAGGCGGGGGCGGAGGCATGCTCGCGCGCTTCGGGCTCTGCGGAGCGCCGGGGATCGGCGGAGGCGGCGGCATGCGCGACGGGCCGGGCTGCTGCGGCGGACCCATCGGTGTTCCCGGCTGGCCGTACTGCGGTTGCTGGCCGTACGGTCCCTGCTGCTGCCCAGGGCCCGGATACGGCGGCGGACCACCAGGCCCACCGGGCTGCATCTGCGGCGACATGGGTTGCGGCGACATCGGCTGCTGCGGCATCTGGGGCGGCGCAGGCGGAGGCGGCGTGAACGCCGGCCCGGGGAACGGCGTGCGTGGGCCGGGGCTCGGGCTGTAGCTGCGCTGCCGCGCGTACTGCTTCATCGACTCGTTGATGAGGTAGTCGATGGAGCATTCCAGCTCGCGAGCCATTTGCTCGAACGTCTCCCACAAGACATCGCGACACTGGAACGTGCGCGCGCTCTTCTTGTTCGGATCAGCGCTCATGTTGGTCTGTCACTTCTTCCCGCCATCGGGCGTGGCTGAATCTTTGGGAGCCGCACTGCTCGAGGTCGCCGGAGCTGCCGACGAAGATGCCGACGTCGCCGGCGTCGCGGAGCCACCGGGCGGGGCAGGCGGAGCGTCCTTCTTCTCGGCCTGTTTCTTCGCCTGCTCCGCGTTGAACTTGATGACCGGCTCGACGCAGTGGGTGACGTATTCCCCGATCGTTTTTACTTCTTTCAGCTCTTTTTCGCTCTCGGGGTTCTTCTCGTCCTTGGGGACGTAACACTCCCACTTGCAGCCTTCGGCCGTCTCGCACGAAGGCAGCGGGCCTTTGTCGGCCTTGAACGCTTCGAGCATCTTGAGATCCTTCGGCTCGCCCCTCACCAGGTAGAACGAGAACGCGACGGAGCGCTGCGCGGGCGTGGCCGACTCGCCGATGTACTTCTCGAGCTCCTTGCGGATGTCGCCCTCTTTCCAGTCGACGAAGTAGTCGCCGTAGGTCGTCGCCTCGCCCATCGCGAAGCCCTTCGCCTCTTTCTCCGGCAGCTTCCCCATGAACTCGCCGAGGTGCTTCATCTCGCTCATCCGAAGGATGATCGAGCCGGCCTGCCGGCGGACCTTCCAGTCGGTGGCTTTGGTGAAGGTGTCGTAGAGCTTGCCGATGACCTGCTCGCGCTCCATCTCGCCGATGCGCGAGAAGGCCATGTCCTTCACCTTGCCGCCGGTCTTCTTGTCATCGTCCATCGCGATGGCGAAGAGCTTCTCGACGTCTTTGGCGTTCTTCGGATCGATGCGGAGCTCGAGCGCGGCGAGCGCCCAGACGCGGTGATCCTCTTTGACGTCGCGGTTGCCGCCCAGATCGAGCGCAAACTCGACCGCGGGGCGGCCGCCCACCTTCTTCATCGCGCTGAGTGCGCGCTGCAGCTCTTCGTCTTGGTAGGCCTCGAGCTGCCCTTTGAACTCTTCCGGGGTGACGGTGATGTTTCGGACGGCGTTGCCCTCGCGGACGATGGGCTCCTTCGCGTCCAGCCACTCCTTCGAAAGGACGTACTTGGTGTATTCGACGAGCTTCGCGCTCGCGGCCTCCTTCGTCTCTTTCGAGGCGATCTTGTCGATGAGGTCCGCGATCTTCTCGTAGTTGCGAGCGTCCTTGGTGATCTTTTCCGGGAGCTGATCGACGCCCTCCGGCCCGAGGAACTGGAGCAGCTGCTCCATGCTCGTCTTCTGCGCCTTGTTCTCGAGGCGGCGATCGAAGTCCTTCATCGCCCAGTACTTGAGGCTGGCCCGGAGCTCTTCGCGTTGTGCCGGGTCGACGATGAGCTGCTCGTTTTCGTACGTGAAGAGCGCGTAGGCCGCGTCCTTGTACGCGAACGAGGGGTCCGGCGGAGCTGGCTGTCCGGCCTGGGCCGCCGGCGGATCCTTGCGGAGCTCGGCGTTGATGATCGGGAGCAGACCCGCGAGGATCGGCTCGCGCTCGTTGGCCTGAAGCTCGTCGAAGGCGATGACGAGCTTGTCGATGCCCTCGTAGCGCCCCTTGCGCGGCTTCATCCGGATCAACGACACGGCAGCCTCGACACGCAAAGGCATGTCGTACTTGTCGTGTTTGACCACGCTGGTCAGCTTGACCGGGCCTTGCTCGGTCCCTTCCCAGCGGTGCAGGTCATCCTGCGTGACGCGACAACCGCTCGCGCCGAGCATCGCCACACCGGCGAGAAGCGCGATCGAGAGGTTGGCGGCGTGAAGAGTTCGCGTCAGCCGCCCTCGCGCCGCAGGCGCGCTCGGGAGCCCAAGAGAGCCGTGTCTTCGCATTCTGATCGGTCGTCCCGGAGAGCGGCCATCGTACCGATCGCGACGCTTTAGCCAAAAGATTTTTCAGGCGTGGCGTCGGCTTGTCGACCAATCACGCTGCATCGCCGAGCCGGCGAGCCTTGCGGCGCGGTGGCGCTGTTCACCGGAATAGTGGTCGTCCCGATCGAATGTTGGCCCACGATCGTCGGTCCTCGTAAGCGAGGGGGACCGCGCGAAAAAGCGCACACGCTCACGATGAAGCTCTCTTGGTTCGCTCCCTCGCGCGAGGCAGCGGAGAAGGCCGCGCCTACGCGTGCGTCTTCCCGCGGTGGTTCGGATCCGCCGGCCGCCGGGCTTCGCGGGTTCGTTCATTCGTTCGCGCGGGAGGCTTCGAGCGTCGTGCTCCTCGCGACCGCGCTCTACTCGGCGCTCGCGCTCGCCTCTTTCAAGGCTGACCTGGCGCGGCCCGAGGTAACCGGCGCGAATTGGGTCGGCCCGGTCGGGACGACCTTCGCCGAGATCGCCGTGACGGCCGTCGGCGTCGTCTCGTGGCTCGTCCCGCTCGAGCTGGTCGCGATCGCGCTGCCGCTCTTGTCGACCGACGGGCGGCCGCAGACGACCGGCATGGGTTGGCTCCGGCGGATCGGTGAGGACATCGTCGTCGTCACCGTCGGCGCCGCGCTCGTTCACGTGGCGTTTCCCGGCGCCAGCGCGTTCGGGGAGATGCCGCTCGGCGGGACGATGGGCGAGCTCGCCGGCGAGCTGATGCGATCGCTCTTCAGCGCCATCGGCTCGTTCATCATCGGGCTGACGATCGTCGCGTTGATCCTCGTCGGGCGCGCGTCGTTCTCCTTCATCGAAGGGACACGTTCCTTCGCGCGCCTGATGTCGCACGTCGGTAGCAAGAGCGCCGGCGGCGTCCAAGCGATGGTCGCCGCATGGGCCGAGGCCCGCGCGATCGAAGCCGAGCGCACCCAAAAGCAGCGCGCGCCGCGCATCGTCGAGGAGGACAGCGACGCGATCATCGCCGCGCTCTCGGACGAGCCCGACAGCCCGGCTGCGCTGCCGCGTATCGCGCCGGTCCTCGAAGAGCCGGAGATGGCCATCACGACGCCGGCTGACGTTCCGACGCCCTCTCCGATTCCGGTGCGTTCTCGAAAGAAGGCCGCGCCGAAGGATTCACCCAAGGAAGAGCAGCCGAAAGAGTCGGCGAAGGCATCGAAGGTCCCACCGCCGCTTCCGCCGCCGCCTCCTGCGCCGATCGCCGACGATCTTCCGACGCCGACCCCTGCTCCTGCCGTGGCGCCTCCTGCGCCGAAACCGAAGCGGCCCGCGAAGGCCGAAGAGCCGGCGCTCAAGATCGTCGACACATCCTCCGCCCTCGAGGTCGAAAAGGGCGATCGCCTCGTGCCTGCGGTCGGCGAAGGCTTCCGTTTGCCGCTGTTCGAGTTCATGGATCCGCCCGAGGGCGGTGGCCTCGCGGTCGACGAGGAGCAGCTGAAGGCCACGGCGACGCTCCTCGAAAAGACGCTCTCCGACTACGGCGTGAGCGGCAAAGTCGAGGAGATCCATCCGGGGCCGACGGTCACGACGTTCGAGGTCGTCCCCGCCGCGGGCACGAAGGTCTCGAAGGTCGCGAGCCTCGCCGACGACCTCGCGCTCGGCCTGTCGAAGAAGGTGCGCATCATCGCGCCCATCCCCGGCAAGAACCGGGTCGGCTTCGAGATCCCCAACGTGAAGCGCTCGCCCGTGAACATGCGCGAGCTCGTCGAGGATCGTCGCTTCCTCGAGATGAAGGCGCCGCTCCCGTGCGTGCTCGGGCGCGACATCGTCGGGGCGCCTTACTTCGCGGATCTCGCGTCGATGCCGCACGTCATCGTCGCGGGCGCGACCGGCGCCGGTAAGAGCGTCGGTCTCAACGTCATCCTCGTGAGCCTGCTCTACCGGCGGACGCCCGAGGACCTGCGCCTGTTGATGATCGATCCCAAGGTCGTCGAGCTCGCGCCCTACGATGGGATTCCGCACATGCTCCTGCCGGTCGTCACCGACATGAAGCAGGCAGCGAACGCGCTGCGATGGGCCGTCGACGAGATGGAGCGCCGGTACCAGCTCTTCGCGAACGCCGGGACCAAGAACATCACGACCTACAACGGCTTCGTGGAGAAGGTGCTGCGCGGCGAGGCCAAGGCGCCCAAGCCGCCGCCGCCTCAGAAGGTCAACGCGATCGCGGCCGACGGAACCGACGTCGAGATCGATCCCGCGAAGGACGGCAGCGATGCCCCGCCGATCGCGAAGCTGCCCTCGATCGTCATCGTCGTGGACGAGTTCGCCGACCTCATGATGCAGCAGGGCAAAGACGTCGAAGCGAGCGTGGCCCGGCTGGCGCAGAAGGCCCGCGCCGCCGGCATGCACGTCATCCTCGCGACCCAGCGCCCGAGCGTCGACGTCATCACCGGCATGATCAAGGCGAACTTCCCGACGCGGGTCGCGTTCCGCGTTGCGCAGAAGGTCGACAGCCGCACCATCCTCGACGAGCAAGGCGCCGAGCACCTCCTGGGCCGCGGCGACATGCTCGTGAAAATGAACGGCACGAACGATGTCCGCCGCGTGCAGTGCCCGTTCATCTCCGAGGAAGAGACGCAGAAGGTGACCGACTTCCTGCGTCTCCAGGGCAAGCCCGTTTACGACGAGAACATCCTCAAGCCGCGGGACGAAGACGGCGGCGAGATGCCCGAGGACGATGCCGAGTCCGACCCCATGTACGACCAGGCCGTTCGAATCGTCGCCGAGACGCGGCGCTGCTCGACCTCGTGGCTCCAGCGAAAGTTGGGCATCGGTTACAACCGTGCCGCAAAACTAGTGGAATCCATGGAACGGCGTGGCCTCGTAGGGCCAGCAAATGGCGCGAAGGATCGAGAAGTCCTGATCGAGCCGATTTAGTTTCCGCGCCCCACTGACCTCGCAGGAGGCGGCCATCGGCCGCCGTCGGCAGCGCGCTCGTCGGATGGAACAGGGCGCGCACAGGCTTGGGTGCCACGTGCGAGCGCAGCGAGCGCACCCCCAGGCGGGACCCAAGCGGTCGTGCGCGCGCACGGCAACAAAAGGCACGGCTCTTGCGCGTTGACGCGTCGGGGGAGACGGCGCCGTTGCTGGCAAGAACCCGACCACCCGAGAACTGAGAGTCCGAGTCAAGATAACTTTGACTTTGTGTTTTCGTTGCTTCATTACCCCGAGGTCAATGCGTCACGAGTGCGATCGCACGCGGCTCATCGCCGAGCTCGCAAGCTTGCTTCGAGAATGTGAGCTCCCGGAGGACGCGCGCGCGGCGGGCCTCACGTTGATCGGCTTCCTCGCGCGACGCATGCCGGGGGAGGGGCCCTCGACGGTCGGCGTTCTGGAAGTGGCGGAGAAGGCGGCGCAGCTCAGCGTCGAATGCTGTCCGGCTTCGCGCTCGACGAAAAAATCGCCTGTCGCCGCATAGCGTTCGTTCGACCGCACTGCTGATCCGCGCAGCGATGTCTCGGAGACCTCTGACGTAGGCGATTCGATATCGCTCCGTTAGGTCGCGAGACTTCGGGGTTTCATCATCGGTGTGATAGGTGTTGAAGCCGCGCATGGCGCTCGAGCTTCCTTTGCTCCCTGAAGCGAGCCCAGAAGACGTCGAGGACGTCGTGTGGGGGCTGCAAACCGCCACCGCGTTGTGGAACCGCGGTGAGAAGCGCGAAGCGCTCGTGTGGATTCGGCGCGCCGCAGAAGCCGCGGGATCCGCCGGGCAAGACACGCGCGCCGTGGAGCTCGCGCGATGCGCCGCGGATCTCGAGCAGCTCTTCTCCGCGAGCACGCAGCCGCAGCCGCAGCCTCAGCTGCATGCGTTTCCGACGACGCGCCCCGACGCTTCCGAGGAGCCGTTCCGCGTTCTTCCGGCGCCGATGCCCGCGCCCCATTCCCCGCGTTCGACGGGCCGCATCGTGCCGCCCGGTCGTGGGGCGATGATCGAAGACGAAGAGACGGGCGAGCTCGCCGACGATCTCCTCGAGGAAGAGACGAACGATCTTCGCGTGCTGCCGGGCGCGCTTCGCAAGGACGTGCACGCGTCGGTTCCGCGACCGCCGGTCTCGGACACGACGATGCGCTCCGCGGTTCAAGCGACGCCACTGCACTCGACGCCGCAGTCGACGATCCCGCAAGCGCCGCCGCCCGCAGCGCCGCCGCCGTCGATCCCGCAGGCGCCGCGGACGCCTCCGCACGCCACACCTCCGCACGCCACACCTCCGCAATCGATGCCGCACGCACCCGCGCCGACGTCGATCGCGCAACCTCGCGCGCACGCGACACCTCCTTCGTCGATTCCGCACGCGGCGCCGCACGCGCCACCGCCGGCATCGATGCCGCATGCGACGCCTCCGATGTCGATGCCGCATGCGCCGCCGCCCACGTCGATGCCGCATGCGCCGCCGCCGACGTCGATGCCGCATGCTTCGCCGTCGTCGATCCCGCATGCGCCGCCGGTGCCGATTCCGCCTCCGTCGTTCGGGCAGCCTCCTCCGGCGGTCCACGAGCCGCCCCCGCCGCCCGTCAACCTGCATCAGACGCAGCCGATGCCGGTCGTTCAGATCCCCGCGGATCCCAGCCCGCCGCACGCGCACTCGGTCAGCGAGCGCGCCCTCGTCACGCCGCAGTCTGCCAGCCAGCCCGCGCTTCCGGTCGCGAGCCTCGACGCCGCGCCACTCGTCGCGCCTCCTATCGCGACGCCACCGGCCGCACCCTCGTCACCTGCAGCCACCTCTCTCTCGAGCCCGTCGGTCGTCACGTCTGCGCCGCTCGCGCCCTCGGTGTCCGCCGCGCAGGCCACGATCGACGGTCTGCTTCAGGAGGCGACGTCGGACTCGAGCACGCGGTCCCATGCGCAGCTCGCCGAATCGGGCCTCAATCCGACCGCAGCAGCAGCTGCGGCGAAAGCGATTCAGCTGAAGAAGCGCTCGCGCGCGCCGATCCTGGATCCGTGGTCCGACGACATTCCGGAGAGCGAAAGCGCGCCGCGCACGCTCCACCTGCGCGGCATGGATCACGTGCCGTCGGACGATGAGGACATCGTCACCTCGGCGCCGCCGCTCGAGACGTCGCTCCGCCGCAAACCACCACCGCCGCCGCCGAAGCGAACCACGACGCTCACAGGGAGCGCTGAAGGAGCCGACGGAACGGTGCGAGTCGATGGGCCGCAGAGCATGGCGAGTCCGGCGCCGACGCCCGCAGCCGAGACCCGCCCCGACGGTGCTGCGAAGGTTCCGCTGCCTCCCGGTGGTCGCAAGCCGACGCTCGTGCCGCGCCCGGCCTCCGGGCCTGCTTCGGTCGTCAGCATTCCCGCGGCGGCAGGTGTTCCGACGCCGGAGAGCGGCGCGCAAGAGCGTCCGGCTTCCACGCCCGATGCACCTCGCGAGCGGAAGAGCATTCCGCCTCCGCCTCCTCCTCGACCGACCTCCGACACGGGTCCGGTCTCCGTTCGTCGATCCGTTCCGCCGCCGCCGCCGGCTGCGAGCGCACCCGCTGCGCCTGCGCCCGCGCCGACGGTGCCCGGCGTGAGCGCGGAGGCCGCGCCCCGCGAGCGAGCGGCGACCGTCGAGGTAAAGAGCGAGCCGCCGCCGCCGACCATGCCGGCTGCGAAGGTCCAACGCGATCGCGGCAGCGTTCCTCCACCTCCGTCGGTGCGCCCGCCTTCGTCGGTGCGCCCGCCTCCGCCGGCGCCGACGTTGCCGACGGCGCCCGCCGTCGCTGCTCCGGCTGCTGTCGAGCCGCCTGCGCCCGTTACACCGACCCCGTCGAAAGCACGTGAGCCAGCCAAGACGCTGGAGATGCAGACGGTCATCGCGCCTCCGAACACACCGGAGCCGTCGAAGGTGGTCCTTTTCGGCGACTCGCCCGAGCCGGCGCCGAAGACCACCGCGCCCGCGCCCGCATCACCTCCCTTCTCCGCTACGGCACCGAAGCCCGAGACCAAACATCCTTCCGTCTCACCGAAGAGCGAAGCTCGAGCGGCCGACGAGCTCGGCCTCGATCGCATCGAAGCGTTCGCGGACCTTCCGGACGAGCTGCAGCGCTCGCTGTCCGAGGCGGCGCGCATCGTGGAGCTCAAGCTCGAAGACGAGGTGCCCGTGACGGGCGCCGCGATGATCCTCGCCGGGAGCGCTGCTGTTTGCGCAGCCGTCGCCGACGGGGCCGCCGCGCAGGTGACGCAGCCGACGTTGGTGCCCGCGCTCTCGAGCACGGACGACGCGACCAAGATCCGCCTCGTCGCGACCGACACGACGCGTGTGGCCACGTGGGAGCGCTCGACCCTCGAGGAGATCCTCAAGTCTTGTCCTTGGGTCCTCGACGAGCTCGTGACGCTCGGCGATCGCTACGCGGCGCTCGCCGGCGCGACGATGGGACCGCTCGGCGATTTGGACGAGTTCAGCCGGCTCGCGGCGCTCGATCGCCTCAAGCTGAAGGCGCTCCACCCGAACGACGTGCTCGCGCCGGCCGGTGGCGAGCTTCAAGGCCTGACGATCGTCGGCGCCGGCCTCGTGGTGATCGATCGACCTTCGGGCGCGATCGAATACACGGCCGGTGACATCGTGATGCCGGACACCGTGCTCGAGGGAGGGACGACCGACGCGCCGATTCGCGCGGGCGCACAAGGCGCGCTCGTCTTGCACGCGAGCCGGATGGTGACGGTCGAGCTCTTCTCGATCCTGCCGTCGCTGATCGAGCTGCTGCGCGTGGCGTGATTTTTCCCGCGCGCGCACGACGGCTCGGGTCCCGCCCGGGGGGTGTGCTTCGCTGCGCTGCGCACTGGGCACCCGAGCCTGTGCGCGCCCTGTTCCATCCTGGTCGTTGAGCCGACGCCGGCCGTGTCGCCGGCTCCTGAGACGGCTCGGGTCCCGCGCGCGTCTACCTCTTCGCCTGGTTCTGCTTCGGCGCGGCTTGGTCCGCTGCGATATCGCGCTCGATGTCCCACTCCAGCTCGCTCGAGCCTTGGGCGCCGGCGAAGCGCAGACCCAACCACTCGGCGTTGTCCGAAACCGCGGGCTTGCCGTCGGCGCCGACGCGCGGAAACCGAATGCGGAACGCGAGGTGGAACGGCGTGATGTACGGGTAGTAAGTCCGCTCGATCACGTTGGGCCTCTTGATGGCCTTGATGTCGTCGGGCGCCGTCTCGTTGCCGGTGTTGTCGATGAGGCGGACGATCCACGCGCTGTCGGGCTTCGTCAGATCGTTCCAGCGGCGCTCGCCGCCGGTGAGCGCGACGAAGAAGTGATGCCCTTCCTGGGTCTCGTGCAACGTCTTGTCGAGGAGCTTGCCCCGTTGGTCGAGCGTGAGGCGGTAGTCGTCGACGTAGCGAATGACGTACGCCCAGCGAAAATCCCACGACTCGTACGTCGCGGTCGTCTGCAACACGTTGTCGAGCTGCGAGATGGTGATGAGGTCCGCGGTGCGCGTCCATCGATCGAGGACGTCCTCGTAGTCGGCCGCGACGTACTCCCGCGGTCCCTCGCGCAGGTTCACCTTGGTGCCCGCGCACCCCACACCGCCGAACGCCGCGGTGGATGCAAAGACGGAGGCGGCACCTTGGAGAAACGCACGTCTCCGCGGGCGGAGAATGATCCTCGTGTCGCGCTCTCCCTCCTCACGAAGTGAGGGGGGCCGGGGGGGAGAAATTGCAGCCATATCGTTTCCAATGCGCGGATGCTGCGTCGCTCGTCAGTAGGTTAGTTCCGCGGTCTCACCGAGCGCCAGCCGTACGTGTATCCGCACGGCGAAGTAGTCGCGCGCGATCCCTTCGAGCGGCGTGGTGATCGGGAACAACACGCTCACACCCGGCTGGACCGGTCCCAGACGCACGCGCGCCGATGGTGCGAGGGTGATGGCAGCGCGTTGATCGTCGCGCACCTCCTGCGTGACGGAGTACGTCTGCCACAGCTCTACGCCGAGCGCGGTCCAGGGGAGCGGCGACACCGCGAAATAGGATCCGATCCGCGCGAGGATGTCGGAGCGGTCGCGCGAGAAGTCGAAGGACCAATCGAGCCCCTGCCGAAGCTGCAACACGAACGGCTCGAGCACCAGGCGCGCGTCGAACGTCGGTCGCAACGTGAGCGCGTCGCTCGCGAAATATGCCGAGTCCCACGGACGAATGACGCGCACCGCATCGAGCACGCTTCGGCCGTCGGCGTCGAGATCGCGGGGCATGGGGATGACGATGCCGAGCCCACCACCGCCGACCAGCCCGCTCGCGTGCCAGCCCGCGCCGCGAACCCACACCTCCGGGTTTCCGTAGATGAGCGTGCGTCCGCGGCCTTCGGAAGCGGCGGATGCGAAGTCCCACGCCGCGCCGAAGTGCCATGCGCGCGTCGTGAGGGGGATCTCACCCCGCAGCAGAGCCATCCACGTCAGCGTTTGGCCGAGCGACCCTTGGCCGATCCCCGCGCCCGTGTAGTCGAGGTCGAGCGTCGCGTCGGCGTGCGTGAGATCGGGCAGGGACGGCGGCTCGAGCGGATCGAGGGACGCCTCCTTGCGCTGCTCGGCGACGAACACCGGCTGGTCGTGACCGGGAGAAGGCAACACCCCCGGCGTCGGCGGGCTCGGTGGATTGGATGCCGCCGGAGGTGTCGCGGGCGGCTCGCCGGACGGTTTCGACGGCTCCTGCGCGCGCGACGGACGCGCCACCGCCAACAGCGCGGTGAAGAGGGCTACTGCGAAGGTTTCACTTCGATCCGCCGAACCCAAGGTCGTTTGCGAGCGTGACGTATGCCATCAAGCCCAACATCATGAGGAGGCAAATCGCGTGAATGTGCGCCTCGACCGTGGGGTTGGGTCTCCTGCGGGTCGTCGCCTCGTAGCCGAGGAACAAGAGCCGACCGCCGTCGAGCGCCGGGATAGGCAGCAGGTTGAACACGGCGAGCGACGTCGAGATCTTGCCCAGGATGAAGAGGAAGTCGATCCAGCTGCTCTTCACCGCGTCGGCCATCGTGTCGACCATGCGAACGGGTCCGGCGAGCTGCGCGTCACCTTCGCGCCGAGCCCACTGCTTGAACGCCGCCATCGCTTCCTTCACGACCTGCGGTGGGTAGGTCACCGCGCCGAGCGCGATTTCGCCGAAGTTCTTCGCCGGGCGGAACGGGCGCGGGCCGACGCCGATGCGCGGCCGCTTGTCTTCACCCTTCAGCTCCGGCGTCACCTGGATATCGAGCTGCGTCTCGCCACGAAGGACCGTGACCGTGAGCGGCTTGCCCTCGCTGCCGACGATCTTCTCGCTCATCTTCTTCCACTCGCCGTGGATGTTGTCGCCGTCGATCGCGATGATGACGTCGTTGTCCTGTAGGCCCGCGCGAGCCGCCGGCGTGTCGGGGACGACCATGATCATCGTCGGATCGGCAGGGTCGGCGCTCGAGTTGCTCGCGTAGAGCGGCACGAAGAAGAACAGCGAGGCCGCGAGATAGTTCGCGAGCGGCCCGGCGAAGATGGTCACCACCCGGGCCCAGAGCCCCGCGTTCGCGTAGGAGCCCTTGTCGTTCGGGTCGTTCTCCTCGAGCGGGTTCATGCCCGCGATCTGGACGTAGGCGAGGAACGGGATCACCGCGACCTGGAACACCGTCGGCCCGTGCTTCTCGGGATCGTGCTTGAAGAGCTTGAACTTCGCCCTGTCTCCGAACGACGAGAACATCCAGAAGCCGTCTTCGGGCAGGATCTTGAAGAGCGTCGGTCCGAAGCCGATGGAGAACTTCAACACGCGCAGGCCCGAAGCACGCGCGGCGAAATAGTGCCCGGCTTCGTGCACGATCATGAGGACCGCGAGCCCGAGGATCGCGACGATGACGTACATATCGCGCGAAGCTTAGCAGCCGGAGCGCACCCGTGCGCGAACCGCCGTGTCCGGGCGCCTGAAAAGACCGTGCTATGGTCGACCCACTGTGCCCACGCATCGTCGGAGCGCCTCTCGGCGCGGCGCGAACCTGATCGAGGCGGTCATCGTCGTCGCGACGGTGGGCCTCTTGACGATCATCGGGCTCAAGCTGCTGTGAAGTTCCGGCCGCCGTTTTCCGGTCGAGCGCAAAGCTTGATCTTTGAGTCTTACAAATTGTAAGTGTCTGGTCATGGTTCGATGGTCGCTGTCCGATAAAGAGTCGGTCATCCTCGGGTTGCTGGCGGACCTCGGAGAGCTCTACGGGCTCGAGCTGGTCGAGCGCTCGGATGGCGCGCTGAAGCGCGGCACCGTGTACGTGACGCTCGCAAGGATGGAAGACAAAGGCCTCGTCGTGACGAGACCTCCGCCGAAGGGCGAGGCGACGCCCGGCCTGCCGCGTCCCCGCTATCGGATCACCGCGCTCGGTGAACAGCTCCTTTCGGTCTCACGATCGCTCGCGGTCCCGCGCGCGAAGGGAGCACGAGCGTGAGCGCCGCGGACTTCTCCGGTGTCGGTCGTGTCGCGCTTGGGGTTGCGCGCGTTCTCCTTTCGGACGACGACGTGCGCCGGATCGTCGAGCCGGCAGTCGCGGACCTGCGTTTCGAATGCCGCACCCTGTCCGATCGTGGGCGATGGGGTCTCGCTCGGCGCCGCCAGGCGCAGGGTGCCTGGATGCTCGCGGGTCTCGTCGCGCGGCTCTACGTGCAGTTGCGCGCGCGCCGCGCGAGGGACGTGTCCTGGTGGCTTCTGGTGGCGGCGGTGGCGGCGGTGCTGATTCCGCTGCCTGCGCTCTCTGCGATCGAGCCTCAATTGGCGCGTGCGCAAATGATCTACGGCGCGATCGGTTTGTTCGTGGCGGCGTTGACGGCGACGGCGTCCGCGGCGGCGATCGAGCGCTCCTCTACGAAGGTCGCGGCGATCTCGCTCGTCGCGCTCGCGAGCGTCGCGCTGGTGGGTGTCGAGCACGACGGCGCGAGGCGGTGGCTCTCGATCGCCGGCCTCACCGTGCACGTCGCGTCGCTGGTCGCGCCCATGTGGGCGGTCGCAGTCGCGGGTCTGGCGAAACGGCGCGTCGCTCTTCCCGCCGTTGCCTGCGCAGGCTTGGCGCTCGTCGTCGCAACCCGGGATGTCGCAACCGCAGCGCTTTATGCCCTCGTCGCGTTCGCTGCTGCTCTTCACGCAAACGAGCGAGCCACCGCCGCCAAAGTGGGCGCAGCGGGTGTCGTCGCTGTCGGCGTTGCGTGGAGTCGTGAGCCATGGCTTGCGCCGGTGCCTCACGTCGAGGGGATCTTCGATGTGCTCGCGCTGCGCGGCTCGATGTGGCCTTTCGCTGCCGCGGCGGCCCTCGTCGCCCTCGCCGTCGGAGCCATCGTCGTCACGCGCTCCGCACGCGATCCCTTCGCGGCTCGCCTCGCCACGGTCGCGTGTTTCAGCGTCGTTGCGCAGCCTTTGCTCGCGCTCGCGTCCTCGGGCCCGATCCCCCTCGTCGGATACGGAGGGTCCACCGTCATCGCGAGCTTCGCGATGGTGGGGCTGATCATCCGAGCGCGTGTGGGTGCGCGTGATCCGAAGCTCGGCGCCGCCTCTTAAACCCAGCCCGAAAACCGAATCGCGTCGATCG
>JABFXY010000132.1 GCA_013361525.1 Polyangiaceae bacterium | reverse complement strand
CTCCTCCGCTACCTCGCGGTGATCGATCCCAGCGCGCATCGGCCACTGCGCGTCGGCCCGGAAGAGGTCGAGCCGAGCCACCCCGCCGCCGCCCTCCGGGGGACCGAGGCGATGGTCAGCCTCACGACCGAACGATGCGGCGACGTCCCGGTCGTCGTGCGGGGCCCCGGCGCGGGCGGCGCCGTCACCGCTTCGGGCGTCCTCGCCGATATCCTTCGTGCGCTGGGCGATGCGGGCGCTTCCGGTCGTCCGTCGTTCCGCGGGCGCGAGCCGCGAACCACCTTCGAGGGCCAATATCTGCGGTAAAAATGCCGCCTCGTGGTCCCAACCCGCTAGCGAAGCTACCCCGCGGGAATTACACTCCGCCCTGAAACGGAGCGTCGAACCATGATCACGATCACCGAGCGGGCCGCCGATAAGGTCAAAGAAATCGCCAAGGAAGAGGAGCTCTTGGGGCAGGGCCTCCGCCTTCGAGTGTTGGGCGGTGGGTGCGCCGGGTTCCAATACGACCTCTACTTCGAGGACAAGCCTACCGACATGGACGAGGAGTTCGAGGATCGCGGCGTGAAGCTGTACATCGATCCCCTCTCCTTCCAGTACCTCGACGGGACCGAGATCGATTACGTCGAGAGCTTGCACGGCGCAGGCTTCAAGTTTGGAAACCCGAACGTGAAGAGCACCTGCGGATGCGGCTCGTCGTTCTCCGCCTGAGCCGGCCGTTCGTCGAGCGATTGGTCACGATGATCCCTCGCTCGGCGAGCCCTTCCAACGTGCGCCGCCCATCGG
Organism: Polyangiaceae bacterium; assembly: GCA_013361525.1. Taxonomy (GTDB): domain Bacteria; phylum Myxococcota_A; class Polyangia; order Polyangiales; family Polyangiaceae; genus Xiheicaenibacterium. The sequence goes on along the minus strand of JABFXY010000132.1, from coordinate 11,976 downwards.
GCGGCGCATGAGCACCTCCGACGACGAAGCCGTCCTTGCCTCGAACAAGGCGTTTTATACCGCCTTCGAAGCGCTCGACGCGGCCGCGATGGATGCGGTTTGGTCGTCGTCGGCCCCCGTGACCTGCATTCACCCTGGATGGGCCCCCGTCACGGGACGTGACCGCGTCCTCGATTCGTGGAGCGGCATCTTCCGCGGCACGGATCGCATTCGCTTCGAGCTCAACGATATTCGCACGTTCATCAGCGGCGACCACGCCTGGGTCATCCTCATGGAGGAGATCGAGGCCCACCAGGCCGGCCAGCTCGTCCGCGCATACGCGATAACGACGAACATCTTCGTGCGCGAGGAGGCCGGGTGGAAGATGGTGCACCACCACGCCGGGCCCACGCCGCCACCGTCGAAGCAGCCGAAGGCTTCGGTCCTGCACTGACCGCGATTGCGACGTCAGGGCGTCGGCGGGCTCGCGAGGTTCTGTGGATTCGACGGCGTGATTTCGGCGAAATCCATCGAGCTGTCTTGCGTGTCGATGCAGTTGCCGAGGGCGCCGCCGGGCTTGCGTTCGATGCTGCGGTTGATGTTGTTCGCGCAGCCGACGAGGGTGAAGACGGCCCCTTCGCAGGTGTGATCCGAGAAGTTGTTCGTGCCGCATTGATAGCAAACGGCGTCGACGACGGTCGTTCCGTTCTTCACCAGAACACTCACCTCGTCGGCGAGCCCGGAGACGAACGGGGCGTCCGCTGCTGCGGCGCCGGTGTACGCAGTACCGGCGATGAGGAAGTGCTCGCTCGGAGGAACGACCTGTCCGCTGCCGACGAACCGGGTGTCGTAGGTCCCAGCCGTTTCCGAACGGGACACGACGGTCCACGAGCTCGATAGCGTCACCGGCGTCGAACCGGGGTTGTAAAGCTCGACGAAATCGTCGCCCGCTCCGCCCGGCCCACGGCTGCGCACCTCACTGATGATGACGACACCATTGTTCGGCGCGCACGTACACGTATCGCTCGCGCTGCAGCTTCCGGTCTCGCAATCGAGGCCGATCTGGCAGCCTTCGCCGAATCCGCACGCGTCACAGAAAAGGCCGCCGCAATCCACGTCGGTCTCGTCCTGGTTCATCATGCCGTCGACACACGAGGCCTCGCACTCCCCGAGAGCGCCGCAAGAGTTCGACAGGCAATCGGAGTCGAAGTCGCAGTTCTGTCCGATCATGCAGGCGGGGCAATCTCCGCCGCCGCAGTTGAGATCCGTCTCGTTACCGTTGATCGCGCCGTCGTTGCACGAAGCGGGCGCGCAGGTGAATCGATCGGTGCAAACGGTGCTCGCGCAATGGGCGCCCGTCACGCACTCGACGCAGTTGCCGTCGGCATTGCAGTGAGCGCCGCCGTTGTCGTTGCACGGATCACCGACACCAACCGGCGGATTGGACGGCACGCCGTCGGTGCACAAGTCACCGGTGCAGTCGTTGTCGTCGACCGGCAGATCGCCGTCGTCGGCGACGCCGACGATGTTGCCCGAGCCGTCGCACTCGTTGTGAATGCAATCTCCCGCTGTCTGAGCTTCGGCGGGCGTGCCTGCGGCGGCGGCGTCGACATCGCACGTGCCGTTGTCGCAGGTGCGCGTCCCGCACTCGGAGTCGACACCCGGGCACTGATCCGGCGTCGTGCACGAGGCCATGCCGCCTTCACCCTGGCCGCCGTTCGACGGACCACCCCCGTTGCTCGGCGAACCGCCCGCGGACGAGCCACCCGTGAGGAGGCTCGAGTCGTACACGTCGCAGGCCGCGAGCAAACCGAGGAAGCCGGCCAAAGCAAGCAAGGGACGCGAAGTCCGCATATCAAAGGCTATAGCCGACGCGTTCGGAGCCCTCAAGAACGGCGCTTCTTCTTTCGACCTCGGTCCGCAGGCCGTTCGACGACGACCTCGGCCGACACCTTGTCGTCACGAAGCCCTTTGAACGTCGGGTGCCGCAGCATTCCGTCTTTCGTCCGCTCGGTGAAATCGATTTCGGCGACGAGAACGGGCTTCACCCAGGTGCTGCGCGCCGCCTCCGCTCCGCCCGGTGGGTCGCGAAACGGAGCTTCGTCCACGACGAGAGGCTCGAGCCTACGATGAAGCTCCCCGAGCGACTTCGTCGAAAAACCGGTCCCGACCTTTCCGACGTAGACCAGGTCGCCCGACTTTTCGTCGCGCGCGCCGAGGTGCAATGCGCCGAAATGCGATCGCGTCCCCTCCGGCCGCGTGAAGCCGCCGATGACGAACTCCTGTCGCTTCGTGCATTTCGTCTTCAGCCAGTCCTTGTTGCGTCCCGATCGGTATGGCCGATCCGCGAGCTTGCTGACGATGCCTTCGAGCCCTAGCTCGCATGCCTTGCCGAAAAATGCCGGCCCCTCGCCCACGACGTGGTCCGAGAGGCGGAAGCGCTGTTTGTCGGCATCTTTCAGGATTTCGGCGAGGCGGGCTTTTCGCTCGAGGAGCGGGAGCGCGCGGAGGTCTTCTCCGTCCGCAAAGAGGACATCGAAAACGTAGTAGACGAGCTTCGATTCACCGCGCGACGAGAGCGTGTTCTGCAGCAGCTGGAAGTCGCTCACGCCGTCCGACCGAAGCGCGACGACCTCACCGTCGAACATCGCGTCTTCGACCGGCAGCTCCGCCGCAGCTTTGGCGAGCGAAGGCATGCCCCCCGTCCAATCGTTTCCGCGACGGGTGAAGAGACGAACGTCGTCGCCCTCTATCCGCATCAAAATGCGGTACCCGTCGAACTTCATCTCGTGCAGCCACATGTCGCCTTCGGGCGCAGTGGAGACGAGCGTCGCGAGCTGTGGCTCGACGAAGGGAGGAAACGGCGCGGCCTTCGACCGCGCCATCAGCCGTCGTAGCCGAGGTTCGGTGCGAGCCAGCGCTCCACCTCGGCGACCGTCATTCCCTTGCGCGCCGCATAGTCTTCGACCTGATCCTTGTCGATCTTGCCGACCATGAAGTAGCGCGACGACGGGTGTGCGAAGTAGAGACCGCTGACGCTCGCGGCGGGCATCATCGCGCAGGTCTCGGTGAGCATCATGCCGATCTCGTTGGCGGAGAGCAGCGAGAAGAGCTTCCGCTTCTCGGTGTGATCGGGGCACGCGGGGTAACCGAACGCCGGCCGAATGCCGCGGTACTTCTCCTCGACCAGCTCGTCGCTGGTGAGCTTCGGGTCTTCGCCGTAACCGCACTCCGCGCGAACGCGTTCGTGCAGCCGTTCGGCGAACGCCTCCGCCAAGCGGTCGGCGATCGCCTTCGCCAAGATCGCCGAATAGTCGTCGACCTGCTGGTGGAAGCCCGCGACCAGCTCGTCCAGGCCGATGCCGGCGGTCACCGCGAACGCGCCGACGTAGTCCTTCACGCCGGCGCTCTTCGGCGCGACGAAATCGGCGAGGCAGCGGAGCGGCTCGCTCTCTTCCTTCGCGAGCTGTTGGCGAAGCATCGGATAGCGAACGAGCTCTTCCGCGCGCGACTCGTCGCGGTAGAGGACGATGTCGTCGCCCTCGCTCTCCGCCGGCCAGAAGCCGTACACGGCCCGCGCGGTGAGGAGCTTTTCGTCGATGATGCGCTTCAGGAGTGATTGCGCGTTTTCATAGAGATCGCGCGCCGCTTCTCCGTATTTCTCGCTCTGGAGGATCGCTGGGAAGCGACCCTTGAGCTCCCACGCGGTGAAGAGGAACGTCCAATCGATGTACTTGGCGATCTCGGCGAGGGGCTCGCCCGAGATCACGCGCCGGCCGATGAACGGCGGTCGAGCGATGTCGCCCGGGCCGAACGAGATCTTCTGCGCCCGCGCGCGCGCAGCGGGCAGCGGCACGAGATCACGTTTCGCGCGGCCGGCAAACGCGGAGCGAATTCGACCCTGCTCCTCGCGGTTCTGCTCGGCGAACGCCTTCTTCTGCACGGGATCGAGCAGCGATGCGACGACGTGGACGGCCCTCGACGCGTCGAGCACGTGAACGACCTCCTGGTCGTAGGCTGGCGCGATCTTCACGCCGGTGTGTTGCCGGCTCGTCGTCGCGCCGCCGATGAGGAGCGGCAGCGTCATCCCGCGTCGCTTCATCTCCGAGGCGACGTAGACCATTTCGTCGAGCGACGGCGTGATGAGACCGGAAAGACCGACGATGTCGGCGTTCTCCGCGACCGCGGTGTCGAGGATCTTGTCGCACGGGACCATGACGCCGAGGTCGACGACTTCGTAGTTATTGCAGCCGAGGACGACGCCGACGATGTTCTTGCCGATGTCGTGCACGTCGCCCTTCACCGTGGCGAGGAGCACGCGACCATTGGAGCGGCTACCGCCGGCAGCGGCCTTCTCGGCCTCCATGAAGGGCGTCAGATGGGCGACGGCGCGCTTCATCGCGCGGGCGCTCTTCACCACCTGGGGGAGGAACATCTTCCCCTGCCCGAACAGGTCGCCGACGATCTTCATCCCGTCCATCAAAGGGCCTTCGATGACGAGCAGCGGCCGACCGAGCTTGACCCGCGCCTCTTCCGCGTCCTCCACGATGAAGTCGACGACGCCCTTGACCAGCGCATGCGCGAGGCGGTCCTCGACGGACGCGTTGCGCCACTCGAGATCCAGCTCCTTCTTCTTTCCCTTGCCTTTGACTTGATCGGCGTATTCGACGAGCCGCTCGGTCGCGTCGGGGCGGCGGTTCAACACGACGTCCTCGACACGCTCCTTCAGCTCCGCGGGGATCTCCTCGTAAACGGCGAGCTGCCCCGCGTTCACGATGCCCATGTCGAGGCCGGCTTTGATCGCGTGGTAGAGGAACACCGCGTTCATCGCTTCACGCACCACGTTGTTGCCGCGGAACGCGAACGACAGATTCGAGATGCCGCCGGAGATCTTCACGCCGGGGCACTTCTCTTTGATGAGGCGCGCCGACTCGATGAAGCTCTTCGCGTAGTCGGCGTGCTCTTCGATGCCCGTGCCGATCGCGAGGACGTTCGGGTCGAACACGATGTCCTTCGGATCGAAGCCGACCTCGTCGACGAGGAGGCGGTAGGCGCGCTCGCAGATCTCGACGCGCCGAGGCGTGTTGTCGGCCTGACCGACCTCGTCGAAGGCCATGACCACGACGCCCGCGCCATAACGCTGAATGGTGCGCGCCTTTTCGAGGAACTCTTTTTCGCCTTCCTTGAGGCTTATCGAATTGACGATCCCCTTGCCCTGAATGTTCTTGAGGCCTTCCTCGAGGATCTCCCATTTCGAGCTGTCGACCATGATCGGCAGCACCGCGATCTCCGGCTCGGTCGCGACGATGCGAAGGAATCGCTGCATCGCGGCTTTGCCGTCGAGCATCCCTTCGTCCATGTTGACGTCGAGGATGTTCGCGCCGCCACGAACCTGATCGAGCGCGACCTCCGTCGCGGTCATGTAATCGCCGGCCTTGATCAGATCGGCAAACCGCTTCGACCCGGTGACGTTCGTGCGCTCGCCGATCATCAGGAAGTTCGTGTCGGGTCGGATGACGAGCGTCTCGAGCCCACTGAACGAGGAGAACGCGCGCTTCGGCGCAGGCGTTCTCGGCTTCATCCCTTCGGTGGCGCGCGCGATCGCGGCGATGTGCGCGGGCGTCGTGCCGCAGCAGCCGCCGACGACATTCACCATCCCTTCGTCGACGAAATCGCGAAGGAGCTTGGCGGTGATGTCGGGCGTCTCGTCATAACCGCCGAATGCATTCGGGAGGCCCGCGTTCGGGTAGCAGCTGACGGCCATCTCCGAGATGGTCGCGAGCTCTTTGACGTAGGGGCGCATCTCGGTCGCGCCGAGCGAGCAATTGATGCCCATCGAGATGGGCCGCACGTGGCTGACGCTGGTGTAGAAGGCGTCGACCGTCTGACCCGACAGCGTGCGACCGCTCTTGTCGATGATGCTGACACTGATCATCACGGGGATGCGCTCGCCGCGCTCGGCGAACACCTCTTCGATCGCGACGAGGGCAGCCTTCGCGTTCGCGGTGTCGAAGATCGTCTCGACGAGGAGGAGGTCCGAGCCTCCCTCGATGAGGGCGCGCGTCGCCTCCGCGTACGCGTCCTTCACGTCGTCGAAACCGACCGAGCGCGCGCCTGGATCGTTCACCTCGTGCGACATGCTGAGCGTCTTGTTCATCGGGCCGAGGGCACCCGCGACCCAACGTCGCCTCGACGGATTTTTCGCGGTGAACTTGTCGGCCGAGCGCCGCGCGACACGCGCAGCCTCGAAGTTTATCTCGTAGGCGAGCGACTCGAGCTTGTAGTCGGCCTGCGGGATGCGCGTCGCCGCGAACGTGTTCGTCTCGATGATGTCGGCGCCCGCAGCGAGATACTGGTCGTGGATGCCCTCGATGATGTCGGGACGGGTCAACACGACGAGGTCGTTGTTTCCCTTCAGATCGGCCGGATGATCCTTGAAGCGCGGACCGCGGTAATCGTCGTCGGTCAGCTTGGCGAGCTGGATCATCGTGCCCATCGCCCCGTCGATGATCACGATGCGGCGGCTCAGGGTTTCGGCGAGCTGGTCGAAGGCAGGCGAGACTTTCATCGGGAGTTCGCGCGAAAGCTCCCATGGCATCCCCAGAGGGTCAACCGCACGAAAAAGCATGCGTAGCGCTGGACCTCACGACCCAAACGGGTCGGTCCGGCTGTAGCCGAATCGCGCTCGCTGAATTAGCCTCGCGTCTCATGAAACGCTTGCTCGTTGCGTTGGACGCCTCGCAGAGAGCCATGAAAGTCCTCGAGACGGGGTCGGACCTCGCTCGTCGCACCGGCTCGAAGATGTTCCTCCTACGTGTCGTGGGCCTCCCGCCGGAGATCCCGATGAGCCCGTTCGGCGTTTCGCCCGACGGCTTTCTCCAGGTGCTCATCGAGGACGCGAAGAAGCAGCTCGACGAGCAGACCAAAAACGTCCCGCCCGAGCTCGTCGAAGGGCGCGAGACCCGCGTCGGCACGGCCTGGGCTTCGATCTGCGAAGCCGCGAAGGAGCACGCGGTCGATCTGATCGTCATCGGCTCGCACGGCTATCAAGGCCTCGATCGCGTGCTGGGAACGACCGCCGCGAAGGTCGTGAACCACGCCGAGTGCTCGGTGCTCGTCGCGCGCAACCTGCATATCTGACGTAGCGAAGATGACGCATTTCACCCTCCGCGCGGGCTCGTGTGTCGGTTGCGCGCTCCTCTCTGCCGCGCTGCTTTCAGCGTCGTGCGGCGACAGCGAGTCACAGCCGCCGGGCCCGGACCCGCTCGAAGTACCGGAGGGTTGCAACCCCCTCGCCTCGGACGTCGACTGCCTCCTACCGTTTCCGTCCGACTTCTATCGAACGGAGGGCGATGACGGCGTTCGGGTGAGAATCTCGGATGCCGCGATGCCGCGGTTCGAAGACGTCCCCATCGACGTCACCGCGGCACACCCGCTCGATGGATATTCGGTCGGGACGCCGATCATCGCGTCGTTCGGCGAGCCGATCGACGACGCCTCGTTCGTCTTTTGGATCGACGACATCGACCGATCGACGACGCCCGAGAGCCAGACCACGGTCATCGACGCCGAGACGGGAGAGGCCGTGCCGCATTTCGCGGAGATCGATCCGCGCGCGACGGACCTCGCGCGCCAAGCGTTGATCGTGCGGCCGCTCGTGCGCCTCGCCGCCAATCACCGCTATGTCGTCGGGCTACACGGCATCACGCGCCTCGACGGGTCGGTCATCGATGCTCCAAAAGGGTTTGCGAGCCTGCGGGACGAAGGGGGAAAGGCCCACTCCTCGCTCGAGGCGATGAGCGCCCATTACGAGGCCGACGTCTTCCCGCTCCTCGAGTCGTTCGGGCTCGAGCGAACCGAGCTGCAGCTCGCGTGGGATTTCACCACCCGCTCCGAAGAGAGCGCGGCGGGTGACATGCTCGCGATCCGCGAGGACATGCGCGAGCGTCTCTCGCAAGCGCCGCCGACGGTCACCGTCGTGGGCGTCGAGGACGCCGTGAGCGAGCACATCGCGAGGCGCATCGAGCTCACGATCGAGGTACCGCTCTATGTCTCGTCCCCGGACGTCGGCGCGACCCTCACTGCTTCACCTCCCATTGCGACCGAAATGGTTCCTGTCCCGGTGACGGTATGGATCCCGCCGAGCGTGATGAATCGCGCGCCGGGTGATCCACCCGCGCGACTTCTGCAATTCGGGCACGGCTTCTTCGGCTCGCGCTACGAGAGCAACGATTTTCCCTCCGCATTCGCGGACGCACACGGATTCGTCGTCGTCGGCGCGGATTGGTGGGGAATGTCCGAAGCCGATCGAAATCACGTCGCCGCATCTTTCGTCGAAAATCCTGCGACGGTCCTCGCGTTCACGGATCGCGTTCACCAGGGTATGGCGAACTACATTGCCCTCGCCGCAGCGGCGAAGGGGCCGATCGCCGCGTTGCCGGAGCTGCAAATCCAGGGGGCGCCCGCCTACGACCCGGCCACGCTCTACTTCTACGGCATCAGCATGGGCCAGATCCTCGGGCAGACGTATTTCGCGCTGTCGCCCGATGCGGAGCGCGCGGCCTTCAGCGTGGGCGGCGCGAACCTCTCGATCATGATGTTCCGCGCGAGCCCGTTTCAGCCGTTCCTCGCGCTCCTGCAGACGCAAATGCCCGACGCGCTCGACCACCAGAAGTTCGCGGCCATCGCGCAGTTGAACTTCGATCGGATCGACCCACTCACATATGCCCCGTACATCTTCGACGAGCCGTTGCCCGGCGCCCCGCCCGATCGCGGCGTCGTGATGCAGTTCGGCGTCGCCGATTCGACGGTGCCGAACCTAGGCACCTATTTCGCCGCGAAGATCATCGGCGTTCCGCTCCTCGAAGGCGCGGGCGAAGCGTTCCCTCCCTGGCTGCCGACGACGACTGCACCGGCAACGAAGGCCGCCCTCACGCCGTTCGACTTCGGCGACGAACCCAACTACGCAGCCGCTCCCGCCGACGCCAACGACGTCCACAACGAGGTCCGGAAGCTCGGCGCGGCGCAGACGCAAATCTCCGATTTCTTCCGCCCCGACGGCGTCATCACCAATACCTGCGACGGCGTTTGCGATCCGGAGTGACCCAGAGGAAGCGGCGGCCCGAGGGGTGGATCGCCCCCGGACCCTCGCCGCGAGGCGATCTCGGCAAGCCGCACCTGGCCCCGAACGAGGACGAAGATCTGTCGTTCTTGAGCGGGGATTTCCGCATCTTCCAGAAGAAGCGCGGACACCGGTGGTCGCTCGACGATCACCTGACGGCGCTGTACGCGATTCGAGCGGGGCGCTCCTCGAACCAGGTCGTCCGGACCGCAGACATCGGCTGCGGCATCGGCTCGGTGCTGATGATCGTCGCCTGGGCGTTTCCGAATGCGACGTGCACCGGCATCGAAGCGCAGGACGTGTCGATCGCAATGGCGCGCCGTTCCGTCGAATACAACGGCATCGACGACCGCGTACGCCTCGTCCACGGCGACCTGCGCGACGAAATCCACCGGCTCGATGCGGGCACGTTCGATCTCGTCACCGGAACGCCCCCTTACATCCCGATCGGAAGTGGGCTCGTCAGTGACAGGACGCAGCGGGAGCCCTGCTACTTCGAGACGCGCGGCGGCCTCGAAGACTATTGCAGTGCCGCGTCCCACCTTCTGAGGGACGGCGGCCGATTCGTCGTGTGTGCCGGCGTTCACCCCGCCGACCGCGGCGACCGCGCCGCGAGCGCGGCAAAAATGTTCGTCGAGCGACGCATCGACGTCGTTCCGCGGGATGGCAAGCCCGTGCTCTTCAGGGTCTTCGTGATGAAGAAGCTCATCGATGGGCCACCTCCGCCCGAAGAATTCGAGTGCTTCGTGGTTCGCGACGAGCGCGGGGAGCTCACCGACGATATGAAAGAAGCAAAACGTGAGCTCGGCATGCCCGAAATGGAACGTGCGTGAGGAAACGGCCGAATCGGCGGAGCGAGCACGCTCGTCCGCGCGGCTGCTCGGCCTCGTCTTGCGCAAGGCGCACGCGACCCTCGCCGACGATCGACAGCCCTTCGACGGCTCTCGCCTCGATCGCCGCGATCCAGAGCTGGTCGAGACGTTGCTGCCGCTCTTCGAGCGCCTCAATGCTTCGTGGCTGAAGCTGCGCGTCGACGGCGTCGAAAACATCCCGCGTGAGCCCGCGCTTTTCGTCGGCAATCATTCGGGGGGGATCATGGGGCCGGATCTGTCGTGCACCCTGGCGACGCTGTGGCGGCGTCTCGGCCCGGCGCAACCCGTCTATGCGCTCGCTCACGACCTCGCCATGCGCCACCTGGAGCCGCTCGGTCGCCTCCTCCAACGCGTCGGGTGCATGCGCGCAGACCCCCAGAACGCTCATCGCGCGCTGACCGAGGGCGGACACGTCCTCGTGTATCCGGGCGGCGAGCTCGATGCGTTTCGCCATTACCGCGATCGGCACCGCGTGGTCTTCGGCCGTCGGGCCGGCTTCGTTCGCGTCGCACAGAGAGCGCGTGTACCCATCGTGCCGATCGTCGCGCATGGCGCGCACGCGAGCTGCGTCATCCTCGACGAGGGTGAATGGCTGGCGCGCGTGCTCCGGCTCTCGGGGCGACGCCTCCTCAGGGTGCCCATTGCGCTCGCGCTGCCTTGGGGAGTCGCCGCCGGACCATTGCCGTATTTTCCTCTCCCATTGCCGGTTCGGCTCGAGATCCTCCCTGCGCAGGACGTCCACCCGGAAGACGATCCAGCCGAGGTGCGCGACGTGATCGTCGGGCGCATGCAGGAGGCGATGGATCGAATGGCGGGTTCGGCCCCGTGAAGGATCACGGCGACACGATCGAGCTCACGATCGACGTGGCGCCCGGGGTGTGGGTCCATTGTGCCGTCGCCGGCCCATCGAATGCGCCGGCGCTCGTTCTGTTGCCCCCGCTCGGAGGCTCGGGTGAGCTCTTCGATCCATTTCGGACCAATCTCGCCGCGGACCATTCCGTCATCACGTGTGAGCCGCCGGGCAGCGGCGACTCCGCGGCACCGCGCGGTATTCCCAGCACGCGCGCGCTCGCGCGGGACGTGGTCGACGCACTCCACGAGCTGGGCGTAGAGCGCGCACATCTATTCGGCATCTCGCTCGGAAGCTTCGTCGCCCAGTGGGTGGCGATCGACGCGCCGGCTTTGGTCGACCACCTCGTCCTCGCCTCGTCGGCTTCGCGGGGGCTCGCCGGCGCGATGCCTCTCACATTGCAGAAGCTCGCCATCGCGCGGGGCCTCGTCTTGCCCGAATCGCCCGCCAAACTCACGGAAGCTCTGTTCGCTCCACATGTCCTCGACGACGCGGCGGAGCGAAAGCGGATCCAGGCGGCGCTCGAAGCGCACCCGCACGCCCTCGCCGAGGTGCTGTGGCTTGCCGCGGCTGCCGCCGCGCACGACGCTCGAGACCAGCTCGCTCGCATCGGCGCGCCGACGCTCGTGCTCGGCGGCGAAGACGACGAGATCCTTCCCAAGGACTTACAAGACGAGCTCGCCGCGGCGATCCCAGGGGCCGTGCGGCTCGTGATCCCCGGGGCGGGGCACGCCGTCGCTGTCGACCAACCCCAACGCGCAGCCCGTTCAGTGCGCCATTTTCTCCGCAATCATCCACTCTAGTGGATGATTGCGTGCCTGGGGCCTCACGCCAAAACGCCCCACATGGCGGGAATTTTACTTGATCTATCGAATTTTTCCGTCGCGAGCAGTCGAGGCGGCCGCGAAATGGTTGCAGCGCGTCAATCATCCGTTATTGTGGACGGGTCTTTCGTACCTTCACAGGAGGACTTGGATCCCATGAAATCCCTTGCAACGGTTCTGATCCTGGCCGGCGCGCTCGCGGCGTGCGGCGACGACACTTCGGACGGCGGTGGCGGCCAGGGCGGCGGAACCGGCGGCACGGCCGAGGGCGGCAGCAACAACGGCGGCAGCAACGACGGCGGCGCGGCCGATGGCGGCGCAGCCGACGGC
>JABFXY010000181.1 GCA_013361525.1 Polyangiaceae bacterium | reverse complement strand
TGAAGCGGACCTTGTTGGGGATCAGTCTCGCCCTGGGATTCGTCGGTTGCAGCCGCGCGCCCGAGCCGCGCGGTCCTGGGCAGCCGACCTCTCCTTCGGCGACCTACCCGACGATGGCTCCGCCCGCCGGCGGGTGGAGCACGCTGCTCGGCTCGCTCTCGCAGGATCTTCCGTGTCCGGCACCGGGAATGCCAAAAGAGCTCGCTTCGATGATCGATTGCGCCGCCATGAAGAAGGTTGCCGGCGCGACGTCGTTCATCCCGCGGCAAATCGTCGCTGCGACGCTTCCCCGCTACGTCGACCTCGACGAGCGCGGGTTGAGCGGGCCGGTGAAGGACCAGCAGCAAGTCGGCGCCTGCGCGGGTTTCGCCGTCTCGAGCGTGCTCGACAACGTCGCGCGCCGGTCGCAGCGCGGTGACGTGAGCTCGCCGCTGCACGTGTTCACCACCTATACCGGCAATGGTCTCGAGACGATTCGCGGCCGACCCATGACGGCGGAGACGGTATGGCCGTACGACCCGTCGCGCGCGTGCCGGTTCGCGCGCGACGGCAGCCAAGTCGGCTCGTGTGGCTCCTATTATGGTGTGAGCCCCGGCTCGGCATGGTCCGATCCCGGGCTGATGAACGAGCGAGCCCGCGCGGACGCGTCGGGGTTCGTTCGTATCGACCAATTCGAGGAGCTCGCCGAGGGCACCGATCCCAATCAGATGGCCGCTCTCTTGGCGGACGGCGAGAGCATTTGGGTCGCGCTGCGCTTCTATCGCCCTGCGTGGCAAAGCCCCGAAGTGGAGCGGACCGGTTATCTACCTTATTACCCGCCCGAGTCCGCGGGCGAAAACCATGCGGTCGTGCTGGAGGGCTATCGTGTTGGACCTTATGGTCGTGAATTCGTATTCAAGAACAGCTGGGGGCAGGGGTGGGGGCGCAATGGTCGCGCAATCATTCCGGAGAGCATGCTGCGCACCCATATGAATTGGGGCTATCGAATCCGCGCGACGCTGTCGTCGACGCCGACCGACGGCGGCTCCCCGCCGGGAAACGCCGGCAATGGGCTGTGCATCCCCGGGCTCGCGTGCCTGCCGGCGCCTGGAAATGCGTCGTGGCCATCGACCAGCACGGGGACGTGGCAGCTCCCGATGAACCCGTCGGTCTTGCAGGGATTGCCCGTTCCTCGCGGCTTCTGACGCCTTCGTCACGTGGTCACCTCGGCCGGCGATCCCCTGGATCGCGCGTTCGATCGCGTGTGAAACGCGCGAAAGTCGAGCCACGTTTCCTCGTCTCGGGGGCGGTGATACCTTCATCGAGCGAGCGACGCGTGATGCCTGAAAACAAACCGCCGCGAACCAATCCGCTGACCGGAACGGTCGTCATCGAGCCGCCCGCTGCGCCCGTTCCCGAGCGTCCGCGAGGGGCGAACGCGACCGTCGAGCTCCCTGCGCCGCCACGAAAGACCGTCGAGCTCCCCGCGCCGCAGCCGACCCCGCGCCCGGCGGTCGTGGTCGCTCCGCCCGGCAGGCCCGCTGCACACCCGCTCGAAGGGACGGTCGTGCTCGGGGATATCGCGTCGCTCGTCGCAGGCTTGCCGCCGCTCGTTCCGGAGGAGGAAGTGCCGCCGGCGACGCAGGCCATCCCTCTCCGATTGAATGGTCCGGCAGTGCCGTTTGCCGGCGCATCACATCCTCACGCTCCGTCGGAGTCCGAACGCGCGAGTCAGCTGCCCCCGCGCGCGCCTTGGTCCGAGGTTCGGGACCACGTTCAGCCCGCCGGGCACGCGCTGTCGGGGACCCTCGTCGCCGAGCCACCGGCATCGGTTCCGCCGGCGACCGAGCTCGCTCCGAGGCCACTGCCGCGCAACGAAGATCCTCGCTACTTCCACGTTGCAGCGCCTGCACCGTCCGAGCGCAGCGCGCCCGCGCCGGCATCGGAGCCGAACAAGGATCCATGGGGCGCGCAGCTGCGCGACGTCGAACAGCCCGTTCCGCAGCCGGCCCCCGAGGCTCCCGCGGCGAAGCTCCCGGAGCGAAAAGAGGTCCGAAAAGGCCTCTACGGGAAGTTCTTCAAAACGAAGACCTGAGGGCGGCGCCCTAAACCGACGAAACTGTCACGACCCGCTACGGCGTTTTGGGCGGGGCGGGGTTGTCGTCCAACCATTTCTTGCAGAGCGCCACCTCGGGCAGGTCGACCGAAAAGGCGGCGGCGCGATCCACACATGTCTTGTAAGCGGCTCGAGCACGCTGCTGCATGGGACTCGTCACGTCGGCGAGCGCTCGTTTGTAGGTCGCCAAGATGTCGGCCTTGGGGATGCCGGCAATGTCGCCCTCGCCTTCCCACTCCTTCGGGTACGGCGCGCGATCGACGGCCGTCGCGAAAGAGGACGAGAACGCTCCCACCCGCTCCGCCGAGCGCACGACCCAGCGAGGTGACGGCGCGGGTTGAACGTCGAGGACTTCGACGTATGCGCGCTCGACGTCGACCATGTTTGCGTTCCGCGCCTTGAACCATTTCGCGAAGGGTCCGTTCACGAACTTGAGGACATCGTCTTTCGTGCCATTGCCGCGATAGGCGGGTAGCTTCTCCGCCTCGGCGGCTTTGCGCTTCTCCTCCGCAAAGAAGAAGCGCGCCTCGCTGACCGCCTCCACCATGACGCGCAGGCGCTCGATCGTCTCGGGCGCATCCGCCGGGCCGATCGCGTCGAGCGACGCCGGCTTGTACGCGTCGAGAGCTGCCTTGAACGCCGTCGTCGCGCGCTTCGTGTCGCCGAGCTTCGCGCGGGCGCGACCGCGCAGTGCTTGTACGGCGAGGAGGTCGTCGAGTCTGCCGGACTTCTCGATTCCAGCCAGCGCTGCATCTGCTGCCTTGGCCGCTTTGGCCCACGCGCCTTTGCGAATATGCTCCGCGGTCGGAGCGAGCGCAGCGCCGAGCTCGAGGTCCGCGAGGTCCTTGGAAGGCGGCATGGGCTTCGCCGGAGGAGGCGCCGGCTGATCCGCAGGCGGCGGGGTCGCTTGCGCGGTGTCTTCTTGGGTCGGGGCTGGGGCAGGCGCCTCGACCGTCGCCGGTGCGGGTGGCGTCTGCGCAGGGCGCGCAGGCTCCCCAGATGGACCGCACGCTGCCATCAGCCCGGCCGTCGCCGCGAATACGATCCCTCGCAACCGCCTCACGGGCGCGAGCGTACCCCGAGGTCGATGGGCTGGTCTCTCCCGCGCTCGCGCGTCGTCTACGCAGCCTCGTATGCCGTCGCCCTCGGGCTCGCGCTCGCGGTGGCCTCTGCGACGAGCGGTTCTCCATTCGAGCGCGCGGCGATCGCGGGCGGCGTCGTGACGCTGTTCTTCTTCGGCTGCAGCGTCGTGTTCTAGTATTCGGGCTTCTACGATTGTTATTGGTGCCTCGCGCCCGTGGTCTGCGGGGTCGCGTGGATGACCGGTTACGACGCATGGAGCCAACCGCGCGCCGTGCTCGCCGTCGCCGTCACGGCCGCTTGGGGCGTTCGTCTCACGGCCAACTGGGCGAAGCACTTTCAGGGGCTCGACCACGAAGACTGGAGGTACGTCGACCTGCGCAGAAAGACCGGCGGTGCGTACCTTCCCGCGAGCTTCGGTGCGCTCCATCTCTTCCCGTTCGTCCTCGTGACGGCGGGGAGCTATCCGCTGCACGAGGCGATCGCGAGGGGCGGCGCGATCGGAGCCCTGGAGATCGCGGCGACCCTCGTGGGCATCGGCGCAGTCGTGCTCGAGACGGTCGCGGATCGGCAGCTTCATGCGTTTCGAAGGACAAATCGCGACCCGCTCGCGTTCCTTCAATCCGGGCTTTGGGCATATTCGCGCCACCCCAACTATTGCGGTGAGGCGATGTATTGGTGGTCGATCGCGCTCTTCGGATTGGCGGCGCGCCCGTCGGCTTGGATGGTCCTCGGCGCCGCCGGCGTGACCTGCATGATTCTGTTCGCCTCGATCCCGATGGCCGAGGAGCGCGCGCTCGCGAAGAGGCCCGCGTTCGCCGATTATCAGCGCCGCGTCTCGCGCCTCGTCCCGTGGTTCTCGCGGTAGCTGTTCGCGCCGGCTACTCGCCGAGCGTCTCGCGGATCTTCTCGCCGAGCTTTTCGAGGCCGGCGTCGAGCTCTTTGCGCTCCCATTGAATGGTGACCATGACCGTCTCGTTGCGTGGCTTCAGCTTCGCATCGAGCATCGCGGGCGCGAGACCGGCCGAATAGAACGAGGTCAACACGTCACGCATCCCCTGCGCGTCGGTCTGTACCGTTTGCCACTTGTCCGAGAGGGCCCCGGGGGTCGTTCCGGTCGTGGGGACGATGTCGGCCATGATCTTCGGACCTTTGCCGAGATCGAGATAACCCGTCATCTTCTGCGTACTTTTGCTCGCATCGGAGACGTGGTCGAGCGTCTCCGGCGTTACCAATGCGAGCGCGCCGATCGCGAGGGCCGGCGGCAACACGCCCGACACCTTCTCCGACGGGTTCTTCGAGACGGCATCGAACGCACCGCGATCGATGACGAACGACATCGCACCGGAGCTCGCGAGCCCGAGCTCTTGCCACGCATCCGAAGGGTCGGTCGCGGCGCGAAGGATCTCGTCGTTGTTCGCGATGAGAATGGTCGTGTCGTCGGCCTGCGCGATACGCAGCACAGGCCCTTTGAGAACGCCGTCCTCCACCGTGTAGCCCTGCACGCCCTCCTCCTCGAGGAACGTCTTTAGGCCCGGAACGAACTTCTTACGGGCGCGACCGGCGTCGAAGTTTCCGCCGACCAGCACGATCCAGCTCTCGGCGTTCATCGTCGCGAAAACGATCTCTCGCACCTCGTTGCGCAGGTCGACGCCCGTGTGCTTCTTGATCCGATCGAGGCGGCTCTTCGCTTTGTCGGAGCCGTCGATGCTGCCGATGACGTGCTTTCGAAACGGCTCGTAGAGATAGAGCTCTCGGCCGTCGAAGCGCACGGCGAGCGTCGTGCCGGCAGGGATGTGTTGGGGCGCCGTCGGTCGGTAGCGCCACACGAGGAAGTAGAAGACCAGCGGGCCCGCGAGCGCGACGAAGAGCAGTCCGCCGATGACGAAGAAGAGGACGTTCCGACGTTTCGGGGCGGGGGCCGGCGCGCCGTCGCCGGGGCTCTGCTCGCCTTCGGGCTGCTGAGCCTCCGCATCTTCTTCGCTCGCGTTGGGATCGATATCGGGAAGCGTGGCGCGCACGGGCTCCGTGGCGATCGGATCGGGCATCGTGTCGCGCGTTGCCCGCGAGCCGGAGGTCGGCGTACCTCCACTACGTGGCTCGGAACGCGGATCGTCGACGATGGTCTTCGAGGCTGCGTCGTCGGCGCCGGGATCGACGTCGGTGTCGCGCGGAGGCTCGTCCTGGACGATGGTGCCCGGCATGGCGGCCGGAGTATGGCACAGCTCGCCCGTCGATCTACGGCTGGGGCGATGCTTCGGCCGGAGTAAAAAAGCCGGCGATATCTGCGATGGAAAGCACGGACGTCACGCGGACCACCGCGCCGACCTTTTCGAGCTTCATTTTCTTGAGGATCGCAGTCGCGCCTTCGCCGCTCGCGCCTTCGCGGAACACGTCGAGGAACTGCCGCACCTTGTGGGCGGAAGCGTCGCTCTTCGAGATGATTTCGCCCTCGAGACGGAGGCCGTCATCGCTCACCTTCAAGAGAAGGCGGATCCGCATGACCTGCGCGAGAAGGCGCCCAAACGAGGGAAACTTCCGCTCGAGCGCAGGGGGTAAGCGGCGCGGTCGAATGTCCGCGCTGACGATGCCCTCGGCGACCGGCTGGCCCCGCTGCTCGTCCGAGCCGTCGCGCAGGATTCGAAGCACCGCATCGGTCTCGACCGGGCTCACGAAAGCGATCGCACGCTCGTCGAGAAGCACGACGGCGTCCGTGCGATCGCGATCCGATGGGAGCGCTCGAACGAAGGCCTTCACCTTGTCGTTGCGCGATTCGCGCGGCAAAAAGCCTTCCTTTTCGAGATCGAGGCCCACCTCCGCGCCCTCGACCACGACGACGTGGTCACCTTGCTCGAGGTCCGCCGCGCGAACGCCGATCGTGACGGTGCGCCCTTTTGCGAGCGCGCTCATCAGAAGAGGATCGCCGCCGTAGCGCGCGGCAAGCTCCTGATCGAACCGCGGGCCGAGCGTCTTTCGCAGGAGCGACAGGTCGACCCGCACCACGACGTCGAGATCCGCCGGGATCACCTCGTTCGGCAGGAGCTTGCGCGAGAGCGCGGGCTGCTCCGGCGTTTTCGGCACACCGCCCTTCGGCACCTCGTTGCATGCGGTGCTCGCCGCGCCTGCGATCAACGCGAGTAGCGTCGAGCGTCGTCCGGCGTTCACGACTGCGCTTCGCGAGCGCGCACCTCGCGGACGATGACATCGACGACGTCGTCGATGGCCATCGTCGACGAGTCCACGAGGACCGCGTCGTCCGCCTGGCGCAACGGGGCGACGGGACGGTCGGTGTCCGCCGTGTCGCGCCGGCGCACGTCTGCGAGGGTCTCGTCGAAGGTCACCGCGGAGCCCTTCTCCAGCAGCTCCGCGTGGCGCCTGCCGGCGCGCTGTTCGGCGGATGCGGTGAGGAAGAACTTCGCTTCGGCATCGGGGAAAACCACGGTCCCGATATCTCGCCCCTCCATCACGGCGCCGCCGTGCTCGCCGGCTTGGCGTTGCATCGACAACAGCGCCTCGCGAACCCGCGGAATCGCGGAGACGCGGCTCGCGCCGAGGCTCATCTCCGGAGAGCGAATCGCACGCGAAACATCCTCACCGTCGAGGACGACACGGCCGCTCGGCTCGAGCTGGATTTGGCGCCCTGCCGCCAGCTCTTTGGCCAGGTCCCCAATCGCGAGCTCGTCGTCCTCGCTCAGCTCGCCGTGCGGCGTGAACCCTGCGCGAGACGCGGCGAGCGCGACGCATCGATACAAGGCGCCGGTGTCGACGAGCACGTACCCGAGGCGCTCGGCCACTCGACGCGCGACGGTGCTCTTTCCCGCGCCTGCGGGGCCGTCGATCGCAACGAGAAGGCGCACGCGCTTCGCCATACCCGAAGACACGTTTACACCGAAGGCCCTCCGCTTTGAACCCACTACGTTTCGCGGTTGCGCTCCACCGATGGCCGCGTTGTGGCCGCACTTTCTCCCCCCTGCCCCCCTCACTGCGTGAGGGGGGTTACACGGCGCGGATGTTCGCGCCGAGGGCCCGCATCGTGCCTGCAAATCGCGGAAAGCTCGTTGCGATGGCGTCGACGTTGCGTACGCGCGACGTTCCGTTTGCGAACAGCCCCAGCACCGCGGCGCTCATCGCGATTCGATGGTCACCCTCGCTGTCGACGTCCGCCGCGGTGAGGGGCCGGTCCGGTTTGCCCTCGACCACGAGCCCGTCGCGCCGCTCTTCGACCTCCACCCCGAAGGCGCGGAGAACCGCGGCCATGCACGCGATCCGGTCGCTCTCCTTCACGCGGAGCTCCCCCGCGTCGGCGATCGTCGTCACGCCGTGTGCCCTCGCTGCAAGGGCCGCGAGGATAGGGATCTCGTCGATCGATCGTGCGACGAGCTCGCCCGCGATGGTCACGCCGCGCAGCTCCGCGTGGGTCGTGCGAAGCAAACCGACCGGCTCGCCGAGTTGAACCGTTTCGGGGGAAAGCTCGACGTTGGCGCCCATCATTCGAATCGCGTCGACGAAGCCGCTGCGCGTGGGGTTCGCGCCTACGCCCCGTACACCGACCTCGCTTCCCGGCACGAGCGAAGCCGCGGCCGCGAGGAACGCGGCGGCGGACAAATCGCCGGGAACCGTGAGCGAAAACGCCGGCAGCTTCCCCGAGAACGCGCCGCCGTCGAGCGACACGATCGAGCCCGCCCGCTGTACGGGGACGCCCAGCGCATCCAGCATTCGCTCGGTGTGATCGCGCGACACGACCGGCTCGCTCACGACCGTCGATCCGTCGGCGTACAGACCCGACAGCAACAGCGCGCTCTTCACCTGCGCGCTCGGGATCGGCGAGTCGAATGAAATCGCCGAGAGGACGTTGGGGACGGGCAGGGGACCGATGACCAGCGGTGCCGTGATTTCCCCCGGCTTGTTGCGTACGAGCTCGCCTTCGATCCGCGCTCCGCGCTGGCGAAGCGGGTTCGCGATCCGCGCCATCGGCCGCTTCGTCAGCGACGCATCGCCGACGAGCACCGCCTGGAAGCGCTGCGCCGCGAGGACGCCCGCGAGCAGGCGCATCGTCGTGCCCGAGTTTCCGCAGTCGATCGCGCCGCTCGCGGCTCGGAGCCCCTCGAGACCGACACCTCCGATGCGGAGCTCGTTTTCCCGTTCGGTCGCGGTCGCTCCGAGCGCGACCATCGCCGCGAGCGTCGACCGATTGTCGTCGCCCATACTCGAAACGACGACGGCGCTCTCTCCTTCGGCGATGGCCGCGAGGAGGAGCGCCCGGTGGGTGATGCTCTTGTCGCTCGGAACAGGGACGATGCCCTTGAGCGGTTTGTGCTGGGGCTCGACGGCGAGATCGGTCACGCGCTCTTCGCGATACGCGAGCTCTCCTTGTCGAACAAGCCCGAAGCCTGGCGGCGGGTCACGAGCGGCCTGCGAGAGCCGGCGTGGAGGCGCGCGCCTTCCAGGATCGACTCGCACAACATCCCGAAGTCGTAGCCGGAAGCGCTCGCGATCTTCGGAAGGAGGCTCGTCTCCGTCATACCGGGGAGCGTGTTCACCTCGAGGACGTATTCGTTCTCCCCCCGGGTCACGAGGAGGTCGACGCGGCAGGGGCCGCTGCAGCCGAGCGCGCGCGCGGCGCGGTCGGCGAGGTTCAAGACGCCGCGGTAGCGCGTGGGCGAGAGGCGCGCGGGCATGAAGTACTCCGTCATGCCGGGCGTGTATTTCGCCTCGTAGTCGTAGATGCCGTTCTTCGGAACGATCTCGATCGCGCCGAGCGGACGCCCGTGCAAGAGGCCCACGTTGATCTCGATGCCGTCGATGAACCGCTCGACGATCGCGACCTCGTCCAGCTCGAGCGCATCGTTGATGGCGCGGACGAGCTCCTGGATGTTGTCGGCCTTGCGCACGCCGAGGCTCGAACCCTCGCCTCGAGGCTTCACGATGACCGGGAAACCGAACGAGCCGTGCGTCGTCTCGATGTCGCCGAGGTCGTCCTCGGCCGTGACCATGTAGTACGGCGGCGTCGGCACGTTGTGCAGGCGGAACAGCTCCTTCGCCTTGAGCTTGTCCATCGCGAGCGCGCTCGAAAGAACGCTCGAGCCCGTGTACGGGATGCCGAGCAGCTCGAGCAGACCCTGCACGCAGCCGTCTTCACCGAGGCGGCCGTGGAGCGCGAGAAATGCGACGTCGATGCCTGCGCTCTGAATCGTCTCGGCGCTCTTCGCCGGATCGGCGGCGAGCTCGATTCGGACGACGTGATGCCCTCGGGTCTCCAACGCGGTAGCGACGGCGCCCCCCGAGCGAAGCGACACTTCGCGCTCCCCCGACGAACCGCCCATGATCACGCCCACTCGCCTCGGCCCGATTCGATTCATCTGTACCTCCGATGGGAGAAACGCGCGGCGAAGGACGATGCTTTCGACGCAGGGTTTCGACGACCGACGGCGGTAACAGGCCTGCTCCGGTAGGTCAAACTTTCCGCAACGCTCGAAAGCTGGCTCGAGGCTCAGTTTCCTGGGCTCACTGCTGGAGATCTGCGAGCTCGCCGACGCGAGTTTCGTCGAGCAGCGCCTCCGCTTCGACGCGCGACGCGCCTGTGAGTAGGACGAGCAATTGAGCCTCTTCGGCGCGGCTTTGCTTGAACGCACGATCGGCCTCATCGAAAAGTTTGTGTGACGCTGCATCGTCGTGACCGAACGCGCGCCACTTGGGGCGAGCTTCGGCGAGGTGCCGCGACGCCTCTGCGCTCTTCGGCCAGGTGGGCTTCGTCCCGTCCAAAATGCTCGCGATCCTGTCGAGCCGCGTTCGCTTGCGGGACGATTCGATCGACACGAACGTCGTCGAGGAGAGGGAGCCTCCGCGGTAGATGTCGCTCACGTGCGACGCGTCCGCGGTCGCGAGCTTGTCCCACGCGGCGCGCGCGGCCCGAAACGCGTCCACGCCGGCCTTTCCGTGTGCTGCCTCGATCCGCCTTTCGACCGCCGCCGCCTTCACCTCGATATCCGCTCGCTCGCGCGCGAAGCACGCGTTGACGTGCAGGGTCGTCACCGCGAGCCCGTCGCAGAAGTCGCCGCTGTCCGGCACCCCTTTGCCCGTTTGGATGACCTTCGTGACCTCTTCGGCGCTCGCGTCGGCGAAGCACGCTTGAAGGAGCGGGAGCGCCGAGTCCGCCGGCCCACCAATCCCGCGCGCCCTCATCAGCGCGAGCTGCAGTCGATCGATCGAAGGCGAGTTGTCTCCACACGCCGGCTCGGCGGCCACGGCGCGCTCGTAACAAGCACGCGCGCGCGCCGGGTCCTTCGCGACGCCGATACCGCGCAGAAGCTGGTGGCACGGGATGTCGGCTTCGCGCGCGGCCGCTGCCGGCTGCGCCGATGGGATCGCACTCGCCGTCGTCGGAGGCGCGACGCCGATCGAAACGGTGTCGGCGTTGCGCGCAGCGGGCTCGCTGGGGCTGCACCCCGCGATCGCGATGATGAAAAGGAGCCGTCGCATTCTGGTTAGAACGCGGCTCCTACATCGGGCCTTCCCTGTTTTGCTCAGGGCTCTGCGGTCGTGAGCCAGTGCGGGTTCTGGGTCGTGCCGTCGTGTTTGGTGGACGTCTTGAATTTCTCGAGCTCGCCGCGCTGGGCCGCCTCGCGCGTGCGTGCGAGCAGCGCCGCGACCGCGTCCGGATCCATCGGTGAGAACGAGAGCGCGGCGCGCATGGCCTGGTCGAGGCGCTCGCGACTCTCGATGCCGGTGATGACGACGCTGGTCGGAAGGTTCATCGCGTAATGAATGCACTCGAGCGCGGTCACCGTGTTCGCCTTCAGGATCTCGCCCGCGCCGAGGCACTTCATCCCGAGGACGCCGATGTTCTTGTCCACGAGCACCGGGAGCACGTCTTTCTCGAAGCTCTTGTAGTGCGCGTCCATGACGTTGAGCGGCATCTGCACCGTGTCGAACGCAAACCCGTTCTCGTCGGCGACCGCGAGCATCCGAAGGTGAATCGCCGGATCCTTGTGGCCGGTGAAGCCGACGAAGCGGATCTTCCCCGCGTTGCGTGCATCGACCAGCGCTTCGACACATCCGCCTTCGGCGAAGCACCGCTCGGGATCCTCCATGCGAATGATTTCGTGAATCTGCATGAGGTCGATCACGTCCGTCCGAAGCCGCTTCAGGCTCTGATCGATCTGGGCGATCGCAGCCTGTTTCGTGCGCCCGTCGAGCTTCGTCATCAAGAAGACCTTGGAGCGGTAGCCGTCCGCCAGCGCCTTTCCCATGCGCTGTTCGCTCTCGCCTTCGTGATAGTCCCAGCAGTTGTCCATGAACGTGACGCCGCGGTCGATCGCGTCCCGAACGAGCGCGATGCACGCCTGTTCGTCGCGGATGTTGCCGAGGTGATAGCCGCCGAGGCCGATCGCGGAGACGCGCTCGCCGGTCTTGCCGAGCGGCCTCGTCGGCATGCTCGTGGCTCGCGGTAACGGCTGCTCGTTCACTTCGGTGTCCTCGGGCTCTGCGGCCTCGGGTGAGGCAGCGGCGCACCCTGCGATCGTCAGCGCCGCGGAAGTTCCTGCGACGAACTGTCGTCTCGATAGATCGACCATCACCTCGCCGATCGGTGCAACCGGCATACCCTCCGACCAATGACGCGCGTCCTGCTGGCGCGCGCTATGCTCCGGCCTCCGATGGGGAACATTGACGCGCTCGCCGCGATGATCAGCAGCCGCGCGCAGGGAAGCGCGGACGGAATGATCGCGTCGAGCTTTCCGGGGCTCTGGTTTTTTCGCTCCGCCGAGTGCCGGCCCACCGTGAAGGCGAGCGCGCCCACGATGTACCTCGCGGTCGCCGTCCAAGGTCGCAAGCGCGTGAAGATCGAGGGGATGGAGCTCGACTACAGCCGGCGGCATTACCTCATCGTGCGCGGGGAGATTCCGTACGAGGCAGCCATCGTCGACGCGACCCCGGACGAGCCGTACCTCTCGCTCGGACTCCAGCTTCCTCCCGAGCTCGTGGTTCGTACGCTCCTCGAGATGGCCGACGAGCAGGAGGCCGCCGGCGCCGAGGAAGCCGTGCCGCCCGCGTTCATCTCGCCGCTCGACGACGACCTCGCCGATGCGCTCTGTCGGCTCCTCATGAGCATCGACTCGGCGCCGGAACGACGCGTTCTTGCGCCGCTCTTCCTGAAGGAGATCGTCTTTCGACTACTCGGGACCGAGGCGGCAACCGTGCTCCGTCAGGTCGCACGTGGAGCCGCGGATCGCGATCGCATCGCCAAGGCAATCGGCTTCATCGAGCGCAACGCGACCAAACGCGTGACGGTCAATGCCATCGCGAAGCACGTCGCGATGAGCCCTTCCCACTTCGCGCACCGCTTCAAGGAGATCGCGAGCCTCTCGCCGATGCAGTACCTGAAGCGCCTGCGTCTTCAGCACGCGCGCGCGACCCTCGCGGAGCGCAACCGATCCATCGGGGAGGTGGCGACCGCCGTCGGCTACGCGAGCGCCGCGCACTTCACGCGCGACTTCAAACGCCACTTCGGTGTCGCCCCGGGTGCGTACGCGCGCGGGCTCTTCTAGTCGGCCCTCTTCAGGCGACTTCGACGAGCAGACAGGTGATGTTGTCTTTACCGCCGCGGTTGTTCGCGAGCCGGATGAACTGCTCGACGGCTTGATCGCCGCCGATCGACGCGACCGCCGCGATCTCGTCGAGCTGCAAGTAGCCGTGCAGCCCGTCGCTGCAGAGCATGTATTTGTCCCCGGATGCCATCGGGTAAATGTTCGTGTCGACCTCGACGTATTCGCGGTTGCCGACGGCGCGGGTGATGACGTTCTTGTGCGGGCTCGCCTTCGCCTCGTTCTCGCTGATGAGGCCCTGCTTCAGCTGCCAGGCGATCAACGTGTGATCCTCCGTCAGCTGGACCGCGGTGTTCTGACGAACTCGATAGATTCGGCTGTCGCCGACCTGTCCGGTGACGAACGAGTCGCCGAGAACCATCGCGCTGCTGATGGTGGTCCCCATGCCCGACTTGTCCTTTTCGAACTGGGCCATGCCGAAGACCATGTACGTCGCGGCCTGGATGGCGCCCTCGAGCAGGCGACAGGCTGAACGGCCGCGCGCTTCGTCGAGAGGCTGGTAGAGATCGCCGAGCCCGCCGAGCCCGCGCTTCACCATGCCGTAGACGGTGTCGACGGCTTCGCCGCTCGCGACCTCGCCGGCCGCATGGCCGCCCATACCGTCGGCGACGATGAAGAGCCTGAGCTGATCGTCGCGAAAAAACGCGTCTTCGTTCAGCTTCCGGTGCCGGCCGATATCACTCTTGCCAAACGAACGGACGCTGGGGCGCCAAGCCGGGTAGTTCATGGGCGGCGGGGATCCAATCCCGACAGCCCACCATACTCGGCCTATACGGGGATTGTCGAGCTAGACTCACGACAGAGTCCGCCTCGAACGCCTCTTCTTGACTCCAGTGACGTCGACTCCAGTGACGCAACGACCCTCCGCAGCGACCTTCGCAGCTTCTCTTCGCGCGCCCAGCCGGCAACCAGCTCGGTCCCGCCCCGCGGACACCGGCTCTGCCGAAGGCGCGAGTCGTCCGGCGCCCGAGCCCGCGCTCGAGCCATTTCGTCGTGCCTTCGTCGGCTCGATGCGAGAGCTGCATCGACCGAGCGCGGCCATCGCGTTCGTTTCCGGCGCGCCGACGCCCGCGCTCGCAGTCGCGCAGGCGATCGCGGACCTTTCGTATCGAGTCCCGACGCTCGTGGTCCCATCGTCCGGCGTTCTCACCCAGGCCGCCGAGGTGGAAGGTGCGCTCGCGGTCACGGGTGTCGCGTGGAGCGCGCGGGGTGCATCGATCCGCGTCGCGATCGGCGACACGGCGCGTGACATCGGCTCGTCGCTCGGCAGCGGCGGATCCCTCGCGTCGTTCTGGGCGTCCGACGGCTTCGAGCCCGCGGAGGTGAGCGCGCTCTCGCGTGATCGACAGTGTCTCTTCGGCGCCGGAAGCCCGGGCAACCACGTCCACCTCGTCGACAATGGAAAGGTCAGCTCGGGACGGGTCGCGGCGATGCGATTCGATGGCGGCGGCCCGATCGTGGAGGCGTCGTCGGCGTGCAGGCTCGTCAGTGACTCGATGACCGTGACGCAGATCGATCGCGGCATGGTGACGCGCCTCGACGGAGAGCCCGCGCTCGACGTGCTCACCGCCAAAGCGGGCGGCGGCAGGCACGGCGGTCTCATCCTCGTCGCGATCCACGATTTCAGCGACCCGGACCGCTACCTCGTCCGGCCCATTCGCGGCATCGATCCCGGCCGAAAAGGCGTCGCCATCGTCGGCGACCTCAACGTCGGCGACCGCGTCTCGTTCGCCGTGCGCGACCCGGCCTGCGCGCGGGACGGCCTGACGGAAGCAGCGCGTCGAGCCGAGCGTCACGCGCTCGGCTCCCAGCCGACCTTCGGCCTCTACCTGAGCTGCGCCGGCCGTGGTCGTTCGCTCTACGGCGAGTCCGACGTCGACATCCGCATCCTGAAGAAGCGCTTCCCCGGGATCCCGATCGCGGGCATGCACTCGGCTTTCGAGGTCGTACCTTGGGGGATCGGCTCGTCCAAGATGCAGCTCATGAACGGCGTCTTCGCTCTTTTCCGCGCGCCGAGCTGAGTCTAGATCGAGCAGGTCAATGACGACGCAACAGATCCTGCTCCAGTATTTCGGCGACAAGAGCGCCAAAGCCAAAAACCTCGCGGAGGGCGATTCGCTTCTCGAGCGTGGGCTACTCGACTCCATGGCGATCGTGAAGCTCATCGCGTTCATCGAAGAGCGGTTCGGCGTCGTCCTCGGGGACGACGAGTTCGACCCCGACAACTTCGAGACCGTCGACGCGATCGCGAAGCTCATCGAACAGAAGTCGGCCGCAGCGTCCTAGCCATGGATTTCGGGCTCACGGCCGAGCAATCGGCATTCAAGAAGTCGGTCTTCGACTTCGCGAAAAAGGAGCTCGTCGTCGGCAGCTCCGAGCCGAAGACGATGCGCGAGCGGGACAAGGCGTCGTCCTTCTTCCGCGAGGGATTCGAAAAGTGCGCCGCGTTCGGCATTCTCGGCCTGCCGGTTCCCGAGCGTTATGGCGGTCTCGAGCGCGACGTCGTCGATTGCGCGCTCGCAATGCAAGCGCTCGGGCGAGGGTGTCCGGACAGTGGCTTGCTTTTCACCATTTGCTCGCACGTCCTCACCTGCGAGATCCCGATTCTTCTCTTCGGCAGCGAGGCGCAGAAGCAGCGTTATCTGCCGCGAATGGTCACCGGCGAAATCATCGGTTGCCACGCGATGAGCGAGCCGGAGGCCGGCAGCGACGCCTTCAGCCTCACCGCGACCGCCGAGCGCCGCGGCGACCATTTCGTCCTCAATGGTCAAAAGACGTTCATCTCGAATGCGCCGGTCGCCGACGTCTTCCTGGTCTTCGCGACGACGAACCGCGCAAAGGGCTGGGCCGGCGTCACGGGTTTCCTCGTCGAGCGAGGCACGAAGGGCCTCAGCGTCGGCAAGCCGCTCGACAAGATGGGCCTCAAGACTTCACCGACCGGTGAGGTCACGCTCGAGGACGTCGAGGTGCCGGTCGACGCGGTCCTCGGCAAGGTCGGCCAAGGCTCTGCAATCTTCAATGCCGAGATGGAATGGGAGCGAAGCTGCCTCTTCGCGATCCACCTCGGCGCAATGGAGCGCCAGCTCGACGACACGATTCGGTACGCCCAGGATCGCAAACAATTCGGGCAGCCCATCGGTGGCTTTCAGGCGGTGTCGCACAAGATCGCCGACATGAAGGTCCGCATCGAGCTCGCCGAGCTCGTCCTCTTGAAGGTCGCCTGGATGAAATCGAGGGGCGTCCGCGCACCGCTCGAGAGCGCCATCAGCAAGCTCTTCGTGAGCGAGAGCTTCGTGCAGAGCAGCCTGGACGCGATTCAGATCCGCGGCGGCTATGGCTTCATGAGCGAATACGAAGTCGAGCGAGATCTGCGCGACGCGATCGGCTCCCGAATCTATTCGGGCACCAACGAGATCCAAAAGAACATCATCGCGAGCCTGTTGGGGCTCTGAGGCGTCCACCGTGAAGCCCTATCTCCTCCATCAGCTGCTCGACGCCTCGGCGGAGCGCACGCCGGATGCGATCGCCCTCATCGAGCCGAAGCGAACGCTCACCTATGCCGAGCTCGCCGGTCTGTCGCACCGCATCGCCCGCGCTCTCGTCGATGGGGGCGGCGCCTCCACGCCGACCGCCGTACGCGGTGCCCCGGTCGGTCTCTGGTCGGAGAAGACGTCAGCCGCCATTTCGGCGGTCTATGGCATTTTGAGGGCCGGCGCCGCGTACGTGCCGATCGATCCGGCGACCCCTCCCGCCCGGGCCGCGCAGATCCTTCGCAAAGTCGAAGCGCGATACCTGGTCACGACGGCCGATCGCGTGGAGATGCTCTATGAACTGAAGCGGCAAGGGGAGCTTCCGTCGCTCGAACACCTCGTTCTCCTTTCGAAGGCCGAGTCGCTGGGTCCCGAGCTGTCGCTTACCGACGGCACCATCGAGCGCGGCATTCTTCCCACCGTCGCGATCACCGACGGGTTCCTCGCCTACGTGCTGCACACCTCCGGGTCGACAGGCAAGCCGAAGGGCGTCGCCATTACGCATCGCAATGCCCTCGCGTTCGTCGAGCCCGCCACCGACCATTTCGCCATCACGGCCGCGGATCGCCTCGCGTGTCAGGCCCCCGTTCACTTCGACCTTTCGGTCTTCGACCTCTATTGCGCGTCGCTCGCCGGCGCGGCCGTCGTCTCCTTGCCGGAATACTTCTCTGCGTTTCCGAAGAAGATGGCCGGTGCGGTTCGAGAGCACGGCGTCACCATTTGGAACTCCGTCGTGTCGGCGCTGGGGCTGCTCGTCGACAAGGGCCTTTCCGGTGCCGAGACATTGCCGTCTTTGCGGGCCGTCATTTTCAGCGGCGAGCGGATGCCGATTCCGCTCTTGCGGCGGGTCCGCGACCGCGCGCCGAATGCGAAGCTCTTCAACGTCTACGGCCAGACCGAGGCGAATTCCTCGCTGGTGCACGAGGTCGCCGAGATCCCCGCCGACGACGGCGCCGCGCTGCCGCTCGGTACTGCGCTCCCGAACTTCGATGTCTTCCTCCTCGACGAGCAGCAGCGGCCCGTCACGGGCTCCGACGTAGAGGGAGAGCTCTGCGTACGAGCGGCGACCGTCGCCGCAGGGGGTTACTTTCGCGAGCCGGCCCTGACTGCAGAGAAGTTCGTCGTCGATCCCGAGCTGCCCGATTCTTGCGCCAAGACCTATCGCACCGGTGACGTCGTCAAGCGCAACGACAATGGGGATCTCGTGTTCGTGGGCCGCCGCGACAACATGATCAAGACGCGCGGCTACCGCGTGGAGCTGTCCGAGATCGAGATTGCGCTCGAATCGATCGCCGGCGTGGCGGAGGTTGCCGTCGTCGCCGTTCCTTCTCAGGAGATCGGCCACGCCCTTCACGCCTTCATTCAGCCGGCGCCGGGGGCTTCGCTCGACGCCCCGGCGATCGACGCCGTGCTTCGGTCCAAGCTTCCTGCATATATGGTCCCGGAAACCATCGCGGTTCGAGAGGCGCTGCCGCGGACGGCAACTGGGAAGATCGATCGAAGTCTCCTCAAAGCGGAGCGTGTGTGACGGCCCAGATACGCCCCATTCGTCGCCAGGACCGAGCGCAATTCCAGGCGCTGACCGCGCTCCGGCCGGGTTATGACGAAAAGCGCGCCGAGCGGCGAACCGACGTCATCTGGCATATCGCGTTCGAGAACCCGGTCCAGGATGGGAAGCCGACGTATTACGTCGCGGCGACGCCCGACAAGATCGTCTGCCACATGGGTCGCATGCCGACCCGCTTCTGGATCCGCGGAGGGGTCCACGACGCGAGCTTCGCGCACGATCTGTTCGCCGATCCGGAGCTTCAATCGACCGGGCGCGGCTTCTTCATCACGATGAAGCTCTACAAGAAGGTCGAAGATACTTGCGACAGCTTCTGCGGTCTTTTGTGGACCAACGAGCTGAACGTGAAGCTGCAGCAGTCACGCAAATACGACCAGCTCTGGACGCAGCCTTACGTCCGCGTCCTCAACACCGAGCGGCTGCTTGCGCAGTTGCCGCTTCCCCCCGCGGTATCGACCTTCGCTCGAAAGATGGGAGACGCGAGCTTGCGTGCGTTCGACGCGGCCCTCGAGCGCGTCGTTCGCGGCGACACCGAGCTCGTTACTCGGTTCGACGAGCGGTTCGATCGTTTCGCGCAGCAAATTGGCCCTTTGCAGGGGGTCGCGCCGGTCAAGGACGCCGCTTATCTACGATGGCGCTATCAGGATTGGCCTTATTTGCGGACGAGCACCTTCGCCATCTCGTCGCGAAGCGAGCAGCTGCGCGGCTTCATCGTCCTGCGCGAGCCCGACCCGGACGAGTCCAGCGGTCGAATCCTCGATATCGTTTGCGACCCCCGGGACAAGGGCGCCGCTCAGGCGCTCGCGATGGTGGCTATCGAGCATTACCGCGCGATGGGTAAACGTCGCATCGAATGCGTCGCCACCGAGCCTTGGCTTCAGCGGGCTCTGCGCGGCCTCTTCTTCGTTCCGCGCGGCGGCGAGCTGCCCGTCTTCTTCCTCAATGGTCACAAGTACCCCGAGGTCGAGCATTTGCGCTCCATCGAGAATTGGCACGTCGCGTTCGGCGATTCGGAGGGTGGCGAGGTTCCGTAGCGCCCGAGGGGGGACATGCGCACGCTGGTCTGGTTTCGCGGCAAGGACCTTCGCCTCTCCGACCACGAGCCGCTCGCCAGCGCGCGCAAATCGGAAGAGGTCGTCCCGCTCTTCGTGCTCGACCCCTATTTCTTCGCGCCCGAGCGCGCAAAAGAGACCCCGCATCGCATTCAGTTTCTTCTCGAATCGCTCGTCGCGCTGAAGAAGAACATTGCCCATCTCGGCTCCGAGCTCGTGGTCGTGAAGGGCAAGAGCGTCGACGTCGTACCCATCCTCGCAAAGCGATGGCGGGTGGATCGCGTCGTCGGCCAACGTTGGGTCGCGCCCTTCGCGCGCGAGCGCGATCGCCGAGTCACCGAATCGCTCGAAGTCCCGTTCGAGCTCTTCGACGGAGAGACGCTGCGACCTCCCGGCACGCTGCGCACCGGCAAAGACGAGCCTTACTCGGTCTTCACCGCATTCGCGCGCGCCTTCAAAAAAGCCGGCGAGATCGGGCACCCTATCCGCGCCCCGAAACATCTGCCGCCGTTGCCTTTCGACATTCGGACGCGCAGCGTCGCCATTCCCTCGTGTGAGGAGCTCGGATTCGAGCCGAACCCGAACATCCAGCGAGGCGGCGAACGGGCCGCGCGCGATCGGCTGGAGCGCTTCCTCTCGAAAGCCGCCAGCGAATACGCGACCGATCGCGATCGAATGGATCTCTCGGGGACGAGCAGGCTCTCCGCCGATTTGAAGTTCGGCACCTTGAGCCCGCGCACGGTCTGGCACGCGGTCGAGCGACGATTGAAATCGAAGTCGCCGGCCTCGCTCGGCTCGTACCACAACGAGCTCGTCTGGCGCGAATTCACCCATTCGACCTTGTGGGATCGGCCGGAGCTCCTCGAGGAGCCATTTCACCAGGAGTGGAAGGGCTTCCCCTATGAATACGACGAAGCCCATTGGAATGCGTGGGTGAAGGGCACGACGGGGTACCCCATCGTGGATGCCTCGGCGCGCCAGCTGTTGGGCGAGGGTTTCGTGCACAACCGCGCGCGAATGATCTCCGCGAGCTTCCTCACGAAGCACCTGCTCATCGATTATCGCCGCGGCGAAGCGCACTACATGCGCTACCTCACCGACGGCGATTGGGCGCAAAACAATGCGGGTTGGCAATGGTCGGCCGGCTGCGGGTGCGACGCGCAGCCTTACTTTCGTGTCTTCAATCCCGTCCTGCAGGGGGAGAAGTTCGACCCGACCGGAGCTTACGTGCGCCGGTGGGTGCCCGAGCTCGCCGACGTCCCGGACAAGTACATTCACCGCCCGTGGGATGCCCCGGAAGACGTGCTGGAGAAGGCAGGCGTCGTCCTCGACGGGAACTATCCGTCGCCGATCGTGAATCACACCGAGGGGCGCGATCGATTCCTACGCGTGGCCTCGGAGCACCTCGGTCGCAGCCGAGGCCACTGACGCGGGACCCTCATTGTGTGGTCCCGGTCTCCCCTCCGGCGCCCGTTTCACCGCCGGATCCACTGGCGCCCCCAGCGCCCGTTTCACCGCCGGCGCCTGCCTCTCCACCACCTGCGCCCTCTCCGCCTGCGCCGCCTTCGCTCGGATCGAACGCGACGATACGCCCGGCCGCCCCCTCCTTGCCGACCGACGAGTGACAGCTCGCGCAATTGGTATCCGTTTGCGGCGTCACCATTGCGAACTCTTGGCCGTCTTGGGTGATCTTCGCCGTGTAAGGCTTCTTGATTCCCTCCGAGGAGAAAAAGTTTCCGACCGAGTTCGTCATCATTCGGATCTTTTTTCCGTCGGCGCCGATGACCTCCACGAGCACACCATCGAGACCGAGACAGCCCTCGTCGTCGTCCTCGATCGCCATCACCGTCCCGGCGATTGAATACGAAGGCCCGCCGTCTTGCGCGTGGCAGCCGATGCAATCACCCCCGGGCTCCATCTCCTCGCCTTTGTCGAGTTGTGGAGCTGCTTCGAGCTCGCAATTGGCCGGGACATCGCCGTTCCCCTGCGAGCCACAGCCGCTCGCGGCGAACGCTGCGACCAATATCGTCGACCCTATCACCGAAATACAACGGCTCTTCATATCGTGGACCCCGAGCTGTTTCACGGAGCCGTACATTGAGAGCGGCAATGGTGTCGGTCAAAGCTTTCGATTCGATACCGTTGTTCAATGGTGACGATTGTCAAAGTGGCATTGGTAAACGATCGTCTTCGCGCCGGCGGGGCCAACCATGGGTTCGTCGAGCGAACGCGGGCGTGCGATCGGGTGTGCCGAACGCCCGACCGCTTCGTCACGGTCGCCCTGCCTCTGCAACCGAGCGAGCGCTTGCTATGCTGATTCGGATGGGGAGCATCCGAATCGACGACGACCGCACAGGGATGCTGGTCGTCACGTTCGTGGGGACGGTGAGCGACGACGAGTTCAAGCGCTATCTCGATGAGGTCGGCGCGCCGCTCCAGCGCCGCGCACCGTATGCCGTCGTTCTGGATGCGCGAGCTTCGGACCGAACGCCCGCCGTGCAGCGAAAGCTCCAGGCCGATTGGCTCACCCAGCACAGGTCCGAGCTCGCGCGCTATTGCGTGGGCAATGCGTTCGTCATCACGTCACCGCTCGTGCGGGGCGTGCTCACGGCCATCCTTTGGCTCCAGCCGTTGCCGGTCCCCTACGTCGTCTGTTCGTCGCTCGAAGCAGCGCGGAAGTGGGCGCGCGACCGGCTCGCGGTGCGCGAGCCGGCGCGATCGTCGGTGTGAGGATCTGGCGGCTGCCGATCAAAGCGTGTCGAGATTGAAGTCGTCGAACACGGTCGTGGCGTCTGCGTCGTCGCGGGATCCGAACGCGAAGTTCACGTCACCGATCGCCCACGCGGGGATCTCCGCCAGCGACCCCGCGGCCGTCCAAACGCCGGTGTCGAGGATCTCGAACGAGAGTCCATTGTCCCGGACCTGAATGCGTAGACCCTCGAGCGACTCCACCGTGCCGGTGCCGATGAGCTCACCATTACCCTGCGCGTCCACCACGTTCGCGACCGTGTATTCACCGGTGTTGGCATTCACCTCCACGATGACCTTCGGTCCGCTGCCGGTCGCCTCGATCATCTCCAGGCTGACGAGGCCCGTGCCGAGCTCTTCCACCCGCACGCTCGCGAAGCAATTCGCGGCGGGCGCACCCTCATTGGAATAGAGACCCGAATAGAGCCCGTCGCCCGGCACCGTGAGTGCCACCGCCGGATCTTGGCCGTCGAACTGCGACGCCATTCCGTCGACAGCCCAATAGTCGTCGCTCGCATCCGCATTGAATGTGGCGAAATCATCGGTAAAGCAATGGCACGGTCCGAAGCCATTTCGATCGACGAGCGCACACTCCTCGCTCCCGCCACCCGCGCCACCCGACCCGCCGTCGGAGGCGCCGCCCTGCGGAGCGCCGCCGGTGGAGGCACCGCCGTCCGAAGCCCCACCGTCGGAGGAGCCGCCTTGCGCAGCGCCGCCGTCGGACGAGCCGCCACCGTTTCCGCCGCTGCCTCCGCCGCCGGGGGCGACGTCATCCGCGCAGGCGGCAAGGGCGAGCGAGAACAAGGACAAGGCGATAAATGAGGAAGGTCGCATGGTTCGGGAGCATAGCGTGTACGCCCCACGGCGGTGATGTCTCCCTCGCGGGTGCACGGCGCGCTGGGCTACGCTCGCGAGCCTTATGTCTCGCCTGCTTGCCTTCTTTGCTTCGTCGGCTTTGCTCGTCTCCACGCAAACGGCTTTCGCGCACGATCCCGACGCTCAACCTGAGCCCTCGGAGGACGCGATTCGTTCCGCGCACGAGGAGCCGGAGCCGGAGCCGAGCCCTCGAGTGCGCGAGGGACGTGTCTCGGGCCTCTTCGTCGGCGGGTGGGTCGTCGCCGGCATCGGCGTGACGTCGCTGGTCGCGAGCGCCGTCACGTACAGCCTCTATTCCGATCACGTCGAGGACGGGCTCGCGTGCGCCGGTCGCCGCGACTGCGACCTCGACGGGCTCAACGACGAGCTCTCGGTGCTTCGAGGAGCGAACATTGCGACGTTCGTGCTTGGCGTCGCGGGCGTCGGCGGCGGGGCGGCGATGGTGCTCACGGATGTGTTCTCTTCCAGGGAGGAGGCGGCCGTGGATGTTGCTTTTGGGGTGGGGAGTGTTTGGGTGAGTGGTCGGTTTTGACCACGGAACGATATTTCGCTTCAACCGGTCACAACCTCGCAGTGAAGATTGCCCGCGTTGCGCAACGTACTGGCCGCAGTCCTCCCCTGTTGCCGGTCGAGGATTGGGTTTCCAGAAGAGATTCACGCTTCCGCGCGCTTCAGTTGAACCACTACTGCCGGTACTTCAGATACGCATTGTCCAATGAATTTACCGGCGTCACAGTTCCGCCGCCAAAGTTAACTGGTTCCGCAAACGTCGATGATGCCAAAACATCTCCACATGGTCCAAGGGCGAGCGCCTCAAGTTTTTCGGTGCCCGGTGCCCCGTACTTTTTCGACCATAGTATGCTGCCGCCCGGATTGATCTTGTACAGGAACATGTCGCGCCCTCCTGCTGCTGGCGAAGCGAAGGCGTTGAGATACAACGTTCCGGAGTACGAGCCGCCAATGACGACGGAATTGTCAAACCCGAGTTCCACTACGTTCACATCGGTGTTCTCGGTGCCGTTTGCAGACTGGCTTTGAAGATACGAGCCGCTCGATGAGTATTTGACCATCAGAATATCCGCTCCGGTGGAGGTGGGGCTGATGTCTGTTCCGGCGACGCCGTCGAGGTTGACCGCGCTGCTGAAGGTTCCGAACGCCCAGACACTACCGTCCGAGAGCACGACGGCCTTGGAGATGATGTCGTCGGTCGCGGACTGAATTGCGCGTGTCCACAGGTGAGTCCCATTTGCGTCGAGGCGCGCGATGTACCCGTCCTTTCCGCCCGCGACAGCTATCGTCGGTCCGCCGAAGGTAGTGTTGCCGGAGATTGTGCCGGAAAGCACCGCGTCTCCATTGGATCCCACCGATATGCTTGGTCCGGTATCCGTGGCGCTGCTCCCGAATCGCTTGCTCCAGACGTGGTTGCCTTGTGCGTCGAACCGAACCACGAACATGTCCGAGCCGCCCGCGCTCGTCAACGTAGAACCACCAAGGTTGATGGAGCCTTGAAACTCTCCGCAGACTATGACGCCGTCGTCCGGGGTGTGAGCGACACCCGTGACGAAATCGTCAGATGCGTCTCCTAAAAGTTTCTTCCACAGGAGGGAGCCATTCGAATCGAACCGGGCAATGAACCCGTCGTGGCCGACAGCGGTTAGGGCCGGGCCTGAGCCGAAATTCTCGCTCGAGCCACTTCCGAGATTGCCCGCAATCGAATAGCCATTAACGTGTGCGGCGATCCTGCCGCCGCCGTCCATTGCGGCTCCACCCCATGAGGCGGCACTAATGCCGTTGCCGTTGGCGTCGTAGCGAGCAATTGCGATGTCGGAAAACCCGTCGCTGGATACTGTGCTGCTTCCCACGGTCGTCCCGCCAAAGAGGGAAATGGCGGCCAGGAAGTCGCCGCCTGGGAGCACAGCTAGGTCAGTGGTGCCGAAAAAGGTAGCCGGTTTGCTCCAGACATGGCTGCCAGTGCAGGATTCCACGGATCCCGAGCAATCCTGATCGCCGGCCTGAATGCAAGAGTCGCACTCCTGCGGCAACACTTCTCCGATACATGGGCCGAGGATGTTGCCATTGGGAGTAGCGGTGCATGTTGATACGCCATCGTCGCATGTTCCGACATTCTGCGTTTGTGCCGGGCCCGAATAGCAGACTGCCGTCGTTCCGAGCACACAATCGCATCCGACGCCACCCTCGTCGGTCTGACCATTGCAGTCCTCGTCGAACCCATTGAACCCATCCCCGCACTTTTCGGATGTGGGCGTGACCTCGTCGGTACAGGCTCGCTGATCATTGATGCACTGCCATGTCCCTCCGTGGCAGGTTCCGACGTTGAGTGTACTCGAATCGCCGGAGTAGCAATTCGCACCCAAGTCCGCCCAGTCGACCGGTTGCCCGTTTAGGCACTCACCACAACCCGTGGTGGGCCAATCGGTGTTGTCAATGGCGACGCCGTTTCCGTCGCATGTCGGGCTTAGGCAATCACCCTCGACATTCGCCACCGGAGTGTCGTCCATGTTGGGAACATCGATGACCCCGCCATCATCGCAGGACGGGCTCATGCAGTCGCCCGGCACCATGTCGATCGGAGGGTCGTTGCTCGCCGTCGTCGTTATGGCGCCTGAGTCACAAGCAGGTCGAACACAATCGCCGGGCGGATCGTCCGACGGTACATCGTCGTCGTTCGGACCATCGATCACGCTTCCCGACGCGTCGCAGGCGGGGGCGGAACAATCGCCCATCACCTCGTCGGCTGGCGCATCGTTCACACTCAGCGTATCGACGATGTTGCCCTCTGCATCGCAAGCAGGCGCTGCGCAATCCCCTGCGACTTGGTCGGCTGGAGCGTCGTTGCTCGGAGCTTGGACGACCTCCCCGTTCGAGTCACACGCGGGTGCGGTGCAATCTCCCGCGATCTGATCCGCCGGAGCGTCGTTCTCGGCGACCTCTTCGACGGGTTCGCCGCTCGAATCGCAGACGACGTGCACGCAGTCACCCGCCTCCGCGTCGTCGATGACGGTGCCTTCAGCCTTCCACCCGTAAGCGCATAGCCCCTCGATACACTCGCCCTCGAGGCACGGAAAATCCGGCGAAGAACACTCTTCGTTCGTCTCGCAAGCCGTTGTCTCTGGAAGATCGAGCACTTGCCGGCAGGAGATGGAGGCGAGCAGGCCCGCGATCGGTAGGACGAGCAGGAATCGGGCAACGCCGGGCGTTCGCGAAGCTAAGGCGCGTGTGTCCATGACGTCGCCAAGGTATCGGATCGCGCGCCGAGGTTGGAGTAGCGATCTGCTACCATCGCACCCCGCATGAACCAGCCTCCCAATCATCAAGGTCCTTGGGGACCGCCGGGGCCTCAAGGGCCGGGTGGTCCGCCTCCCGGTGGCTTCGGCCAACCGCCCGGTGGCTTCGGCGCGCCGCCCGGTGGGTTTGGACCGCCAGGTTATGGTCCACCCGGCGGCCCGCAGCCGTTTGGGAGCTATGGTTATGGCGGCGCACCGACATACAAGCCGTCGAAATCGAGCGGGGCCGGCATCGTCATTGCGATCATCGCGGTCATTTCGCTTCTCGGCATCGCCGTCGTCGGTGCGGGCGTTTACATCGCGAAAAAGGAGATCTCGGCGCCCTCCGCCCCGACGACGCCGTTTGCGTCGAAGGACGGCAAGAGCGAGATTCGCATTCCGTCGGAATGGGCCCGTCTCAACAGCCTCAATGACGAAGCCGTCATCGAGGTCGGCAATGAGCGGCGCGAGGAGTACCTCATCGTCATCAGCGAATCGAAAGAGGACTTCTCGGGCATGGCGCTCGACAAGTACGCGGACCTCTGCGTCGGCGGAATGAAAGAGCGCGTGAAGCTCTCCCGCGTCTCGGAGCCGAAAAAGGTGACGATCGAAGGGAAGTCCGGCCTCCAATATGAAATGGAGGGCACCGTCGACTACGTGAACATCGGCTACGTCGTGACCTTCGTCGACGGCGACAAGAACTTCCACCAGATCATGGCGTGGACGATGAAGTCGCAGTTCAATGACAAAAAGCAAAAGCTCGCGGAAGTGACGAGCACGTTCCGCGAGCGTTGAGCATTACGGCGTTCTAATCAGGCGCGACGGCGGCGGCGTGCAACCGCACCCGCCGCGAGCGCCAAGCCGGCGATCCCGAGCCACGAGCGCTGCGGCGCCTCGGCGCCGACGGTCGCGCAGCCGCAGCCGTCTTCTTCGCCGCCGTCCGTT
Organism: Polyangiaceae bacterium; assembly: GCA_013361525.1. GTDB lineage: Bacteria > Myxococcota_A > Polyangia > Polyangiales > Polyangiaceae > Xiheicaenibacterium. The sequence continues at coordinate 14,884 of JABFXY010000181.1, read as the reverse complement.
GCGGCGTCGTCATCCGCGCTGCCCGAACCGCCTTCGCTGCTGGCTCCGCCGTTGCTGTTGTTGGTGTTGTTGCCGCCATCGCCCGTTGCGCCGCCGTTACCAGAGTTTCCTCCGCCGACACCATTCATCGAGCTCGACGTGGTAGCGACGGTCGAATTGCTGCCTTGGAGCTGCTCGCATTCGTCTTGGCAGAGACTCGAGCACGCCTGGCAGTACGTGCACTCGTAGATCGCGAGGTAGGGTTCGATGCCAGCCTGATGGGCATCGGCGCATGCTTGGATGCAGGCGTCGCTTCCATTGGCGCCGCAGTCGTTGAGGCAGGCCACGAGCTGGGAGCACTCCGATTGCTCGTTGCCGATACAAGCTTCGACCGCTGCGTCACAAGCGCCGTTCGGTTGGATCGCCGCATCGAAGCACGTCTCGCAGGTCTCCACGACCTCGCCGCCGATATAAGGCGCGATGAATCCGTTATAAACGGCGGCGACCCGCCCGCTTGCGCCGAAAAGGGTGCAATCCTCGTCGCCATAGGATGTTACGCCGACGACTTTCCCATTGTAGAGCGCTGGACCACCCGAATCTCCACTGCAGGGCCCTTGGCCGCTCGACTGATCGAACCCGAGGAAGATGGAGGTGAGTTGATCGATCGGCGTCGAGACGTGGCGGCGTTGTGTGTTGTTGTTGCTGTTCTCCGTGATCCCAAATCCGACGTGCTCGACGACGGTTCCGACGGAAAGCCCGTCCGGGCTCGTCGCGGCGGGAATGACGGGGGTCGAAGCATTCGCGCCCGTGAAGCGGATCAGGCTGAAATCGTAGCCATTGCCGACATTCATCGGGTCGTAGTCCGGGTGAACGATCTGATCGCTCACCTCCCAAGCGTTATCGCAGTTGCTCGCGTCGCCGGTCTGCCAATTGACACAGTTCACGTCATCGTCCTGGATGATGTACACCATTCCATCGCAATGACCGGCCGAGAGAATGTACCCGTAGTTGCCGTTCACCGCGATGATCGTGCCGGAGCAGGCGCCGTTTTGACTCACGAGGTACACGACCGCGTCGTGACCCGTGTCCGGCGACCCACCGAAGATCGGCTGCTCCTTCTGCTCGACTTTCTCATCCTTCGGGGGAGCCTCCTCGGGAAGGTCATCGGCAACGGCACAGCCGACGGCGTTGATCAGGATGAGCGAAAGCAGACCTGCGGACGGGGCAAGACGGCGCATGGGCGTGACTCCTCGTTGTGGGGCCGGGGGCGACGGCGGCGCGCAGTGTACGGATGTGGCGCCCGTCGAAAAAGAGGCATGGATCTCTTTTGAGGTCCGCTGAGCTTGACGACGCTTTGGTTGTTCAGGCGGCGCGAAATGTTCTGTTTCAGCGCAAAAATGGGGTGGTTTAGAGCGGCGCTAACAGTGGGGTGCTAGCGTGTGCTGTAGGCGAGGTGCGTACATGGGCCGGTTTCTCTCGTCCGCGAGCCTCATCACCACGGCGACCATCGCGTGCTCCGAGCCGCCCGCGAAGGTCGTAGCCTCGTCCGCGGAGGAGCCGAGTGGGGCAGGCAAAGTCGAGCAAAGCGAGACCAGCCGGGGCGGCTCCCACGAGCCTCGCTTCGCTCAAGGCGAACGCGGGGCGGAGCCGCCTCGAGCTGCGTCCGCGCCGATGACGACCAACGATCCGTCCGCAACCTATCGAGCGCGTCTCGTCGAACAGATCGCGCGTCGCTCAGAGCCGTGGCCCGGCGAGCGGTGGGACCCGCGCGTGCTCGAGGCGATGCGCACCGTGCCCCGTCATGCGTTCGTTCCAGGCGTCTCGTTTTCGCTCGCCTACGACGACATGCCGCAACCGATCGGCAACGGTCAGACCATTTCGCAACCGACGGTCGTCGCGATGATGACGCAGGCGCTCGCGCTCGATAGAAATGCGAAGTTGCTCGAGATCGGCACGGGCTCCGGATACCACGCGGCCGTCGTTTCGATGCTCGCGAAGGAGGTCTACACGATCGAGATCCACGAATCGCTCGCCACGAATGCGCGCGAGACACTCGAATCGCTCGGCTATCGAAACGTCCACGTTCGTCACGGCGACGGCTACGCGGGCTGGCCCGAGCACGCGCCGTTCGATCGCATTCTGCTAACGGCTGCGCCGCCGACGCTTCCGGACACGCTCGTCGAACAGCTCGCCGAAGGCGGGATCCTCGTCGCCCCCGTCGGCCCCGCCGGTGGTTTGCAGCAGCTCGTCCGCTATCGCAAACACGGTGGAAAGCTCGCGGAAGAGGATCTCGGCGCCGTGATGTTCGTGCCGATGGTCCGCGGCGAGTAGTCGAGGAATACGCTCGCTGGAGGCGGCCATCGGCCGCCGTCGGCATACGCCCTCTGGAAGGAACTGGGCGCGCACAGGCGTGGGTGCCCAGTGCGAGCGCAGCGAGCACACCCCCAGGCGGGACCCACGCCGTCGTGCGCGCGCACAAGAAATAGCGATAGGCTCGCGCGGTCCATGCGCGTCCATCACATCAATTGCGGAACCATGTGCCCCGTGGGCTTCGAGCTGCTCCGCGTGCAGCCGAAGTCGCAGGGCATGATCGTGCACGTCCTGGTGATCGAGACCAACGACGGTCTCGTTCTCGTCGATACCGGGTTCGGCACCGAAGACATCGCGGATCCGAGCCATCGCCTCGGCCGCCCGTTCGCGTCCATGGTTCGGCCGAAGCTCACGCGCGAGGAGACGGCGCTCGCGCAGATCGAGAGGCTCGGCTTCAAGGCGAGCGACGTGCGGCACATCATTCCGACGCACCTCGATCTCGATCACGTCGGCGGGCTACCCGACTTCCCGCACGCGAAGGTTCACGTGCACGAGCCCGAGCTCAGCGCGGCGCTTACGCGCGCGACGTTCCACGACAAGATGCGCTATCGCCCGCAACACTTCGCGCATCGCCCCCAATGGGCGACGTACCAAGCGGGCGGCGAGCCTTGGTTCGGCTTCGAGTGCGTTCGACAGCTCGAAGGGTTGCCACCGGAGATCTTGCTCGTCCCGACGACCGGGCACACGCGCGGTCACGTCGCCGTCGCGGTCGAGACGGACGGTGGCTTCCTTCTCGATGCCGGCGACGCGTACTTTCACCGCGGCGAGATGGACCCGGAGCGCGCACGTTGTCCCGCGGTGCTCGAGCTCTTCCAGTCGAACATCGCCTTCGACAACCACGCGCGGCTTCGCAATCGCGAGCGCCTGCGCCTCTTGGCCCGCGAGCAATCATCGATCCGCATCTTCTGCGCCCACGACCCGGTCGAGGGGTCGCGCTTCGGGATCGGGTAGGGCAGGGCTCCTCGAAAATCGGCGGTCACGAACGGCGATCTCGTTCGTACTGAGAGAGCCAAATGCAGCGCGTTTCGTGCGAAAAAATTGTTGTCTGTAACCTGTAAGCCCGAGCGCGCAGCCCCGTTTCGTCCGAAGGAGAACTCTGCCATGCACGCGCCCCGTCGATTCCGATTCCTGACCTCGTTCCTTCCCGCCCTCATCGCCTTGTCCGCCGCGTGCTCCCACGACGGAGCGCCGGTGAAGACGGGCCCAGACGGTCAGCAGATCGCCGAGGACGACAACCGCGTCGCGACCGACGACAGTGAGCCGGGGTGGGGCATCCTCTCTCCGGAAGAACAGGTCTCGTACGCCGAGGTCGTGCGGAAGGTCACCGGCATGGTGACGGATCAAGGCACGAGCTCGCGGGTCGATCGCCGCGGGATGAACCTCATCAACGTCATGTGGGAGGACACGGGCCGTTTCGAAGGCTCGTCGGTCGGACCCAACATCTCGGACCTCACGCTGCAGGTCCGTTACACCGAGCAGGGCCAGGCGAAGGCCGCGCTGCTCCCGGTCATTCGCTTTCCGAACTTCAGCGATCGCACCGGCGACATCCCCGCCAATCGCCTCTTCGTTCGCGTTGGCAATCAAAAGAAGAACGGCAAGCTCGAGACGGTCCCGCTCACCGACATGCTGAAGGACCTGAAGAAGTTCGTCGCGGATCCGAGCAGCATCAAGGGCTCGGGCAACGTGCTCGCGAAGCGCGACTCGCACTTCCTCGTCAGCGCGCAAGCCGTCTTCCTCCCCGTTCCGAAGAAGGGCCACGCCGAGTTCACGCCGGTGCTCTTCAACTACCAGTCCTTCAAAGGCTCGCCCGCGGTGATGACGATCCTCGTCACGCGCCAGGGAAGCAGCGTCACCGTGATCGAGAACGACGGCAGCGAGTCTTCGCCCGTCGCGGCGAACGGTCAGGAGCTCTACTTCAACAAGGCCGGTGAGCGCGCCCCCTTCACGGCCGAGCGCAAGAGCGACGTCGTGCAGCGCATCGAGGCGCAAGGCGGCCCGAAGGACGAAGACGATCGCAGCGCGATCGCCAAGGGCGCGGACACGCTCTTCATCATCCAGGTGCCGCTCAAGCAGCGGCAGATCGCGCGCGGTGATGGTCCGGGTTGGGGTGGTGCGGGTGGGCCGCCGCCGCCCCCGCAAGCGGCGCCGATGATGCCCGGTGCGAAGGCAGCAGAGTCGTCCGCCGCGATGAATAAAGAGGAGAAAAGCGACGTCGAGCAGGCCGTCCTCGGCCACGGCAAGGTCGAAGGCAAATTCTTCGAGGGTCGCAATCTCCAGTTCGAGCGCGACGACCGCTTCCCGATCCGCGTGACGGTGCAGTTCTACAAGGCGACGTCGAACGGGGTCGTCGAGGACAAGGATCTCGACGCCATTGCGAGCGCGATCGGCAACGTGTACGAGCACGCGGACTTCGTCGGCTCCCTCGTCACGCCCGAGAACGACCCGCTGCGCCCGACGGCGTGGCAAAAGATGCCCAACTTCTTCGGACTGTAATGGCCAAACCCGATTGCCTCTTCTGCTCGATCGTCAAAGGTGAGACGCCCGCCGCAATCGTCGGGAGAGGTAATGGTTGGCTCGCATTCCTGGACGTGGCCCCGGTGTTTTTCGGCCACGTCCTCGTCGTTCCCGAGGTGCATCGAGAGACGTTGGTCGACCTCGACGCCGCCGAGGTTCCCGTATTGTTCGGCGCAGCCCAGCAAATCGCGCGCGCCGTGACCACCGCGACGAATGCGCAAGGCACCTTCGTCGCGATGAACAACAAGGTCAGCCAGAGCGTCCCGCACCTCCACGTGCACGTCGTCCCGCGAACCAAAGGGGACGGCCTTCGCGGTTTCTTCTGGCCGCGAAAGAAGTATCCGAGCGAGGACGACAAAGAGCTCGTTCGAGCCGCTATTGCGAAGGAGCTCGCGTAGGGCAGGTGCGAACGTGTTGATTCGGCTTGAACTGCGGCGTCGATCACGTGACTGCAAATGCGGCACCCGATGGCGACACGGAAGGCAGCTCCTCCGTCAGCAACCCCCGATGGTGTCGCGGTCATGGTCATAACCGCCGTGTCGGGCGCTCAGACCGCCCGGTTATGGCGCAAGTCGCGCGGGGAACCTCGTTTCGGGAGCACCACCGCGCGACCCGAAGGCCATGTCCTGACGGAGGAAGGGGCGTTCTTGTCGCAGGCAGGGGTGCGGGCACCGCGCTCGCGACGGCTCGTCGTGCATCACGGCGATGAACGCGTCCGCCCCCCAAACCGCTCGATGCAGTCGAGCCGATTGCGGTGGCGAGTGCGAACAATGGGGGAAGGATGGGGCGGACCCGCCCATTGCGGAGCGGGCCACGAATGAATGGGGAGGAGCGCGCCAGCGCCGACGACTGGCGACGGTGTGCGCGAACGAATCGGGGAGGAGTCGCGCTAGCGCCGACGTCTGCGACGGCGGGCGCGAATGAATCGGGGAGGTTTGCAGTATCCCCCAGCGGATCGTTCGCGTTTTGGGCGACGGGCGGCGTTGTCGAGTCGCGTTAGGTCGCCAAGTGCGCGAATGCCCGTTAACAGGCGGGCGTGATCCGGCCGGACCGCGAACGAATCGGCATAGGATATCGCAACCCAGCGCGATTCGTTCGCCGCCGCTCGCCGACGCTCCTCCGCGGCCCCGACGAACGACGATCGCGGTGAGGGGGTGCGAACGAACCGGGGAGGTTTGCAGTATCCCCCCGCCGATTGTTCGCGTCTTGGGCATGGCGGCTGGGCTGCCGCGCCGGCGAAGGCCGCTAGGTGCCAGAATGCTCGTTGGACACCCGCGTAAACCTTGCCGAACCGCGAACGAATCGGCACCGGATGTTGCAACCCAATGCGATCCGTTCGCTGACGGATGACGACCCACTCGCAGTCGCCCCACGGGCCCCCCATTGCCGCAGGGGGTGCGAATGAATCGTGGAGCGAGGCGCCGACGGCGCCGAAACCGCCCCCATTGCCGCAAGGGGGCGAACGAATCGGCGAGGGATGGCGCGGTCGCGGAGGGTGGCGCGGTCGCGGAGGGGATGGCGCCGGCGCCCGCGCGGGGCGCCCCCATCAGGGCAGCGCGCCCTTCAACAAAACGGAAAGATCGGACAGATCTTCGCCGTCTTCTTCGCCAAATCCTCGGCCGCCGGACCGAGGGGGTCTTCACCGCCTTCGGGCACCTCGTCCAAGAACTTCTTCATGTTCTGGCGCGCGAGCTCGAACGACTCCGGCGTGAAGCCTTGGTCCTGCTTCATCTTCGATGCGCCGGCGTCGATGACCTGACCGAGTGCGGTCTTCGCGCGCTCGGAGGGTTGATACGTCTCGTCGACGGTCGCCCACAACATGGCTTTGGCGCCGTCTTCGTCGCAGCTGTAGCTGAGGCATTCGCCCGACGCCGAGGAGGCACCCTTGCAGCCGACACCGATCGATAGGGCGCCAGCTCCGATGAGCCCAATGCTCATTGCGATTGCGTAGGTCGAGCGACGTCGATTCATTCGTAACACGGGCATTCGACTACCTCCCCAAGAGCTTTGGACCGCCATTGCTCGGTCCTTTCGTGATCGGTCGATGCAAAATGAGCTTTTGCCCCGCCGCTCGTCCCTCGGCGTGCGCGTCGTTGCGCGCGGACCCGCCATAACGCACGGTCACGACGTGCGGGTGGCGCTTTCGGTAATAGCCGCGTAGCTCGGCGTCGCCGACCCACACGAGGCCTTCTTTCTGCTGGGCCTTCTTGTCGGCGTTGAGCTTCGCGTAGAAGCCGGACATGACGCCCGCGAGGTAGGTGCGTCGATCGCGGTTCGAGCGAATGCCGCGCTCCTTTTTGTGGTCTAGCCACAGCTGCTCCGACGCGTGGAGCAAAAAGGAGTGCACGTAGCTCGCCATTTCGAGGTTCTGCACCGTGCCGCAAATCTCGAGGACGCTGCCGTGTTTTTGCTCGAGCGGCCGATAGACGGGAACCCAGATCACCTCGACGAAGAAATGGGCTCCGAGGATCGTGGCGAGCATTCGCTCGGCCTCGGAGACGCGCCCCGTCGGTTTGCCGAGCGTGCGAAAAGAATACGCGGTGCCTCGCTGCTTGGTCGCGACCGTCGCTTGCTCGAGGTTGTACTTGAGCATGAGGCGCTGCGCGGCCTTCATCGCGCTCTCCGCCTCGTGCACGCTCGAGCTCTCCGCGAGGGCGAGGAGGCGCGCGATGCGGCCGAGGATTCGATCCTCCTCCTCGGTGCGCTGCGGATCCGCGTTCGGCAGACCGGAGGCGCGCGCGTCGATGCCGAGACGCTCGCAGACCTCGCGGAACGCAGGACCGTGTGCGCTCTCGTCCTCGATCTGGAGGACCTCGAGCACGTATTGATGCGCCATCTCGTGCTTCAGCACCTCGACGAGGACGCTCCAAGGGTGCTCGAGGGCGAGGCTCCTCGCGAGCTCGAGCGTGCGTGTCTCGTGGTAGAACCGGCCCAGCCTCGTGGGCACGTCGGAGAACACGAGCGCCGGCGGCTGCAGCGCGCGGCGGAAATGCCCCTCGTTGAGGCGGTGCCACTCGCGCAGGGCCTCACGCAAGAGCGCCGCCTCGAGCTCCGCGCCGAGGGCCGCCTTCGCGTCACCGGAATCGGTCGGCCATGCTGCGTGCGGCGCCATGCCGGAACGTTTTGTCAAACTTGGGAGCGTCTGGCGACTTCTTTCGCGCCGCCACACGATCTATGCGGGCTTGTTGTTCCGCTGAGCTCGACGACCCGATGGAAGCGACTGGTCAGGCACCCCCGGCAGAAAGCGCACCGCCCTCGAGCGGCAGGCCTTCGCGCGCGCCGGGTACACCTCGTCGCTCGCAGTCGATGCTCTCCGCCAAACAACTTCGAACCGTCGCTCGCGTGCGTCGCCGCTTCGGTTGGATGCTGGCGCTCTTGCCCGTCCTGAGCATCGTCCTCGTGGACGTCTCGCGGCGCGGCGATCGCCTCGTGAGCTTGCCGCCGAAGTACATCGGCTCGTACTCGCTCGCGATGCTCGAGAGCGGCATTCTCTGGGGCTCGCTCTTGTTCGTGGCAGGCGCGCGTCGCGGCGTTCTGCGCTTCGTCGCCGCCGTCGTCTTCGTCGTGCTCTTCACGGCCTCGCTGGGCGGCCAGCTGTATTTCCACAGCCAATATTCGACGTACCTCAACCTCGACGCGACCTTGTTCGGCACTTCCTTCGCCGGCAGCGTGTTCGGACAGCTGAGCGCCGACAGCTCGAACTTCTTCTGGAACGTCGCGCCCACGTTTTTGCTCGCGGTGACGCTCGCCGTCGCAGCCGCCCGCTTCTTGCGGCCGCGTCGCGTGCCTCTCGTCATCGCGCGCGTCCTCGCGCCGATTGCGGTCATCGCGGTGTTCCTGATTCCGACGTCTTACCGGCGGGTGCAGGCGTCGACCCCGGACGTCATCTACTTCCACGCGCTCGGCGGTCTCGTCAAAGAGCTCACCGGCGTGAGGACGACCGCACAGATTCGACCGGGCCTACGCACCTGTCCGGCGATGCCCGCGCTCGAGGCGAAGCCGCCGAAACAGCGCAATGTCATTCTGCTGCTCACCGAGAGCGTTCGCGCGGACGCGCATTGCTCCGCACCGGCGGAGGAGTGCCCCAACGCGCCGGAGACGAACCTCGCGGTGCCGAATCGAATGCCGCTCACGCAGCTGCGGTCCAATTCGACGACCACCGCCATTCAGCTCGCGGTGTTGTGGTCCGGGCTCGAGCCGGTCGAAAGTCGTGAGCGCCTGCACGGCGTGCCGTTGCTCTTCGACTATGCCCACGCCGCGGGCTTCGATACCGCCTATTGGACGAGCCACCACATGATGTTCGCGAACTCGCGGCTATGGGTGCAGGATTTGCCGACGCGCTTCCAATGCGGCGCGACGGACATCGAGCCGACTGCGGACATCGACGTCGGCGGTGACGACGCGCTCCTCGTCGATCGCGCATTGTCGGAGCTGCCGAAGCTGAAAGAGCCGTTCTTCGCGGTCGTTCACGTCGGCAATACCCACGTCCCCTACAAGGTCGATCCGAACGAGTCGCCCTTCCAGCCCGCGCTCGCGTCGAAGGCACCGGAAGACAACGACGCGTATCACAACTATTACAAGAACGCGGTCTACCTCCAGGACAAGGCCCTCGGGCGTTTCATGCGAGACTTGCGCAAGACCGATTACGGCTCTCGCACCGTCGTCCTCTTCACCAGCGACCACGGCGAGTCGTTCCGCGAGCACGATCAGCTCGGCCACACCGGCTCGCTCTACGAGGAAGAGCTCCACGTGCCCGGTTGGGTCGACGCCCCGCCGGGTGTGCTCACCGACGAGGAGACGAAGAACATCACGCTTCGTCGCGAGCTGCCGGTGTTTCATACCGACATGACGCCCACCGTGCTGGATCTTCTCGGCCTGTGGGATGCGCCTGGCATCGATCAGTTCAAACGAGGCATCGTGGGGCAGAGCTGGATTCGCCCGCCCCAACCCCCCATTGCGCTCGCGATGACGAACTGCAGCGGGGTATGGGGTTGTGCTTTTCGCAATTGGGGTGTGATGAAAGGTTTCATGAAGCTCCACGCCCGCGAATGGGATTCGACGTGGCGATGCTTCGACGTCAAAGCAGACCCGCTCGAGAAAAATGATCTCGGGCCGGCAGGATGTGAAGACCTCGTGACCATTGCAGAACGTGTGCACCATGGCTTCCCCGGCGGACCCTGAGACGGACGGCGCCGTGGCTGCGCCCCCCAAAAAGGAAGAGTCGCTGCCCCCCATTCCGATGAAACGCCTCGTGCCTCGAGGTCGCGCGAGTCGCTTCTTTTTGGCGATGACGCCTCTCTTGCTTCCGACGGCCTGGGTTTTCTTCGGTGAGGTCGCGCGCCGCGGACGCCATATCGCGGGCCTCTCTTTCTATTATCAGAAGGCTTTTTGGGGCGGCATCATCCAGAGCTTCGTCTTCTGGGGTGTGCTCGTCTACGCCGCCTCGCGGCGCGACAGCTTCCTCTCGAGTGTCTGCGCCGGCCTCTTCTTCATGCTCTTCGTCGTGATCATGGGGACGGAGGGCGCGTTCTTCGCGATGTGGAACACGTACCTCGGTGTCCACGGCCAGATCCATTCGAAGAACTTCGTCCAATCGATTGTCGGGACGCTGCCGCTCGAGCGCGGTTTGGTGATGTTCCATTTCGCGGCGGCCTTCGCCGCCGCGAGCATCATCCTCGTCACCGCCCGCCGCGTGGTCGAGCCGGGCAAGTGGAAACATCGAATCGGTGTGCTCCTGGTGCCAGGTGTCATCTACGGCTCGCTCCAAATCCCGACGAGCTATCAGGGTGTGCAAGCGTCACCGCCGGACGCCCTCTACATCCATGGCCTCCGCGCGCTCGCGGACGAGCTGCGCGACATCACCAACGAGTCGCCCGACCTCCGCGTCCAGCGGCGCAAGCCCGAGCCCGTTCCGGATCTCGAGGCCCACCCGTCGCGCCAGCGCAACGTCTTGCTGATCGTCCAGGAGAGCCAGCGCGGCGACGTCGTGTGTGTCGAGCCCGACCGCCGCTGTGACCGTGCGACGCCGTGGACGAACGCGGTCGTCCCCAATCGCCTGCCGCTCATGCAGCTCCGGTCGAATGCATCGACCACCGCGATTTCGATCTCGAACATCTGGTCCGGTGTGCCGCCGATCGAGAGCCGAGAGCTGCTCCACAGCGTCCCGCTTCTATGGGATTACGCGCACGCGGCCGGCTGGGACAATGCCTATTGGACGAGCCAGAACCTCATGTTCGGCAATGCGCGGCAATACATTCAGGATTTGCCGATTTCTCACGGCTGCATCGCGACCCACCTGGACATGATGGCGGACCTCGATTTCGGTGCACACGACGAGCTCGTGACCGAGCGGGTGAAGGAAGAATGGTCGGAGATGAAAGAGCCGTTCTTCGCCGTCGTCCATTACTCCAACGTCCATTATCCCTACGTCTACGACGAAGAGCTCGCGCCCTTCCGCCCGAGCGAGATGGATAAGAGCGCCGACAAGAACACCGACTTCTTCAACTACTACAAGAATGTCGTCCATCGCTCCGACCTCAACGTCGCGGAGATGATCCGAGCCATTCGAGAGACCGACGCCGGCAAACGGACGGTCATCGTCTACACCTCGGATCACGGCGAGTCGTTCCGCGAACATTGGCAAATGGGCCACACGAGCGCCCTCTTCGACGAGGAGGTCCTCGTCCAAGGGTGGATCGATGCGCCGCCCGGCACACTCTCCCCCGAAGAAGAGGAGAGCATCCGCAATGCGAAGCAGGAGCTCGTCTGGCACCTCGATCTCGCGCCGACGCTGCTCGATCTCATGGGCCTCTGGGACGAGCCGAAGATGGCGCCCTTCAAAGCGCGGATGATCGGCCACCCGATTACGCGACCCGAGCGAACGGTGCAGCCGGTGCCCATGACCAATTGCACCTGGGTGTGGGAGTGCTCGTTCCGCAATTGGGGCTTGATGCAGGGCTCGCGCAAGGTCGAGGCGCGTGAGTGGGACGGCACCTACCATTGCTTCGACGTCGTCGCCGATCCGGAAGAGCGGGTCGATCTCGGCGAACGCACGTGCGCCCCGCTACCGGATCTCGCGCGCGAGATGTTCCCCGCCATGCCGAATGTCACACCGCCGGGCCGTGCGCCCGTCGATTGGGGCAAATAGTGATTCGAATCGAAGGCTCCACCATCGTTCTTCCCGCTCTCGCGAGCTCGCACTCGCATGCGTTCCAGCGCAAGATGCGCGGCAAAGCTCAACGGCCCGGACCTGCGGGTTCGGACGACTTCTGGTCGTGGCGGACCGCGATGTACGGCATTGCCGAGTCGCTCTCGCCCGAGAGCATTCACGCCGCGTCGCTCGTCGCGTTTCGTGAGCTTCACCGGCGCGGCGTCCGCACCGTCGGCGAGTTTCATTACGTCCACCACCAAAGCGGTGGCGAGCCATACGCGGACCGAACGATCCTGTCGCAATCGGTGATTCGGGCCGCGCTCGACGCGGGCTTGCGCATCGCGCTCCTACGGGTGGTGTATCACCGCGCGGGTCCCGGCCGCGCGCCCGAGGGAGCGCAGCGACGGTTCTCCGATGCGAGCCTCGACGAGGCGCTCGCCGATGTCGATGCGCTGCGATCCCGCTACGCGGGCGAGCCGCGTGTGCGGATCGGTGTCGCACCGCACAGCGTTCGCGCCGTTCCACCGGAATGGCTCTCGCCGATCGCCGCGTACGCGACGAAGCACGATCTGCCGCTGCACATGCATGTCGCCGAGCAGCCGGCGGAGATCGCCACATGCCTCGCCGAGACGGGGCGCCGCCCTGTCGAGCTCCTCGCCGACCACGGCGTCCTGTCGTCTCGCTTCGTTGCCGTGCACGCGACGCACCTCGCGGACCACGAACCGAAGCTCCTCGGCGACGCGCACGCGCAGGTCTGCCTCTGCCCGACCACCGAGCGGGATCTCGGGGACGGATTGCCCGATGTTTCGGCGCTGTGGGCCGCGGGCGTCACGCTTTCGGTCGGCGTCGACAGCCACGTCGCGACCGCTCCGCTCGAAGATCTTCGCCTCGTCGAGCTCGGCGAGCGCCTGCGAACCGGGTGCCGCGTCGTCTTGCGTCCGGACAGCGCAAGCCCTGCGGAGGCGCTCTGGACGATCGGATCGACGAACGGTGCGCGCGCGGTCGGGTTCGAGGATGCAGGTGGGGAGATCAGGATTCGACGCGACCACCCGGATCTTGCCGAAGTCGCCGACGAAGATCTCCTCGATGCGATCGTGTTCGGTGCTCAGGCAGACGTGATCGAACCGGCGTGATCGAGCCAGCGAGATCGAAGAGGGTGGCGCTTCTTCAGCCGCCTTCGCTGGCCGTCGTCTTCGCCGCGGGCTCCGTCGCCGATCCGGTCGCCGTGTCGGACGACTCCTCTTCCTTCTCGTCGTCCTTCTTCGGGCCTTCGTTGTAGCTGCGAGCCTTGTGCTCGCGCTGAACGCCGCCCTGCTTGTCGCCGTTGTCGAGGGTGTCGATCGCGAGGTGCGCGAGCCACGAGCCGGGATATTTCGCCGCGAGCGCGCGCAGCTGGGGCTCGTGCTCTTTCAGCTTTTTGTAATCGAACAGGCATTGCAGCGCGAGCGAGATGAGGCTCTTGTCGTTGTAGCCGAGCTCGAAGCCGCGCGCGTAATGGGGCCATGACTCGTCGACGCGCCCCATTCGACACAAAGTGTCGCCTGTGTAGATATGAGCCATTGCCCATTCGGGGGCGAGGTTACGCGCGATATGGCTCTCTTGGAGGCGCACTTCCATCTGCTTTCGAGCGCCCGCCATGACCGAATAATTGAGGTGCGCCTTTGCGCTCATCGGGACGGCGTCTTTGGTCGCCTTCCAGAACTTCAGATCGTCGCGGTAGTCGGTCGCGTGCCAATAGGCGCGCGCTGCTTGGAAGCCGAGGAACGCGGCGGGCACCATCCACGCATAGGTCCGAAAGCTCGACTTTCGTATTCGGTCGACGATTCCGGTGAGGACGACGGCGATGATCATCGTCGTGCCGAGGGCGGGGAAGTACCAGAGGCGCTCGGCGCGCACCGTCGGCAAGAGCACGTACATGTTCGAGTGCGGGAAGTAGCTCACGACGAGCCACACGAGGCCGATCGCCACGACGATCATGCCCACGTCGCGTCGTCCCTTCGTGCGGGGCTTCCACAGCGACTCGATGAACGCGCCGAACGCCACCGACAAGAGGCACGCGTAGACGAGGACATCCTGCAGGATGTGCTCGGGAATGATCTTGTTGTGCTCGGGATCTTTGTCGCCGATGTCCTTGTTGATCTCGCCCGGGCCGATGCCGATGAGCTTCCACGTGAGAAGCGTCGCGACAAGGATGAGAAGGCCCTCGACGAATGCGCGAAGCAGGACGACCCGATGGCGGCGGACGAACGCGCCGAGCTTCGTCGAGCGGAGGTATTCGAGCGACGGCTCGAAGCGGCCGGGCCGTTTCCGTTCCGACGCGTCTGTCGATGTGTCGGGCTCGATCGGCTCCGGCGTGCGAATCTCGCGGATGAGCGAGACGATCCAAAGCCCGAGCGCCGCGCCGAGCGGCAGGACCGTCGCCGCCCAACCGAGAACGCTCTCCGGGAAGATCACCGTGTCGGGCACGGGCTCTTGCGGAGAGGAGTAATCGCCGGACAAGTGCCACGGGAAAATCACCTGCACGAGGCCGCGGAAGTAGACGCGCATCGCGCCCGCGACGCGCAGGTCGGTCGGCGCGTCGACGAGCGGGTTGTTGAGCGGATCCTTCGGCAGCGGCGCCTGGTGGAACCAGATCATGAAGTCGCGTGCCGCCCACTCACCGAACGACGAGCCCGGCTCGGGGATCTTCTGCAGATCTGCCGGAAGCGGGGAGGGGAACCAGCGCTTTCGCAGCTCGACGTAGACGATGAACGCCGCGAGAGCGCCGACGCTTGCGAGCGCGGCGCGTGCGATACGGGCCGGACGCTCGGGGTGGACGATCGGCGCGGTGAGGAGCGCCGCGACGGGGACCAAGGGAACGCAGACGATGGC
>JABFXY010000167.1 GCA_013361525.1 Polyangiaceae bacterium | reverse complement strand
CACCGAGCGCTGCGTCGGCCGCCTCGGGCAGCGCAGCGCCCGCCGCCGGCTCCGCCAGCGCAGCACCGTCCGCGGGTCCGGCTAGACCGCCGCGTCCACCCGCTCCACCGGGACCGCGCCCCGCTCAGCCGGTGCCGCCGCGTCCGGCCGCTCCTGGAGGTCCGTGATGAGCTTCGAATTGCTCCTCGCTCTTTCGCCCGTGCTGGTCGTCGTCCTCGGCGGCTCGGCGCTCATGTTGGTCGAGGTCCTCTCCAAGAAGAAGGAAGGCGTCGACGAAGGGACCACGGCGGAGGTCGCGCTCGGGACGGCCATCACGCTGATCGCGGGCGCCGTCGCAGCGATCGGCGTCTGGATGTACGGGCCTGAGAATCTGCCGGCCGTGCAGTCGCTCGCGCCGTACTTCGTGCTCGATCGCTTCACGCTCTTCTTCGCGTTCGTCCTCTGCTTCGGCGGCGCGCTCGCTGCGCTCCTCGCCGGCGGGTACCTGCCCGAGCACCGACTCGATCGCGGTGAGTTCTATCCGCTGCTCACGTTCTCGCTCGTCGGTGCGATTGCACTCTCCGCCGCGGCGGATCTGCTGTCGCTCTTCATCGCGCTCGAGACGATGTCGCTCGGCGTCTACTGCCTCACCGGCTTCCGTCGCGGGTCGACGCGCAGCACCGAGGCTGCGGTGAAGTACTTCCTGCTCGGATCCTTCGCGGCCGCCCTCACGGTCTACGGCGGCGCGCTGATCTACGGCGCGACGGGCCATACCGATCTCGCGGGCGTGAAGGCGGGCGTGAAGGCGCTTTCTGCTGCGTCCGCGGATCCGGGCGTCTCCAGCAAGATCGCGGTGCTGATCGTCGGCTTCATCCTCGTGGTCGCCGGCCTCGCGTTCAAGATCAGCGCGGTCCCGTTCCACATGTGGACGCCCGACGCGTACGAAGGCGCGCCGACGCCCGCGACGAGCTTCATGGCCGTGAGCGTCAAGGCCGCCGCCTTCGCGATGTTGCTTCGCGTGCTCGTCGGCGGCTTCGGTGACGCGGCTTCGATGAGCTGGAGCTCCGGCTGGCCGCCGGTGATCGCGACGCTCGCCGTGCTCACCATGACGGTCGCGAACTTCGTTGCCGGACGCCAAGAGTCGGTCAAGCGCATGCTCGCGTACTCGAGCGTCGCGCACGCCGGCTATTTGCTCGTCGGTGTCGTCGCGACGGTTCGGTCCAGCGCAGACGGGCAGGGGAGCGTGCTCTTCTACCTGCTGACGTACACCTTCTCCACCGCGGGTGCGTTCGGTGCGCTGGTCCTCTGCGGCAGCCGCGGCAAAGAGGCGGTCAGCTACGAGGACCTCGCCGGCATCGGCAAGCGTCACCCCGCGGCCGCCGCCGCGTTCTCGCTGTTCCTGCTGTCGCTGGCAGGTGTCCCGCCGACCGCGGGCTTCTTCGGCAAGCTCTACGTCGTCAAAGCAGCGCTCGGTGCGGAGCTCAACGTCCTCGCCGTCGTGCTGCTCCTCAACAGCGTCGTGGCGGCCTACTACTACCTGCGCGTCCTCGTGTTCATGTACATGAAGGAGCCGATGGCCGGCGCCCCGATCGCCGTGCCGATGAAGAGCGGGTATGTCGCCGCGGCGCTCGTCCTCGCGACCATGGCCGTCCTCGGCATCGGGCTGTTGCCCGGGTCGTCGCTCGAGATGGCGATCAAGGCCGCGCTTTCCTAGTCAGCCGGTCGCTCGACCGAACCGAGCCGGGCACGCTTCCACGTGCCCGGCTTCTTTTTGTGCGCTCGTTTCGAATTCGGCGGATCCCGCGTGCGGGGTCGATCAAATGCAAATGCCGCGGTTCGGTCCTCCCCACGCACCCATGGACGCCCCGCCCGAGCGCCGAAATCCTTGACCGCTCCGCCTTCGCGTTGAAAGAAAGCCCCATGCTGCTTCGCACCGGCCTGGCCGTGGTCCTGTTGGCAGGCTGTTCGACCTCGAACGACGTGACGATTGGCTCCAGCGAGCCGGCGGAGCCACCGGCCACGGCGGTCGGGAGCGCTCCGAAGGCGATGTTCCCCGGCGCCCAAACGGCGACGGTCCCTGCGGTCGCAGCGGATGCGCCGGCATGGCTCGGCGTGCCGCGGCCGACGGAAGAGATCCTCTCCGTCATCAACAAGTCGAACCGCCAGCCGTACGCCGGCAAGACCGGCATCCTCAAAGGCCGCGTCACGATCAAGGGCGATCCGGCCCCCGCGAGCGAGGAGAAGTTTCCCCCGAAGGGCTGCCCCGAAGCATCGGCCACCTACGGCAAAGCGTTTCGCGTCGGCCAAGACGATGCCCTCGCCGACGCGCTCGTGACCGTGACGGGCTACGACGCATTCGTCCCGCCCGACAAGCCGGCCGAGAAGGTGAAGGTCCACGGGTGTGCGTTCGACAAGCGAACCGTCGCGCTCACCTTCGGCCAGCGCCTCGAGGTGCTGAACCAAGATCCGAAAGCCTCGTATACGCCGTACCTCGACGGCTCCGAGTACCGCGCCGTCATGGTCGCGATCCCCGACGGCGATCCGGTGAAGCTCTACCCGAACAAACCGGCCATCAATTACGTCCTTCGCGATTACCAGAACCGGCCGTTCCTCAAGGCCGACGTTCTGGTCCTGAAGTTCGCGACCCACGACGTCACCGGCCTCGACGGCAAATACGAAATCGGGCGCATCCCCGTCGGCAAAGTGAAAGTCGACGCCTACCTGCCCTCGACCGGCAAACACGTCGAGAAGGAGATCGAGATCAAAGAAGGCGACAACGCCCTCGACCTCGAGCTCACCTTCGATGCCGCCGCCGACAAGGTCGTCGCGACTCGACCCGATCCGTGGGTACGAGGCACCGACCCGACGAAGGAGGCGGCGACCGACGGCAAGTGGCCGGCCCTGCCGAAGAAGGCGCCCAAAGACGTGCCGCGGTGATTTCTCTGCGCGCGAACACGCGCGCTCGTTTTTCGCGCGCGCACGACGGCTCGGGTCCCGCCTGGGGTTGTGCTCCCTGCGGTCGCACGTGGCACCCAAGCCTGTGCGCGCCCTGATCCATCGGGCCGTGTTCTGCCGACGGCGGCCGATGGCCGCCTCCCGTCACCATTGCTGCTGTGACGTCTCGGCCATTCACGTCCGGCACCGCGAGAAAGCCTGGGGCACCCGTTCCCCACGCCTTGGCCGTACAGCATCCTCCAAAAGTTTGAGCTCCAGTGAATTTTAGCGATCCGCTGGTTCGCACACATATCTACGATTGCAGCGGAGGTCGTGCTTATGACTTACCGCTGGCTATTGCTCACTTGCTCTTTTGCACTCGCGCTCCCGCTCGCTCAGGGATGTAGTGACGACGGGACATCGGGTGGCTCGGGCGGTTCCGGCGCCAGCGATGGCGGCTCCGCTGCGTCGAACAACAACGGCGGAGGCGGCAGCACCGGCAACTTCACCGAAGACGAGTTCACGTCGATCAAGATCGACCCGCCGAACGCGACGATCATCGTCGACAACGGCTCGATCCCCGCGCCGACCGACTTCCAATTGCTCGGTGTTCGCGCCGACGGGACCGAGGTTCCGATCGACGGCACGTGGATGTTCTCGCGCCCCGACATCGCGACATCGACGAACGTCGGCGCGGTGACCGCGACGGGATTGCTCGGCGGCAAAGGCAATCTCACGGCGCAATTCGAAGACTTCACCGCAGCCGCCGAGGTCACCGTCAAGCTCGTCATTACCGACGACTCGCTGATGCTCGACCCCTCGATCAAAGACCTCTTCGAGAACGCGAGTGTCGACGATCCTGCGCTGGGGCTCGCGTACCCGTACGACAAGACGGTATTTCCGCGCGGCATCAGCGGCCCCGTCCTCCAATGGAACGGCGGCGGCCCGGCGGACATCTACCGCGTCCACGCCGAGAGCGAGACCTTCGAGTTCACGTCGTACGCAAACGTACCGCCGCCGTCGCGCTTTTCCTTCCCCGTCGCGCCGCAAGACGCGTGGAAGCTCCTGGTCGGTAGCACCGAAGGCGACGTCGTTTTGACGGTTCAGCGTTACGACGGCGCACAGGCGTACGTCGGTAAAACGCAGACGTGGAAGGTCGCGCCCGCGAACCTCGCAGGCACCATCTACTACTGGGAAATCAACCAGGGCAACGTCGTCCGTTTGAAGGTCGGCAATCCCGCGCCGGAGAACTTCCTGCAAAAGCCGCCCGGCGTGACGTGCGTCGCGTGCCACAGCGTCTCTGCGAACGGCAGCACGCTCGTCGCAGGCTTCCACGGTGGATACAGCCCCTGGGGCACGTTCAACACGCAAGACGGCTCGTCGCTGTACCCGACCGACTCCGCGTCCGGCTTCGAGGCAATCTCGCCGGACGGCGACTTCGTCGTGTACGGGCAATCCAACAACACCAACACGATGTCGCTCTCGACGAGCTCGAACCTCACGCCGCTCGCGTCGCTCACGCCGCCCGTCGGCGCGCCGACGCACCCGGCATGGTCGACCGACGGGACACGCATCGCGTACGGCGTTCGCGTGGACGGCAACTGGCTCGATTTCAACAACTCGTCGCTCTACGTCGCGAACGTCGATCCGCTCGCGGCGATGATCACGAATCAGGTCGAGATCGTTCCGAACAACGCGGGCCTCACGACGAACACCTACCCGACGTGGAGCCCCGACTCGAAGTGGATCGCGTTCCAGCGGTCCAACATGGCCCGCACGCGCGGCGCCCTCGGCGAGGTGTGGCTCTCGCGCGACGACGGTTCGGTCGTGATGCCGCTCACGGCGGCGAACGGCACCGGCGCGCTCCCCGGCGTCGAAGGCCAGGCAAGCTATCAGCCGACGTTCTTGCCCGTCGCGGTCGGTGGCTACTTCTGGCTCGTGTTCGAGTCGGAGCGCACCTACGGCAACACGCTCACGGACGCCAACCCAGCCACACGGCGCAAGCAGCTCTGGGTCACCGCGGTCGACGCGAACCCGCAAGACGGCATCGATCCGAGCCATCCGTCGTTCTGGCTCCCCGGTCAGGAGCTCGGGAACCAAAACATGCGCGGCGCATGGTCACTCGACCCGTGCAAACCGCTCGGCGCCGATTGCCAAGCAGGCTTCGAGTGCTGCGACGGATTCTGCGTCTACGACCAAGATCAGATGAAATACGTCTGCGGCGAATCCGAGGGCTGCTCGCCCGACGGCAGCGCCTGCGAAGACGCGTCCGACTGCTGCGACGCCGGCGCCGTATGCATCAACGGCTTCTGCTCCGACGACGTGCCCGGCTGATCCAGCGAGACAACCGCAAAGACGCAAAGAGCAGAAGAAGAGCGCAAAGGTTTTTTAGGTAATAAAACCTTCGTGTCCTTGTTCTCCACTTAGCGTCTTTGCGGTTCGTCTTCCTCTTCGAAGCTAAAACGGTATTTCGTCGGCGACGGATCCGGGGCGCGATTTTCGCTCGAGGTCCGTCCAATATTGCCTTCGAGCGCTCTCCCGAAGGTGCCCGTCGAGGACGATGCGCGAAAACACCTCCGCGAACCCTGCATTGTCCCAGCCGCTCGCGAGGAGGAGCTCGGTCGTGCGAGGGTCAATCGGGCGGAGCGACACGATCTGGATCTGCCGTTGTGGAGCGCGGCGCGGGCGAACCAGGATGCCCGCGCCGGTCTCGAGCTCCACGTCGGCGTCGGCGAAGAGGTGGTCGACGAGGGACCGCCACAGATCCGTGGGCGAGATGCCGTGAATGACGATGGCCGTGTCGATAGCGGTTTTCCTCGTCCTTGCGTTGATCGCAAAACCCGAGGCGCACCGGCGAGCACCGGCAATCGAGGCGCGCCTCAGTCGTACGTGCCGGGATCGATGTCACCCGTGGTGCCGGTCGCGGAAGCGCTGTTCCACTTCACCTTGGGGCCGTCGACGTGCGTCGGCACGTCGGCCTCCTCGACGGTGACCGAGGCGACGCTGATGGCATAGGTGCTTGCGCCGTTCGAGACCGCCGCCGTCTCGGTGAAATGGCAACTCTTGATTCGGCTGCCGCGAAAATAGGCGTGATACGTGCCATTCGAGAGGCCGGCGTGCCCGTGCTCGAACGTGCAAGAGTCGAAGAGCTCCGCGTTCGCTTCGTTATCCATGTAGACGGAGCGGACCTCGTGGGTCTTGAAGGTGCACCGTGTAAACGACGCTCCTTCCGCGCCGCTCGAGACGGTGTAGAGGTTGTTGTTGCGAAACACGGTCCCGTCCGTCCATTCCACATCTTCGAATAGACAATCTTCGAACGCGGTCGCGAGATCCGGATTGGGGTTCGGGTCGTCCTCGCTGCTTCCGTCGCTTGCGTGTACGGCGGTGCCGTGAATTCGGCAATTGACGAACTTCAGCCCGGGCTGGCGTAGCCACATGCTGTACGCCGTGGTCCCCCAAATCGTGCAATCGTCGAACGTCGAATAGCCGCCGTCGCCCACCGCGCAGAGGACGCCCGCGCCGGCATTGTCCACGAACTCGCAGCGGGTGAATCGTCCGTCGCGCGACTGCTGATCGGTCCCCGCGTTCGGCTCGATGTCGAGCCCGGCACGGGGCGCCGACATCAGCGGCTCGCCCCCGTTCATCGCGCGGCCGGTGTGGTTGAACTTGCAGTCCGTGCAATACAGGCCATTGCCACCAATCCAGGAGATTGCCTGCCGTCCGTTGTATTCGGACACCACCCGCTCGAGGTAGTGCGGCTTTGCCGTCTTGGCGGGACCATCGAGGTGAAGCACCGTGACGCCGTCGAGCGCGTGGTGGTGCGTGTGGACGTCTCTGATGGTCACCTCCGAGCACATGTTGATCCAGATACCGGCCGCCGCGGTCTGACGATCCACGTCGCCCCATCGCCCTCCGAGCTCGAGCTTCTCGCAGTTTCCGTCGAGCTCGATGCCCTCGATCAACACATTCTCCGATTCGGAGATCTCGATGATACGGCCGACATGCGCCGCGTTCTCGGGGCCGCCCGAGAAGTCGCCGGGGAGGCCGGAATCCGGATCGAAACCACCATAGCGAAGCCCGTCTTTGATTCGTAACGTCGCGCCGTATCCGCTGATCTTCAGACAGGCGAGCCCGTGCACCTTGAACATCGGAATGGGCTCGTAATACGCGGCGGTGCCGCCCGGCTCGTTCTCCAGTTGATCTCCGACGATGTAGATGCCCGGCGGGATCGTGAGCTCGCCGCCGCCGGCCTTCTGGATGATCTCCACCGCCTTTGCGAGGGCAGGGGTGTCGTTCGTCATCCCGTCGCCGGCCGCACCACAATCGGCCTTCAAGTCTATTCGCGGATACTCCTTCGAGCAGACATGCACCGGCACAGGCTCGCCGCCGCCGGAGCCTCCCCCGCCCATATCACCCGCCCCCGCGCCGCCGCCTCCGTCGGTGCCCGCGCCGGAGCCGCCGCTACCGCCGGCCCCGCCGCTTCCGCCGCTCGACGGCGCGTCTTGTCCATCGGTCTCCGAGGAATCACAAGCTGCACCCAGCGTGGGAATCGCTGCCATGCCCCCGAGAAAACCGCGACGCGTCCAGATTGATTTCCTCATAGACGGCAATTGCTACAAGCTCTCGAGAGGTGCGACAAGTCGCAGAGGGCTGATGGTAATATCGTCGGAACTTTGCGCTATTCGTGTATTGCAGCGTTCGCACCTCACGGCAGGCCGGGTACGTTCAAAGCGACGGCGTAGAAGCCCGTCCGAGCCGTGATGTAGAGCGTTCGTCGATCGGCCCCGCCGAAGGTGCAATTGGCGGGTTGCTGTGGCACCACAATCACGCCCCACGGCGTGCCGTCGGCCCGGTAGACCTCCACACCCGCGCCCGTCGTCAAATACAGATTCCCGGCGTCGTCGACCGCCATGCCATCCGAAGGTTCGGCGTCGATGAGGAGCGTGCGCTCGCCCGTCGCGCCGTCGGCCGCCACGTCATAGACGTAAAGGCCGCCGTCTTGCGAGTCCGTCACGTACAGCTTCGTCTCGTCGGGGGAGAGGGCGATCCCGTTCGGCTGGCCGTATTCGTCGCCCACGAGGTGAACATCACCCTGCAGGTCCACGCGGAATACCCCTTGAAAAGGGATCTCCTGATTGCCACCTTCGAGACCATAAGTCGGATCCGTGAAATAAACCTGCCCGTCGCTTCGAATGATGACGTCGTTCGGCGAGTTGAATTGCATTCCTTCATAGGTGTCGGCGACCGACGTCGCGTCGACCGGTCCGGTCGCCGGCGAACGCGAGACGCGACGGCCGGAATGCTCACACATGACGATGTCGCCGTCGGGCGCGAGGCCGTTGCCGTTGGTGTTGTTCGAGGGCTCGCGCCAAATCGTGATTTCACCCGAGCCCGGATCCAGCTCGTGAATTCGGTTGTTCGGGATATCGCTGAAACGCACGACGCCCAGCGCCGGCACCCAAACAGCGCCCTCGGTGAAGTCGAATTCATCCGAGATGGTGGTGACGTCCCCGATGCCTTCCAGCGGGTCGACGTTCTCGAAGCTGCCTCCGGAGCCGCCAATGCCGCCCGTTCCTCCACCGCCGCCATCGCTCGGCGGAGCGCCGCCGGTCGTCGGCACGGAGCCGCCGCCGCCGATGGGGCCGGAGCCGCCGGAGCCGCCCTCGTTCGAGGTGCTCGTATCGTCGGAGCAAGCAGGCCCCGTCGCGAGCGCGAGCAGTGCAAGAGCGATGGCGGTGCGCGGAAGGATCGTCATGTGCAGAGGGTAGGCAATATTCGCGCTGGGCGCACCTTCGTGACGGTCAATCCTTGCTCAGCCGACCGGCTGGTTGAGCAATACATTGCTCGCTTCGTGGTCGACCAGCGCGTGGTTTCGCGCGCTCGATGGTATTCCGACCTCGGGCATTCGGGTTGCAAGACGGCGCTCCGATGAAACTCGCTAGATTGATTGCATGTCGGACTTCGATTGCTTCTTTGGGTATCGCGCTGTCACTCACGGCTTGCGCAGCGGGCGCCTCGTCTGGTGAGACCGGCAGCGATGACGGCGTCGGCGCAGGCGGCGACGGCGCGGGCGGCGACGCCGCCGGTGGTGGAGCTCCTGGTTTCGGCGGCTTCGGCGGCTTCGATGCGTCGTCGGGCGCGGGAGGTGAGGGGACAGGTGGCGGCGTGACGACGCCGGAAATCGGGCCTGCGCTCAAGATTCGCGCGGTTACACCCTCGCTGCTCGTCGATACGTCGAGCTCAACCGGCGCGCGATGTGGAGCCTTCGCGCCGATCGGAGCTGGCGAGCGGCGAGTCGTCGTCGACTTCGACGACTGCGCGCTCGACGTCGACGGCGCTTCGATTGCGGTCGGCATCGTCGGATCGGTGACGGTTCGCTCGACGGCGACAACCGATCTCGAAGTGTTCGTCGGCCCTGCGTCCGCGGGATCGGGCGGGGAGCCGCATATCGTCGGCCCGCTCGTCACGACGACCCACGGCTTTACGACGCTGCTCGACGAAGACCGGATGTTCGCCGTGGAAGTCCCTGGCAACGCGGCAGCTGACGTCGCCATCGAGCTCACCGCGGTGCTCGTCCCCGAATCTGAAGACGGCTCCTATTTCCATCTGCTCGAGCAGCCGCTTCGCTGGTACGCCGCGAACCCGAACGACGACGGTTTTCGGGACCCGTGGCTCACGATGGGCACCGTGCACCGTTATCCCGTGCTCGGTGACGACGAAGGCGCAACCGGCATGTTCGGCGCCGTGCACCTCGGACCAGGCGTTTGGCGAGACAACCCCGTTTCGTTCCATATGGGGCCCGCCGACGCACCGGACGTCACGCGCTGGTCGACGGCGCCCGCCGATTCCCACTTTCCGTGGCGATACTCGAGTCTCTTTTTCGTCGGCGCGAGCAATGGTGAAGTCGAGCTTCGCGCGAGCTCGGACTTCGAGCCGCCGACCGAGAGCGGCATCGAGCCTTGGGTCGACGCGATCGGGTGGCTGTCCCCTTCGTCGGACGGGGGCCTCGTGTACCGGCCGCTGACGGCGCCGCTCGAAGCGACCGTGGTCGCCCAGAACGACGAGACCTTTCGTTTGACCACCAACCTTCCGGAGGCGAAAGGTGTCGTCGGCTCGATCGACTTCGAGCTCCCGCCGTTCAATCCGCCGCAGGGTTATCGCTGGTTCCACGTGATGGTCGGCGCGACGGAGGACACCTTTCCAGGCGCGCTCGGGGGTGGCCTCGAAGGCCCGGATTGGATGACGGCGGGGTTGAACCAGAACGGCCGCGTGACGGTGCGCTTCATCACGAAGACCGACGGGGCAGGCGCCTTCGTGATTCGCCACTACGCATTCACCAGCGGGGGCGCGACCGGGGTGTTTCCCGTCCCGACACACGTCCGCGTCGACGCCGTCCTCACCGACCCGTGACCCCCACAACGAAGACGCCACCATTCAGGAAGAATGGTGGCGTCTTTCGACCGCGAAACGCGGTTATCGAATTAGGGCTGGATGCAGCCGAAGACGCGCCAGGCGTCGAGCGTGCCGGCGATGATCGCGTCATCGTCGGTCACGTTCAGCGTCCAAACGCCGTTCGCCGCGGTGCCGTACATCGCAGTCAGGCTTCCTTCCGGCAGGTAGAGCCCGGTGAACGGGGCGGTACCAGCAGAGATGGCGGTCGTCGCGGTCGGGCTGAAGACCGTATTGTAGAAGTTGTCGTTGACGTCTCCGTTGTCCGACGTGAGGTCGACCGGGCCCGAAGCCGGCGGCGTCAAGGTGATGTCGAGGTCCGCGTCATAGCCGTGTGTCACGCGAATCTGGACGCCGACCGCGGTGATCGTTCCCGTCGTCGGAACGGTGAGGTGGCTCGAGAACGTTCCCGGGTCCGGGATGGTTCCGGGCACCTCGGTGGAGGTGACCGAGAACGGCACCTCGCCCGCGGCGCAGGTGAAGGCGTTGCAGGTGGCGCTGCAGCC
The DNA here is from genome assembly GCA_013361525.1 of Polyangiaceae bacterium. Lineage (GTDB taxonomy): Bacteria > Myxococcota_A > Polyangia > Polyangiales > Polyangiaceae > Xiheicaenibacterium. The sequence continues at coordinate 30,904 of JABFXY010000167.1, read as the reverse complement.
GGCGCCGACTTCGCAGTCTTCACCGAACTCGAGGAGGTTGTTGCCGCAACCCGCTGCGACGCATTGCGATGTATCGAATGCGCAGCTCGCGTCGCAAGACAGCGTGCCCGCCGCGAACCCCTGCGAGACGCAGGTCGCGCCGCCGAGCTCCGTGCTGTCGCACTGCTCGGTGCCTTCCTTGATCTGGTTTCCGCAGCCCGGCGCCGCGGCGCTCATGAGGAGCAAGTAGGGCGGGGACGTGCCGTTGTTGAGGAAGTCCTCGACGCACACGTAGTACGTGCCGACGGCGAGGTTCGTGCTTCCCGTATTGGTCGGCAGGAACATCGAGCAACCGTCGCTGCCCGGCGCGCCCTGGTCGTCCGAAGCGAGCTCCGTTCCGGCCGAGTTGAAGAGTCGAATGACCGAGTCGAACCCGGACGGGCAACCCTGACCGTTGACGTCGGTGACCTGCGCGAGAATGCGCGAGCCGGCCGTCGTCACGTCGACGGCGAAGCAATCCTTGTCGCCGACGACGGTGATACCGCCGGCCCACGAAGCGCAGCCGGTGCCGGTATTCGCGGTCGAATAGGTGTTGTTCGCCTCCGCTTCGGTGCAACCCGTGCAATCCGGAATGGCGGTGCCGATGCACTCACCCATGTCGCATTGCTTGTCGGTCTCGCAAATATCGCCGTAGGTGCACGGCACACCGTCGTTGATCGCGACGATGGCGCACGCGCCGGTCGCAGGATCACACTCTGCCGCCTGGCACTCCGGGGAGTCGAGCGGCGTCGCCGAGCAATCCATCGGGGCGCCTTGGCACGTCCCGTTGAAGCACGCGGTGTTGGAGAGGCAGGGGTCGGCGGAGGTGCACGGCGTGCCGTTTGCGATCGGCGCAGCGGAGCAAGTGTCCGCGTCCTCGTCGCAAGCGCTCTCGGTGCACTCGTCGCCGGTCCCACCGGTGCAGTCGCGCGGTCCGCCGGACTCGCAGGAGCCGGCCATACACGTGTCGTCGACGGTGCAGTACTCGCCGTCTTCACACGCAGCGCCGTCCTCGGCCGGGCCGATTTCGCAGGTGTGCGTGTCTTCGTTGCACGTCGCGACGTAGCAAACGGGGACTTCGACGGTGCTGCAGTCCTGCGGACAGCCGAGAGGCGCGCCGCCTTCGCCGCCCTCGCCGCCCTGATCGCCACCGCCGTCGACCGTGCCGCCTTGGCCGCCGGTCGAGACTTCTCCCCCGTTACCACCCCCGCCTTCGACGGGGTTGCCACCTTCGCCCCCGCCCCCCGGCGAAGTATCCGAGTTCTCGCCGGCGCATGCACCGAGCAGAGAAACGACGCTAACGAACATGAAATAACGAGCGCGCATGGGGCCCTGTTACCACGGCACGCCGAAAGCCAATAGGTTCAATACGTGCACAATTTTATTGCGCGGCTAGCGTCGTGAGGGCGTGCTCGATTCAAAAGTGAAATGAACTTCGGGCGACCGGTTCGCAACGCGAGAGCTGCGACGGTCGCCCGACGGTAATGAACCAGAAATGTCCAATTACGGCTGGATGCAGCCGAAGACGCGCCACGCGTTGAGCGTCGCGGGGAAGCCACCGAGATCGTCCGTCACGGTGAGCGTCCACGTTCCGTTCGCCGCTGTGTTGTACATGGTCGTCATGTTGCCCTCGGGTAGGTATTGGCCCGAAAACGGCGCCGTCCCGGCAGTCACGGCCGTCGTCGCGGTCGGCGAGAAGACCGTGTTCGTGTAGTGGTCGCTGCTCGAGCCGTTGTCCGACGAGAGATCGATCATCGGCGATGCGGGCGGCGTGAGCGAGATGTCGACGTCGGAGTCCCACGTGCTCGAGATGTTGAGCTGGACACCGACCTGTTTGATGGTGCCGACGGTCGAGACCGTGAGCACGCTGTTCACCGTCTCGGAGTCGATGTCGGCGTAGGGGACGTCGGACGAAGTGACGGAGAAGGGCACCTCACCTGCCGCGCAGGTGAACGTCGTGCACATTGCGCTGCAGTTCGCGCCGCCCTCGCAGTCCTCACCGAACTCGAGGATGGCGTTGCCGCAACCCGCTGCCACGCAGCCGGCCGTGTTGAAGCCGCAGCTCGCGTCGCAGGCGAGGGATCCGCCCGCGAAGCCCTCGGAGACGCACGTCGCGCCGCCGAGCGCCGCGCCGTCGCAATCCTCGGTACCGTTCTTGAGCCCGTCGCCGCAGAACGGCGCCGCACATTGCGAGGTATCGAACTCACAATTCGAGTCGCACGCCAGCGTCCCCGAGCCGAAGCCCTGGGTCACGCACGTCTGACTCGCGAGCGCCGTGCCGTCGCACTCCTCCGGCGTCTCGATGATCTGGTTTCCGCATCCCGGCGGGGCCGCGCTCAGCAATAGCAGGTAGGGCGGAGTCGTGCCGTTGTTGAGATAGTCTTCGACGCAGACGTAGTAGGTGCCTACGGCGAGGTTCGTCGTCGCCGCGTTCGTCGGCAAGAACATCGAGCAACCGTCGGAGCCGGGCGCGCCTTGATCGTCCGATGCGAGCGCCGTCCCGGCGGAGTTGTAGAGCCGGATCACGGAGTCGAACCCGGAGGGGCAGCCCTGACCGTTCACGTCGGTCGTTTGTGCGAGGATGCGGGAGCCCGCGACGGTGACGTCGACAGCGAAGCAGTCTTTGTCGCCGACCACGGTAATTGCGCCGGCCCAGGAGGCGCAACCGGCGCCGGTGTTGGCCGCCGAATACGTATTGTTCGCTTCTGTCTCTGTGCATGCCTGGCAATCTGGGATTGGCGTGCCGAGGCACTCGCCCTGCAGGCACTCCTTGTCGCTCTCGCAGATATCGCCGTAGGTGCAGGGGACGCCATCGTTGACCGGCACGACGACGCACATGCCAGTCGCCGGATCACATTCGGCCGCTTGGCACTCCGGTGCGTCGAGCGGGGTCGCCGAGCAGTCCATCGGCGCGCCTTGGCATTGCCCGTTGAAGCACGCCGTGTTCGTCAAACACACGTTCGTGGACGTGCAGGGCGTGCCGTTCGCGACCGGGGCCGCGGAGCAGGTGTCGAGGTCCTCGTCGCAAGAGCTCGTATTGCAATCATCGCCGCCGCCGCCGGTGCAGTCCCGCGGGCCGCCGGCCTCGCACGTGCCGCCCACGCACGTGTCGTCGACGGTGCAGTACTCACCGTCCTCGCACGCGGAGCCGTCCTCTGCCGGACCGATGTCGCAGGAGTGCGTCTCCTCGTTGCAGGTTGCGACGAAACACGCAGGCACTTCGATCGTGCTGCAGTCTTGCGGGCAACCCATGACGGGCTGGCCACCTTCGCCGCCCTCGCCACCTTGGCCGCCGACATCCTGGCCACCGGTCGACGAGCCTCCCGTCGCGGAGCCACCGGTGCCGCCGGTCCCCCCGCCGGCGCCGCCCGTCGACGGTGCTTCACCGCCCTCGTTCGAGCCGCCGGTATCCGAATCGGATTCATTCCCAGCGCATGCTGCAAGGAGTGAAACCATGCCCACGAAAGCGAAAGAAAGACGAGCGCGCATGGGCCCTTCGATACCACGGCAACACGCCTGCCGACAGCGGTCAAATAGGATATTTGGCTCTCGCGCAGTGCGTCCGTGAGCACCAGCGTCGAATGCGATGCGGCAATACGAAATCAGTCGAACGTGCGCCGAACGCGTTGGTGCTGTGTGACGTGGACGGCATATTCCGCTCATGTCGTTGCGTGTCCGCCAGGCGCGGGACGACCAGTGACCTCGATTCGGGATACGCTCGACTGGAGCTTTGACTCTGTGGCTGCGGCTGGGGGGATATGAACGACGAAGAGGGCAATCTTCGATTTGCGATTGAGCAAGCACGAGCGAAAGAGACACGTCGCCGGGCGCCGATGCCCGGGTAGTAGTTGGGCTTGGCCCGCGGCGCTGGCTACAATGGATCCATGCGGATTCCGCCGCCGGGTACGACGCGAATTCGCGCGCGCGTGGAGGCCGTTGCGTCTTGCGCGCAGACGGCACATTGGAGTTGTGGGGCCTCGACGTTGCGAGGTTGGCGGTTGTGGATATCGACGCACCGTTCGAGTTTATCCGCGTTGCAAACTGCCATATTGCGATAGGGACGTACGACGGCAGGGTGTTCCTGCTGGATTCGAGTCTCGCGTTCTGCTCGGCGTTTCGGGTGAGTGATGAGAACGTTCGCGTGCTGGCGGTCAAAGGGGCGACCGTCGTGACGAGCTCGGTCGGCACGGTTGCCGAATGGAGCTTTGACGGTGCGCCAATTGACGAGTGGCGTGCCGGGGACTCCTATACAATGGTTTCGTTCGGCGAGGACAAGTGGGTAGCCGTGTGTGGCGAACAGGACGCATTTGCGCTGGGCAGCTCGCACGGATGCGGCTCGAGTGTATGGCGTGCGCAGTGATGGGGAGGGAGCCGTCGCCCGCGCAGAGCGCTGTCGATGCCTTCGTGTTTTACAAAGCGCCGGCGGCGCTCTCCACGAGGAAGAGCGCCGCCGAATGCGTCTGGGAATTGGCGTTACGGCTGGATGCAACCGAAGACGCGCCAAGCGTTGAGCGTACCGCCGTCGGCCGACACGATGTCCGTCACGGTGAGCGTCCAAGTTCCGTTGGCAGCCGTGTTGTACATCGATGTCAGGTTCCCTTCGGGCAAGTACACGCCGGTGAAGGGGCCCGTGCCGGTGGTGACGTTCGTCGTGCCGGTCGGCGAGAACACCGTGTTGTTGTAGTTGTCGCTCGAGCCGCCGTTGTCGGAGGTCAGGAGAACCCCGGCGGAGGCCGGCGGGGTGATCGTCAGCGCGAGGTCGGCATTCCAGGTGTGCGTCACGTTGACCTGCACGCCGACGCTCTTGATCGTACCGACTGTCGGCACCGTGAGCGTGCTGGTATCCGTGGCTGCGAACAACGGGCCCACCGGGACGTCGGCCGACGAGACGGAGAACGGAACTTCACCGGCGGCGCAAGTGAAGACGCCGCAGGCATTGCAGCCGGCGCCACCATCGCAATCCTCACCGAACTCGAGAATTGCGTTCCCGCAGCCGGCGGCGACGCAGCCCGCGGTGTTGAAGCCGCAGCTCGCATTGCACGCGAGGGAGCCGCCGGCGAAACCTTCGGAGAGGCACGTCGCGCCGCCGAGCGCTGCGCCGTCACAATCCTCGGTGCCGTTGACGAGGCCGTCGCCGCAGAACGGGGCCGCGCATTGCGACGTGTCGAAGTTGCAGTTGCCGTCGCAGGTTAGGGTGCCCGAGCCGAAGCCCTGGCTCACGCAGGTCTGTCCACCGAGGTTCGAGCCGTCGCAACCCTCCGGCGTCTCGATGATCTGATTGCCGCAGCCGGGGGCCGCCGCGCTCAAAAGCAACAAGTACGGCGGCGTCGTGCTGTTGTTGAGCCAATCTTCGACGCAAACGTAATAGGTGCCGACTGGCAAGTTCGTAGACCCGACGTTGGTCGGCTCGAACATCGAGCAGCCGTCGCTGCCGGGCGCTCCTTGATCATCCTCGGCGAGCTGCTGCCCTGCGGAGTTGAAGAGTCGAATGACGGAGTCGAGGCCGGATGGACAACCTGCGCCGCCGACGTCCGTCGTCTGCGCCAGAATGCGTGAGCCGGGAACGGTCACGTCGATGGCGAAGCAGTCCTTGTCGCCCACGACCGCGATGCCGCCCGCCCACGAGGCGCAGCCGACCCCGGTGTTCGCGGTGAGGTACGTCTCGTTCGGCTCGCTCTCCGTGCAACCGGTGCAATCAGGAATGGGCGTCCCCAGGCACTCGCCTTGGACACACTCCTTGTCGCTTTCGCAGATGTCGCCGTACTGGCAGGGGACGCCGTCGTTGATGGGGACGATGACGCAGGTCCCGGTCGCCGGGTCACATTGCGCTGCTTGACACTCGGGTGCATCGAGCGGCGTGGCCGAGCAATCCATCGGGGCACCGAGGCATTGCCCGTTGAAGCACGCGGTGTTCGAGAGGCACGGATCGGCCGACGTGCACGGCGTGCCATTCACGACCGGGGTGTCGACGCACGAGTCCTCGTCCTCGTCGCAGCCGGTCGTGTGGCACGCGTCGGTGCCACCTCCACCGCTGCAGTCGCGCGGGCCGCCGGCCTCACAGGTCCCGTCCATACAGACGTCGTCGACGGTGCAGTACTCGCCGTCTTCGCAAGGAGCGCCGTCGCCTGCGGGCACGATATCGCACGCGTGCGTCTCCTCGTTGCACACCCCCACGAAACACTCGGGCACGTCGATCGCGGCGCAGTCTTGTGCGCAGCCCTCGACCGGCATTCCGCCTTCGCCGCCGGTGCCGCCCTCGCCACCGCCGGTCGGAGCGCCCCCGGCGCCGCCTTCGGGCGAGCCGCCTGTTCCGCCGCCCGCACCGCCCGTGGTCGGTGCTTCACCGCCTTCGTTGGTTCCGCCTGTCGCGGTGTCCGAGTCGCCTCCAGCGCAACCAGCAATGAGGGATACGATGCTGACAAGAGTAAAGGAGAGTCGGCGCATACCTCCCGGTATCACAACGAAATGCGGGCCGACATCCAGACCGAGACATCGACCCGCACTTCGTTGAACCCAAGACTCTTCAAACACCGCGGCCACGCACAGCGTGTAACTGGAACGCTCCGATTACGATGTAAATCGGCGCGGCGTGTCAGGGCCGAGAGGCGTCAGCGCGGAGCGTCAGGGTTGAATGCAACCAAAGACGCGCCACGCATTGAGCGTTCCGATGTCGCCGCCGGCCACGTCGGCGACGGTCAGGGTCCAGTTGCCGTTCGCCGTGGTGTTGTACGGCACCGTGAGGTTGCCTTCGGGCAAGTAGATCCCCGTGTAGGGCGACGAGCCCGCGGTGATGTTCGTCGCGCCCGTCGGCGAGAACACGGTGTTCTCGAAGTTCTCGCCCGAGCCGCCGTTGCCCGACGAGAGATCAACCGCGCCGGAGGCGGGGGGCGTGAGCGAGATGTTGAGATCGCCGTCGTAGGTATGCGTGATGTTGAGCTGCACGCCGAGCGATTTGATCGTGCCGGTCGTGGGTTGGGCGATGGTGCTGTTGATGGTCGTGTTGTCGAGGATGTTGAGCGGCAACCCGGTCGCGCTCATGTCGAAGGGCACCTGGCCCGCGGGGCAGGTGAAGATCTCGCAAGTCGCGCTGCAACCGGCGCCGGTCTCGCAATCTTCTCCGAACTCGAGGATGCCGTTGTTGCAGCCCGCGTTCACGCACGCCGTCGTGTCCATCGCGCACGCGTTGCACGACAGCGTGCCGCCCGCGAAGCCTTCCGAGACGCACGTCGCGCCGCCGAGCTCGGCGCCGTCGCACTCCTCCGTGTTCTCGATGATCTGATTGCCGCAGCCGGGGCCTGCCGATCCGAGGAGAAGCAGGTACGGGGGTGAAATCTCGTCGTCGAAGTACTCCCGCACGCAGACGTAATAGGTGCCGACCGCGAGGTTCGTCGCGCCCGCGTTGCTGGGCTCGAACATCGAGCAGCCGTCGGCGCCGGGGGCGCCTTGATCGTCGTAGGCGAGCTCGGCACCCGTCGAATCGTAGAGGTAGATCTCGGAGTCGAAGTTGAGAGGGCAGCCCTGGCCGTTCACGTCGGCGACCTGCGCGAGGACGCGCGCACCGGGCACGGTGACGTCGACGGCGAAGCAGTCGCTGTCGCCGAGCACCGTGATGCCGCCGGCCCACGCGGCGCAGCCGACGCCGGTGTCGGCCGCGGTGTACGAGTTGTTCGGCTCCGACTCGGTGCACGACGTGCAGTCGGGGATCGGCGTGCCCGTGCAGACGCCTTGATCGCAAGTCTTGTCGCTCTGGCAAATGTCGCCGTACGTGCAGGGCACGCCGTCGTTGATCGGAAGAACGACGCAGGTGCCGGTCGCAGGATCACACTGCGCCGCTTGGCACTCCGGGGAGTCGAGCGGCGTCGCCGAGCAATCCATCGGGGCGCCCTGGCACTGTCCGTTGAAGCACCCGGTGTTCGAGAGGCAAGGGTCGGTCGACGTGCAGGGCGTTCCGTTCACCACGGGCGTGTCGACGCACGCGTCTTCGTCCTCGTCGCAGCCGGTCGTGTGGCATTCGTCGCTGCCGTCGCCGGCGCAGTCGCGCGGGCCGCCGGACTCGCAGGTGCCGGCCATACACGTGTCCTCGACGGTGCAGTACTCGCCGTCCTCGCACGCGGCGCCGTCCTCCGCCGGGACGATGTCGCAAGCGTGCGTCTCCTCGTTGCAGACGCCGACGTAGCACTCCGGGGTGTCGATCGACGCACAGTCCTGCGCGCAACCCTCGAGCATGCCGCCGGTCCCGCCGTCACCGCCCTGCTCGATGCCGCCCGTACCGCCCTCGCCACCGCCCCCGGCGTCGTCACCGCCATTGCCGCCGGTGGTCGGCTCGCCGCCTTGGCCGCCGGCACCCGAATTTGTCTCCTCGCCGGCGCACGCGGCGAGCAGGGAAAGAACGCCGAACAAAGCAATGGGAAGGGATCGCCTCATGGGCGTCCAATTACCATGGGGCGCGATTGAGGGATAGCGCGCGCGTCGCGAAAACTGGATAGCGCCGTTGTGCGCGCGGGGCAGGCGCGAGCACGAATTCGCGCGATTCAAATGAACGTCGGGCGACCGTCGCGCAACGCCGAGGCTGCGCGAGGTCGCCCGATGTTCGAGCTCAGGAGCGACGCGTTACGGCTGGATGCAGCCGAACATGCGCCACGAGTTGAGCGTGCCGACGTCTCCGCCCGCGTCGTCCGCGACGGTGAGCGTCCACGTCCCGTTCGCCGTGGTGTTGTACGTCGATGTCAGGTTGCCTTCGGGGGTGAAGATCCCGGTGTAGGGCGCCGTGCCCGCGGTGATGCTGGTCGTTCCCAGCGCGGAGAACACGGTGTTCACGTAGTTCTCGTTCGTCCCGCCGTTGTCGGAGCTCAGGTCGACGGCTGCCGCCGCCGGACCGGTGAGCGAGATGTCGAGATCGCCGTCGTACGTGTGCGTGATGTTGATCTGGACGCCGAGCGCCTTGATGGTGCCCGTCGTCGGCACGGTCGCGGTGCTCGTGAACGACGCGTTGTCGGTGATGTTGAGCGGCAAGCCCGTCCCCGTCACCTCGAACGGAACCTCACCAGCGGCGCACGTGAACATCTCGCACGTCGCGGTGCAGCCAGCGCTTCCATCGCAGTCTTCGCCGAACTCGAGAAGGGCGTTGCCGCAGCCTGCTGCGACGCAGCCCGCGGTGTTGAATGCGCAGCTCGCGTCGCAGGCGAGCGACCCGCCGGCGAAGCCCTCGGAGATGCAGGTCGCGCCGCCGAGCGCCGCGCCGTCGCAATCCTCGGTGCCGTTCACGAGGCCGTCGCCACAGAACGGCGCAGCGCATTGCGAGGTGTTGAAGTTGCAGTTTGCGTCGCAGGACAGCGTGCCCGACCCGAAGCCCTGCGAAATGCAGGTTTGGCCGGAGAGGTTCGAGCCGTCGCATTGCTCCGTGCCGTTGACGATTGCGTCGCCGCAGCCCGGTGCCGCCGCGCTCAGCAGGACGAGGTAGGGCGGGGACGTCGCGTTGTTGCCCAGCTCTTCCACGCAGAGCGAATAGATGCCGACAGGCACGTTGTTCGCGCCGGCGTTCGTCGGCAGGAACATCGGGCAGAGCCCATTGCCACCATCGTCGTCCGTCGCGATCTGCGTGCCGGTCGAATTGAAGAGACGGAAGTAGCCGTCATAGCCGGCGGGGCAGCCCGACCCGCTGACGTCGACCATCTCTGCGAGGATGCGCGACCCGGGGACGGTGACTTCGACTTGGTAACAGTCGATGTCGCCGACGACCGCAATTCCGCCTGACCACGACACGCAACCCTGGCCCGTATTCGCTACCGCGTAGGTATTGTTGGGCTCGGATTCGGTGCAGCCTTGGCAATCAGGAATGGGCGTACCGATACACGCGCCCATGTCGCATTGCTTGTCGCTTTCGCAGATGTCGCCGAAGGTGCAAGGGATGCCGTCGTTGATCGGCACGACGACGCATGCACCGGTCGCGGGATCACACTGCGCCGCCTGGCATTCGGGTGCGTCGAGCGGCGTCGCAGAGCAATCCATCGGAGCGCCCTGGCACTGCCCGTTGAAGCATGCGGTGTTGGAGAGACAGACGTCCGCGGACGTGCACGGCGTGCCGTTCGCGACCGGCGTGTCGGAGCACGCGTCGGCCTCCTCGTCGCAGGAGCTCGTGTGACAATCGTCAGCGCCCCCGCCGCTGCAGTCGCGCGGGCCACCCGCCTCACACGTGCCTGCAGTGCATGTATCGTCGACCGTGCAATATTCACCGTCTTCGCACGCGGCCCCATCTTCCGCCGGCGCGATCTCGCAGACGTGGGTCTCCTCGTTGCACGTCGCGACGTAGCAAACCGGGACCTCCACCGTGCTGCAATCTTGCGGGCACCCGACGACCGGTGCTCCGCCTTCTCCGCCTTCCCCTCCTAGCCCCCCTTGACCTCCCCCGACGCCGCCACCCTGGCCCCCCGTCGAGACTTCGCCCCCACTTCCGCCGCCGCCTAAATTGGGATCTCCACCTTCACTTCCGCCACCCGGTGTCGTGTCCGAGTTCTCTCCGGCGCAACCTCCAATCAGAGGAACGACGCCGACTGTAACGACGCTGAGCAAGGCGAAAGCAAGTCGACTACTGTGCATGGTGCATCCAAGTAGCACGATGTTCGCACCTGCGAAAGCGACCCCAGAGCGCAAAGCAGCACGACCCAAGTGACGCTGGTCGTCAAAGCAAGTGACGCCGGTCGTCAAATTCAAGCACGCGCGTCAACTTACATTGACTCATAATCATGCGTCGTCCGATACCGGGAGTGTGGTTCGACGCTTGCGCCTGAGCTAAGCTGCCCGCCTCTCTCATCGGAGGTTTCATCGTGCAACTTCGCTTGGCTCGGGCGCACAATCCGCGCCTTCGTTTCTGCTCGCTTCTCCTAGCGGGTTTCCTCGTCGCGCTGGCTGGCTGCGACCCGGGGGAGACCGCGGACAACAATGATGGCGGGGGCGAGGGAGGCGGCGGGCCTTCTGCCACCGACACGGACGGCGACACCATCTCCGATGTCGACGAGGGAGATGGAGACACGGACGGCGACGGCACGCCGGACAAAGAAGACCTCGATTCGGACGGTGACGGCATTCCCGACGCGATCGAGGCGGGCGATGACGACGTGTCGACGGCCCCCGAGGACCTCGACACCGACGGCGCGCCGAACTTCCAAGATCGCGACTCCGACGGTAACGGCATCGACGACTTCAACGAGGTCGCGGGCGATCTCGACGAGGACGGCGCGATCAACGCGCTCGATCTGGACGACGACGGCGACGAGGGCAGCGACGTCGCGGAGATCGAAGGCGCGAACGCCGACTGCAACGACGACGACGCGGCCGACGCGACGGGCACCCCGAACACGCCGCAAGACTGTGACAGCGACGGGTCGAAGAACTACCAAGATCTCGATTCGGACGGCGACACGATCAGCGACTACGCCGAGGGCGGCGGAACCGACGCGGATCATGACGGTTACCTCGATCGGTACGATCTCGACTCCGACAACGACACGATCCCCGACGCGGACGAGGCGGGCGACAACGATGTCGCGACGTCCCCCGTCGACTCCGACGACGACAACATCGCCGACTACCTCGATCCCGACTCCGACAACGACGGTCTGAGCGATCTGCTCGAGGCCGAGGCCGGAACGGATCCGACGCTGACCGACACCGACGGCGACGGCGTCGACGATCTCATCGAGGTCGCGGCGGGCACCGACGGCACGAACCCCGACGACAACCCGCACGCGAACGGCGACTTCGTCTTCATCGTTCCTTACGAGAAGCCGACGATGCCGGTGCAGGACACGCTCGAGTTCCGCACCAACATCCAGTTCGCGGACCTCTACTTCTCGATCGACACGACGGGCTCGATGAGCGAGGAGTTCAACACCCTCCAGACGAAGCTCACGAACATCATCAATACGCTGAAGTGCCAGGATTTCGGCACGCCCTGCTTGCAGGACAGCGACTGCGCCAACGAGCAAGTCTGCTTCAACGACACCTGCATCGAGGACCCGAACCTCGGCGCCGGCTGCGTCCCCGATATGTGGACGGGCGTCGGCACGTGGAACGACATCAACACGTACCACAACGACCTGAGCCTCCAGCCGAACGTCGCCGCGACCTCTGCGGCGATCGACGCGGGTGGCTTCCCCGGTGGCAGCGAGGCCGTCTACCAGCCGGCCGCGTGCGTGGCGAACCCCGCCGCGTGCCCCGGCATCGCGTTCGCCTCGATGGGCTGCGCGTCGGCCGGTATCGGTTGCCCCGGCTTCCGACCCGAAGCCATCCGCATCTACATCCAGGTCTCCGACGCCGACAACCAGTGCTCTGGCGGTGGTTGCGGCCTCTTCACCGCGAACTATGCCGGCTCGCAGCTCCTCGCGCAGGACATCAAGTACGTCGGCCTCTACGGCACGGACGACGGTACGAACCAGATCGCGGTGAACAACGCGCTCGCGTACGCGTCGAGCTCGCTCGATGCGGCGGGCATTCCGTTCGTCTACCCGGCCGCGAACGCCGCGGTCGAGCAGCAGACGGTGCAAGCCGTCCTCGACATCGTGAAGGGCAAGCCGATCGACGTCACCATCGACCCGGTCGACCAGCCGAACGACGCCGGCGACGCGCTTCAATTCATCGACTACCTCGAGGTCAACCTCACGGGTCAAGGCTGCACGCCGGACCTCACGACGGAAGACACGAACGCCGACTCCTACCAGGACGCGTATCCCGACCTGTTGCCGGGTATCCCGGTCTGCTGGGACGTGCACCCGGTGCTGACGCAAACGACGGTGCCGCCGAAGACCGAGCCGCAGATCTTCATCGCGAAGCTCCGCGTGCTCGGCGACAACTCGCTCGTCGACGATCGCGACGTCTACTTCCTCGTGCCGCCGAAGCCGGCCGAGATCCCGCAGTGACGATGTTCGAGCAGGGCCGCGGCGCGCAGTGCTCCACGCACGGGTCGCGCGCTGCGGACTGCTCGCCGTCCTAAAGCAAGCTGGCAGCGTTTGCGCGATGAAGTCGCGCAAACGCGTTTTTGCGCAAGGGAGTTGCGCCGTTATGCTGAATCGACGCGTATTCAAGCCGATGTCGCGGACCGTGGCCGGAGTCGGTGTGCTTGCTGGGCTCGCGTTGTTCTCCGCGGGCTGTCCGGAAGAGGTCGACTGCGAGGCCGCCGAGCCTTGCGACGACTCGTTCGCTCTCGAGATCATTCCGGGTGGAGCCGGCTTCGAGATCGGGACCTATCACTTCGAGATGATCGCGAACGACACCAACTTCGGTGTCGATTGCTACATCACGGGTTCGGCCGACGCGACGACGTGTGACCCCATGACCGTCGGCTCCGAGGAGGTCGAGAAGCCGGCTTTCAACATGGTTCGCGACGAGAACGGCGTCGTGACGAACTTCACCATCGGCTTCGCGAGCGCGCCGCCGTCGGTGCAGGTTCGCGTGACGTTCGGCGGCGAGCTGCTCGCGGACCAGACCTATACCGAGTACGAAACGGTGCAGATCGATCCTTCGTGCCCGGTTCAGTGCAAGGTGTTCGAGGATACTTTGACGGTTCTTCCCTGAGGGGAAGGGCTGACGCGCGAAGAAGGCGGGGCCTCCGAGGTCTCGCCTTTTTCTTATTTGCTGCTCGAAGCGAGCGCGTGTCGGAGCCGCTGTCGTGACGCCTCTTCGAGCGCGTCTTTTCGCTCGGTGCGAAGCTCCGCCTCATCGACGAGAGAACGCGCGTCCGCGACACTGGTCTCACGGACGAGGGCCTCGGCGAAGAGGAGGCGCGCGAGCGGTACGGAACGGTCGAAGCGTGCATGTCGGGCGCGATCCACTGCGTCGCCGATCCCCGCGCGATCGGACGCGAGGACGAGCGCGATGGCCGCGGATCCGTCGGAAGGATCGGCGTCGAGGACGAGCTTCGCTTGTTCGCGCGCGAGGTCGAGCTTGCCGAGCGCGGCCGCGCGGAGCGCGATCTCTCCCTGCGAAGCCTTCGCGCGCGTCGCGAGGCTGCGCGCGAGCGGGAGATCGCCGTGGGCGAGGGCGGCGTCGACCGCCGTGCGATCGACGGGTCGCGGCGGTGTGAACTTGGTCGTCTCCGCGTTCGCGCGCTCTCGCGCGTCGGCCGCGAAGCGAGCGAGGCCGCGATCGTCGAGCTTCTGCGCGAGCGCCGCGAGGCGATCGGCGACACGCGCGGACGGCTTTCCCTCGAGCAACCGCGCCACCAGCAAGTGGGCAGCCATCGCGTGTTTCTGCGCTTTCTCGAGCGCATCGACGTGCACGAGCGCTGCCTCGACGTCGTCGGGATCCAGGATCGTCGCGAGCTCGGAGCTCTCCAATGCAGCTGCCGCGTCACCGGCGGCCAGGGCGCAGCGAGCGCGCTCGCGATACGCGACACTGAAGGTCGCATCGGCGTCGATCGCATTCGAGAACGCGTCCTCAGCTTCGTCGCGGTTGCCTCGACGGCAGAGCACGGCGCCGAGGCGCGTCCAAGGCTCGGGGCCGTCCGCATCGAGCTCCGTCGCCGTGCGATACGCTTGCTCGGCGTCCTCGAGCCGTCCTTCGGCCTCCGCGAGAGCACCGCGGCCGTACGCTTCGTAGGCGCGCGCCTGAATGAAGCGCCCCACGTAGACGCGCCCGCCGGCCGAGCGGACGACCTTCGGCGGCTCGCAGCCTGCCGACAGGAGCAAACACAGCGCGACGGTCCCTCCCCATCGCATCATCGCGGGATCTCCCGGGCGCCCTCCGCGCCGATACGGCAGTCGAGCAGGTCGTAACCGGCGTGTCGAGCCTCGGCCACGAAACTGCTCGAAGGTGGCCGATGCGAGGCGAAGAACGCAACGTCGCCGCCGCCTGCGCCGCTCGGGCCGAAGAACGCGCCCTCGGCTGAAGCTGCCCGCGCGAGGACGGCTACCTCCTCGGTGACGATCGGAACGCCGGCGAGCGAACCGACCGTCGCGAGCGCATCGCGCTGCTTCGCAAGGGCCGCGCAAAGCTCCGACGCGGCCGTTGCCTCGACGGCGGCGCGCGCGCCTTGGGACGCCGCCGCCATCAGCGGATCGAAGTCCGACGGTCGCGACGCGGCGAGCGCGCGTACCTTCGCGACGAAGCCGGACGTGACCGCCGATGTCGTCGCTGCGAAGACGGCGATCGACAGATCCGACGGCAATGCGATCGGCGTTACGTCGGGCTTCGAGCCGGCGATGACGAAGCGGCACGTGCCGCCGAACGTGCTCGCCGCGACGTCGATCCCGCTACCGCCTCCTTGCGCTTTGCGGTGCGCCGCGAGCGCGTTTTCGAAGAGCGACGAGCGCTCCTCGCCGGTGCGAGGCTCGCCGTTCCAAGCGACCATCGTCGCGAGGAGGATCGCGGCGCTCGAGCCGAGACCGAGCTTGCGCGTCGTGCCGTTGCCGGCGTCCGTGCGCAGCGGCCCTGCGTCGACGAAACACGGCGCCGGAACGAGCCCGAGCTCGACGGCGGCGACGACCTCTTCCGCGACGTGGATCGCGGCCCGATCACGATCCGCGGTCGCAAAGCGATCCACGGCCGTGACGATCGCCGGCGCGCCCCAGAGCACGCTGTACGAGCCCGACAGGACGAGCTTGCCAGGCGATCGCGCCTTCATGATTCGACGTGTGCGCCTGGTCCGGGCCGCGCGACGATCGTCCGGAGGACGCCGGGTACCGCGCGCATCGTCTCCGCGACACGCTCCGCGTCGGCGCCGCGTGTGAGCACCTTCACGTGAGGACCCGCGTCGATGGTGAGGTACCCTTCGAGCCCATCCTTGCGCATCTTTCGAACCGCGTTGATGGCTTCGACGGTCGCGCCGGTGAAGTAGAGGATGCCGGGGTCCGCGGCGATCGCGGCCGCGTGCATCATCAGCGCGCTCTGCTCGACCGCGGGTCCGATCGCGGAGAGATCGCGATCGATCACGCCGCTGCGAACGCGCTCGAACAGGGCAGGGGCCCGCTCGATCCAAGCATCGGTGTACGGGCTCGTCTGCATCGTGTGCTTCATGCCTTCGCTCGAGCCGACGTCCTTCGGACCTTCGCGCGTGACCGCGACGACGATCGCGACGTCCCAGTGATTGGGCGCGGCGATTTCGGTCGCCGGGAGATCTTCGTCGCCCTCTTTGCCGGCGCGAAGCTCCACGAAGCCGCCGAGGACGGAGCGCGCCGCGGAGACGCTCGTCCGCCTCGCGAGGTCGCTGAGCACCGCTCGATCGAGATCGAGCCCCGCCGCGGCGGAGGCTGCGACGGCGAGCGCCGCGAAGGCGGACGCGCTCGACGCGAGACCCGACGCGGTCGGAAAATCGTTCGCGCTCTCGACGCGAGCCTTCGTGCCGATGTCCGTACGCTTGCGGATTCGATCGAGGAGGCCGCTCACGCGCGTGAGCGACTCGCCGCGCGCCTCGCTGCCGTTGAGGACGAACACGTCCTCGGCGAGCGCGTCGTCGAACGCGACCTTGGTGCGCGTCGCCATCCCGGCGAGCGTGACCGAGAGGCTCGGCACCGCGGGGAGGTTGTGACCGTAGGGGCGTTTGCCCCAATACTTCGCGAGCGCGATATTCGGGTGGGCGATCGCGACTGCCGACTGAGAGGAAGCTTTCACGGGGTGGGGTGCTCCGTCGCGTTCACCGAGGGCTGCCCGGTGAAGCCAAACAACATCATTGTCCCGGCGATTCGAGCGAGGTGGCGCCGTCATTGTGCGAGCCGTGGATGCGTGTCGGGAACGCGGCGAAGCCCGCGTCCGACCAAGCAGCGGCGATGCGCACGGCGAGCTCTTCCGCCGCAGAACGGCGCTCGCCGCGCGGGCAGATGCCGCCGAGGGCGATCACGCTGCCGCCGCCGCCGGAGCCCGTGAGCTTCGCGCCGAGCGCGCCGGTACTACGAGCGATCGCGCACATCTTCTCGATCGCCTCGGTGGAGAGAAGCACGCCGGCGAGCAGCATCTGGTTCATGTCCATGAGCTGACCGAGCGCGCGGCCGTCTCCTGCTTCGAGCGCGAGCCTCGCGTTTTCGACGATCGCGCGCACGCCGCTGAGGAACTTGTCGAACAGATCGGGGTTGCGATCTTTGATCCGCGCGATCCCTTCGACCATTTGCTTCGTCGACGCGCTCGCGCCCGAGTAGCCGACGGCGAGCCACACGTCGTAGGGCGGCGTCAGCGGCTTCGTTCCCGCGCCGCGCTCGTAGAGGAGGAACGTGCCCGCGATGGCGGCCGCGGTGTCGATGCCCGACGGATTGCCGTGAAAGACGCGCTCCCACGCGAGCGCCCGCTCGAGCACGCGCGCCTCGTCGGGTGTATCGCCGAACGTCGCAGACTCGACCGCGCGCGCGATCGCGACGCCGAGCGCCGCGGAGCAACCGAGCCCGCCGCCCGGCGGTACGTCGGCGCTCGCTTCGACGTGCACGCCCATACACGACGGCTCGACCGTGAGAAGGGCGCGGAACGCGCGCGCGTGGTCGCTGTCCTCGTCGGGCGTCAACGTACGGCCCGACATCAGCAGCGACGATCGTTCGCCGCTCGCGGCGCGCGTCGCCTTCGCGCGCGCACCGCGATCGATGCCGGCTGCGATCCCCGGGACGGCGTACACGACAGCGTGCTCGCCGAACAAGATCACCTTGCCGGAGGCCGTCCCCTCGCAGGAGGAAGCTTCGGTGGTCATCTCGCCTCGCGGCCCCCGGGGCCGACGCGGATGGCGAGCGAGGCGCCGGCGAGCTCGTCGCGCGCACGCTGCGAGAGCGGAAGCTTCGAGGCGTGGAGCTCGGCGCGCGTGCACAACGACGCGAGCCGTTTCTCCACGGCGTCGCGCGACCCGGTGTCGGTGATCGCCGTGATCGCCGCCTTCATCGCGCGAGCGCTGACGTTGCGTCGCTTCCATACGCCGTCGACGGCCTTGCGAGCGGGGCCTCGCAACTTCGGAAGCGCGAAGCGCAGCACGCTCGAGCTCTTTCCGGCGAGCAGATCGCTGCCCTGCGGACGGCCCGCTTCTTCCGCCGTTCCGAACACACCGAGCAGATCGTCGCGAAGCTGGAAGGCGACGCCGAGCGGCTCGCCGAACTTCGCGAGGGCCTTGATCGTCGGGTTCGTTGCGCCGCCGAGGAGCGCACCGAGCGCGAGCGGCCCGCGCACGGTGTAGCTGCCCGTCTTGAGGTCGTGGAGCAGCTCGACGTCGGCATCTTTTGCGACCGTGTCGAGCACCTGGCCGGCCACGACGTCCTCGTGGATTCGGATGAGCTCTTTCAGAGCGCGAGCGCGGATCTCGGGGTCGACGCGCGCGTCGACGAGCGCTTCGATCGCGAGGCCCCAAACGAAGTCGCTGGCGAGCACGGCGCCCACGGCGCCGGCGCGATCCGGGGGCAGGGGACCTTTGCCGAGCTTCGACGCCAGCGCGACGTGTGCGCTCGGACCGCCGCGGCGCTCGACGTCACCGTCCATCCAGTCGTCTTGGATCAGGAGGTAGCTCTGCAGCATCTCCAGCGCGACGCCGCCTGCGAGCGCGACATCCATCGACCCGCGCGGCTTCTGCCCGAGGTAGGTCGAGACGAGCAGCGCCGCGCGGAAGCGCTTCCCACCGCGCATCGACAAATCCTCGGCGACGTCCACCACCTCACGCACTTCGCGGCCGTTCTTCGCGCGCACCTTGCGGCGCCCGGCGAACAGCGACTTCATCTTGGACTCGACGGCGGGCTTGGTCTTCGTGAGAAGCTGCGCGAAGGCAGCGCGGGCGCGGGCGCGCTCGCTCTCCGTTTGGTAGGCGGGCATTGGAAGCGGGCTTTTAGTACGACCGCGCGCGAGGAGCCATCCCGTCGTCGATCCGGGCTCGATGACGCACTTCAGCGCAGAGAGATCGCCCGGGCGAGCGCGCGCCGCACCGGGTCTTTTCCGCGGCGCCCGGAGAGGACCGGGTCCGCGTCCGCGACGAGGTTCTGAAGCGCGATCACGGTGATCTTCGCGTCCTTCTCGGCGGCGACATCGCCCCGCGACCGCGCGAGCTGTAGCGTGCGCCGAGCAGCCCCGAGCGCGACCGGAAACAGCCCCGCTCGAGCCGCCGTCTGCACGACACGAGCGAGCAGCGCCTCGTCGTCCGGTTTTGCGGCGAGCGCGTGCAAGTAGACGCCGGTCGCGTCGGTGAAGCGCTTCGAGCGAACGAGGACGTCGGCTTTGAGCGCGAGCGCGGCATCGAAGCCGTGGACGCGCTCGAGGCCCATGTCGAGCACGACGAGAGCCTCGTCGTATTCGCCGAGCGAAGCGCGCAGCGACGCGAGGCCGAGGTAGGCGCGCTCGAACGTCGAGTCGATCGCGATCGCCTCGTTGAAACGCGCGACGGCCTGTTGTGTCGAGCCGGCTGCCGCGTGGGCCTCGCCTTGTTCCGTCAGGGTGCGAGCGCGCGCCGTCGCCCAGTTCTCGACCGGGGGCGTCTCGGCGAACGCCGGCGCCGCCGCGGTGAGGCTCGTCAGGGCAAGGAAAATGACGACGGCGCGGTGCACGACGTGGAGGGTAGCACCGTGCCGCCCCTCTCCGCCGACACCGCGCGCGTGCGTCACCAGTGCCAGGTCGCGCTCGCGCCGGTCGGGCCGACGGCGATTTGCGGGACGGGCGATGCTTCCATCGGGATCGTGAGCTCGGCGTCGCGCACCGGCTTCTTCTTGAAGCCGACGGCGAAGATCGGAATGCCGACGCCGAGGCCGACGACGCCGAGCACGCCGAGGCCGACGGCAGCCGGAGCCGCGTCTTCGTCACCCGCTGCGCCGAGGTAAATCGCGGACGCGAGCGCGATCGCGCCGACGCCCATCGTGACGCCGCCGCCGATGATCATGCCCACGCGTCGCTTCATCTTCGCGCCGGGAACGACCGGGATCGCGACGGTGACCGTGCGACCCTCTTCGTCGAGATCGACGATCTCTTCGAAGGGCTCGCCGTCGTCTTTCACGGTGACCGCGATGACCGTGTGCTCGCCGGGATCCGCGGGGATCGCCTTGTTGTAGTCCTCCGCGCTGACGACCTCGCCGTCGAGGGTGATCGCCTTCACTTTGCCCTTCGAGGGCACGCTCAGGCGGATCTTCATCAGCTTCGGCTCGATCGCCGCGATGCGCTCCCGCGCCTTCTCTTCGCGGTCCGTTTGGAGCGCGGCCTTCGTGCGATCGGCGACTTCGTGGAAGAGGTTGAAGGCGGTCGCCGTCTTGCCGAGCTTCTCGTTGCAATCGGCGAGGTTGTAGAGCGTGCCGATGCCGGGCCGGACCTTCTGGCTCTCGGCGAACTTGTCGCAGGCAGCCGCCGTTTTGCCGTCCGTCATGAGCTGTCGCCCCTCGTCGAAGAGGATGCGCGCGCGCTCTTTGTCGGAGTCGCTCACGTTCTCCTCTTCCGCAGCGGCGGCGGGCGGCGATTCCCCCTCTCCCTGCGCGAAGGCCAGCGTGGTGGGGAGCATCGAGGCAGCGAGAACGAGCGAGCAGACGGCCAAACGCATGGCCTTCATTTGTATCGAAGGTTCTCGAATTTTGCAGCCGCGTCGGCAGGATTCCGGCAAAAGCGCAAGAACTCGCCGTCAGTCCGGTTGGCCAAATAGCGGATCAGGCGGAGGCTTCTTCACCGTCGGCGGAGGGGGCGGTGGAGGCGGCGGCGGGGGAGGTGGTGGCGGAGGTGGCGGCGTCGTGACGGTCGGTGTCGACGACGGTGTCGCGGTCGGCTTGCCGGGCTTGCCTGGCTTGCCCGTCGGAGCGCTCGTCAGAACCGGCTCCACCGTCGGTGCGGTGTTGGTCGGCGTCGTCGCCGTGGGGGTCGTATCGGCCACCGCAGTCGCGGTCTGCGTGGCGGTGGCTGTCGCGGTCGCCGTGTTCGGCGGGCTGCTCACCGCTTCGCTCGTGTGAGCGGCGGCGACGTCGGCCTTCGAGCCCTTGTTGCTCGTCGTCTTCGAGGACGAGCTCATCATGTAATAAACGCCGCCGCCGCCTGCGACGGCGATGAACAGGGCGACGACGCCGACGATGATCGGCATCTTCGAGCCGCCCTGCTTCTTGCCCATGTACGTCCCGCCCCACGATTGCGCGGGCGAGGCGTTGGAGCCTGCGAGCTGGGCGGGGTTACCGTGCAGGGTCGGCGGATGCGAGCCGTGTGACGCGAAGGCCCCCTCACCGAACGATTGGGCGCCCGGCGCCATGACCATGCCTTCGACGGGTGGGCCGCTCACGGCGAACGATTGGGAGCCGCTCTGGTAGCCCTGCTGCAGACCGGTCTGGCCGTACTGCGCTTGGCTCGTGCCGTACGGCGATTGGCTGGTGCTCCCGTGAAACGCGACCGACGCGGGCGAGCCCGAGATCGTGTCCGCGCCCGGCACCGTCGGCGCAATCCCCGCTTGGCCCGAGATCGGAATGTTCGGCGAGCTTCGCTGCTGCCCGCTCGACGGCACGCCGACGAGCGGGTTCGAGTGACGACCGCTGATCGCCATCACGCGTTGCACGTTCTGTTGCGCGCGCGGCGGAGCGAACGGCGCGAGCGCCGCGCAGAGCGACGCGACGTCTTGGAAGCGCTGATTCGGATCCTTCTGGAGGCAGCGCATGATCACGTCGCGGAAGGCAGGCGGGATGTCGCGACGGAAAATCCCGAGATCGCGTGGCGGCTCTTGCATGATGCTGACGACGAGCGCGGTCATCGTCTCCGCGTCGAAGGGCGGCGAGCCGGCGAGCATCTCGTAGAGGATCGCGCCGAGCGCCCAGATGTCGCTGCGTGCGTCCACGCTGCGCGTCGACCGCATCTGCTCCGGCGACATGTAGAAGGGCGAGCCCATCACGTCGCTCGTCTTCGTCATGCCTTTGTCGCCGGTCTCGTTCGACATCTTCGAGATGCCGAAGTCGAGCACCTTGATGCAGGGCGCGCCGTCGACCTTGCGCGTGAGGAAGAGGTTTGCGGGCTTGAGATCGCGGTGGACGATGCCGAGGGCGTGCGCCTCCGCGATGGCTTCGCACCCTTGGAGCACCCACTCCGCGACGTCTTGAACGGCCTGGCCGCCCTCGGCCTTGAGCACCGCGGAGAGGTCTTGCCCCTCGAGGTACTCCATCTCCATGTACGGCGTGCCGTCGGGTAGCTGGCCGACGTCACGGACCCCCGCGACGTGCTCGCTCCGGATCTTCACGGCGGCGCGCGCCTCGCGCATGAATCGCTCGGACGCCGCGGCGTTCTTCGCTGCCTGAGGCAGAAGAACTTTGATCGCGATGCGCTGGTCGAGCTTCAGATGGGTTGCCGCGAGGACGGCGCCGAACCCGCCTAGGCCGATGACGCGCTCGACCTTGTACTTTTCGGCCAGGACGTCCCCCGGCCGATACGCGATGTCCTCTGTATCCATAAGCTCGGCGGCTCCGCCCCGTGTGCACCGCGCAAAAGCATGTTGCGCGCTGGTCCCATCCCGATGCGCTCGGGTGTCTCGGCGGTCCCCGAGCCCACCGGAGACCATCGCGACGAACCCCCGGGTCCGGGGGTGAGCCAGCGTAGCACGCTCTTTTGCCGCAGCTCGAAATCGTCGAACGCGATTCGAACGCTTTCGGACGACGAGAGCGGACGACCGCGAGCGGACGACCGCTGAGCTGAGCTAGCCGCCGACGACGGCGAGAATCCCTGCGACCTCGGTCGGACCCTCGAGCCAGACATGCACGAACCAGCCGTCCCGTCGGGCGACCGAGAGCAGTCTGCGATCCTCGGCACAGCACTCCAAGGTATGGCTACCTTCGACGCTGCCGCGACGAACGCGCTCGCGGAACGAAGCTGCGCGCTCGAGGCCGGCCGTCGACGGCTCGCCCCAGGCGTCGGTGAGCTGTTCGCTCCCGTCGAGGACGATGTAGGCGACGACACCCGGCAGCTGCGACCAAGGCCGGATCTTCAGCGTGTTGGACCGGCGCATGTCGCGCATGCGATCGCGACGGCTCGGAGGAGGGCCGCTGCTCGGAGCACCACCACCCGCGACGCTCGACGGACGATTGGTCGACCGCGGGGGTTGGGTGCTCGGGCTCGTGGTCTCGGGCGTCGACGGAAGGACGCGACGGGCCGCGCTGGTGGGGCCAGCCTCGAACCTTCCGCGATCGTCTCGGTCGTTCCCTCGGTTCATTCGGTTCGCGAGCGTACGGACAGCCCCCATGACCGAAAGTCAGTTGCGACATCCGTGCCACACTTCAGACGCTGAATTTCGCGAGTGAGGCGATTCGGATGTGTTGCAGCGATGAAACGGAGCTTGCGAGCACGAAAGAAGAGATGTTGTTCGACGCTCGACCAAACCGATGTCGCGTGATCTGTGCGCTCACGCTCGCTGTCGGTGCGACAACGCCGCGGCACCTGACGCTGCCGTCATGTCAGGGCGATCGACGCGATCGAAGCGCCGCACCGATCAGCTTGTAGAGGATGCGCGCGCCGACGATGCCGTCCCATTCGCTCGCGCCGGAGACCTCGTTCAGATCGAAGCCGACGATGGTCCGACCGCTCGCGACCACGGCGCGAAGGATCGCGCAGGCCTCACGGAAGGAGAGCCCACCGGGCACCGGCGTGCCGGTCGCGGGACACAACGCGGGTTCGAGGCCGTCGATGTCGAACGAGATGTAGACCTCTTTCGGGAGGGCCGCGGCGATGTCGCTCGCGATCTTTCCGAAGGGCTCCCCGGCAAAGGCGCGCTCGGCGAGGTCGACGTCGAAGAACGATCGAATGCGCGGCGATCGCTCCGACAGATCGTTTTCCTCCTCCGACAGATCACGGACACCGACTTGAACGATGGTGGCGATGTCCGGCAGCTGCTCGTGCACGTTGTACATGATCGATGCGTGCGAGTGCGCGAAGCCCTCGTAGGCCGCGCGCAGATCGGCGTGCGCGTCGAAGTGCAGAACACCCAGGCCCGGCCGGCGGCGCGCGATCGCGCGCATGAGCCCGAACGGGCTCGAGTGGTCACCTCCGACGAGACCGACGAGCTTGCCCATGTCGAGCCAGCGGCTCGCGATGTCGTCGACGCGCTGGTTGAGCGCATCGCTCAGCTCGTTCACCCGCGCGAGGGCGCGGACGAGCTCCGGCCGATCGTGTGCGCCGCCGTTGTCGATGATCGGTTGCGCGAGCGCGCACGCTTCGTCGTTGAGGCGGACGATCTCGTCGTCGTCGCGAAGCAGCGCGATGCCCGCCTCGTACGGTCGGCCGTTCTCGCGGTCGAAGAGATCGACCTGGAGGCTCGCCTGGTAGATGTTCTTCGGACCACCTGCGGTGCCTTTGCGATACGACGTCGTCGGCTCCCACGGCACGGGGAGGAGCACGACGCCCGCCGCGTCCGGATCGTTGGGAAGGCCGAAGATGCCGTCGAACTCGGCGGGACCGGACGGATCGAACGTCGTCATCGCGCGACTTCTACTACGCGGGCGCCATTGCGCCGAGATCGTCCTTCGTCTCTTCGGGCTTCGGCACCCAGTTCTCGTCCGGGCCTTCATGCGGCAAGACGAGCGGCTTGCCGTCGTACGTCATGCGCTTCCCCGGCCAGACGAAGGTCGTCACGATGTACGCGAGCAGCGACTTCTGATCGAGCGCCGGGTGGATGTGCGGCGCGACCTCGCGCGCATGCGCGTCGGGCAGAAGGCTCCAGTGTTTGCCCGGGTGCATGTGATGGATCGTGTGGTAGCCGTTGTTGAACGTGAACCAGTTGACGAGCTTGCCGACGAAGTTGCGCGAGTGGTTCCACTCGCTGTTTTCGTCGCAGCCGTCGTGCTGAAGCATGTTCATCGTGATGATCCCCCAGGCCGCGTACTTGTGCGGGAGGAACACGAACACGAGGAACTTCTTCCAGTCGGCGAGGAGCAGCGCGAGGTACGCGAGGTGGAGGACCCAGAACTCGATCTGATACTGGCGGTACCAGCTCGGCAGGCGCTGCTTCATCGTTTTGAAGTACTGGCTCTCGCCCTTCATGATCGAAGGGCCGACGAGCGCGATGAAGAACAAGCCGTTGAGCAAGTGCCACGAGAAGCGCGCCTTCGAGGTGCGCATCACGTCTTTGCGCGTCTGCGTGTGCTTGTGGTGGCTGAGGTTGTGGCCGGGAACGTAGGCGCTCACCGGGTGGCCGTAGGTCGTCGTCAGCGCAACCTGAAAGATTCGGTTGTGCGAGCGCTTCTCGAACACCGGCGAGTGCACCGTGTTGTGCGTCGCCACCGCGCAGAAGAACGAGAAGAAGCACGTCAGCACGAATAGGGGGGTCGCTACCCACCAAGATCCGTGATCAAAGACGGATGCGCTGGGCATGAGCCACTGCACGGCCACCAGGCCGTAGTAGGCGGCCATGAACGCGATCGTTCGGAGGTCGGCGCGGTAACGCATGAGGATCCTCGAGCCTTCGGCGCCCATCGGCGCGTTCGGAGCCGCTCGCAACAGAGCGGGGTTGGTGCCCTAAGCAATCCCTGGGGCTGAGCAGTGTCAGAAACTCGACAGGTCTCTAGCCCATCTCTGTGACAAAGCGAAGTCGTTGCGTGTTTAGGCTATCGGCCGGAATGGGGCGCGCTACCATGCGTGCCTTCTCTCGCTGTGGAGGTGCTTCTTGTTCAGTAGCTTTTCGGGGCAAGGGCTGTTTACGCCATGCACCAAGTGGGGATGCCTCCTTACTGCGACGTTGATCACCGCGGGGTGCGCGTCGCCAGAGACGGATCCGAGCACCGGCGGTGACCCGACGACGGGTGGGGCCGGTGGCGCGGGTGGAGCAACGGGTGGCGCCGGCGGTGTCGGTGGCACCGGTGGTGTCGGCGGTGTCGGTGGAGCGACGGGTGGCGCCGGCGGTGTCGGCGGAACCGGCGGCACCGGCGGGATCGCTGAAGGCGGAAAGGGTGGCCAGGGCGGCGAGGGCGGCTCCGAGCCGACCACGTGCGGCAACGGCACCCGCGAAGAGTACGAGCAATGTGAAGGCACCGACTTCGGGGGAAAGACGTGTGCCGACTTTGGCCTATCGCCGAACGGTGAGCTCATCTGCAACCCGTTCTGCAGCATCGTGGTGTCGAACTGCACGCCGCTCGAGTCGTGCAACGACAGCCAGGACAACGATGAAGACGGCTTGATCGACTGCGCGGACACGGACGACTGCGGCACGCAGCTCGCCTGCAGTGATCCTTGCGCCGTCGCGTCGCCGCTCACAATCCCCTCGTATCCAAACGGCGATCTCGCCGGCGAGCCCGACGTGCTCGACTCGTCGTGTGCGCCCGACGGCGGCCGCGAGGTCGTCTACAAGGTGACGGCCGCGATCGACGGCGACATGAGCATTCAGCTCTCTCCCGGCAGCTTCGACGGCGTCATCTCGGTGCGGATGACGTGCAGCGACGTCGCGACGGAGATCTTGTGCGTCGACAACGCGGGCAATGGCCAGCAAGAGTCGGTGAGCTTCGAGGCCACGGCCGGAACTGATTATTTCGTCATATTCGAATCGAAATCGATCAACTCGAACAGCTGGTTCAACGCCACGATCGACCAGCCCATGCCGGAAGATTTCTGCGACGACGGCTGGGACGACGACTTCGACGGGTACCTCGACTGCGACGATCCGACAGCGTGCCAAGGGATCTCGTTCGAGTGCAATCCGGGCGCGCTCGGCTACGCCGAGGAGTGCTTCGCGAACAACCAGTGCGTGGCGACGGGCGGCGACCCGATTTGCCTCGGCTGGCAGCAAGGCTTCAGCAACGGCTATTGCTCGGAGTTCTGCGCGGGCCCCGGGGATTGCCCTGCGGGCGGCGTCTGTGTGGACTTGAACATCTCGTTCCACGGCGTCTGCTTCAAGGCCTGCGAGACCGATCTCGAGTGCCCGAACGGGCTCTCCTGCGTCGACCCCGGCAACGGCGAGAAGTTCTGCGACAAGCCGCCGGAGCTCAACTGCCAGGACTACAACGACAACGACTTCGACGGGCTCGAGGATTGTGAGGACGCGACCGCGTGCGCGACCTCGTTCTCCTGCACCCCGGGGCCGAACCCGACCGGGTCTGCCTGCCAGATCCACAACCAGTGCACGTCGAACGGGAACGATCCGCTCTGCATCGACTCGTTCAACTTCTTCTGGCCGGGCGGCTACTGCTCTCAGTACTGCGACATGGCCACGAACGACTGCCCCGCGGGCAGCGTGTGCACGGACTACCTGTTCGTCCCGAGCGGCAACGCGACCTGCATGAAGACGTGCGCGACGCCGCAAGATTGCCGACCTGGTTACCAATGCGTCCAGGACGGTCCTGACTTCATCTGCGTGCCGTGAGGGAGGTCTCGATGAGAATGGCCATGCAGTATTCGGAGGGCAGACAGCTCGGAAGGCGCCTCGTCGTGGGGCTTTCTCTCGCGCTGATCGCCGCGTGCAACGCCGGCGCGGAAAACTCCGGCGGCGCAGGTGCGACCGACGCGACGGGCGGCACCGGCGGTGTGAACGCCGGCGGCGGTCCAGGTCAAGGCGGCGGCCAAGCGCAAGGCGCAGGTGGAGAGGGCGCGGGCTTCGCGTCGGGCGGGTTCAGCAGCGGCGAGGGCGGGGGAATCATCTGCTCCCCCGGCACGCCGAGCGACGACATCGACGGTGACGGCTTCACCGAAGACGACGGCGACTGCGAGGACTGCGATCCGAACCGAAACCCGAACGCGATCGAGGTCCCGACCGAACCGGGAAAGACGCCGTACGACGAGAACTGCGACGGTCAGATCGACGAGCTGCCGCCGCCGCCGTGCGACGCCGGCATCGACCTCGACGAGATGGATCCGATGTTCGCCGCGAAGGCGGTCGAGATCTGCAAGGTGTCCTCGGGGCCGAATGACTGGGGCCTCGTGAGCGCCGAGTGGGTCATGGCGGACGGCGCACCGCCGCCCGCAGATGCGACGCTCGCGCAGCGATTCCACCTCGGGCACGGCTTCGTCGACGACTTCGGTCCCAACGTCGATCTGCGCGCGGGCGATCGCATGCTCATCCTGTCGAGCGGCACGGCGCGGCGGCCCGAAGACCCGGGCTACCAGAGCGTCAACGGCTTCTCGAAGGGTTACCAGGGCGGCTTCGCCGACGGCTTCCCGAAGGAGTCACCCGCGTGCCCGGGCACGACGACCGGCGGGGTCAACGACCCGACCGGCGTCGAGCTCGTCCTGCGCGCCCCGTCGAACGCGACCGGCTTCTCGTTCGACTTCGACTTCTACACCTTCGAGTGGCCGGGCTTCATCTGCAGCACCTTCAACGACTTCTTCATCGCGATTCAGGAGCCGTTCCCGGCGGGTCAGCTCGACGGCAACATCTCCTTCGATTCGCAGGGCAATCCGGTCAGCGTCAACAACGCCTTGCTCCAGGTCTGCGGTTGCCCAGGCAACCCGCCGAACCCGTGCGAGGCCGGCGGCAAGATCTTCGATTGCAACCTCGGCAACATCGAGCTCATCGGCACGGGCTTCGGCTTCGACACCGCCGGCAGCGATCACGGCGGCACGAGCTGGCTCCGCACGACGTCGGTCGTCAACGGCGGGGAAGAGTTCCACCTGCGCTTCGCCGTTCACGACTCCGGTGACGGCGTCCTCGACTCGACGACCCTCGTCGACAACTTCATCTGGATCGCCACCCCCGGCACCACCGTCGGCACGAACCCCGTGCCGGAGTGACGTCGAAGAGAACCACAAAGACGCGAAGTTAAGAAAAAGGGCGCAAAGGAAGAGGATTTGAATTCCTCCTCTTTGCGCCCTTTCTCTTCTTTCTCTTCTTTCTTTGCGTCTTCGCGGTTGGCTTGCCGGCTTCGGTTCAGCGTAACGGGTCAGCCGCGGCGGAAGCGGCGCATGAAGTCGACGAGCTTCTCGACGGCTTCGAGGGTGACGGCGTTGTAGAGGGACGCGCGGATGCCGCCGGTTGAGCGGTGGCCGGCGAGGCCGACCATGTTCTCTTTGGCGGCGTCGGCGACGAACTTCTTCTCGAGCTCCTCCGTCGGGAGGCGGAAGACGACGTTCATCGTGCTGCGGCTGTCCTTGTCGACCGGCGCTTTGTAGTAGTCGCTCAGCTCGTCGAGCACGCCGTAGAGCACCCCGGCCTTCTTCTCGTTGTGGGCTTCGATTTTCTCGAGGCCGATATCAGCGAGGTACGAAAGAACGTTGCGCATCAGGTAGATCGCCATCGTCGGCGGCGTGTTGTAGAGGCTGTTCGCTTTCGCGTGCGTCTCGTACCGGAAGATGACCGGGATGTCTGTGCGGGCGGAGGCGACGACGTCTTTCTTCACGCCGACGACGGTGACGCCCGACGGGCCGATGTTCTTCTGTGCGCCGGCGTAGATGAGCGCGAAGTCTTTGACCTCGATCTTCTTGCCGAGGATGTCGCTGGACATGTCGGCGACGAGCGGGGCCTGCACCTTCGGGAACGTCTTCCACTGCGTCCCGAAGAGCGTGTTGTTGCTCGTCAGGTGGACGTATGCGGCGTTCGCGTCGAGGTCGAGCTCCTCTTGCTTCGGGATGCGGCGGTATTGCTTGTTGTCGACGGTGGTCGCCGCGACGCGCGCTTTGCCGATGCGGTTTGCCTCCTCGAGGGCCTTCTCGCTCCAGCCGCCGGTGATGATGTAATCGGCGCTCTTTCCGGCTGGCAGCAGGTTCATCGGGATGACGGCGAACTGCTGGCTCGCGCCGCCTTGGAGGAAGAGGACGTCGTAATCGTCCGGGATCGACAAGAGGCTCCGAAGCAGGGAGATCGCCTCGTCGTGCACCGACTCGTAGGCTTTGCCTCGGTGGCTGTGCTCGAGGATGGACATCCCGGTGCCCTCGAAGTCGAGCATCTCGCGCTGCGCGCGTTCGAGCGGAGGAAGGGGAAGACCCGCGGGGCCGGCGTTGAAGTTGTAGACGCGTGCCATGGCGGGCGAACGCTACCACGCCTGCCGCGACCGCGCGCGGGGGTGACCGCGAGAACCGTGCGTTCGTGATAGACACACGACGTGGATCTGCCGATCTTCGAGGTCGCGCCGAAGCTCGCGCGGAGGCCTTTTTTGCCGATCGCCGCGCGCCCTACACCGGTCGAGGGCGCGCCGAGCCTCGGCGATCGAATCTGGGTCAAACGCGACGATCTCGTCTCGCCGCGTTATGGCGGTAACAAGGTCCGCCGCTGGGAATGGCTCCTCGGTGCTGCGAAGGACCGCGGTGTCGAGACGCTCGTGACGGTCGGCGGGCTCGGCTCGACGCAGGTGACGAGCCTCACCGTGCACGGAACGGACGCCGGTTTCGAAGTCGTCGCGGTGCTCTTCGATCAGCCTGCGTCTGCATTCGTCGACGAGGCGCTCATGCTCGATCACCAATTCGGGGGGCGCCCGATCGTGGCGGGCGGATACGTGCGAACGGCCATCCAGACGCTGAGCGTCCTTCGCCGGACGAAACGTTCGCTCTTCGTCCCGCCCGGGGCATCGAGCCCGCTCCTCAACGTCGCCTACGTCGATGCGCTCCTCGAGCTCTCGAAACAGGTCGAGCGCGGGGAGGCGCCTAGGCCCGATCGCATCGTCGTCCCGTGCGGCAGCGGCGGTACGGCCGTCGGCCTCGCCGTGGGCGCCGCGATCCTCGGCTGGCCGACGCGCGTCGAGGCGGTCCGAATCACCGAGCTCGTCGTGTCGAATCCATTGACGCTCGCCGCGCTGACCTACGCCACGGAGCGCTTGTTGCGGCGCGAGGGCCTCTCCACGCCGCGCAAGCTCGACGTGAAGCTTCACATGGATCACCGCTTCGTCGGGGAAGGGTACGGACACGCAACCCCCGCCGCGGAAACCGGCGCCGAGCGCTTCACCCGCGCCTTCGGCGCCGCGGGCGAAATTACCTATTCCGGCAAAGCCGTCGCCGCCCTCGACGTCATCGCCCGCGAGCACCCCGACGAGCAAATCCTGCTGTGGAACACCCTCTCGACGACCGGCCGCCCCGTCGTCTGAGCAGACGAGAGGGGTGG
>JABFXY010000104.1 GCA_013361525.1 Polyangiaceae bacterium | reverse complement strand
GAGGTTCTTGTGGAGGATCCCGATCCCGCCTGCGCGGGCCATCGCGATGGCTGCTCGGCCTTCGGTGACCGAGTCCATCGCCGCGGAGAGGAGCGGGAGGTTCAGGGTGAGGCGCCGGGTCAGCCGCGTCCGGACGTCGACCTCGTGGGGGAGGACTTCGCTGTACGCGGGCGCCAGGAGAACGTCATCGAAGGTCAGGCACTCGCGGAGATCGGAATCCAACATGCACGGGCGTTAGCAAAACCCTTCGGCGACCGCCACCGCCGTATCCAGCGAGGTGGTTCTTCCGTTATCCAGTGGATCATCAACTACACCGGGGCTCTGGGTGAGCTCGGGTAGGACAAGATGCCTGGATCCCGCAAAAACCGAGGTAACTGAGCCGCACTTACCAGTGGTCCGGTGTATGCAGAGGCGCCACGGGGCAAGGGTGACGCACATGAAGATGGCTCGTTCGATCGGTGTGGTGCTGTTGGCGTTTGGTTCGCTCGCGGTGATCGCCCCCGGCTGTGAGGGTCCGGAAAGCAGCGACGAGCAGGACGTCGTGCCGGACAACGCGCAGACGCCGTTCGACCTCGCAGGTCTGTGCAGCGAGAACATCCAGCGTCACATCACCGTGCGGCCCCAGGAGCTCTCCGACGGCGTCGTTCGTTGGCAGTGCGGCGACCGCCCCGGCGTCGACGGCAAAGACGATCGCGGGCAGGAGTACTGCGAGTACTTCCCGGTCTCGAACGGCAAGCGCATCGAGACCTTCGCCGAGGCCGATCCGGCCGCGCCGCTGCAGTGCTTCTTCACGTCGGTTTACATGGACGTGACCGAGGACACCGCGCGCGACGGGTACCTCGCTGCCGAGCTCGCGAAGCCCGAGAACCTCGGCGTCGAAGTCGACAAGGACCTCGTCCGCATGAAGGGGCAATTCAATTCGCGCGGGGCGGCGACGACCCTCGTCGTCGACTCGATGGATGTGAAGACGTCGCAGAACGATCAGCGCCAGGCAGCGTGTTTCCTCGCGAGCGCCGACCCCGCGAACAAGGCAAACGCGGAGAAGCTCAAGGAGGCGTGCCGCGGCGTGAAGCTCACGACGAGCTCCGCGTGGACGAAGGCGCAGGAGCTCGGCGCTCGCATCCCGAAGTCCGGCGAAGCGAGCTACGAGACGTGGAAGGACACCGTCGCGTGCATGTCGGTCGGTCGCCTCTCCCACGGTGGCGTCGATTGGCGCATGAGCGACCCGCACATCACGCAGGTCGTTGTCCGCGCGAACGACGAGTGCGGTTGCACGTACAACGAGCTTCCCGCCGAGCTCGAGGGCTTCCTTCAAGGCACGTGGAGCAGCGCCGATGCGCTCCCCGCCGGTTGCCGCCGCGCGAAGGTCGAGGGCTCCGACTACATGCAGATGACCATCTGCGACGTCCCGGAGTCGGAGCGCAGCGATCTCGAGACGAACCTCGACTACTCCGAGAACCTGCAGGCTTACTGTAACGATCGCTTCGGCAAGGACATCGTCCTCACCGCGCCGCTCCGCGCAGTGGAGAAGGCCGGCAGCTGCTCGAAGGCGACGTCGGCGTTCTGCAAAGAGTTCACCGAGAACGCGGTCCACTGATCGGCGCGCGTCGAGCGACCGAGCCCGAGAGGTTCATCATGGCTTCCTTTTCGCGCATTCGAGCCTGGTTATTCATCGCCGCCGTCTCCGCCGCGACCGCGGCGGGTGCGGTCGGCTGTGAGGGGGAGGAGACGAGCGACGAGCAGGACATCGCGGAAACGAAAGAGTTGTTCGGTGACGACCGCGTTGCCGATGTCCTCAAAGGCGACCTCACGAAGGTGCCGCGCAATTGGGGCGAGTTCGAGACGCTGTTCGGCGTCGGGCGCGCCTGCAAGCGCACCGACTCGAAGGAGATCTACGTCGTCGAGGAGAGCTCTTCGCGCGCGACCGGCGAGCAACAAGAGACGGACATGCTCTTGCCGCGCGCGGTCGTGACCGGTTGCAACACCGGCGAGAAGAACGCCGCGAACGAGCCGCTCTATCAGTCCTACAGCCTGATGGCCGCGCTGTTCAGCTCGCCGGACGTGCCGGGCGCGAAGGACGGCGATCCGATGGTGTTCGATCGCGTCGAGGTGATGGCGCTCGATCGCACGACCGGCCTCTACAACTTCTACGTGATGACCCCGAGCTCCGACTCGTCGGCGCCGGGCACGTTGCAACGCATCCAGCTTCGCCCCGACAACAGCGTCTACGTCTACACGAAAGCGCCGTCGAAGCGTCTGTCGAAGAAGAAGAGCACCGATCGGCTCTGCAACAACTGCCACGTCAACATGGGCCCGCTCATGAACGAGATGCACGAGCCCTGGACGAACTGGATCAGCACGCATAAAACCCTGCCGGAAGCGGCGGCGGAGCTGACGGGCGAAACGCGCTCCATCGTGAGCGAAGCCGTTTCGATCGACGGATCGCATTCGCGCCTCGGCCTCGCGAACGATCTCGAAAAGACGATGATGGCGGCGATCCGCGTCTGGAACGAGGGCCAATACTCGGTGGCCGGCAGCGGCTTCGTGCAGGCGGCGATCGACGGCGATCAGCCGCAGGGTCTGCCCGGCCTGTTGAAGAGCGTCTTCTGCGAGACGGAGCTCCAATACGCGAGCGCGTTCGGCACCGTGCCTGTCGAGCTGTTCGTCGACCCGGGTGCCGTCGCAGGTGGCAACTTCCAGCCGCCGACCTCGTACGCGACCGACGTCTTCCCGATCCTGATGCCGGTCCGCGCCGACATGGACGAACGCATCGAGACGGCGCTCATCAAGAAGAAGGTCGTGAGCCAAAAGACGGCGATCGCGATTCGCCTCGTCGACGACGCGAACGATGTTTTCTCCAGCGTGCGCTGCAATCTCCACGGTCCAGCGACGGCGGATCTTCCGACTGACGCGACCAAGGTCGATGCGCACCTGCGCGCATTCCTCCGCGACAAGGTCGACGCCCTCTACCAAGAAGGCGCGCGACGCGATTACGCGCGAGCCCTCCTCGACGACAGCGTGACGGACGTGAAGCCCGCGCGCACGGCGTACCTCGGTGTCGCGAGCGCCATCTACGCGAGAGAGGCTCAGAAGCTCCAATCGAGCGAAGGCCGCGCCGAGCTGAAGGCGCGCTCGCAAACCCGCAAAGAGGCCGCGCGCAAGATGTTCGATCGCGACGCGAACCCGATGCCGATTCTCCACGACGAAGACCAGCTGTGATCGCCCGAGACATTTCAAGGAACGAAATGAAGACCCCCGTCCTTTCCAAGGCGTTTCTTCTCTGTGCCATGACCGCTCTCCTCGCCGCGCCCGGATGCGGAGACGAAGACGTCACGACCGGCGACGAGCAGGATGCGACGTCCAACATCGGCGACACGTTCGCGCAGACGCTGCTCTCCGGCGGCTGCTCGATCAAGGTCATGAAGACCGGCAAGACGATGAAGACGAAGGGCGCCGACGGTGCGTGCCCGACGACCGTCACGGGTCTTCTCGACGCGATCAAGGCGGACTCGAAGATGAAGTCGCACGTCTTCGTCGTGAGCGAGCAGGGCGACGTCGAGCCGGGCGCGGAGACGCCCTACCGCTTCGTCGTTTCGGTCGACACGGGTGACGGCAAGCCGGAGAAGCTCTTCATCTCGACGCTCGGCTCGGGCGAAGGTGTCAGCGACACCTTCATCGAGGTCATGAGCTTCAACGCGAGCAAGGGCGTCTACGCGTTTTACGATCTCGAAGACGGCGAGTGGACGCAGGTCGGTGACGGCTCACAGATCAAGACCGACGCGACGAGCGGCAGCGCGCCGTTCCGTTGCGCGGGCTGCCACACGACCGGCCAGCCGCTGATGAAGGAGCTGCACGACTCGTGGGCGAACTGGAACTCGACGTGGTTCTCGATGCCCGATCCGAAGTCGAGCGACGCGCTTTACAACCGCCTTTTCAGCGCCAAAGAGCGCGCCGACGACCTCGAGCTGCACGTCATCGCCGGCACCAAGGCGGCGACCAAAGCGCGCGTCGACAAGGCCGTGAAAGAGGGCAACCTCGCGCCGATGATGAAGCAGCTGATGTGCGACGTGGGCGAGCCGTCGCTCATCGCCGCGCACTCGAAGAACTCGACCCGCGTCGGATCGGTCAGCACCTTCTCGAGCATGGTGCCCACCTCCATCCTGTTGAACGGCCTCCTCAAGACGCCGAAGACGGGCACCGGTGACCAGAAGGGGCTCGACAACGTCGTGAACATGAACCTCCCGTCGCTGTCGAGCGTGCGGGTCGACTCCGCGAGCTACGTGAAGGCGCTCGACACCATCGAGCAGAAGATCGCCGGCCAGAAGGGTGACGCGATGTTCCCGATGTCGAGCCCCGAAAAGAGCTTCGCCGACGTACAGGTCGTGCAAGAGCTCGTCGCGCGTAACCTCCTCGACAAGAGCATCATCGCCGACGTCCTCATGACCGACTTCACCGTGTCGACGTTCTCGACGACGCGATGCGAGCTCGCGGACACGCTGCCGAAGACCTGGACGACGGTCGACGAGCTCCGGACCAACTGGTCGAACGCGCTCGCCGCCTCGACGCTCCGCGGCGCCTCGGGCCTCAAGGCGCGCCTCGACAACGTCACCGACTTCGACGCGCACGCGACGACGGTCGATACCTACCTCAAGGCCTGCAACGACCGCGGCGCGGCCGACAAGGACACCTACGCGCTCGATCTGCTCAAGATCATGTCGCAGCGTCGCGTCGAGTTCCTCGAGCGCTACGAGCAGGTCGTGGAGAGTGATTGGCTCCTTCCGTCGGACAACCTCGACAGCAAGGCCCACACCCTGCGGCTGAACGGCACGAGCTGCACCATCGAGAATCAGACCGAGCGCTTCGTCGGCGAAGAAGGCTGACCGTTCGGGGACGCTGGCAGGGCTGATCGAAGGCCGGCCCTGCGCTGCTATTCCTCCCCCCAGCCCCCTCCGCTTGCGCGGAGGGGGGTGCCCGTTATTTCGCCTCCCCCCCTCACGAAGTGAGGGGGGCCAGGGGGGAGAAATAGCGGCCACAAGCTCACGAATCGCTTCTCGATCCTCTTCTGGATCGCCGATCGGGGGGAGAAATAGCGGCCCAGAGCCCACCCGATCGTTTCTCGGTCCTTTTCTCGTCGCCGGTCGAAATTTCCCTGAGCCCTGGCGCGAATGGGTGGCAATGCTCCTGGAGTCGATGGCCATGCGTGGCTTTGCCGAGCCGGGTGCCGGGCGCCCCCCCGCCGAGCCCGGCACCGGCCCGGCAGGGCGCGCGCCGCTTGGTGCCGCGCCCGAGCTCGGTCGCGAAGCCAAGCTGCTTCTGCCGATGGTCCGCGCGGTCATCGCACGCGTGCTCCAGGTCTCGGTGACACATGCGGACGTCGACGACTGTGCCGCAGAGACGCTCCGTCGCGTCGTCGAGAACATCGGACGCGTGCGGCCGGGCGAGCCCGTCGGCCCCTGGGCGACCGGTATCGCGCGTCACGTCGCGCTCGACTGGCTCCGTGCGAAGAAGCGCGAGCGTGCACGTTCGATCGATAACGGGCCGACATCGTCGCCGCCGGACGTCGTCGATCCGGGTCCAACGCCAGAGGACCGCGCCGCCGACGCCCAGTCGCTCCACGGCCTGCGTCAAGCTCTCGCGACGTTGGGGGACGGGCCGCGCGAGGCGCTCGTCATGTTCCACGTCGAGGGGCGCAGCTATCAGGAGATCTCCGCTCGGATGAACGTCCCGATGGGAACCGTCGCGACCTGGATCGCGCGCAGCCGACGCACGCTCGCAGACGCCATGGATCGAACAAGGAGGGATGCTCGATGAGCGCCCCGCACGACACCCCGCACCTGAACGATGAAGATGCCCTCCGCATCGCGGACGGCCAACCCGTCGCCGACGCCGCGGCGCTGCACGCGGTCGCCTGCGACGAATGTTCGGCGAAAATTGCGGATTTCGCGCTCGCGTCGCTCTCGGTGAACGACGGCCTGCGCGCCCTCGCGGAGGTCGACGTCGCGCGCCAAGGTGCGGCGCAGCCGTCGTCGCGCCGAAAAGCGAGCGCGCTGCCGAGCGCCAAGAAGCCGCTCGTGATTGGCCTCGCAGTCGCGATCGCGGCGAGCGTTCCGGCGATCCCTTCCAGCGCGCGCACCCTGTCGCTGCTCGTCGGTCAGGCCGACGTGCACCTCGACGCGCTCGGTGGGGCCGCGCGCGCCCTCTGGTCGTCCGCGGAAGATCCCGCGCTGTCCTTCACGGCGACCGCGGCCTTGCTGTTGCTCGGCGTGATGGTGGCGATCATTGCGACGCGTCGTGCGAACCAAGACTCGATGAAAGGAGAGGCACAGTGATGATTGGCTCGTCGGGTCCGCGCGCCCAAGGTCGCCGGTTCGTCTCGTTCCTCGCATGCTCGACCACTGCGCTCGCTTTGTCGTTCACCGCGGCGAAGGAAGCCCGCGCCGACGTCCGCTTCGCGGGCGAATGGCCGGAGTCGCCGCACGTGTCGATCTCGGTCACCGACGCGACGCGCGCCGAGGCGTTGCGCGCGTTGGCCTCGGAAGCGAAATGGAACCTCGTCTTCCGCGGTGCGCTGCCGCCCGAACGCGTGACGGTGGTGCTCGAGGATGCCTCCGCGGACGACGTGCTCAAGGCGCTGCTCACCGACGGCCGCTACGTCGCCGAGCGACAAGGATCGATCATCACGATCGCCGAGGAGCGCCCCGCGCCGCCGTCCGATGCGGGCAACAAAGCTCCGGGCACTGACGTCGCCGTCGCGGCGCCTCCCGCTCCGCCGGCTCCTCCCGGGCCTCCGGAGCTACCGCCTCCACCCGAGCCTCCGCCCGCGCGCAAGCCACGCGACCTGCAGATCCTCGGCAACAACATCCGCATCGCGAAGGACGAGGTCGTTCGCGACGTGACGATGATGGGCGGTAGCATCGAGATCGAAGGACGCGTCACCGGCGATCTCACGATGTACGGCGGCAACGCGCACCTCCATCCGAGCGGGCGGATCGAGGGCGATGCGCACCTCACCGGCGGCTCGATGTCGATCGAGCCCGGCGGATCCATCGAAGGTGATCTCGAAGTGCTGGGAGGCGAGATCCAAGGCGCGGATCGCGCGAAAATCGGCGGCAGTGTGACGCTCGATCCGTCGCAGGGCGCGTCGAAGGCTTCGGTCATTACGCGCGCAGGTCGTGCCGTCTCCGAGTCGATCCGTCTCGGCGCGTTCCTGTTCTTGCTCGGCGTCATGTTCATCGCGCTCGGCGGCAACCGCGCCGAAGATCTCCGCGCCGCGATCGCGAGCAAGCCGATGCGATCGGTCGCGCTCGGCGTCGTCGGCGTGCTCGGCGCGCTCGCAGCGCTCGTCCTCTGTGCGATCACGATCATCGGCATTCCGCTCGCCGTCGTGGGTGTCGTGGGAGCGATCGCGCTCGGCTTCGTCGGCGCGACATCGAGCCTCACCGTGCTCGGCGCCATGGTGTTCGGACACAAGAGCAAGAACGTCTATGTCCACCTTGCCGTGGGTTGTGCGCTCTTCATGCTGCTCGGATTGATCCCCATCGGCGGTAAGTTCGCGCAGACGCTGATCGTGCTCGCGGGCATCGGTGGTGTGGTGACCACGCGTGGGCTCGGCCTCCTACGGCGAAAGCCGAAGCACGTCTCCTCCGGTCCGTATCGCACGATCTGACGATCCGCCGAAGGCGCAGCGTGCCTCGCTCATGGCAAGTGAACCTTCCTTACCGAAGAGACGCCGCCGAGCTCTCCTTGGGTGTCCTTACCCCAGCATTTGACCTTGCCGCTGGGCAGTCGCCCGCAGACGTGTGAGGCGCCCATTGCGAGCTCGACGGCTCCTTCGAGGGCCGGGAGGTCGGCGAACGCCAGACCCTTTTGCTTGAACCCCAATGCAGGCCCGAAACAGGCGACCTTCCCGTCCTTCTTGCGAACGCACGCGGCGTCGGAGCCGGCAACGACGTCGACGGCGCCGTCCACCTTCGCTCGTTCGAGCAAGTCGGACTTCTCGGGGACTTCGTGGCCCCAGCACCAGACCTTGTCGTCGTTGTCGAGGGCGCAAGCGAGCCGCCCGCCGACGGAGATGGTCTTTGCGCGGAGCGCCGGGACGGTGCCGAACGGAGACTTCTTGTCGTTGGAGCCGGCGAGCCCCCATTTGCCGCGGTTCGCGCCGCCCCAGCAAGTGACACGTCCGTTCTTTGCGACCCAACAGCCGGACTCGCTCCCAGCGTCGATCCCGAGGACCTCGCCGTCCGTTTTGAACATTCCATTCTTGTGAATATCGCGGAGGTCGTCTTGCCCCCAGCAGACGGAGGGTTTGCCGCTGACGCAAAAGGAGGACTCACCGGCGGTAATCCGGGAAGCGGCGGGGAGATTCTCGGGCAGGCTGCTGCGCAGATCTCCGAACGCGTGGCACGTAATGGTGCCGTCTGCGGCCACGCCGCACGCTTCTGTGCCCGCCACCGCGAGGTCTTTGACGTCTTTCGGCAGGTCGAAGGTGCCGCGCAATCGCCCGAAGCAGCGCACCGTTTTCCCGGTCAGTGTGCACGTGACGCCGGACCCAGCGACGACGCGGTCTGCGCGCTCGACCGGGAGATCCGCCGCGTGGAAGTCCGGCTCGTCCCTGCCGAACGGCAGCGGGTTTCCCCAACATGACAGCCCTCGTTGGTCGCGAGCGCACGTGATGTCGCCGACTTCGATGTCGGTAGCCGGGCCAATCCCTTCCACGCGAACGAGCTGGTCGGGTTTGGTGACCGCAAACGATCCCAGCTGGCCCGCGTCGTTCTGGCCGCAACAGGTCACCGACCCGTCGACGTGTATGGCGCACGCGTGTTTCGGCCCGCCCGAGACGTCGACCACATTCGTCGCGGTTTGGATGCAGGCGGCGAGCGGCGGCCCCTCCTGCTTCGCGAGACGGCCGCAAGAGGGCCTCTTCGCCTTGTCGATCACGCACACGACACCCTGTCCGGCGTGCAACGAACGAATCTCTTTGGAGGGAAGCGAGGGCGCTTGCTCGGCGAGCGTGCAGGGCGTCCCCGCACATGTCCACAATCGAAGCCGGCCGTCATCCTGTAGCGCGTAGAGCTCGCCGTCGAGGGCAGCCATGGCGATCGCCGGCCGATCGAGCTTCAGCTCCATCCAATCGGTGCCCGCGCCTTTGCAGGCGATGCGTCGATCCATTTCCCGGCGACAATAAAATCGCTGGTCGAGCGGCTGCGCGACATCCAAGTAGTGGCCCAAGTCCTTGTCTTTGCCGATCGCGTACAACATGGTCGGCATGCGCGCCGCGACTTCCCCGCCGAAGGTCGACAACACGAGAGCGCCCTGCGCTTTGGGCACGATGGTTGGGGCTTTCCACTTGTCCCAACAAACGACGCGTCCGTCGTCCAGTGTCGCGCAGAGGCCCGACGCGGCAATGGCGATGGTGCCGTCCTGCGCTTCCACGCTGCGGCCGATACCCTCCGATGCTGCGCGATGCGCGGAGTCCGTGTTGCGCGCATCACGCGCTCGACGCTCGTCGGATGTGGCGGTCGTGCCGCACGCCGTCAGCGCCAAGAGAAAGAGGCCGTGGGGGACGAGCTTGTTCATGAGGCGATACCTCACGGTTATCTGCGACCGGCGTGCGCGAATAGCCTCGTAACGCTGCGATCCGGGGGACCGCACGCGGATCCGCGCCTGTCGCGATCGGTCCGATCGGTGTGTGGCAGTACGCTCACGAAGCACACGACTTCGACGCGGACGAGACGCTGCGTGCTCGTCATGTTGCTTCGACTGATCCGATTGGTGGCGAGCTCGTGCGGACGTTCTGATCGGGCTCGTGGGTATCGGGAGGTGTGGTGACCACGCGTGCGGTCGGCTTGCTCGAGCGTCTCCCGAAGGCCGTGGACCCGTCTTGCGCCCCTAGGGCGGGCGGGTCAGGCTCTCCCGCATGGAGTTCGTCGCACTCGCCGCGGTGTTCCTGTTCGTCTACGTCCTCGTTTCGCGCCTCGCGAAACGAGGAAAGAAGAAGAGCGCACCGAGCCGCGCGGAAGCGGCGATCGAGACCTGGGCGAAGGCCGAGGTCGCGAGGCTCCTCGCTGCGCGGCTCGACATCGAGGCCGAGGACATGGCCACGACCCTCGACGGCAACCCCGACCCCGACATCGTGACGAAGGTCGAGAAGCTCGTGTCCGGCGTGGAGGTCGTCTTCGCGCGGGCCCTCGGGTCGACGAACGACGCCGACGTTCGCGTCGAGGTTCGCCTCGACAACGGCGGGCTCGAGCGATCGGTGAAGCGGATCGCGTTCAGCGAGCTGCCCGACGACGTGCGCGAAGAGTTCGCGAAGTCAGGAACCGCGCACGTCTATCGGCCGTGGTCGTTCCCCTGGCAGCGTTGAACCAACATCTTCGACACCGCCGTAGGGCTCAGAAGTCGATCGCCATTTGAACGCCGGCTTGCGCCGGACCGGCGACGGGCGCGACGCGTAGCGCGGTGTCGGTGTCCTTTCGCTCGAGCTTGAAGTCGAGCACCACCAGCGTGATGCCCGTCGCGATGAGCGAGCCGCCGACGAGGAACAGCGCCGTCGACGCGTTCCCTTTCTCCTCCGCGCTGTCGACCCAGACGCGACCGCTCGGCGTGCAGATGTCGCCGGGACACAGCTCGGGGTTCTCGCGCGCCTCCGAGAGATCCGAGAGGGAAATCGCGCCGAGCACGCCGCCGACCGCCGTCGCCGTGACGCCGAGCGATCCGAACACGATGCCCGCGAACGTGAGACCCGTCGGCGCCTTCTTGTGGGCCTTCTCCGAATGGTGCTCGGCCGATCGAGGGCTCGTGACGGACGCGTCCACGTGATCGGGCCCTTGTCCCGCAGCCGCGAGCTCGGGAATCACGATCCTGGCATCGCTCTCACCGGGTTTGATTCGAATCTCGGCGATGAACGGCTTTCGCCCCGGTGCCTCTGCGACGACCTGGTGCGTGCCGGGATCCACCGGCATCGGTCGATTCCACGATCCTTCGTATTGGATGACACCGTCCCGCGTGACGACCAGCAGCGGCGCCGGACGCTCGACTGCGATGCGCAGCTTTGCGAGCGACGGCGCCAGACGCGTTGCCGCTTCGGCCGCTTCGGTCGCACGCTCCGTGTCGCCGACGCGCGACGCGCTGGTCGCGACGTCGGTGTATTCGGCCCACGCGGTCGCGGTGTTGCCCTCGAGCTCGTGACACCTCGCGAGGTTGAGCAGCGTGCCGTTCGCAGCTTCGCGCCGCATGCTCTCTTCGAACTTGTTACAGGCCTCGTCGATCCGACCCGCGTCGAACGCGGCGAGCCCTTCGTCGAACAGCTTTTGCGCCGAATCGTCGCCGTCGCCGTCACCGGCCCACGCGGCCGTCGCCGGCGATAACACCATCGAGATGACCAATGCGGTCGCGAGCCTCATCGAGCACCTCCTATTCGTCGTAAATCGAATCGAATACGCCCGCGTCCGGCAGTGGACGCGCGGTGTTCGATCCACTCTTGTTGCCAGCAGAGCGGTGTTGGCGGCTCTCCTTGAGCCATCCTCCCTCGACTGTCGGCATCGGCGATCGCTTCGGATCTTTTGGTTGAATCGAAGGCCCGTGCACGGCGGATGCCGAGCCGCGCGGCGCGCTCGACGACGTGCGGGCCGTCGCCGACGACGCGACGAACTCGGTCCGTGTCGGAAGCGGCGCCATCTCCGCGGCGGCTGCGTTGGGAAGATTTGCGTCGGGAACATGGCCCGACGAAAAGCGCATCCCCGCGAGGCCGACGACGGAGACCACCGCTGCGACGACGCCGACCAGACCTGCCCAAGCGGCGGCCTTGCGCGCATGCTCGAGCACGCTCCAGCGTTTCGGCGGCGCCACCGTCTGGACATTCGGAACCACCGAATCGAGCGGCTCCCTCGCGGCCGCCTCGCTCGCCATTCGCTCGACCTCGACCAGTGCCCGCGCGAACGCGTCGCGCATGGCGTCCGCCGATTGCCATCGATCCGGCAAATGGATTTGCAGCGACTTGTCGATGACGGCGGCCAGCGTCGGCGACACGTGGGGCAGGCGATGCGCAACCGGCGGTGCGCCTTTCGTCATCGACGCCACGAGCGTCTCGGAGGCCGTCTCCTCCTCGTAAATGCACGTCCCCGTCAACATGCGGAAAAGCACCGCACCCGCGGCCCAAAGATCCGTTCGAGTATCGACCGTGCCCCAATCACCCGCTGCTTGCTCCGCCGGCATGTATCCCGGTGTTCCCATTGCGACGCCGAGCCGGGCCTTGTGCGTCCCCGGTGCGGTTTCGACGCGCGAGATGCCGAAATCGAGCACCTTCAATTGGCCTTCTTTGGTAATGAACAGATTGCCGGGCTTCAAATCGCGATGAAGGATCCCTGCGCGGTGCACCGCCGCGAGCGTGTCCAACAGCGCAATGCCGATTCGGCAGACCTCCCCCGGATCCATTCGGCCGCCGGGCGATTCGTCGAGCGCGTCCTCGACGGTCCGGCCTTCGAGCAGCTCCATCACGAGAAATGGTGTCCCATTGTCGGTCACGTCGTCGTCGAACGACGCGACGATGCCGGGGCTCTGCACGAGGTTCGCGATCATTCCCTCGTGCAAGAGGCGCTCGATCGCCTCTGGATATTGCATCAGCTCGCGGCGCAATACCTTCACCGCGAAGCGCTTACCGTTTCGGTGAACCGCCTCGAACACCTCGGACGTGCCACCTTCACCGATTCGCCTGACGATGCGCCACTTGTCGCGGAGCACTTTTCCGATGAAGGCGTCGCTTGTCGAATGAGTCGGATCTTGGGCGTCCATGTTCGTCATTGGGTGCAGCAAATGGTGTATTCGTCCGCGGGAACGACTTTGCCGTTGGGCTCAGACGCAATGGCGGTGCAGAGCGAAGCGTTCGGGTCCAGCGCATAACGGGCACGCGGCCTCTCGTCGGCTGCGACGATGCATGCGCCGTCATAAGGTGTTGCAATGGTCGCGCTCTGGTGGCCGTCGGCGCAGCTGTTGTGATCGAACAACTCCACGAATCCGGCGCAGGCAGCCGGTTCGCAGTCGCACGGCGTGCAACCGCGCCCATCCTGGAATCCTTCGTACATGACGGTTCGGTCGGGGAACCCCGAAGGGCAAGCGACTTCACCTGCGGAGCCGATGCAGGCTTCGACGGCGAACGCCGGCGGCGTCGGGGGCGCGCAGACGGAGCCCTGGTCACATCCGCCGCCGAGCGCACCACCGCAGAACGTGAACGATGTTTCCCACTCGGGCGCAGCCGCCGTCGGTGATTGCGACGACGGAGTGCAGCTTCCGTCGAACGTGCCGATCTCGCTCTGGTCCACCGACCATTTCGCTTGGTCGTCGGCGCAGGCCAATGCGACGTTTTCCAGGTTCACGCAAGCACCCGGGATCAGGCTCACGTTCGCGCTGCAGGACTGCTGGCAAGCCCCCGAGCCGGATCGGAAGACCTGTAGCGTCGCGGGAGGGCAGCCCCCCGGCCCTGGCTCGCAGGTGCACGCGGAGCACGCCGCGTCGCCCGCGACGATGTCCAATCCACCTTGCGCAATGGTGTGACCGAATCCACCGTCGCATTCGAGGCTCGTGGAGCCCGTGCCGAGCGCTCCTGGGCCACTCCACCCTGCGGGTGCCTGCGGTACG
Organism: Polyangiaceae bacterium; assembly: GCA_013361525.1. Classification (GTDB taxonomy): domain Bacteria; phylum Myxococcota_A; class Polyangia; order Polyangiales; family Polyangiaceae; genus Xiheicaenibacterium. The sequence goes on along the minus strand of JABFXY010000104.1, from coordinate 28,287 downwards.
CATTTGTATCCCGCGTCGCCGCATTGCGGATCAGCGCAATCGATCAGACCGTCGTCGTCGTTGTCGACACCATCGTCGCAACGCTCCACGGGGGGATCGCACGCGACGCCCTCGCAATCGACGACGTCACCGCCAACGCCTTGTCCACCATTGCTCGACGTCGTTTCGTCGACGAATCCGTCGACGCCGCCGATCGCCGTGCAGCCAAGAAGGACGCAGTTTGCGATGGTGCCACAGCGCGCGAACGTTAAGACGGGGCGTTCCACGGGTCGTGGGACCCGCTATGGCGAACGACGTGCCAGTGCGCGGAGGGGTGGCCGTCTACGAGCTGCACCCCGACGTGCGATCCAGCCTCACGGCATCGTTGCGAGCACGCTGCTCGAGCAGAAGCTCGGTGTGGCGGCTTGGAGCCAGCGAGCGCGAGACAACGCGCCACACCGGGCGCCGGATCTCGCTACTCGGCCCCAGCGGCTCGCCCCAGCGGGGGCGCGACGGCCTTCTTCAGGATGCGGACGAGGTCTTCCTGATCCGTCTTCGACAACGCTTCGACGCTCGCAGGCGGGGTGGCGAGGCGGTCGACGACCTCGGCGCGCACGCGTTTTCCCGACGCGGTCAGGGCGATCATTTTCACGCGGCGATCGTTGGGATCCGGCTGACGCTCGACGAAGCCTCGAGCCTCGAGCTTGTCGACGAGACCGGTCACGTTCGACGCATCACAAGACAGCGCGCCCGCGAGGCTGCTCATCGGAACGGGCTTCGAGGGGTCGAGCGTCTGGAGGAGGTAAGCCTGAGCCGCCGAGAGGTCGAACTCGGCGCAGCTGGCCATGGTCGACGCCTTTCCGCACTGGAACAGGCGCACGATCAACGACCACGCTTCGCGCGCCGGATCCTCTGCGGTGGCCGATGCGGCGGCGGCCGCTCGGGCTCTCTTCGTGGGCTGGCTCATCGAGAAAGAGCCTAAAGCCGAACTTACGGAAGGTCTATAGTTGACAGTCTCAAATATCGATCCAATGTATCGTCATGACCCAAACGCCGAAGACTCGTGGGGCAGGCCACGTCGAGCGGAGCGAGACCGGCCGGGGCGGCTCCCACGAGGCTTGGTTCGCCGAAGGCGAGCGCGGGAAAACAAAGCTCCTCATTGCGCCCACCCGGCTCGGCGAGCTGTACCTGCGTAACCGCACGTTGATGGCGCCGATCACGCGCACACGTGTCGTGCCGCGCGGTCAGGATTGGCTCGCGCCGGCCTATTACGCCGAACGAGCGTCCGCCGGGTTGATCGTCTCGGAGCCGGTGCCGGTCTCGGAGCGGGCGTCGGGTTATGCCGATTCGCTCGGGCTCTTTACCGACGAGCACGTCGAAGCGTGGAGCACCGTCACACGCGCCGTCCACGAGCAGGGCGGGATGATCCTCGCGCAGCTGTGGCATGCAGGGCGTCTGTCGCTGCCCGAGTACCAGCCGGGCGGCGCCGATCCCGTAGCGCCGTCTTCGCTCGCGCCCGACGGTCTCGCGTACGGACCGAAGGGCCCCGTGCCCTACGGCGTCCCGCGCACGCTCACACGATCCGAGATCCCGTTCGTCGTCGACGAGTTCGCAGAGGCCGCTCGCCGCGCGAAGAGAGCGGGCTTCGACGGCGTGGAGGTGAACGCGGGCGACGGTTACCTCATCGATCAGTTTCTGCGCGACGGCTCGAACTCGCGCACCGATTGTTATGGAGGGACGATTGCCAAACGCTCGCGCTTCCTGATCGACGTGCTCGACGCGGTGACGCCGATTTGGCGCGGCGGTCGCGTCGGCGTGCGCCTCTCCCTCGCCCACGAGCGCGGCAACCTCCGCGATTCGGATCCCGTGTCTCTCGCGAAGTACCTCTCGCGCGAGATTTCCGCGTTCGACCTGGCATACCTCCATATCGTCGAGGCGGTTGATGGTCCGGCCTACCCGCCGAGCCAATACGGTGTCGCTCGCGCGTTTCGCAATGCATGGCCCGGCGCGCTGGTCTTGAACGGCGGCTACGACGCTCGCCGGGCAGAGGCTGCGCTCCGCGCCGATCAGGCCGACGCCATTTCGTTCGGAGCTCCCTTCATTGCCAATCCGGATCTGCCCGAGCGGCTTCGATCCAGTGAGCCGCTCGATGCCTTCGATCGCTCGAAGGGCCAGCTCATCTTCTCGACTCCGCTGCACCAATAGGCCCGAACGGGGGGCCCCCAAAGAGGAGGCACGGAAGAGCGGTATCTCGCCGCTTTGCGGCGAGGTGACGCCGTGACTTTCCGCGGTGCGACCACTATGGTCGGCGCGTGAGATTGCCTTCGTTGCGCTTCTTCGTCGGTCCGGTCGTTTGGATGCTGGTCGTGTCGGGTGTCGGGTGCGGCGACTCCGGGGACGGGGGCGCCGGCGGAACCGGAGCGGCCGAAGGTGGCCAAGGCGGAGAAGGTGGAGACGGCGGCGCCGGTGCCTCGCCGACGACGGGCGGTGGCGGCGCGGGCGGCGGGGGTGGGTCGGTCGAGCCAGGCTCGCTCGAAGAGGACTATTGCGCGCCGCTCGCCGCGCTCGTGTGTGCCGACGCTGCGCAATGCGGCTGCGAAGCCGTCACGCCGTCGGGACGATTCGACGAAGCGCTCTGCGTCGCGGGCTATACCGCGAAGTGTTTGGAAGCCTACGCTCCTGTCGTCGCGGCGATCGAGGCGGGCGAAGCCTACGTCTCCGCGGAGGACGCGGCGGCGTGCATCGCGCTCGTCGGTGCCTCGACCCCGAGCTGCGAGCGTCCGCGCGGGACGGTGGCGCTCGGCCTTTGTCCGGCTTGGTTCGCCTCGGACGTGCTCATCGGCGACCCGTGCACGTTCCCGATCTGCGCCGATGGAGCGGGCTTCTGTGCAGAGGGAACGTGCGTGGAGCGCCCGTCGGAGGGCGACGCGTGCCAATCGCTCGAGTGTGCGCCCGGCCTGCTGTGCCTCGACGGCGAATGCCACGCGCCGCTCGAGGACGGTCAATCGTGTGCGGTCGACGACCAATGCACGCCGCCGTCGCGGTGTATTCAAGGCGTGTGTGGCACCCCTGGAACCGAAGGAGCATCGTGCGTCGACGCGACGGGCTGCGTGCAGGGCCTGGTCTGCGACAACGACGTTTGTTCGCTGCCCGGGCCACCCCCGTGCGCGGGCCATGAAACATGCGGAAGCGCGGCGCTCTGCGCGAACGTGCCCATCTGTCTGGATCGAGGCGGCGCGGGTGCTCCGTGCACGAACGACGACGCCTGCGCCGAATCGTTCCATTGCGATGGAGCGCTGGAAGAATGCGTGGCACTTCCGGTCGCCGGCGAGCCATGCGTCAATGGCACGTTCTGCGCGCCCGGCCTCGCGTGCACGACCGACAACGGCGATTGCGTGGCTGCTCCGGGCGCCGGCGAGCCGTGTGGTTTTGGTCCCATGGGACCTGCGGTCTGCGCGGACGACCTCGGCTGTGATCCCATTGCAGGCTCGTGCGGACCCATGCCGGGCGAAGGTGAGCCCTGCACCGTCGACAACCGCTGCGACGCGGGGCTCGGCTGCGATTTCACGCCGAACGGCAGCATCTGCGTCGCGCTGAAGAGCGCGGGGGAGACCTGCCAGAACGATTTGGTCTGTACGTCGGGCCTGCACTGCGATTTCGGCGCCGGCCAATGCACCGGTGATTTCGCCCTCGGGGATCCGTGCTCGGTGGGCAATGAATGTGGGCCCGCGGCGACCTGCATGCCCGACGCGGGTGGCACGTTCGTTTGCTCGAAGATCCCCGCGCAAGGCGAGGCGTGCGTCCTCGAATGCTTGAGCTCGGATCTATATTGCGGCGTGGATCCGGCGAATGCCGTGTGCGTAGGCGCGATCTGCGCGGAGCTTTGATGGTCTGTTAAACCCGCGCTCGCTGAGCCGTCACCTCGGCGAGCGCCGCGAAGAACGTCGCTTCCGAGCGGTGCGCGGAGAGCTTGCGACCGAGCGCGAGCCCCGCCACCTCGATGGTCATCGCGAGGACGCGCGAGCGCACGAGGAAATGAGTCCCCGGCAAGCGCTTCCCGTGTGCGCCGGCCCACGTGCGAAGTCGATCTCGCGCCTGCGGATCCCACGACAACACTCCGCCCCAATGGTGGAAGACGTAGAGGGATCCGCTGCGTGCGATCATGCGGTCCGCGCGGTTGGTGTAGAAGCGAACCCCCTCGAGGGAGATGTACCCTTCCACGCGCGTGACGAGCACCGTGGGCGAAACGGCCCATAACCACAGGCGCCCGCCGTCCCCCTCCCACTTCTCCGCTGCGTCGTCCGCAAGCTGCACCCGTGCATTCTAAAGCAGCGTGCTCGATTCAGATCCAGTCCCCCTGGTCGGGCGGGTGCACTTCCTTTTCCGGACGGCCGCGCGATTGCGCATTCTGTTTGGTTATTGGTGGTTGAAGTCGACGACCATGTCGGAGACGCCGTGGCTCGCGTAGGGACCGCCGCTGCCCGCGATGAATACGCCTTCGACGACGATATCGTCGGTAGACGGAGCATCGCCGACGTACCCGATGACCGCGGAGTGCCCTCCGTTGCCGGCGCCGCCCGGCCCGCCATTGCCGCCGTCGCCGCCATCCCCGCCGGGGCAGGAGGTAAAGTAGCCGTTGGGTCCTCCATGGCCGCCGACGGATCCGAGCCCGCCCGCGCCGCCCGCTTGTCCCGCGCCGCCTTTGCCGACCTTCACACGCAAGTCCTCGAAGACCCACGATGCATCGATCGAGAGGAGCGCGATGCTCGAGCCGCCGAACTTCCCACCCGTGCCGCCCGTTGCACCACAGCCCCCCCCACCGCCGCCCGCGCCCGACATCGGGCCGAGAGGCTGATTGCGTGAGCCACTACCCCCGCCGCCGCCACCGTTCGTGCCCGGAAGGCCGTCGGTTCCGTCGATTCCTTTGTAGCCGTCGAGGCCGAGCGTCCCGAGCCCCTGCGCGGACATGCCGCTCGCGCCATCGACCCCGTCGAGGCCATCCCCGCCAAAGGTGCACGCATTGACGTTGCTCGTTCCACCATTGTTTTGATCGACTTCGCCCTCGGATCCGTTCGAGTACACGCAAACCGGCTGCCCACCGACTTGGACGATCATGCGCCCGCCACCGCGGCCACCATTGGCGCCGCAGGTGCTCATGCCGCCGGATGGGCCGTCCATTGGGCAGCTGGGCAGGGCGGTCGGGGGATCGCCATCAAACGCTGGTCCCGCGTTCGAGCCGGCCATGCCGGGCACCCCGTCGAGCGCATCGAGCATATGGATCGACACACGCGCGAGCTCGACGTGTGCATTACGAGCGACGATGGCGATCGTCGATCGCTGTTCTTCGGTCGGTGCGCCCGAGGTAATCGAAAAGCCTTCGATGCGGGTCGGCTCGTTCGGATCGGCGGGCTCGTCCGGCGGACCCTCGACGACGAGCGCAATCGCGCCTTCTTTCGGGAACCAATGCGAGGGCGCGTCGTAATACCTCCACACGCCGTCGGTGACGCAATCGATTCCGCCGATCATGGTGGTGCCGGGCATCACCGTGACGGATTCGTCCATCGGTTGCCCGACCGTGCAGACGTAATAGGTCTTCGCATTCGTCTGCGAGATCGCCTCCGACATCGTTCGGAATGGCGCCTCCTGCGAGCCATCGCCATTGGCCGCGGCGCCCGGAAACACGAATACGCCGCACGAGGTTCCGACGAGCTCGCCTACTTCATAGTTGCAGCTGCCCACGGGAGCTTGCCCGCCCTGGCCGCCTTCTCCACCTTCGCCGCCGCCTTGACCGCCGGGGCCGGGCTCGCTCGCGCCGTGTCCACCCGCGCCACCGACCTCGCCAGCGCCGGCTGCGCCCGCTCCGTCATCGTTCGGGCCACTGCCGCCGTCGCCGTTGTCCGTTTCGCCCGCGCCGGCGCAGCCCGCTCCGAGCACCATCAAGACCGCACACACGCGCGTCGACCCCGCGCGCAACCATCGCTTCGACATGTTAGCTCTCGCTTTCTCGTGACGTTCGGGCGCTGGCGCGCGGCCGAGCCGCGTCGCGCGCCGTGTTCGAGCGCCTTGAGTCAGCGGTCGCGTCGGACCGTAGACACGAAAAGTGTCAGGTGATGTTCAGACGCGGCGAACGACCCGCGTGAGGAACACGAGAAGCAACGCCACGACCATCAGGCCAAAGAGCAGAAAGAACGCCGCATTGAAGACGATGCAGCTCTCGTTGATGGTCGAAAGCGGCGTCGCCTCTTTTGCGACGCGCCTGGCGTCGAGGCGGAGGTCGTCGTCGAAGGTCAGACCCCGGTCGCGATAAAACGCGATCGTCGACGGGTCGGAGCGTTTCCCGGGCTCCGGCTTCTTGGCGTCGACCTCGAACTTTTCCCCGGTCTCGATATTGACGACGTCGACGCCCTCGAGCTCCGGGTATTCGCTGTAGACCCAGGCCCCCTTTTTGAACTGGGCGGTGTTCAAGAGGCTCCCGTCCAGGTCGCACGAGCCGCACACCGGTCGAAAAGGTATCGCCCCGCTCTTGTATCTGACGACCGCGACATCGTCGGGGTGTTTCCCCGTTCGATAGGCGAGGTGGTCGTCGATCTTCCAAAGCTGCCCGTCGAACTCCCGATTGAAGGACACGTCCGCGCCGCTCACCGACACCCCGCCGAAGCCGAAGCGGTAGATGAGGTTGAAGACCACGAAGAGTCCGCCGAGCAGGGTCATCACGGCGAGCCACCAATCGGGAAGGAGGCGTCGCTTCGCAGGGCCGGTCATGGGGGACCGCCCTCCTATCGGCGAGCGTGCGAGCGCGCAAGCAGCTTCATGGCTCTGCTGACGCGGAATATTCACGCGCGCCCGCCGGTTCGGCCCGCGTGAACACCTCCCGATGGACGGCGCTCGGCTTCGTCGGAACCACCTCGCTCGGGCTCGCGGCGAGCATCGCCAGCGTGGTCGATGACCTCCGACCGAGCGCGACCTTCTGCGCGGAAGCCGGATGCGAAATCGTCCGCTCGTCCGCGTGGGCCCGACCCTTCGGCGTGCCGGTCTCCGTCCTCGGTGTCGGGTTCTTCGGCGCAATGTTGGTGCTCGGCGCCGCCAATCGGCCCCGCGCGGCGAGGGTGCTCGCGCTGCTCGGCGCGGCGTTCGCGGTATGGCTCGTCGCGCTGCAAGCGCTCGTGATCGGTCAATGGTGCAAGCTCTGCCTGGTCGCCGACACGATGGCATTCGCGCAGGCTGCCTTCGTGCTGTTCACGCCGGCCGCGACGAACGGCTCCCGCAGGGTTTTCGCGTGGGCGGTGCCTGCGGTCGCGGCCGGTACGTCGGCGCTCTTGTGGTGGGCGCGCCCCGCCGAAGCGCCGCCGTTGCCTTCGGCCGAGGTCGCACGCGCCGTCGTCGAACAGGCGAGCGTTCCAGGTGCGGTCACCATCGTGGAGTTCGTCGACTTCGAGTGTCCATTCTGTCGCAGATTGCACGACCAGCTCGAACGCGCCCGAGCAGAGGCGTCGCAGCCGGTCCAAGTCGTTCGCAAAATGGTACCGCTCGACAAGCACAAGGGCGCGATGCCTGCCGCGGTCGCGTGGTGTTGCGCCGACGCGCAAGGCAAAGGCGAGACCATGGCCGACGCGCTGTTTTCGGCCGACCCCGCCGACCTGACGGCCGAAGGCTGCGCGACCATTGCGGAGCAAATCGGCTGCGACATGGCGCTCTATCGCGAGCACCAATCCGAAGCGGAGCTTCGCGTCGCTCGCGATGTCGAAGAGGCCCGGGTGGCCGGCATTCGCTCGCTTCCCACGCTGTTCATCGGTGGCGAGCGCTTCGTCGGCGCGACCGCAACGGGTGAAGAGCTGCGCCTGGCGATCGATCGCGCCGCGATGTGACGTCACGGGTGCCGGCGCCCAATTGCCCAATCGCTAAGCCCAAGTCGCCCGTCTGCCGTGAGCCCCTGAGTCACGGTCGATCCGGGCGATTGTCGCCTGCGCCGTGGTCTCGAAAACGCCCTCTCCGACCTGGGAAAAAAGACGTACGAGACGGCGATTGACGCGCTATTCATGACTTTCGATTCCATGTAGCGTCGTCATCGAAAGGCCGCGAATGCGAGCGTCTCGACACCACCGATGGTTGCCGCTCCTGCTGATTCTCGGGCCGTCGGTCACCTCGTGTATCGGGGGTATCGGCGATCCACCCGATGAGACCACCACGTCGGAGGCGGCCATTCCGCCGCAGCCGATCCATCGGTTGAATCGGCTCGAATACAACAACACGGTTCGCGACCTGCTGGGCACGTCTTTGCGCCCAGCCGATACATTTCCGCCGGACGGCGAATCGGACGGTTTCGACAACATGGCGGACGCGCTCCAGCTGACGCCGACGTTGCTCGATCTGTACTTCAGCTCGGCGAAGACCGTGGTCGACGACGGGCTCGACGATCGTCCCGCGTACACGTTCGCGTTCGGCCGGGACGATTTGGCCGTCCCCGGTGGATACGCGGTCGGCGACCTTTGGGCATTGTCCGGCAATGCGATCGAGGTGCATGTCACGGTGCCCACCGGCGGCGCGACCGTGACGCTGCTCGCCGGCGCGAGCCAAATAGGTCCGGCGCCCGCGCCGGAGCTCCGCTTCGAGCTCGACGGGGTCCCGGTCGAAACGTTCGTCGTCGCGGGGACGGCGGCCGCCCTGGAGCCCCGTGTCCACGCGGTCGAGCTCGCCGAGGGCGAGCACTCGATTCGCTATGTCCCGTCCAACTTCATCAACGACGCCGTCGCCAATACCAGCAACAACGTCCTCGTCGCGTCCCTCGACGTGCAGAGCAATCAATTGGTCGAGGGGCCCGGACGCAAGCTGGTTTTCGTGTGTGACCCGGTCGGGGCCCCGTCCTGCTACGATCAAGTCCTCGCGACGTTTGCGAAACGCGCCTGGCGCCGGCCTCTGGCTTCGGACGAGCGCGCGGAGCTGACGCTTCTATGGCAATCGCTCGTCGACGACGGCGAATCCGACGACGAAGCGCTCCGGCTCGTGATGCGCGCCATCCTGACCTCGCCGAAGTTCCTCTATCGATCGCGCACGGTTGCCGACGCCGATTCGGACGAATGGCTCGACGACTATGTTTTGGCGAGCCGCCTCTCGTACTTTCTATGGAGCAGCATGCCGGACGAGCGGCTCATGGCTGCAGCCGAGGCGGGCGAGCTCTCGACCGAAGGCGGAATGGTCGAAGCGGTGACCTGGATGCTCGCGGACGAAAAGGCTTCGGGCCTTCGTGACGGCTTTGCAGAGCAATGGCTGTCGACGCGAACGCTCGCGCTCTCGAGCCCCAGCCCGGAGATTTATTCGAGCTTCGACGAGGAGCTCCGCGACGCGATGAAGGAAGAGTCGAAGCGCTTCTTCGGCGACTTTCTCGAAAACGGTCTTCCGGTGACGGCATTGCTCGAGCCCGACTTCGCCTACCTCAACGATCGGCTCGCCGAGCACTATGGCCTTCCGGCCGTCGGCTCGACCGAGCTCGTGCGCGTACCGGCTTCGCAGACGGGGCGCGCCGGCTTGCTCTCGCTCAGCGCCTGGCTGACGGCGCAATCGGATGCCGAGCATCCCTCGCCGATCAAGCGCGGGCTCTGGGTGTCGGGCCGTGTCCTTTGCGATCCGGTTCCGCCGCCGCCGGCCGGCCTGGTGATCGAGCCGCTCCCGCTCGACGACGACGCCACCGTGAGGGAGCAGCTCGAGCAGCACCGAAGCGATCCGACCTGCGCGTCCTGCCATTCGAGGCTCGATGTCGTCGGAATGGGGTTCCAAGAGTATGACGGTATCGGCCGACGACGTTATGACCCCGAGCTCGATACGTTGGGCCAGATCCCCAATGGCCCGGAGTTCGAGGGGGCGGACGGATTCGTGGACGTGATGGAGGACAAATCGGTCTTCGTCGGTTGCGTCGCCCGCAAGCTGTATTCGTATTCGCTCGGCCGGTCGATCCGAAGCTTCGATCACGAAGCGCTCGACGCCGTCGCGCGTACCGCGGTGGAAGAGGAGTACACGTTGCCGCAGCTGATCGCCGCGCTGGTCCTCACGCCGGGGTTCCGAGCGCCCGCCCGCCTGGAGGAGGAGTGATGGTCATGAAGAACCGACCCTCGGGGCGAGCAGAGGCGCGCGGGCGCGGTGGATGGACGCGGAGGCGTTGGCTCCGCGGCGCCTTCTCGACCGCGCTTGCCCTTCCTGCATTGGAGATCTTCCGCGAAACGCCCGTCGCTTCCGCTGCGACGCAGCCGCCGCGGCTCCTCGTCTACACACTTCCGAATGGCCGCCGCCCCGAATGGTGGGTGCCCGCGTTCGACGGCGCGACGCTGACGTTCCCCGGTCAGTCCTCCGCCCTGCAGCCGTTTGCCTCCCGCGCCCTTTCCCTCGTCGGGCTCGACAACTCCGCGGCGAGGAACAGCCCGGGCGCGGCGCACGCAATGGGCAATGGGACGATCCTGACCGGCACGACCATTCCCGACCTCGTCGGTCTCAAAAACAACATCTCCATCGATCAGATCATCGCGAACGAGATCAATCCGCCGACCCGGTTCAAATCCCTGCAATGGAGCGCGGGGGAGCCCGGGCCGTGCGACGTGGGCGGCGCTTCGTGCGCCTATACGCAGAGCTGCTCCTGGGCCGGTCCTGGCGACCCGCTGATCCCCACCATCGATCCGGTGGCCGCGTTCGACCGTCTCTTCCGCAGCAACGTCGACGGTCTGTCGGGTCCTGCCGGGGAGGTTCGAAAGCGCTCGCTCGGCTCGGTGCTCGACTACGTCGACGACGACGCCACCAGGCTCGAAGCTCGCCTCGGCTCGGACGACAAACAGCGCCTCGAGGAGTATTTCACGGCGCTGCGCGAGCTCGAAAAGAGCCTCACGTTCGAGGGCCCCGCCTGCGAGGTGCCGCTCGAAGGCCCGGCCGCCCATCTCTCGTATCCGGATCGTGTGGTCGCCTTCCACCAGCTCATCAAGCTCGCATTGCAATGCGATCAGACGCGCATCATGACGTTCATGATCGAGTTCGGGCTGAGCGGCCGCTCCCACGATTTCATCGGAGCGCCGGGGGGCCATCACGCAATTTCGCATTACACCAATACGGACCAGCTATCGCAGCTCGAGAGGCTCGAGACTTGGCACGCCCAGCAGGTCGCGGGCCTCTTGCAACTCCTCGCCGATACGCCGGGGGCCGGCGGCGACAGCTTGCTCGACGAGACGATCGTGCTGGTCCTGCCCGATATGGGCGCCGGAAGCTCGCACGATCACGGGCAGAACTGCCCGCTTCTCCTCGGTGGCAAAGGTGTGATCAACGCGACCGGCCGCCAAATCGCGCCAGGTGGACCGCTGACGAATCTGCACGTCACGCTTCTCGACATTTTCGGTATCGAGGGGCAGTTCGGGGCCGGCGGCGCCATTTTCGGCGACAACGGCACCGCGGAGATTGCCGGGATCAGGGTCTGATCGGAGCGGGCGTCGCGGGCTCCAAACGCTCGACGACGCCGCGCTTGCCGTCGACCCGAACGCGGTCGCCCGTGCGCAAGCGCATCGTCGCATTGCCACACCCGACGACCGCCGGAATGCCGAGCTCGCGGGCCACGATGGCAGCGTGTGACAACGGAGCGCCGACGTCGGTCACGACCGCAGACGCACGCGGAAAGAGCGGCGTCCAACCGATGTTCGTGACGGTGGTCACCAAAATCTCGCCCTGACGAAGCTCGCTACCGTCGTCGGCTCGAGCAATGACGCGGGCCACGCCTTCCACGATGCCCTCTGCACCTGGGAAGCCGACGATGGTGTCCCCGACCGGGACCGGTGCGGATTCGGCTTGGTAGACGTCGCTTCGGCGATTCGGATCCGCTGCCCATCGAATGGGATCGAACGGCCCGCGGATGAGCGTCGGATAGGTTGGTAGCGCGCTGTACCGTTGATAGGTAGCGCGGCGTGCCGGGACGCGCGTGAGCGACGACGTGTCGCCCGCGAGGCACTCGAGGATCTCGTCCAGGGTGAGAAAGAAGACGTCTCGCTCCTTGCCGAGAAGCTCGCCGGCACGCAGGGCGAACGCGCGCACGACCCAGAACGCGCGGATCATTTCGGAGCGAGCAAGCTCCCGGTTTCGCGCGATGTGAGCCCATTGTTCGATCCGGCCGCGCATCGACGACACTTTGCGAGGATGGGTCTGCTCGAGCTTGTCCCATGCCGCCTTGCGCGCCGCGGACCGACGCTTCAGCAAAGTGTCCACGTCGACCTCGGCATTGCGCAACCCCTCGAGCTGCGCGTCGATCCAATGGGGATCTTCGGCGGGGCGGGGGATCGAGATCTCGAATTCGTGTGCGCTTCGGTGGCCGTGCTGGCGCCCGAATGTCTCGCGGTCGATTTCGCCGCGGGCGAGCTGCGACAGGCCAATCAACGGTCCGAGGCTTGCCAGCTGACCGGCGTCGCCGTGCAACCCGGTGAGGAGGGCGTCGGCGTCGGCGTGGCCGACGAGCTCGGTCAATTGGCCCCGGACGGCGACGAGCGAGTCCCCACCTTCCCGAGTGACCGCCGCAAGCATGGTGCAACACTCGCGGAAGAACGGCTCGACGTCGTCACGCCAGCGTTCGATGAGCTTCGCGGGCGACGCTGCCGCACCGACGCTCACACGAATGGTGTCCGCTCTCCCTGCCGACGATGCCGCGAATGCGGGGAATTCCTTGCGCGCCTTGGCTGCGCGGCGAAGGAACGTGAAGATGACCGGGACCAGCTGCCGGAAGATGCGAAGGCGCGAAATGGGGACGGTCGGAAGGTCGACCCCGGCGGGGATTTTTCCGAATACCTCGGAGCTCGCCTCGACGAACTTCTTCTTCATCCCGAAGGCGGCGGCCAGCGTCGCGGCGACGCTCAGGTTCATATAAAATCGGCCGCCGATGTTGCCATATGCGCGAAGGCCCGCGACCGACGACGTCGGCATCGTCTCGGGCATGAAGCGTTGAATCAGCGACCAGGTACAAGGCGTCATCACGTCCGGAATCGCCTCGCCGAGGTTGCCGCTCGACCATAGACAGTCGCCTTGTAGGCTGTCGTTCCACTCCTCCGACTGCGGTGCACCGACGGTGATGGGGCGCGCCTGCAGAATGAAGATGCCGTCGTTGGAAATGGCCCATTCGATATCCATCGGCCGGCCATAGAGGGCTTCGATTCGCGTCCCCAGACGCGCGAGGTCGAACGCACGACGATGGTCGAGCGACCGTATCCGCCTGCGCTCTTCGGACACGGGGGCGTCGGTCGTTCCCGCGTCGGTCATGACCGTCATGACCGTTTTGTCGGCGATTCGCTCTTCGACGATGGTCGAAGCTGTTTCGTCGATAACGATCACATCTGGCGTCACGTGGCCGGCGACGACCGCGTCTCCGAGCCCCCACGAGGCATTGATGACGATTCGATCCGCCGCGTGGGTGACCGGATCTGCCGTAAAAAGAACGCCCGCCGCGGTCGCGTCGACGAGCGATTGGACCACGACGGCGATCGCGGGGGCTTCGGTAACGTTCCTGCGAGCGCGGTATTCGATGGCGCGCGCGTTGAACAGCGAAGCCCAACAACGCTTCACCGCGTCGATGACGGCGTCTGCACCTCGCACGTTGAGGAACGTGTCGTGTTGCCCCGCGAAGGACATATCGGGCAGATCCTCCGCGGTCGCGGAAGACCGCACCGCGACACGGCCGCCGCCCAATTCCTTGTATGCGGCGCGAATCGCCATTTCGATTTCGGCCGGCTGCTCGGCGAAGCGACGATAGGCGTCCGTCGTGACATGGAAGCCGCTCGGTACCGGCAATCCCGCAGAAGCCAGCTTGGCGAGCGACGCTCCTTTGCCGCCGACGCGGTCGAGCGTCGCCGACGGATCGGCCAGATCGAGAATGAACGAGCCCTGGCGTGAAGTCATCGCTGCACCTCCTCGTCAGCTGCTTGGGGGCCGCTAAGCGCGATTGCGAGCTTTTGGTGCGCAGTTTCGAGCGCGTCTTCGACGTAGCGTCGAGTGGCCCGGGAGCCGGCTTCGATATCGGCCTTGCTCTGCCGCTTACCCGGATCGAACGCGCGTCGGACCGTATCGGCGAGGAGGTCGGCGAGCTCATCCTCCGACGAGGAGAGGGCCTTCGGCATCATGGGTGGAGCGACGAAAAAGCCCACCATCAGGGACGCGACGAGGCTCGCTTGAGCGCCCATCGTGACGTCCGCACGCACGAGGCCGAGCTCGCGCAGCTCCTTCAAATACCGAACGAAGCCGTCCTGTAGGCGGTCGCGCGCCTCGTCGCCGCGCTCGCGGCGCGCGAGCTTGCCGATGACGCTCATGTCACGCAAAAGCACCGCCTTGAGGAGCGGGCGCCGAAGGACGGCGAGCGCGAAGTGCTTCAACAAATCGGGCAAAGTCGCGGGAGAAGGGGTGCCCGCGAGCTGCTCGACCACCTCACCGAGCAGCTCGACCCGCTCGCGGCGAAGCAGCGCGACGAACAGAGCATCCCGCGACTTCCAATGGAGATAGACGGTGCCCTTTGCGACGCCTGCCGTCCGGGCGATGTCGTCGATGCTCGTCTTGTCGTAGCCCCAGCGCAAAATCAGCGCCCCGGCGGTGTCGAGGATGCGGTGCGCTCGCTCGTCGCGGGGCGCGTTCATTGCGCGACCCGCGGTCGCCGCGCCGCTCTTCGGACGAGCGCGCGTTTGAACGTCGTGACCAAATGAGCTCATTCGGTCATCGAGTGTAGGCCGGTCCGAGGCGCGGTCAAGGGCGTGGGCACGCGCTCAGGCCGACTCGCGCCGGGCTCGATCGCACTCGGGCTCCGCGGCGATGGAGGCTGCTCGTCGTCGGAGCAGCGAAGAGAGCGCCTTGTCCTCCATCAGGTGGACGAGGTTGCGCATCGCGTGGCTGGCGGGGCCGAGGCCGAGCTCCCCCGTCAGGTAGCTGTCGAGGCGCCTCGCGTCGAAGGCCGCTTCATGCTCCCAATGGGACGCTCGGACGAGGAACGAACCGACGACCGACCGCTCGCGAAATGCCAAGACCGAGACGCGAAAAGGCTCTGTCGTCGCGATCGATGTCGTGAATTGCAAATGCCAGAGTCCGTGCCCGAGCCACCGCGGGGCGAGGGGGCAACATCCGGGCGGGGAGCGGACCTCCCACGGGCCGCGAACGAACAGCAAGTGGCGTTGCGTGGGGTCGTGGAGGTCGGTTTGGGGCGATTCGATACGTTCGGCGAGCATGGGCGTCTCCGTCGATTGGCAAATAGCGAATTGGCGAAAAGGTCTCTCAAGGCGCCCCGGCGTGCGGGCGCTCACTTGCGTCGCGGTCCTCGCTCGGGCCCTCCACGAGCCATTGCGTCGCACCGTCGCGTCCGGCGGTCTTCGTCACCTCGACGCGGAACACCGCGCGTATCGTCGCTTCGTCGAGCGATGCCATCGGCGCTTTCGCTGCGACGTTTCCCCGGCACAGGACGACGACGTCGTCGGCGTAGCGCGCGGCGAGCGACAGGTCGTGCAACACCGCGACGGCGGCATAGCCCGCGCGCACGCGCTTCGACACGAGGGAGAGCACCTCGTGCTGTTGCCGCGGATCGAGGCTCGAGCTGGGCTCGTCGAGCAGAAGCAGCTTGGGTGTGACCGGGCCTTCGAGCTGGGCGAGCGCGCGAGCCAGGTGGACGCGCTGCTGCTCACCACCTGACAGCGTCGCATACGATCGGCCCGTAAAGCCCGGCAGCCCGACCTCGGCGAGCAAGCGATCCGCAATGGCGTGGTCTTCCCGCGCGTGACCCCCGGATGGATAAGGTGTTCGGCCGAGCCGCACGACCTCTCCGACGCGGAAGTCACCGGATACCGAAAATCTCTGCCGCAGGACGGCTCGTCGCCGCGCGAGCGAGCGCGGCTCATGGTCCTTCAATGGGAAACCGTCGAAATGGACGCTGCCCGAGCAAGGCGTGAGCTCATTTGCGAGCACGCGCAGCAATGTCGATTTGCCGGCCCCGTTCGGTCCGACGACCGCCAGGAGGCGCCCCGCACTCACCTCCATGCTCACGCGGTCGAGGAGCGTCGCGCCGCCGCGGACGACGGTGACGTTTTCGGTGCGGAGCACCATCATGCGACCTCCGCGCGCCGCCGGCGAAGCAGCAGGAAATAGAAAAACGGCGCGCCCAGGAAGGCAGTGACGACGCCGATCGGCAGCTCGGCGGGCTTCACGATGGTTCGTGCGAGGGTGTCTGCGATGACGAGGAGAAGGCCGCCGCCAATCGCCGAGCCGACGATGGTGATGCGATGGCTCGCGCCGCCGAGGATGCGCGCGAGGTGCGGGACGACGAGGCCGACGAACCCTATCGGGCCGGAGATCGCGACAGCTGCGCCGACACCGAGCGCACACAGGATGACGGCGGCCGCTCGGACACGCCCGACCGCAATGCCGAGGTCGGACGCTTCGGCCTCGCCGAGCGCGAGGGCGTCGAGCGAACGGGCGAGCCTGGGCAATCCGACGATCGCGACGCCGAGCGGCAACGCGGCCGCGCCGAGGCGATGCCACGTCGATCCACCGAGACTCCCCAATAGCCAAAAGGTGAGATCGCGCTGCTTCGAGTCGCTGGCGACGTAGATCAAAAGACCAATGGCCGCGCCGCAAAAGGCTTGCACGGCAATCCCGCCGAGGAGCAGCGAGACGGTGTCGAGCGACCGCCCGCTCTGCGCCGCAAGCGACGCGAGCAACGTGGCGCCGAGCCCGCCCGCGAATGCACCTGCGGGTGTGGCCCACAGCGAGCCGATCCCTTGGCCGAGCACGATGACCAGCGCCGCGCCGAGCGAAGCACCCAGCGACACCCCGAGGAGCGACGGATCCGCGAGTGGATTGCGAAATACGCCCTGCAACGCGGCTCCTGCCGCGCCCAACGCGGCACCGACGAGTAGGCCCGTTGCGACGCGCGGGGCGCGAATATCGAGCAAAACGGCTACGTGCCGGCTGTCGGTGCTGCCTGGCGGCGCGAGACCGACGACCTCCGCAAATGCCGACATCACGTCGCGCGGGCTGGTGTCGACTGCACCCACGACGAGCGACGTGCCGAGCGCGACGAGCGCGAGCGCGGCAACGAGCACGAAAGACCAACGCGGGCGCATGTTCGATTATGCGAAGACGTTGCTGGCGACGGCCTCGACCGCTTCGGCGATGCGCGGCCCGAGCCCCAAGAGCAGCAAATCGTCGACGGCGACGACACGCCGATTGCGTGCCGCCGGTGTCTCGGACAACCCCGGAGTCGCAAACAACGCTTCCGCGCCGCCCAGGCTTTCGAGGCCCATTTGCGGAGCGAGCACGATCTCGGGCCGTGCGGCGAGCGCGGCTTCCGGCGTCAAAGGTACGAAACCTTCGAGGTCCGAGGCTGCATTGGTACAGCCGGCGAGCGACAGCACGATCTCCGCCGCGGTGCGGCGCCCGCCGACGAGCATCGATCCATGCCCCCGCGCATAGAGGAGGAGCACGCGCGGCCGCGTCGTTCGCGAGGCTGCTTTGCGCTCGAGCGCTGCAATGGATTGCTCGAGCTTGGACGCGAGCGATTGGGCTTCCTCTGCGCGCGCCAATGCGTCCCCGACGGCGAGGACGCGCGTGGGGATCGCGCTCGCTTCTTTCGGGCTTCCAATGGTGACGACTCGGACACCGGCACCGCGGATCTGGTCCAGCGCTTCGGGCGGGCCGGCTTCGTCGCTCGCGAGGAGCATCGTCGGCGAAAGTGAAAGCACCCCTTCGGAGGCGAGCTGTCGTTGGTAGCCGACCTTCGGCAGCGCGCTCGTTTCCGCCGGGAAGACGCTGGACGTGTCGGCGCCCACGATCGCTTCGCCCGCGCCGATCGCAAACGCGATCTCGGTAATGGGGCCACCAGCGACGACGACGCGCTCGTCTCCTCGTCGCGGAGCCGCCTCACCCCGGCAGGCCGCGAGCGCGAACATGGCCGCGCCGCCGAGGAGCGTTTGCCGGCGGTTCACGAGTGGGCCTTATGCGGGAGCGAAGCGAGGAGCTCCCGCCAATACGAGCCTTCGATCTGGCCGGGCTTCCGCTTCGAGAAGAGCATCGCCACCGTTTCGCCGTCCGTGTCGAACAGCTCGAGCGAGGTGACATCGCCGTCGACCGTGGGCTTTCGCACGACGAAAGCGCGCGCAATGGCTTCGTCGCGGACGTGCAGATTGAAGCCGGGGTCGAGCACATTGAGATAGCCCGACATCCGTTTGACGGTGCGCACGTTGCCGGTGTGAATCTGCAGGACGCCGCGGCTACCCACGAAGATCATGATCGGTTGCGCATCGATCGATGCGCGCTCGAGCACCGCCTCGAGCGCGGTGGTCGCAATCTCCTCCGCCCGGGTCGGACCAGCCACCTCCAGCGCGCGGACGCGACCCAGCCCGAAGCGTCGCAACAAGCCGAAGAACTCGTGCGTATCCTGCATGGCGTCCCAGGCCGCTCGAAACGCCTCTTGGTCGTCGGGCGTGGGCGGTCGCGACGGCGCGCGCGTGGGTCTCGGCTCGACCGCAAAAGCGGAACCGTCGGTCTGCGCGTGCTCTTCCGCGAACGCGTGCAATGCAGCCCGTGCGGTCTCCGACTCGGGGAATACCTTGAAGACGCTGTCGCCGAAGCGATCGAAGATCTGCAGGCTCGTCCGGGGGCCCTTGGGTGTCGTGTCGTCGACGACGAACGCCGATCCCCATTGATGAAAGAACAGTCGAAGATCGATGTCTGCCCCGACGACCTGGCCGAGCGCCGCGCCGTCTTCCGCTTCGATCTCTTCGAATCGTCCCCATCGTTCGATGACCGCGTGCTCGTTGCGCGTCATCGTCTTGACCTCGCCGAGCGCCGGCATCGCGCGCACCAGCGTTTGAAACGCAGGGCGAAGCCGTTTTGCGCCGATATGAACCGAGACCAAGTCCGCCTCGGTGACGCCGAGCGCTCGCGCGGCGTCGCGTGGGTAGAGCTTCGCTCCGCTCGCTTTCAGCTCTTCATAACGCTGAAGTAGGGTGCTCACGGCGTCACCTCCGCGACCCGCAGACGATAGCGGCCGCCCGCCGTTCCGCTCGAGCCGTCTGGGTTGGAATAGTAGTCGAGAATCTCGAGCTTGAAGACCTTCACGCCGTCCCCCGCGCGAACGAGCCAAGTGCCGCCGCCGGGCGAGACGACCGTATTGTCGTATTCGTACCATCCGTCGAAGGTCGTCGAAATGGCGCCCCCGGCGTCGAGCTTCAGCGTGCAATCGGCATCGAACCAGCCCTCCGTCTCGAAGGCCGCGTTCGCGTCGGCGCTCGTGACATCGTCGAATGCAGCGTCGAGACGGACGGCGCCGCCCTCGCCTGCGTATCCACCGTCGCCGGAGTTCGTCCGCACCACGGGTCGCTTGATGGCGAGGTCCCACGCTGTGTCGGCATCGGCCGAGACGTCGGTCACCGCGACTTTCTCGAGCGTCGCGAGATCGAGGTAAATCCACGGGTTGTTGGCTTGTTCCTGAATGCCGCCCGCCGATGCATCGACGAAAAGCGTCGCCGCGCCGTCCTCCTCGTCGAGGACGATGACGTCGCCGGTGCTCATAGTGTCGATCGGGCCGAGGGCCTCGGTCCGCTCTTCCGTGCAAACCGGAGAGCTGCCTCCTCCCGAGCCGCCGCCTCCGTCCGTCGGTGCACCGCCGTCGGCAGCGCCTCCATCCGAGGCTCCACCATTCGCAGATCCACCCTCTGCGGCGCCACCCAGCGGTGCGCCCCCTTGCGAATCGCCGCCGCTCGCAGCGCCGCCCTCGGATCCCGAGCCACCATTCTCGTCGTCACCGCACCCGAAAGCCCATATCGCAATGGCGATCGTCAGCCATTTCGCCGAACGACTCATGGCAGCGTTCCTCCGACTTTCTTCACGTAGAGATGGATCGTGCCCGCCGCCGATGGCGAGGCTCCGGTGACGCTTTCGAATGTGACGAAGAACGGCGTGACGCCGTCCTTGCCAGCGACGACCCAGGTACCCTCGACGACCGCGATCTCGTCGCCGATCGTCAGCCAACCTCCGGTAAACGCGCTGACGACGCCGTCACCCCGCCACGCGAGGCCCGGCGCCGTGAGCGCTGCGTAATCGACCGCGTCGAACAGCGCGAGCTCGGACTCCGCCGTGCGCTCGGCCACTTCTTCCAGCGTCTCGCCGTCGAGCCCCGCCGCTTGGAGATTCACCGCCTCGACGCCGCCGGGCCCGCCCTGTCCACCATTGACGATGATTCCGTCGCGCCGGAAGCAGAGATCCCATTCGGTGCTCGCGGCTGCTTCCGACGGCGTGAGGTCGATCCGCTCACCCGTACCGAGGACGATGCAGCCGCTCGGGTCGTCCTCCGTCGGCGAGGGGCCGCCGGCGGTTGCATCGATGTTCTCCCAGTGGGTCGTGGAGCCGACCTCTTCGGGCGTCACACGCGCGCTGCGTGCTTGAATGAGCGCGCTGACGGGTGCGCCTTCTTCCTCGCCGTAATAGCCGAGTATCTGGATCTTGAAGAGCTCGTCGCCGCGGCGAACGCCGATCACATGGTATCGGCTGTACAACGCGTGCGCGGTGCCGTCGTAGGCATACCAATCGACGAAAGCGCCCCCGGGCTCGTCCACGATCATGAAGGGGAGGTCGGAGGGAACGGAATCCGTGAGGAACGTCTCCGCCGAAAGCGGTCCGAACGCTTTCGATTGGCCATCCCCCGAGGCGCCGCCGTTGGTGTGGATATCGACGCCCTCGAACCGCAGCTCCCAATCGTCGGTCTCGTCCACGACGGCAGGGCCATCGAGGTCTACGAACGTAGGCCCCGACTCCACCGCGACGTCGAGCGGTGTGGCGCCCTCGAAGGGATCGTCGATGGCGTGACCACCCTCTGCTTCGCCTCCGGACCCGCCGACCCCACTTGTTCCGTCGGTCGATACCTCGTCGCAACCGAGGCAAACCACCAACGCGACTGCAATGGAGGATGTACGCATTCCTCTGCTCCAGAGCCTCATTGAAAATGGGCATGACCCGTCGGCCGCCCAATCCACGAATGGATCGACGCCTATCGGCAAATCAGGCTGCGTCGTCTCGGCGGTAACGGGGAGTCCGAGAGGGCTCTCCGGACCGTCCCAGTCCTTTTACGCGAGGGGCGGATGGTGCTCAAGATGAAAATGAAAGTAATTTTCATTTTCCAGAGCTGGCCGCGCAGATAGCCCGCGGGCCCGGGAGAAACGGCGTGAACGGAGGCGTCGTGCCGCCCGTGCCTACATCGTGCGCCCGTCGGATGGGCCTCTTGGGTCCACGGTCGACCCTGCCGGATCCGGAATGTCCCAGCAGGTGGCGCCGGCCTCCGAATCGACGCGTTCTCGGGCGGTTTTCTCCCGGCACGACAATTGACTGTCGGCGCGGCGCGATGAGCATCCTTCTCCGAGCCGCCCTCCTCACCGGATCCCTTCTCGCGTTGGCAGCCTGCGCTCCGGACTCCGGGCCCGACGACGAGGATTTCTATGACGACAGCGAGTCGGACGACGACGCGCTCTCGGCCGGCAAGAACGGCAAGGCGTGCACCGCGAGCGCCTACAACTGCAAGCTCCGCGTCGAGGGCGGCAACGTCGTCGAGAACGCACAGGATGGCTTGTGGTCCGCGAGCGACGCAATGATGGTCGACGGCAATGGCGACCCGATGGCGCCGTGTACCTGGGACCATTTGCGGTTCAACTACGGACAGACGCGCCACATGAACGGCGTCACCTATGGAATGGCGCGGAGCTGCTCGAATGGAAGCTCCGGATGGTTTCCTCTGAGCCATCTCGCGAGCGAAGAGACGTTCCGCGATCGCGTCGGCGAGGTAAACGCCAAGGGCACGGACCTCGAGCATCTCGGGTGTTACAAGATCAAGAGCTCACACGACGCGGCGCTCGTCGAGAAGAAGGTCGTCTACGACGCAAAGGGCGATCACGAGCGAGCAGGCGATTACCTCCCGCTCGTCCGCAACAACGGCAAGCGCTACGCGAATCTCGCGTTCAACGTTCCCGGCTTCGGCCTCGGCGGGCCGGCCGTCGACATCTTCCCCGCTGGGACGAAGTTCCAGCGCGTCGACGTCCCCACCGCGACCGGCAACCCGTCGATCGACATTCCTCTCTACGTGAAGGACTCGAGCGGTCGTTACCGAAAGAAGAGCGGAACGATGAAGTTCATCTACGGCTATGTGAAGTCCAAGCCAGGGCACGAACGCTTTGGGTGGATGGCCTACGACGCATTGACGACGACGACCGGCTGCCCGTAGGCATCGGCGAACGAGAGGGGCGCGCGGTGGGCGGTCATGTCACGATGGGCGCCCTGCATGTTGAGCCTCACCCATACGCCGTCTTCGCGGCTCGCGCCGTTCGTCGAACGCTTGTGGATGCTCGGTGATGCTCCGCCGCACGCTCGTGAATGCATCGTACCCACCGGCACCGTCGAGCTCGTCGTCAATCTGCACGACGATCGAATAGATATCTACGATAGCTGCGATGCCGAGCAACCGCGACGATACTCGGGGGCGGTGGTCTCCGGCGTCTATGGCCGCTCCTTCGTGATCGACACGACTTCGCACGCGTCGATCGTCGGGGTGCATTTCAAACCCGGTGGTGCTTACCCCTTCTTCGGCGTGAGAACGGACGAGCTGGCGGACGATCACGTGGATCTGGACGCGCTTTGGGGGCGCACGGCGCGCACCCTGCGCGACCGCCTTTGTGAGGTAACGAGTCCCATCGAGAGATTTCGAATTCTCGAGGGCGCGCTGCTCAGCCACCTCGCCGCCCGTGTTCACCCGCGTGAAGCGGTTCGCGATGCGGTCGCGTCGCTCGTTCGGGGGGCCACGGCGGTTGCGGACATCGCGGAGCGCGCGGGCGTCAGCCACCGCCATTTCATCGATGTGTTTTCCGCCGAGGTCGGAATGGCGCCCAAGCTCTTTTCACGCGTCCAACGGTTCCAACGCGCGAAGTCGATGTTGGAGCGCGGCGCGGAGCCCCGCTTTTCACAGGTCGCGCTGGCGAGCGGATATTGCGACCAATCCCATCTCATTCGCGACTTCGTCGCGTTGTCGGGCCTGACGCCGCTCGAGCACGTTCGTCGTCGCAACGACCGGGTGAAGGTCGACCACGTTGCGCTCTTTTGAGAGCGCCGGTCAATTTCCTCCAATACGAAGCGCCGCTTCGCCTCCACCCTCGGGCCAAGGCAAGGAGCTCAGGCGATGTGGAGACGCAGCACGAGCCGTTTCGTGGAGGTGATGATCATGGGAATGGTTGGTCAGTTCGGCGTCGGGTGTTTGGGTCAGCCGGCAGCCCCGGATGCATCTGCGGGCGATCCGAGGACCGCGCAGAGCGCCGACGAAGTGCGCCGCGATCCCGTGGAAGGCCGGCCTGCGACGGTTCGCTATCAAGTCGCGGACGTGGAGCGGTCGATCGCCTTCTACACGGCGCAGCTCGGCTTTCGGCTCGGTCAGCGAACCGGGCCGGTCTTCGCAGAAGTGAGCCTCGGGCAGCTGCGCCTGCTCCTGAGCGGCCCCGGCAGCTCAGGGTCGCGTCCCATGCCCGACGGTCGAAAGCAGGAGCCGGGCGGGTGGAATCGTATCGTCCTCTATGTCGATGATCTCGAATCGGAGATTCGTCGGTTCGAGAAAGCCGGAGGCCACTTGCGCAACGCCGTCGAGGTCGGTCCCGGCGGCAAACAAGTGCAGATCGAGGACCCCGACGGCAACCCGATCGAGCTCCACGAGGCAGCGAAACGCTAATCCGTTATTCGAATTTCCACGCGAAACGGTGGGCGACGCGCTCCCCTTCGGCCGGATGGGACAGCGTGAGAATCAGGCCCTCCGTCTCGGTATCGATGTGGCCGCCGTGCGCAAAACAGACGTGGCCGCCGCCGCCCATCACCGTGTAGCCCGTCTCGACGGGAACGACGACTTGCTCGTGTACGTCGAAACATCGCCTGTGGCGGCCATATCCCTCGCAGACGAGCTGATTTCGCTGTTGGACTCGATTGGTGTGTCCGACGAGCGGCTCGCGCGTGACTTCGTCGCGCTCGACGGACGTGGCGCGTGTCAATTGGTAGTCCGCGCCGAGGATCTCCAGCCTTGCGACGAGGCGGTCGGGATCGACGTAGGCTTCGCCGTCCGCTTCGCTGCCCGGCTCGCTCAACCACTTCAGCTGGAGGTCGAAACAGGCGCTCTTCGAATCGAGGGATGTCAGGGAGGCGTTCGTTACCAGGCTGCGCGACGGCAGGCCGCGCACCGTTTCGTTGAAGCCGTGACGGTGGTGCGACTCGTTCTGCTCGACCGCGCCGCTCACGAGCGGGTTCGACATGACGACGGCGCCGCGCGGGCCGCATGCGGCGGCGGTGAGCAGGCAAAAGATTGCCAGGGAGTGGCCTCGGGTGGTCATGAGGACCTCTGAAACGTTCCCGTCGTGCGAGCCCTACAGAAGCTTCCCTGCTCAGCAGCTTTGCGACGCAAACCGCTCGAAAAGGTGCGGTTAGCTGCTGCGCGGCGGCCACGTCGTCAATGAAGCGCGACGCTCGGACGCCCCACCAGCGCGCTCCAGGACGAGCTCCACGGCTTTCACCAGCACTTCGATTGTCGCCGGCTTCTCGACGACGAGATCGACGCGCGGGTCGGGTGCCGTCGACCAAGCCGAATGGAGGATGACTCCGATTTGTGGGTCGACGCGGCGAATGGCCTCGGCGAGCTCGAGGCCGTTCATCTTCGGCATCACGTAATCGGTGAGCACGATGTCGAAGCGCTGAGACTCCGCCTCGACCAGCTCCAACGCGGCCGCGGCGCCCGCGACGGCCGTGACCTCGAATCCCGCTTCACGAAGACCGCTCTCGACAATGGAACGCATGAGCGAGCTGTCGTCTACGAGCAAGACGTGAGCGCGCGATCCAGGGGCGTCCAAGGCTGCCAGGGTAGCCGACTCTTCGTTCGATGTGCGAAGTTGCCGCGCGATCCGTGGGATCGTCGGCAGCAACGCGGGTTTGATGAGAACGACCGATTCGGTAGCGGCGGATTGGCCCGCTTCCTGCTCCTACATGTTTGTCTCAGATCAGGAGGAAACCCCATGAACCGCAACATCAGCGATCGGGGGGAGGGAAAAGCAAAACAGGTTGGAGGCGCAATCAAGAAGAACCTCGGGAAGGCGATCGGTAACGAGCAGATGCAGGCCGAAGGGGCTGCGAAGCAACTCGAGGGCGAAGCCCAAGAGGGCGCTGCGAAGGCTGCCGAGCGCACCAGGGGCAAGGTCGAAGAGATCGCCGGCGCGGTGAAGAACCGCTTCGGCCAGGTCATCGACGACGATCAAATGGCGGCCGAAGGCAAAGCGAAGGAGCTCAAGGGCCAAGCTCGCCAGGCCGTGAACAAGAATTGAGCAATCGCGGGACGGCTTCCGCCCGACTCGCTCGCCCTCCGTTTCGAGGGTGTCGGCCGGCGCGGAAGCGCTCGCGCTCGTTCATTGCGTGTCGAAGCCCAGCGCGACCTGCGCGAGGCCCGGTTGCGCGTCGGACTCGCCTGCTTGCTCCGCGGCCGGCGCGCTGAAGACGAGCCCATCGAGATCCGGCGCATCGCCGACGAATGCGACGATGAGGCTATGGCCGCCTGCGCCGTGACCGCCGCGACCACCATCGCCGCCTTTCCCGCCTTTGCCGCCGGAGCAGGCACCCGATCCGGGCATCCCGCCGTCACCGCCGGGACCGCCCGGGCCGCCACTGCCACCGTCGCCGCCGTCGCCGACCGTAGCCGTGCAGTCGACGAACGTGAGGCCCGCGTCGAGCGAGACGATCGCAATGCTCGACCCGCCCGAAGTGCCGGGCGTGCCGGGAGTCCCTCCGCAACCGCCCGCACCGCCGCCCGCGCCGCCGCGCGGCGTTGCGATCTTGGACCCGCCGCCGCCACCGCCGCCGCCGCTCGCACCGGGCTCCCCGTTGCTGCCGATCGCGGGAGGCGTGAAGCCGGCGATCGAAATGGTGCCGAAGCCGCTGGAATCGTCACCGGCATCGCCCGTCCCGCCGGTGTCGCCTTGCCCACCGGCCGTGCAGCCCGCATCACCGCCATTGTCCTGAGAAGACGGCTCGCCCGCATCCCCCGGTTCGTCTTGCGACGCTGCGCTGCCGCCACGACCGCCTTTCGCATTGCAGCTGGAGGTGCCGCCGAGCGCGCTCGACGCACTGGTCGTCGAGGAGCCCGGATTCCCCGGTGTGCCGGGATCACCCGGCGTACCGCCGAGCCCGGGTTGGGCATTGCCACTCACGAAATCGACGCGCCGGAGCGTCGCCGTTGCCTGATCCGCAATCATCGCGATCGACGAGCTCGACGGGCCGACGCCGCCCGAGGCGCGCACGACGAAGCCCTCGACGACGGCCCCGCCGCCGCCGAGCAACGTCAGCGGGACCACTTCGGCGCCTGCAGTGATCTCCGTTCGCGACGCTTCTTCGAATGTCCAAGCGCCGCAGTCGAATCCACCATAGAGGGCGAGCGCGGGCGGCAGGGACACGGCTTCCACCAGCTTGTCGCCGCAGACGTAGATGGATGTTGCGCGCGATTCGATTGCTTCGGCCACCGAGGCGAGAGGCTTTGCCTTGGTACCGTCACCGCCGGTCGCGCCCGGGCTGACGAAAACACCGCAATCGTCCGAGACGACCGCCCCATCGACGAACGTGCACGATTCGCCGGGGGAAGCGGCGCCTGCTCCGGCCCCGCCCCCACCCGAGCCGCCGCCCGACGTCTCACCGTCTTCGTCGTCGTCGCTGTCGATGATGATTTGGAATGTCGGACCGCGGCAGGCCATGCAGAACCACAGCCCGGCGGCGAGCAAGCCGAGCGCCTTCACTGAATGTTCAACACGTCGGTTGCGACGCCCTCCGGTGCGGTGCCGGGGCCTTGCCCTGCAATCATCGGAGCGGCCAAAACGGTAATGGCGGAGACGTTCGGCGACATCCCCTCGCGATACGCAATGATCGCCGAATGGCCGCCCGCGCCGTTGCCACCGGAGCCGCCATTACCGCCGCGACCGCCGCTGCCTCCATCGCAGGCGGACGCGGTGACCGGCGCGGGAGGAAAGCCCACCGTGTCGACGACCGCCGTCGCGCCTTCGCCGCCCGGATTCCCGTCGCTGCCGAGCGAGCTCGTGCCGCCGACGCCGCCGTCCGCACCCATGCCCACCGAGACGGAGACATCGGTAAACGTCCAAAGAGAGCTGATGGAGACGATTGCGATACTCGATCCGCCGGACTTGCCCGCCGTGCCCGCCGTGCCGCCGCATCCAGCCGCGCCGCCGCCTCCACCGGCCATTCGGTGATCCGTCTCACCGTCATACAAGAGCGCGCCGCCGCCACCGCCACCGACGCCGTGCGCGCCGGCCGTGCCATCGACGCCATCCATTTCGATGATACCGGGGCCGAGCGTCAGAAAACCCAAGGTGCCGTCCGCGCCATTGAAGCCGTTCGTGCCGTTCGTGCCATTGCCTCCGGCCGTGCACGTCGTGCCGCCTTGTCCGCCGTTGTTTTGGCTGCCTTGACCACTGAGCCCGTTGCCCACGGTGCAAACGATGATGCCGCCGCCGCGGCCACCATTGCGCCCGCAGCTGCTCACGCCTGCAGCGCCGCCGGGCGAGGTATTCGGCCCACAGTTGAGTGTGGTGCCGTCGCCCCCGTCGCCCGCGGCGCCGTTCGGTGTAGCGTCGACGCCGTTCACCCCGTCTTCACCGGCGAAGCCGTCATCGACCCAGACTTCGACGTTCACCAGATCGACGCTGGCGTACGACGCGGCGATCGCCACCGAAGATTTCGCGGCCGCGTTCGTCTCACCGCCGAAGATGGCGAAACCTTCGATATGCGTCTTCACGTTCGGGTCGAAAGCGTCCGGATTGCCCGAGACGTTGAGCGCGACCAGTCCCACGGGTGCTTGCCAATTGGATTGAATGTCTGCCCATTCCCACCCGCCGGTACACGAGATGTTGCCGTACACGGTGCTCCCGTTCGCGACGGTCACCGACTCCGCGAGGCCGGTGGACGAGCAGACGTAATAGGAAGTGTCGCCACCGGCGGCGATCGCCTCTGCCAGCGTTTGGAATGGTGCCGCCATCGATCCATCGCCGCCGGCCGGTGCGCCCGCATCGACATAATGGCCGCATCGCTCGTCGACGGGTGCGCCGAGCATCGGCGTGCAGGAGGGCTGCGGCGGGCCGCCGCCCTCCCCACCTTCGCCGCCGTCCCCGCCGGATCCGCCGGCGCCACCTTCGCCGCCGGCGCCGCCGCTTCCGCCCTGCGGGACGCCGCCCTGCCCACCATTGCCGCCCTGCGGGATGCCGCCTTCTC
>JABFXY010000105.1 GCA_013361525.1 Polyangiaceae bacterium | reverse complement strand
TTGATCCTGATCCGCTATCGCGCGGGCGGCGGTAACCGAGACTTCGAGCTTCACCGCCTGCTCGAGACGTTGGAAGGCAATATCGCCCGAATGCCCGCCGGTGCGTCCGTTACGGCGTTTAGAGATCGGCAGCTTCCTCATCGCGGCGTCGTGAACGACGAGTTCATCGAGCGCGCAATTGAGCTCGTACCGGACGGCGTCGAATACCTCCTGCTCGAACAAGTCCCTACCTTTGACGACCCCTTCTGCTGGTATCACCACGCCACCGGAACCTCACACGAAGAGCTTCGAGCCGACCTCGAGGACTCGAGTGGTGTACCCGCGGCCTTCGGCCACTACCCACCCTTTCTCTGCGCGGGTGATCGCGCCATTCAAGCCTATGTACCCGACGAAGATGGCGTCATTCGTCCAGGGCCTTACTGAGTTTGGGCCCGACGAGGTCGCTGCACGAGCGACGGCGTCCAAGCCGTGGCTCGCCCACCGCATGCTGACGTCGACTAGGAAAGACTGCTCGAATGGCGAAGTGGTAACCCTCGGTTCGATCTCACGCGGGGCTGCAGCCGAGCGATTCCCATTCCTCGCGCCGAGGTTTTCGGGTCGGCGTCGAGCCATCAAAGAGTTCACGCACCGCGATCCCGACTTCGTGTTCTGGATCTATCCCGATGGGACCCTGTTCGATGCGCGCGATGCCCATCGGAACAACGTCCCGCGCGGATATGAGCACATTCTCGAGGACGAACCCGAGTACGGAGGCTTCCTGCGTGGTCGCGTCGCGAGCGACGACGACGCCCAGCTCGTCGTCGTCTACTGTGTTCCGGATGCGCTGACCCAAGCGGGGGCGAAGCTGAGCCAGTTCGTGCGCGGGATCGAGCAAATGCCCATCCCGATCGCCGGCGACGCTCTCGTGATCAGCGACAACGGGGACATCTTCGGCACGGTGGACGATCTCGTTCGGCGAAGCGAAGGGTGAACCCGCGCGGAGAAACGTGGAGCTTCGACATCTACGATTCCCCGTAATGCCGCCGCGTCCTCCCCGTCAGGCTGCTCGACTCAACGCGTCCTTGGCAAGGCCGCTCCCGCGCCGCCTCTTTCCATCGCCATGGACCGTATCGGCTTCTTTCGCAACGGATGGCTCCTCGACGAGGTCGTCCTCTCCGACGCAAGCTTCGTCCTCCGCCGCGCGGGGAAGGCGCGGTATGAAGTTCGCCTGGCAAATGGGTTGGTCGAACTAGGTCTCCTACTGTGGACGACGCAGCGTGGTGCCGTGGAGCCCAATCTATATGATGGGCCACCGCCGTCGTGGGTCCGCGTTATCTCGGCCTCCGATGAGCTCGAATCAGTCGAGTCGGAAGGCGTGGGCGTACACTTCGAGCATCTCGACCGAAACTACTATTACCTCGGCTTCCAAAGCGCCGATGAACATTGGATGTTCAGCTTCGCGGGAGCCGGGTATCTGAAGCTCGCGCCGACGGCGCATCGCGCGCCACAGCTCGTGGAAACCCACCTCGGCGCAGCATTTCCGCCCGTTCAGCTACGGGACGCGCTCGCTTTTGCGCTGAGGATTGCTCCCACTCGGCTCGTGTTCGTCCCGGTCGTCGAGTTGCCTGGGCCGACGTTGCGACCGGGCCAGATTCTCGTCACCGTGACCCGACGGCCAGGAGACTTTCCGCTGACCCTCGGCTTCTGTGTGTTGGAACAGGAGCTGCCCGCCGCCGTTCGGCTCACGAGAGCATTGCGATGTCGCGCCCTCATTTCTGACCGCACTTCCAACCCCTACACGTGGACCCTCATCACCGACGACGGGTCGATTCTCGCCGCGGACGTGGATGTCGAGTCGCTCGCGGAGGGGGCCTTCGTGCTCGCGGTCGAACCTAGGGCTACGTGAACTCCGCAATCACCGCGCCACGTCGTTCCATTCTTCAAGGGTCGTTCAGCCATGATCGTTGCGCTGTTGGGATTTCCAGGCTCGGGAAGGCGGACACTGGCGGCGGCGCTCGCCCTGCGATTGCCGGAAACTGTCATTCTTGATCCCTCCAACGTGCTGGCACTCCTCAAAAGCGGAACGTCCGAAAGCGTCTCGCTTGCTCGAGCCGCCGTCGAGTCCGGGCGGCTGATTCCCGACGAGGTGTTCGGCAAGCTCCTTGCCGAGCTCGTCCCGCCGGGACGCTCGTTGGCGGTCCTACTCGGCGTGCCGCGCAACCTGGCGCAGTTCGAGAGTCTCGTATTCGCAGCCAAGCAGCCGATTCACGTCATCCATCTCCGCGCTTCAGCCGAGTTGATTGATCAGCGCCGCCGAGCATTGCGGCAGGCGCCAATCGAAGAGGCGCACCCCGGTGCGCTTTCGCGGCTCCACGCGGCAGCCGAGCCCGTTTTGACGAGGGCTGCCTCCGCTGTATGTTTGCTCTCGTTGGACGCGACAGCAACTCCCAGTGAGCTCGCCGCTTCGGCCGAACGCTGTCTGCTGAGCTGGTCCGAGGCTCGATGACGACTGCATGGGGCGTTCACGCGCCCCCCTCTCCCCGCGCCCAGGCCTCGTCCGCCTCAAAACCCCACACAAGCATTCACATCGATATACGCCCCGGCAGGCTCGGACAGCTGAAACGGTGTCGCCGTACATGCGAAGTTGAACGGGCAGCTGTCCTCACAGAGGTTTTCGCAAGCGGGCGGCTCGGTGAACGGAATGCTGTCGGGACAGACGCCGACGGGGGTGCCGTCGACGAGATAAGCAGTCGCGCAGCAATCGGGGCACGATGCGTCGTTGACCTCGTCGCAAAGCACGATGCATCGCCCGCCGAGCTCGGGTGAGCACCCGGCGATGAATCCGGTGGCTCCGCAGCAGTCTTCGTTCTTCTCGCAGGCTTCTCCGCCGCGCGCGCACGTCTCGAAGTTTTCGTCGCCGGTGCAGCGCGCGGTCGGGTCGTCCGGATCGGTGATCCCGCAATATGCCTTCGTCGGGAACGCCTCGTCGAAACCGCAACACGAGGTGTCCGTGATGCACTCGTCGCCTTGTTCGATGCAAATCGGTGGCGCATTCGCACACGCTTCCGCTTTTTGGCAGCTCGCGCAGCCCTGCTCGTCGAACAGCGATACCCAATCTGCGACGAGCTCCGGGCGCGCGTCGAGGCGTGCTCTTACGTAGTCGTCACACGGGTAGAAGCTGTCGCCGGTGAGGTCGTTCGGCCAACGATTGTCGAATTGCTCGCATTTGCAAAACGCGCCGACGATGTCCTCGAACTCGGAGCCGACGCCGAGGATCTCCGCGCAGGCCGCAAGCCCGCAGGTGAATGCGACGAGCGAGCAGCCCGCGAGGATATTCGCGGCGTAACGTCGATTGCGAGCCCCCCGCTGCACCGTCAAAAGGTTCCTTTGGCGATCAATCCCCCGCCTTCCGGAGACAGCCAGGGGACGAGGAACGCGCGCTCTTCGAGCTTCGCGTATTCGCTCGGCGCCGTGACGATGACGGTAATGCCGACGGCGGCGACGATGCCACTACCGATCAGTGTCCACGTGCTCGCGGTTGCGAGCGTATAGGCGTCTTGGCGGATCTCTTCACCGGCGGTGGTGCAATACCGAGGATCGGTCTGCGTGCACTCTCGATCCAAGTCCGACGACTTGCTCGCCGCGAGCCCGCCGAGCGCGAAGCCCGCCCCGGCGCCGAGGACACCCACGCCTCCGATGACGAACCCCGCAATGCGCTGCCGGCTCCAGAAGCCTTCGATCTCGCTCGGCCCCTCCGTCTGTGTGCGGCGGCCTCCTTCCTCGGTCGTTTGCCGCTTCTTCATCGCGGAGGGGTTTTGCTTCACGATCTCTTCGAGCGGCACGACGACGGTCTGCTGCTGCGCTTCGGCGAGCTGCACCTTCGTCTCCCAGAGGACCTCGTCTTGACCGCGCACGACCTGAATGACGGTCTCGCCGGGATCCGTCGGAAGCGCTGTCCCGAACGCACCCGCGGAGAGCTTCGTGTCGCCTTTGAAGACGAACATATCGGGCGGCAGCGCCCCCTTCACGGTGAGCGTGAGAAACGAGAGCTTCGGTTTGAGCGCCTCGCGCCGCTCGCGCGCGTAGTCGGCCCGGTCATCACCTTTGCGCGTCGCGACTGCGACCGCGTCACCCCAGCGGCCGTACGCGGTCGCGAGGCGGCCGTCGCGCTCGAGGCAATCCGCGTGGTTCAAGAGCGAGCCGAGCGCAGGGTCCGCGTCGTAGCTCGCTTCGTACTTGGCGCAGGCCGCGGCGATCTTTCCCTCGGCCATGAGCGCCTTGCCCTCGTTGAAGAGCTTGTCGGCGGTCGCGACGTCGGCCGATGCGACCTGTGCAGCCGCGAATAACGCGCCGGCGATCGAAACGGAGATGGCGCATCGTGCGGGCGGTCGGCGCATCGGGACGCCATGATAGCGGCGGGTCGCACCTCGCCGCCAACTCACCGCATGGCCTTCGGCTCAGAGCCTGCCGTCGAGGGGGCTGCCGGTCGCGGTCGGCTTGGTCGTAGTCGACGGGGGAGGGGCCGCCGTCGTCGCGCTCGTCTTGGGTTTTGCGGTCGGTCTGGCGCCGATGACCTTCGGCTCGCCGGTCGCGGGGGCGGCCGTAGCGGAAACCGCCGCGCTCGCGTCGGCCGATGTGCTCGGCGAGACGGCCGCGCTCGAGGACGCGGTCGCGCTCGCCGTCGCGTCTGCCGGCGTCACGACCGTGGCGGTGTTGACGCCAGCGGTGGCGTTCGCCCGAGGAAGGGGTTTCGCCGTGGCGGTGACCCCGGGCTTGGCGTCGGTCGCAGCAGCAGGTTGGGGCTTGTCCTTTTCTCCTGCGCGCATCGCGAAAACGACGGCCCCGATGAGGAGCCCGACCGCCGCGATGCCTCCCACGACCTTCATGACCGTGCCGCGATCCGAGCGATTCGTCGCGGAAAGGCCGGTTTGCGCGAGCTGAAGCTCCGTCTTCGACAGCGGCCGCGGCTCCGTCGCGGGTCGAAGGGAGGGGGGCGGCGCCGCGACGAGGCTCGAAGGCTGACCCGAGAAAGGAGCGTCCGCGTCGATCACGCCGAGCGCCTGGCCGAGACGGAAGACCGCTTCGCCCGCCGTGCCGAAGCGTGCGTCCGGGTCGCGGTCGCAGCATCGAAGAAACCACGCGTCGTACTTGTCGCCGAACGCGAAGTCCTTCGACTTCTCGCTGGGCTTTTGCATCGGCTCGTACACGACCTGGGCAATGAGCGCCGTCAGCGTCTCCGCGTCCCAGTAGTCGCGGCCCGACAGCATTCGGTTCGTGATGAGGCCGAGCGCCCAAATATCCGTCTGGGGGCAGATCTTCTTCGACTCGCCCTTCGCCTGCTCGGGCGCCATGTAAAGAGGCGTGCCGTAGATCTGGCCGGGCGACGTCGCCGTCTTGCTGATCATGTCGCCCGCGCCCGACGTGAACTTCGCGATGCCGAAGTCGAGGATCTTCAGGTGGGCCGTGCCGTCTTCACGTCGCGTGATGAAGACGTTTTCCGGCTTCAAATCGCGGTGGACGATGCCCTTTGCGTGGGCCTTGTCGAGCGCGCGCGCGATCTGCTGAAGGAACGAGACGACCTCGCGAGCTTGCATGCGGCCATGGCGCTCGACGTGTCGATCGAGATCCTCGCCGCGCAGGTACTCCATCACCAGGTAGGGAGAGCCCTTGAGCTCGGGCGCGACGTCGACGTGCGTGACTTTGACGACGTGCTCGCTCTCGATACGGGCGGGCGTTCGGGCCTCTCGCCGAAAACGCTCGAGTGCGGTGGTGTCGGAGATGGTCTGCGAGAGCAGGACCTTCATGGCGAACATCTCGTCCGTGCCGGTGTGCTGCACCAGATAGACTTCGCCCATGCCGCCGATGCCCAGGCGGCGAACGACGCGGTAATGCCCGATGACCGTCCCTGAGGGGACCGTCTCGGGTGTCTCCGTCGATTCGTCTTCGCTCATGAGCCGCTTTCTTCAGTTTCTCGGTGCGCCGAGTGCTCGCGCCATTCGTCCCGCCGCGCCTCGTACCTGCTCGGAGGCCGGCCGGGTCAGCGAACCGTTAGGATTGTCACGCAAGCTCGGTGGTAAAACAATTCTCGTGCCTGTTCCTTTCACCCTGAAGAAAGGCTCCAGCGGTGAGCCCTTGTACGTGCGTCGCGCGTCCAAGATCCAAGCTGGTCGCTTCGAACAATCCCCGCGCCGTTTCTACCTGATCGCATGAAGGCGAACCGCCCCTCCACGAACCCCGCGCATCTTCGGCTGGTTGGCCGAGCCGCCGGGGTCTCGTCTGCAGGCGCCCGCCCGGCCGAGGTGACGGAGGAAGGGCAGGCGACAGCCGCACGTCCGGCGACCGGACCCGAGCCGCCGCTCACTTCGTCGCGCCGCTCCCGCCGAAGCCTCCCGTCCGATCCCGGCGCAAAACCGCGCGAAGACAGCGGCGTCACCGCCAAGAGCACACGCGGTCGCGCCGTCGCGAACCTGCTCGAGCTCTCCGACGCACAGCTCGTCCCCATCGCGCGCTCGGGCGACCAGCTCGCTTTCGAGGCGCTTTATCGCAAGCACGCGTCCTTCGCGATTCACCTCGCGACCCGCATCGAGGGGTCCGCCCGCGACGTCGAGGACGTCGTCCACGACGCCTTCATCAAGGCGTTCGCTCGCATCGGGGACCTGGCTGAGCCGGGAGCCTTCCGTTCCTGGCTCGGGTCCATCGTCGTCTTCGCCGTCCGCTCCCGCCTTCGACGAGCCCGCTTGATGAGCATGCTCGGCCTGGGCCGCGGCGCCGACCCGGTCGACCTCGACTCGATCACGAGCAGCGACGCGTCCCCTCACACACGCGCCCAGCTCGCGCAGATTTACGCACTCCTCCGAACCCTCCCCACCGATGAGCGCATCGGTTGGACCCTCCGCTATGTCGAGGGGCACGAGCTCGACGTCGTCGCCAAGCTGACGAACTGCTCGCTCGCCACCGTCAAGCGCCGGATCAGCCGCGCTCAGAAGTTTCTCGAACACCATTTCGTGGACACCCAGGACGTGGAAACGCAAGACCGAGACGCCGCCGCCCCCGGCGTCGAGCCAGCGACTACAGATTCCGCTGCTCAAGAGCGGGCGCCCGCACCCGGATCCGTCACAATCTCGAGGAGGAGCGCGCGATGAGCCGACTTCCCTCGATCGATCCGCGCAGCCTGCGCGATCACGCCGACGACGCGCGCGTCGATCGGATCTGGGATCGTCTGCGTGACGAGCTGCCTGCCCCGCGCTCCTCTGTGACGGCGACGCCGGTGCCCGGCGCGCTCCTCCACACGAAGCGACCCGCCGTCGCGCGAACGGTGTTCCTCTTCGCCGCCGCCGCCGCGATGTTCGGCACGGGCCTCGTCATCGGCAGCAGCAACGAGCCGGAGCAGGCGAACCTCCCGGTCGCCACGCCCGACGGTCCGATGACCGACGTCTTCGCCGCCGGCACGAAGCCGCGCACCTTCGCTCTGCCGGGTGGTGGTCGCATCGTCGTCGAGCCGGGCTCCACGGTCGAGGTGGTTTCGGTCTCCGACGAGCGCGTCAACTTGAGCCTGCTCCGCGGTGCTGCGTCGCTCGACGCGGTCGACATTCCGGTCGACGTCGTCGCCGGTGTCGCTCATGTCTCCGCGCCCGCAGGCTCGTCGGTATCGCTCGCGCGCCGCGAAGCGGATCTCGACGTCCTCGTCGCGCAAGGCACGGCCACCGTCACTTCTCCGGCGGGGCAGCAGGTGGTCCGTGGCGGGCATGTGCTCTCCCGCGTGCCGATCGTCGCGACGGTCACCTCCACCGATCAGCGGGCGGACGTTCCTCCTCCGGTTCCGGTCCCGGTCAACGACGCCGATCCCGATGCGCGTGCGCCCGCACCCTCCGCGAGCCAATCGCTCGTCGCTCCGACCTCGTCGGCTGACCCGGCGCCCGTCGCCGCGACGACCGTTGCTGCACCCGAGGCGCCGGCCACTTGGCTCTCGCTGGTGAAGAGCGACAAGTACGAAGCGGCGCTCGAGCTTCTCGAGAAGGGTCCCGGCCTTCAGGCAACCATCAACGGCTCACAGAGTGCAAGCGAACTCTGGTACCTGTGGGAGGTCGCGGCCACCGGCAAGAAGGACAACCTGAAGGTGCTTGCGCTTCGTCGCGTCGTCGACGAGTTCGGCTCCGATCCGAGCGCAGCCGCCGCTGCGCTGCAGCTCGCACAGTTCTACGAGCCGACGGACAAACAGCTCGCGGCGAAGTATCGCGAGAAGGCCGCGCAGACGAAGGGGCTCGCCGAGGTCGCGTTGTGCTCGCAAGTTCGCGCGATGGCCTCGGAAGGGGACGACGTCGATCCGCGCAGGGCCACTCAGAAGGCGACGGAGTATCTGACGACCTACCCGATGGGATCCTGCGCCGACGACGCGAAGGCGCTCCTTCAAGACGTCGCAGGCAAGTTCGACGCGAACGGCCACGCGAAGGACTCCGCGACGAAGAAAGACGCTCCGGCTTCTCCGCCCAGCGCTTCGGCCCCTGCCGCGCCGCCCTCGGCGAGCGACGCGCCCGCGGCACCCTCTTCGAGCGCGTCCGCTGCGCCGAGCGCGACACCCTCGGCGACCCCGAAGCCGACATCGTCGAGCAACTGATCGCCGAGGCTCACATCTAGCTCTCTACTGCGGCTCGCACGCTCCGGTGCTCGCGCCGCCGTTGGTGCACGGAACACAACGGTAGGTCTGGTCCGGGCAGCCATCCTGCGCGAGACCCGCAGTGTCGTTCACCTCGGGGATACATCGCGGAAGGCATCCGCCTTGCGCGCTTCCGCCGCCGAGCTGAACGAGCAGGTTCGTCGTGCACGATGTCGCGACGAAAGGCTGTCCCTGCAGGTGGGCATCGGTGATGACGTCCGGTACGCAGACGCTTCCGGTCTCGCCGAGGCCTTCACACTCCTCGGGATCGAGGGTGGCGGCCGACTCCTCACCGACGACGTCCGCCGGGACGCATTTGCCGCCGCCCAGGTCCTCGCAGCACGCGGGGAACGTCTTCGGCGGAAGCGTCGGACCTTGATCACAAGACAACGTGCAAGCGCCGGTGTCTTCGCCGGTGAACGGATCGGTGCACGGCGCGCAGCGCTCGTCCGGCGCGCAGATGTCCTGCGGCAACAGATCGATCTGCGACGCGACATCGGGGATGCACGTGCTCAAACAGCGGCCTTCGTAGCCCGGCCCGAACTCGCATGTCGGCGCGGTGAAGAGACCGTCGCGCATGATGGCGCTGTCGGGGACACACTTCTGCGTCTCGCTGCAGTCGGCGAGGAGGGCGACGCTGTCCTTCGGCACCAGCGTGGTCGGGATGCATCGTCCGAGGCCGCCACCGGGGCAGAGCTCCGCGGGACATGCCGGCAAGTTCGTCGGGTCGTTCGCCGGCTCGCCCATGCAGGTCGTCTCGAGGTCGTATTCGCACGTGTCGGGATCGTCGCATCCCTCGGTGCCACCACCACCGCCGCCGTCCGTGGTGCCTCCGCCAGCGCCGCCTTCCGCGCCGCTTCCACCTTCGTTCGTGCCGCCGCCGTTGTTGGTCGTCCCACCATTCGAAGGCGAGCCGCCCTCCGCGGCACCGCCGTCGTTCGTCACCAGCTCCCCACCACATGCGGCGAGCGCCGCTGCGAGTGCGAGACAAAGGAAAGGTTCAAGGTTCAGCGAGCTGCAATTCTTCGTCGTGCTTCGCATGCGCTGGATCGTGAACCAATTGGCTCTCGTCGAAGCGCACAACGCGCGTGCACGCCGCATTTCGGTCCTACTCTCGCGCATGTGCACGAGCCGATCGCGTGTGGCGAACCTGCGCCTCCATCGGCCATGTTGGAGAGCTGCACGACGGTTCGTTTCATCGTTCGCGACGTCCTCGGCTCGATCGTGTATGAACCGTCGCGGCGTCGCCGCACGCACGACCGACTCGGTTTCCCGCGCCGCTCGTTGTCCAAAAACGATGTTGCTTGACTCGAGCGCCGTCAGGTCGTAAACGCCTCACCCCTTTTCGCTGGCGAGACCCTCGGGTCGTGCCGGCCCGTTGCCCAGCCTGTGCAGCTGCTCAGCTCGCAGGCGCCTCGCCGTCCCCGACGTGACCAATCTGCCATGAACGCCTCTCCTTCTCCGATCCAGAAGAGCTTCGTCGCCAAGCCGGCGGAGGTCCACCCGCAGCGCAAGTGGTGGGTCGTCGACGCGACCGACCAACCCCTCGGCCGCCTCGCGAGCCGCATCGCGATGGTCCTCCGCGGCAAGAACAAGCCGACCTTCACCCCGCACGTCGACACGGGCGACTTCGTCGTCGTCGTCAACGCCTCCAAGGTGAAGCTCACCGGCCGCAAGCTCGAGCAGAAAGAGTACGTTCGGCACAGCGGCGAGCCCGGCGGTTTCCGCCGCGAGGTCTACGGTGACCTCATCGAGCGCAAGCCCGAGCTGCCCGTTCTCAAGGCCGTCCGCGGGATGCTTCCGAAGAACATCCTGGGCCGCCAGCTTCTCACCAAGCTGAAGGTCTACGGCGGTCCCGATCATCCCCACGCGGCCCAGAAGCCCGAACCCCTGGCCGCCCCGGCTCGGGCAGCGAAGTAAGAGACGAAGACCATGAGCGAATCGTTCTACGCCACCGGCAAGCGCAAGACCGCCGTTGCTCGCGTCTGGCTCAAGCCCGGCACCGGCAACATCACCGTCAACAAGCGAAGCGCGGATCACTACTTCGAGCGCGAGACCTCGCGCATGATCATGCGCCAGCCGCTCGAGCTCATCGAGGTCCTCGACGAGTACGACGTCGTCGCGACCGTCGCCGGCGGCGGCCACTCGGCCCAGGCCGAAGCGATGCGCCACGGCATCGCGCGCGCCCTCTGCGTCGCCGACGGCGAGCGTCGTCCGCCGCTGAAGCGCGCGGGCTTCCTCACGCGCGACGCCCGCAAGAAGGAGCGCAAGAAGTACGGTCAGCCGGGCGCCCGCAAGCGCTTCCAGTACTCCAAGCGCTGAGCAATACGCTCCGTCACGAACGGCGCGCGGTCCTCTCGAGGGTCGCGCGCTTTTCGCGTTTGTCGGCGCGCCTACGGGGCGCGCAGAGGGGCCTGGTGAAACGAAAGGCTTCATCCAGCGCGCATGGCCCACCCCCATCTCCCGCGGACGCAACGCCGGGGTTCGTTCGGCGCAGATGGCCCTCGCCGCGCGGCCCCGGACCCGCCCGCGGCCCCTGCGCCGGCCCGCGTCGCTCTTCCCCCCGTCCCGCGCGCTACTTCTTCAAATCCGCGCCGACGATCTCGTCGCCGTCACCCGGATCGATCTGCATCGGCTTCG
This sequence comes from Polyangiaceae bacterium, assembly GCA_013361525.1. Lineage (GTDB taxonomy): Bacteria > Myxococcota_A > Polyangia > Polyangiales > Polyangiaceae > Xiheicaenibacterium. Next base: position 103,475 of record JABFXY010000105.1, on the reverse strand, counting down.
AGTCCGCCTTCGGGCTCGCAGAGCCTGCAGGCGGTGCTGCGCTGCCGGGTTCGTCGTCCTCGCTGCCCGCGCCGACGTTGGGGCGCGTGTCGTCTCCAGCCGGCGCCGACGATGCCTTTGCGGCGGGCTCGGCCGGCGGCGGCTCGGGTAGCTCGATGCCTTCGAGGCGCGCGTCGAGCTCAGACTTGCGTGCTTGGAACGCGGCGCGCTCGTCGGACGGGATCACGCGGAAGCCATCGATCTTGAGCGTCTCCGAGTCGAAGAACTTACCGCCCTTCTTCGTCCAGAAGTGGAGGTGTGGTCCCGTCGAGCGGCCCGTCGTACCGACCTGCCCGATGTTCTGGCGCGTGCCGACCGTGCCGCCGACTTTGAGGCCAGGAGCGATCTTCGACATGTGGCAGTAGCCGCTCTCCACGCCGTTCGGGTGCATGATGGCGATCATGTTGCCGCACGGGCCCGCAGGCCCGACGTGCGTGAGCTTGCCGCGAAACACCGCGTAGATCGGCGTGCCGGTCGGAGCGCCGTAGTCGGTCCCGTTGTGCGGCATCACCTTCTTGAGCACGGGGTGCATGCGCTTCGGGTTGAAGCGGCTCGTGATCGGCGCGCCGGGCACGGGCGAGCCCCAACCGCTTCCATCGGGTTGCCGGCCGCGATCGTCGAAGTATCCGCGCGCGCCGGGGCCTTGGTACGTGTACGCGCGCAGCGGCGTCGCTTGCGGATCCGGCGGCTTGTACTCGAGCGCGACGATGTTCTTGTAGCGAACGAACTCGCCGAGCGCGGTCACCTCGGTCGCAACGACGCGAACGATGCCGCCCTCTTCGAACCCATCGACCGACGTCTTGCCCGCGAAGGCTTCGTCGATCACCCGCGCGAGATCGGGCTCGAAGCCGCCCCACTCCATCGAGCGCGCGACGTTCTTGCTGACATAGAAGGAGCCGACGACCTCTTCCTCGGCGATCTTCATGTCGAGCTGCGACGCCGTGAGGATGCCGTCGGTCTCTTTCGCCTGGTAAATCTCCTGCCCGGAGACGACGTATTCGAATGCGCGGACGTGGTTGTCTTGGCGGTCGAGCGCGACGATGAACTTGTCGTTCTTGCCGGTCTTGTCGAACTTGCGCAGGCCGTCGAAGGCCTTGAGAACGCGGTAGACCTGGTCTTTCGGGACGCCTTTTTCGCCGAGCGCCGTGATGAACGAGCGCCGTCCCATCGTGTCCTCGGCGATGCGGACGCCCGGATCTTTCGCGATGTCCGCGATGCGCCACGGCCCGGGGATCTTCGTGCGCTGCCGCTTCTTCGGTCCGCGCTGGGCCGCGGCTTCGTCCCCGGACGCGCCTTCGGCGGCGGCGCTCGATGTGCCCGTCGCGAGCGCTGCGGAGCGATCGTCCCGCGGAGGCGCGCCTTGGATGAGCAACGCGATGATCGTGGTGACCGTCGCCAGCCCGAACAAGCCACCGAACAGCGCGGTCATGCGCGGCGACATCGCCAGCGCCGAGCCGCCGCGCGGAACGGACGCCGCGCCGCGGTCCTGCACCTTGCCGTCGCGACCGAGCCAACGTGACATCGACGCGTTCGCTGATGCACGCGGTGAAGCAGGCCCCGCGAGCTCGCCCTGCGTCAGCGAAGGGCGGCGCAGCGAGGGCGCACCGGAGGCTCCGGGAGACCGAAGTGAAAGAGCCGCGGGCTCGAGCGTGTCGGGCATCGACGTCGCCGAAAGCCCTGACCTCGGCGTCTCCGCCGCCTCGGGGCTGCCGGGCTCCGGCTCGACGGGGATGCGTGCCTCGAGCACCCGCCTTCTCGGGCTCATCTCCGCGCCGCCGACAGGCGGAAGCGGCGGCTTTCTCAGCGCGGCGCTCGATCCGCGCAGCGAGCTCGCCGAAGTCAGCGAATCCCTGACGCGTCCAGGTGCCGGCGTCCCCGCGCTGCTCGGGCCGCGCGTTCCAGTCGACGCAGGGGGCGCCGAATCTTGGTCGACTTCTTCGGCGGCCACGACGTTGGCTCGTCTACCAGCGCCCCATGGGTGGGGCAAGCTGAAGAAGCGCCCAGGATAGGCCCCGGAACAGCCAGAGAAGAGCCTCGGGACCCACGCGACCAGACGCCGGCATTCGCACGGCTTGCCGTGCGAATCGTATGCAAAATTCACCTGGCTTGCGCGTGTTCTGAGTCAGCGACGCGCGTCGATTTGGGTATCGCCGATGTTCGAGAGGCAACCCGTGCGAATGGTCGTTGATTGAATTCACCTGGCAAGCCAGGTGAATTGACTGTCGAAGTGATAGAGATCGACGTCATGGATGAAAGGCTCAAGCACAAGATCGTCGCAGCGAAGGAGCACTTCGAGCGGCGCGAATACGAGCACGCGGAGCCGCTCCTCCTGCAGATTCTCGAGCGCAACGATCGGCTCGCCGACATCTACAACATGCTCGGAAAGGTCCGTCACGAGCGTGGAGATTTCGAGGGCGCGAAGGGCGCATTCGAGCGCGCGGTGGAGATCAACCCGAGCTACACCGAGGCCGTGCTCAACCTGGTCGTCGCGCACAACGATCTCGGCGACTACGAGGCTGGGCGCGAGGCGTTCGAGCGCCTTCGAAAGACGGCGGGACCGTCCGTCTCGGGCGGCATTCAAGACACGTTCGCGCTCGGCAAGATCGCGAACATGCACGCCGACGTCGCCCAGGCGTACGCGCATATCGGTTACCTCGACGAGGCGATTCGAGAGCTCGAGCGCGCCGTGACGTTGAGGCCTGCGTTCGCCGATCTGCACGCCAAGCTCGGCGCGATCCACCGCGAGCGCGGTCACCTCGAAGCCGCGAAATCCGCCTTCGAGGCAGCCTGCGAGGCAAACCCGACCTACGTGCACGCGCGCGTTCAGCTCGGTGTCACGTTCTACATGCTCGACCGTAAGGGCGACGCCGTCACCGCGTTCCACAAGGCGTTGGAAGCGGATCCCAGCAACAAGATCGCGTCGATGTACCTTCGCCTGGTCGAGGGCAAGACGGCGTGACCAACGACGGGGGGCGAAGCTCGCGGGCGCTCGTTGCCGGTTTGCTCGGCACGTGCGCCGCCGCGCTCGTGCTCGTCTCCCCCACCGAGGCGCAGGCTTCCGACGAAGAAGCCATCCTCGGCATGACCGCCATCGTCGGCGGCGCATTTCTCATCGGCGCCGACATCGCCTTCACGGCTTACACCGCCGCGCACATCTCGAACCACGAGCAGCCCGCCGATTCGTGGATGATTGCGCAGTCGGTCGTCGCCGGCGCGCAGACCATCGCCATCAACGCGGTGACGATCTACATCGGGGCTGAAGACGACGACGAAGAGGGCCTGGAGCTGCTCCCGATGTTGCCGGCGATCTGGACCGGGTCGCTCGCGACGTTCTCGACTTGGACGCTCGCGACCCCGGGCGACGAAAGCCTCAACGCGCGTATGGGGCTCAGCGTCGTCGCCGCGACGAACCTGGCCTTCACCGCGACGGCCATCGGCTCGCTCACCGATCGTCCCTACACCGAGCCCTATTACATCTCGATCCCGCAGATCGCGTTCATGGCCCCGGAGTGTGTTCTCGCCGGCATTCAAGCGGCGCGCGATCCCGACGGCCGCGCGGGCTGGGCCGTTCTCTCCGCATGGTCCGGCGTCCTCGCCGTCCACGGCGTGTACTCGCTCGTCACGCGCGGCGTGTACGGCAGCGAGCGCGACTATCCGCCGCCCGAGACGCCCACGGCGGCGCCGACACCTCCGGCCGATCCCACCGACCCGTACTACATCGATCCGGCCGTGCCCGCGCTGCCGCCGCCGCCACCCGTCGAGGTCCCGGCGCCCGCGCCTGCCGTCGTGCCCACGCCCATCCCGGGCGGCGCGAGCATCGCGCCGGGCCTCTCCGTCATCGGCCTGTTCTGAAGCCTTTCCGCGCAGCGTTCGCACGCTTTCTTCGCGCCATCGCTTTGCGTCGCGGCACGAGCCGTGCGAGGTGAGCGGCCATGAGCGACGTGGCAGTAGGAGTGGCACCCTCCGAGCGGTCGAAAGCCCGCGAGAAGAAGGAGGAAGAGACGCATTTCGGCGGCCCTGCCGGGGCGGTGCTCTTCATCACGCTCCTGCCGCTCCTCTCGATTTACCTGTGGATGTCGATCCACAAACACGGCGGCGCGCTCTTCCTCCCGAGCGCGAGCATCCTCTCGGAGATCCCGTGGCCCACCGCGCGCGGCGTGTTCTTCGTCGCCGCGTGGCTCGCCTTCCAGGTCGCGCTGCAGGTCTTCTTGCCCGGCAAGATCGATCACGGCATCCCCCAGCGCGACGGCCTCCGCGTCCCGTACAAGCTCAACGGCCTCGCGTCGCTCGTCGTCACGCTCGCCGTCGCCATCGGCCTCTACGCGGGCGGTATCGTCACCGGCACGGCCGTCCTCGACGAGCTCGGTCCGATGCTCACGACGTCGATCCTCTTCTCGTTCGGGTTCAGCGCGTTTCTCTACTTTTACGGCTTCTCCTCGACGCGCGTCGAGCACCGCACCGGCAACCTCATCTACGACTTCTTCATGGGCACGGCGCTCAACCCGCGCGTGCGCGACTTCGATCTCAAGCTCTTCTTCGAATCGAAGATCGGCCTGACCACGTGGATCGTCATCACGCTCGCGATGGCCGCCGCTCAGTTCGAGCGCGACGGATCGGTCAGCGTGCCCATGATCCTCGTTTGCATCTTCCAGCTCTGGTACGTCGCGGACTTTTACTTCTTCGAGCCCGCGATGCTGACGACGTGGGACATCAACTACGAGAACTACGGCTTCATGCTGTTGTTCGGCTTCGTCGTTTGGATGCCGTTCAACTTCTCGCTCCAGGCCCAATACCTCGTCTACCACCGGCCCGAGCTCTCCATCCCGGCCATTGCCGGCATCGCCGTGCTTAACTTCGCCGGCTACTACATCTTCCGAACGTCGAATCTGCAGAAGCACTCCTTCCGAACGAACCCCGACGCGCGCATCTGGGGCAAGCCTCCGACGTTCATCCAGACGAAGCGCGGCACCAAGCTCCTCACCTCGGGCTGGTGGGGCCTCGCGCGCCACACGAACTACCTCGGCGACCTCATGATGGCCCTCGCGTGGTGCTTGCCCGCGGGCCTCTCCCACGTCCCGCCGTACTTCTATTTCATCTACTTCGCGCCGCTGCTCATCGACCGCGAGCGCCGCGACCACCGCGTCTGCGCGAAGAAGTACGGCGACGATTGGGACACGTACTGCAAGAAGGTCAAATACCGGATCGTGCCCTTCGTGTACTGAACCGGGCTGCTAGAGTGCGCGCCGAGCCGTGGCCACGAAGGGTGAGCTTCACGAACGAGTAGTCGAAAAGCTGGGGACGCTGCCTGCGTCGCCCGGCTGCTACATGTTCCTCGATAAAGAGGGCAAGGTCCTCTACGCCGGCAAGGCGAAGGTCCTTCGCTCGCGCGTACGCTCGTACTTCCAGGAGAGCGGCAGCGACGCGCGGTACTTCATCCCGTTCTTGCGGGACCTCGCCGCCGACATCGAGACGGTCGTCACCGCCACCGAGAAGGAAGCGGCCGTCCTCGAGAACGAGCTCATCAAGAAGCATCGACCGCGCTTCAACGTGAAGCTGCGGGACGACAAGGACTTCTTGTGCCTGCGCCTCGACCCCACGAAAGACTGGCCGCGTCTCGAGACGGTGCGCCGGCCCGACCCCGACGGCGCGCGCTACTTCGGCCCTTATCACTCCGCGACGAGCGCGCGGCGGACGCTGCACCTCGTCAACAAGCACTTCCATCTGCGGACGTGCTCCGACACGGACTTCGCATCACGCAAGCGCCCCTGCCTTCAATATCAAATCAAGCGCTGCCCCGCGCCTTGCGTCTACGACGTCGACAAAGGTGAATACGACGCCCAAGTCCGCGCCGTGAGCCTCTTTCTCGAAGGCCGGCACGACGAGCTCACGAGCGAGCTCGGCCGCTGGATGCGAGAAGCCTCCCAAGCCATGGAGTTCGAGCGCGCGGCCATCTATCGAGATCAGCTGCAGGCCGTCGAATCGATCCGGGAGAGCCAGCGCATCGTCTCGGTGAGCGACGTGGACGAGGACATCATCGGTATCTTCCGCGAAGGCAGCAACATCGAGATCGAGGTGCTCTTCGTCCGGTCCGGTCGCGTTCGCGACACGATTGCGTATTCGCTCCGCAAGATCGAATTGCCCGACGAAGAGGTGATTGCGAACTTCCTCACGGAGTTCTACGGCGGCGACGAAGAGCGCGGTCCTATCCCTCCCGAGATCTTGCTCCCGACATTGCCCGAAGCCTCCGAAGGTATGTCGGAATGGTTGTCCGAGCGGCGTGGCCGCAAGGTCGAGCTCCTCGTTCCGAAGCGCGGTCCACGCAAGAAGCTCCTGGATCTCGCCGAGGAGAACGCGAAGAACAGCTACCAATCGAAGAAGCGCGCCGCGGAGGACATCGAAGCCCGCCTCGCCGAAGTGCGGGATCGTCTGCGCCTCCCGACCGTGCCGCATCGAATCGAATGCTGCGACATCTCTCATCTCGGCGGCACCGATACCGTCGGATCGGTCGTGTCGCTCCTCGACGGACAACCCGATAAAAAACGTTATCGCTCTTTCCACGTCCGCGGCGTGAGCGGCGGCGACGATTACGCCGCCATGTACGAGGTCCTGTCTCGCCGCTTTCGACGCGGCAAAACGGCGCGCGATCAAGCCGTGATCGACAAAGAGGACGCCGTCTCCGAGACGAGCGAGCCGCCCGCCGAGACGGAGCCTTCGCCCCCCGAATGGGACCTTCCCGATCTCTTCGTCGTCGACGGTGGACGAGGTCAGCTCAACATCGCGCTGACCGCCGCGCGCGACCTCGGCCTGCACGATTTGTCGATCGTCGGGCTCGCCAAAGAGCGAGAGACAGTGACCGGGGAAAAGGTCGTCGACCGCATTTATCTCCCCGGCCAGAAGAACGGCATCAACCTGCGCGGCTCGAGCTCTGCGCTCTTCTTTCTGGCGCGCGCCCGCGACGAAGCACACCGCTTCGCGAACCACATTCGCAAGAAGCTGGGCGCGTCCCGACGACTTCGCACCGAGCTACAAGACGTCAAAGGCCTCGGGGAAGCTGCCCGCACCTCGCTGTTGCGCGTCCTCGGCTCGGTCGACGGCGTTCGTGAGGCGAGCGACGAGGCCATCCTGGCGGTGCCCGGCATCACGAAGCGCCACCTCGCCGCGCTCCGCAAATGGACAGCCGCCGAGGAAGAGCCCACGCCGACGCCGCCCCCCGTCGATGTCGTGCCTTCCGAGCAAGAGCCCTCCGGCGCCGACGAACAGCCGTCGTAGACTCGCCGCCATGCGCTCCACCGCGGCCCGCGTGCGCCTGGTCTCCGTCGCGCTCCTCGTCGCCTGCGGGTGCTTCGGCACCGTCGGCTACAGCAAGACCAATCCGACCGAGATCACCTGCGGCTGCCACGACCCCGACGGCTGTTATCAAGGCGCGGCGGACCTCGCGTCGGCGAGCGGGGAGACTGCGGAGAGTGGCGAAGACCTCCTCTATTTCGCGCAATGCGCCTGCTTCCAGGGCAGCGTGGCCGGCTGCAATACGATTTCACACTTCGCAAAAGACTGGGTCGCAGCCTGCGACGCCGGGGAGAAGGTCCGCGACTCCTGCGCCATTGCCGGTTACGTCCACGAGCACGGCGTGCGCGTTCCACCGATCAACGGCCGCTCGTTCGACCGCAATGGCAACCTGGCAGCGCAGTCGTTCCGTAAGGCGTGCGACGCCGGCGCGACCGTGGTCTGCGACCGCGCCGCTCCCTGAAGCAGAGGAACGCCGGGGAAAACTGCGCGCTCGATTGCGCATTTCGACGATCGCGTTCTCGACACGCGCGAGCGCATCCGCTCCACGCGCCCCGCCACGAGCGAATCATTCCGTCGCAAAATGCCCGTGGCGCACGGTGGCATGCACGCTGCTTGACCGTGGGTATGAACGCCAGATCCACGATATTCGCGCTGGCTCTCGCCATGGCAGCGTGCGCCGGCCAGGACTTCACAGAGCCGCCTACCGTCGAGGAGGAGGCGGACATTGCCCAGACGGTCTCCGATTTCAAGCGAGCGTCTCCCGATATTCAAAAGTTCTTCGACGAGGCGCATGCCTACGCCATCTTCCCCTCGGTCGGCCGAGGCGGATTGGGTATCGGCGGCGCTCGCGGCACCGGCTGGGTGTTCGAGAACGGCGAAGTCATCGGCAGCACTACCATGAACATGCTGACCGTCGGCGCGCAGGCCGGTGGTCAGGCGTACGCCGAAATCCTCTTCTTCAAGGACGCCGACGCGCTCTCCTCCTTCAAGGCCGGACGCACCGAGCTCGGTGCCGAAGCGACCGCCGTCGTCCTGAAGCAGAAGGCGACTGCGGAAGCCGGCTACAACACCGCGGGCATCGCGGTCTTCGTCCTGCCGAAGGGCGGAGCGATGGCGGAGGCATCCGTCGGCGGCCAGAAGTTCAGCTTCGAGCCGCTCGAGGGAACCCAATAACGATTCGAGCTACGAGCGCGCCGGCTTCGGCCCGACGCCCATTCGATCCTTCACCTCGGCGACGGTGGCGGAGGCGATGCGGCGCGCTCGCTCCGCCCCTGCGCTCAGGATCTCTTCGAGCCGGGCCTCGTCCGGTCGAAGCTCGAGGTACCGCTCGCGAACGGGCGCCAAATAGGCGACGACGGCCTCTGCGACGGCGACCTTCAGATCCCCATACCGTGCGCCCGCGAACGCCTGCTCGACCTCGGCGATCTTCTTGTTTTGGATCGCCGCCATGATCTCGAGCAGGTTTGCGATACCGGGCTTGTCGGGCGCGTGTCGGATCTCCGTGCCCGAGTCGGTGACAGCGCTCTTGATCTTTTTGAGCACGGCCTTCGGCTCGTCGAGCACGTACACGGTCCCTTGATCGGTGGATGCGCTGGTCGACATCTTCTGGTCGGGCGCCGCAAGATCCATGATTCGCGCGCCGACCTCGGGAATGTTGTGGCGCGGAACGACGAGTGTATCGCCGAATCGCTCGTTGAAACGCTCGGCGATGTTTCGCGTCAGCTCGATGTGCTGCCGCTGATCGTCACCGACCGGCACCTCGTTCGTTTTGTACGCGAGGATGTCGGCGGCTTGGAGCACCGGGTAGAAGAACAGCGCGGCCGACACCAAGTCCTTCTGTTTGGCGGACTTGTCCTTGAACTGCGTCATTCGGTTCAGCTCGCCGTGTGCGGTGACGGCGCAGAGCAGCCAGCAGAGCTCGGTGTGCTCTTGCACATCCGATTGCCGGAAGAGGATCGACCGGTTCGGATCGAGCCCCGCCGAGAGCAAGATCGCCGTCGTGTCGTACAGGTATCGGCGGAGGTCCGCCGGCTCGTACGCGACGCTGACCGCGTGCAGATCCACGATGCAATAGATCGCGTCGCCTCGATCCTGGCCGGCGACGTACTGGCGGATCGCGCCGATGTAGTTGCCCAGGTGTTTGCGACCGGTTGGCTGGATGCCGCTGAAGATGCGCACACCGCGTCTTACCTCGGCTCGCCGCGCGCGTTCAATCGCGTTCGCCGAGCGTCAGGCTCCGCTTCGCGCCTTCGTCCCGGATGCCTCGAACGGAGGCCAGCCATGTTCCCCCTTGCACCCGCTGGCCTCGCCGTGACCGGTCACAACCCAGCGTTTAGCTGGGTTGATCCAACAAAGAACCCCAGAGCTCGGACTCGTGCCTAAGGGCCGAGCGACCGGCCCGCTCGCCCGTTAGGGCGGGCCGCGTCGCGAGGTCAACCGAAGAGAGCTCTGGGGTTGAGCCGCGGCGAAGGCCACCCCGCATATCCGATTGAGATGAACCGAACGGCGCGAGGCGCCGTGCTGCGGGAGTGTGACAATGGGCCATCGTGGTCGAAACCCGCGCTCGAGAGCGAGCGCGGGTGATTGGGAATCGGTGTATTTCGGGATCGCTCCGCCGGAGCAAGTGCTCCGCAAAGAGCGGCAGTTGTGTAAAGAAGCGTTCGAGGTCCTCGGGCTCGCCCTGTCGAGCCTCGAAGACGAATCATTCTTCGACGTGGAGCTCGTCGGCGTCGAGCCCGCGCCGGATGCGTCGCGGCTCGCCGTCGTCGTTCGGGCACCGGAGGGTATCGATCCGGCCGAGCTTCTCGGAAAGCTGGAGCGGATAAGTGGTTATCTGCGGCGGGAGCTCGCCGCGGCGTTACATCGCAAGCGCATACCGAGCGTCACGTTTCGGTTGGCGCCGGGCGGGGAGGAGTCATTCGCGCTGCGATTCGATCGTGGCTCCCACGCCGTCCGTCGACGGCGCTCGAACGTGTCGTCTCGCGTCTTTCGATGGTTCCAGGAGTACGGGCCATCGCATTGATGCCCGACGCGCATCTCGCGGAGCATGTCTGCGTCGGGGCGGTGACCGTCACCGACGGAACGATCATTCCGGCGGCCGTCGGCGGAGACATCGGTTGTGGAATGGTCGCCGTTCCGCTCTCGGTGACCGAGACGTCGGTCGATGCGCGGTCCGCCGCGCGGGTGCTTCACGGTCTCGAGCGGCTCATACCGCCGCTCGTTCACCCGATTGCGTCCGCGCCGGCGTTGCCGGACGAGCTCGCGGGCGCGCCGCTCAGCGCGCCCGCGCTCGACCGAATGAAGGGCCGCGAAGCACGAAGCGAGCTCGGAACGGTCGGCCGTGGAAACCATTTCGTCGAGCTCCAAGCCGCATCCGACGGGCGGTTATGGGTGCTCGTCCATTCCGGCTCCCGCGCCATGGGGCCCGCCATATGCCAATTCCACCAGGCGCGGGCGCCGGGCGACATCGACGGGATTCGCTATTTCCCCGACGGCGACCCGCGCGGGCTCGAATACCTTCGAGACGCAGCGTGGGCGGCGGAATGGGCGAGCTTCAATCGAGCGCGCTCGATCGACGCGGTCCGCACGGTCGTCGGCGACGTGTGGGGCGCAGATCTCGACGATACGGAGCGCATCGAGGTCGACCACAATCATGTTCACCTCGAGACGCACGGAGGCGAGCAATCCTGGATCCATCGAAAAGGGGCAATGGGGCTGCCCGCAGGCGCGATCGGGATCGTCCCCGGCTCGATGGGGACGGCCACGTATCACGTCGAGGGTCGAGGTTGCCCGGAAGCCTACGATTCGAGCGCCCACGGCGCCGGCCGAGCGCTTGCCCGCGGAGAGGCCCGCCGCGTCATCTCCAAGCGCCGCTTGCTCACCGAGGTCGACGGGATCTACTTCGATCGACGGCGAGCCCAGGCGTTACGAGAGGAGGCACCGAGCGCGTACAAAGACGTCGACGAAGTCATGCGCGCGCAACGGGAGCTGGTGCGTGTGGTGAGGTCTCTTCGGCCGTTGATTGTTTACAAGGCCGGCTGACGCCGTCGATGGCACGTATCAATCGAGCTCGATGATGCCGCAGGCCATTCGCATGCCCGGATCCGCATTCGACATCTCGTGGACGATGATCGAATGGCCGACGACGTTCTTCATGACGTCGGTGCCCGCCGGCCCGACGGACCACAGATCGGTCGAGACGGTATAAGTCCCGGTGCCGTCGTCGTTGACCGGGATGTCGCCGATATCGCCGAGGTGCCCACCTTGATCGAAGACGCCGTGTTGGGCCGCGTTGTTCGGATTCCAATGTCCGCCCGCTGCCGACAAGTCTCCGCTGCAGTCCGGGTTCTCGTGGATATGGACCGCGTGATTGCCTGTCGGCATGACACCGTCGACGTCGATGGTGAACGTCACCTCGGTGCCGATCATCGTGAACGTCGCCGTGCCGGTGATGCCGTCGCCGCTGATCGACGCGCTCGCGGAGATGCCTTCGGCGCTGCCGCCTTCGCCGCCGGTGCCACCACCTGCACCGCCGTCGCTCGTCGGCGTGCCGCCTTCACCGCCGGTGCCGGGCGCACCGCCCTCGTCCGTTCCGCCGCCGCCCGATTGCGTCGCCGTCGAGCCGCCCTCGCCGCCGCTACCGCCGCCGCCCGAGGTCGAATCGTCACCGCAAGCCACCATCATCATGGCGGCTGCAATCCCCAAGAGTCCAAAGATCGTCTTCATTGGTCGCCTCGGTCGGTCTTTCTAAGCCGTGTTGCTCGAGCCGAAGAAAGTACACCAAGCGACCTTGTATCGTCGTCATTGCACGCCGCCGCGCGAAAGTCGGTAGGATAACCCCGTGGATCAGGTGGACATCACGCCTCGCCGTCGTTGTTTCAGTATTGGTAGACAATTGCAGTGTCTCGTTCGGGCCGCGGGGGTCTGCGCACTGTCGATCCTGCTTTTCGGCTGCAGCGTCGACACCTCGTCGAGCCCGGCATCGTCGTCGGTCGCTTCTTCCGTGGTGTCGACGACAACCACCGCCGTGCCGTCGACGGCCGCCCCGTCTGCCTCGATCGCGACGCCGCCCGCACCTGCAACACCGAATTCGTTTCTGCAGCGCGGCCAGCCCACGTTCGTCATCGGCGCCGCCGGGGACGACAAGAGCGACCGCGCCATTGCCGGCCAAGTCGAGCTCATTCGAGCGCTGGTCTTTCCGAACGCGCGGGTCGTACCCGACACTTCGATCGATGTCGCGAAAGGGCCCGATGGGTGGCCGCCGAACCCGGTCGTCTACGGCGGACCTCACGTCAACGCCGCGTTGGCGGCGCTGTCGGACCGACTGCCATTTCGATTGAAGGCCGGCTCACTGGCTATCGGAGACAGATCGTTCGAGGATGAAGGAGTCGTGCTCGTGACCGTCGTCCCGGGCCGACCGGCCACCGACGGCAAACCGGGTTATCCGGAGTTTCTACTTTACGCAGGCACGGGAACACCCGGCGTCGGCGAGATCAATGGCGCCTCCCGCGGCCGTGATGCGATCTTCATCGGCGACAGGTTCGGAATGGTCGCAACGGGACATTGGCAATCGCAGCCGGACCGCCCAGCGGTGGCGGTATTCGACGTTTCGGGCCCGGAGCGCATCCAGTGGACGTCGACCGAGCGCAAGCTGAAGGGCGAGCGAGCCGAGTCCATGGTGACGTTTCACGTCCCCAAGTCGGCCGACAGCAAGGACGACGACCGTCATATCGCGGCCGTCATGCGCGGGCTCGATCGGGTCGTGCGAAAGCTCGAGATCGCCGAACCGTCCAATGTCGATGTCTACCTCTATGCGGATGGGGAGGAGAAATCGCGCATGACGGGCAATGGCGGCGACGGTCATGCCGCAGTGTTCGCCCACACGCTGCACGTTCGGCGCGCGGATCCTGCGCCGGGCGGCCCGCTCGAAGGGCTCGTCGCGCACGAAGGAACACACGTGCTCGCGTACGAGGCGTGGGGGCCCACCGGTACGCCGATGATGGGGGAGGGGCTCGCGGTCTGGGTCTCGGGCAAATACGGCGGGCAACCGCTCGAAGCGTGGAAAGCCAAGCTGTCGAAGCGGACACCGATTCGCAATCTCGTCGGCCCAGACTTCCGGCGGATGCCCGAATCGGAGAGCTACCCGCAGGCTGGGCTCGTCGTCGAGATGATGATTGGCGAAGTTGGTCTCGATGGCATCCGTCGCCACCTCTTCAAAGCGACGGCGCTCGATTGGGACCGCGCGACCGTCGCCGCCGGGACGACCTCCGAACGGCTCCAGGCCGCCTGGTCGAAGTAGCGACCTGCCTTGCCCGTCCCCTCGCGAGCAAAGGCCCTCGGTCATGTACAAATCGCAGTGACCCGTCTATTTCATGTTCGCACAATCGCGGAGACACCATGACGACGTTGATTGGGGAATATTTCTCCCCTTGGACGGAGAAGGCTCGGTGGGCGCTCGATCATCACGGGGTAAAGCACGAATATCGTGAGCACGTCCCGCTCCTCGGCGAACCGCTCCTCCGCGTTCGCGCGCGGCAGCTTGGCGGGCGGGTCAGCGTCCCGCTGCTCGTGTCCAGCGAACAGATTCTCCGCGACTCGTTCGATATCGCGCAGCACGCGGATCGGATGGGCAGCGGCTCATCCCTGTTTCCCCGCGAGCACCTGACGGAAGTGTCCGCTTGGAACCAGCGCAGCGAAGCGGCCCTTCGAGCTGCGCGTGCGCTCTACCTCGGGCGTGTCCTCGGCAGCCCGGGCGCGCAGCTCGAGATGCAGCCGGCATTTCTTCCGCAAGCCCTGCGGAAAGCTTCGGTTCCCGCAACGGGCCTGGCCATTGCGTTCCTTCGCCGCAAGTATGGTATCTCGGCGGCCGCGGAAGACGAGCATGAGTCGTCGCTCGCGCGCGAGCTCGATGCGCTACGTGAAGCGCTCGGCTCGAAGGGCGGTGGTTATCTCGTCGGCGATCGGGTCACGTACGCCGACGTCGCAATGGCCGTGACGCTTCAGTTCGTCTCACCCGTCGCCGACCGTCATGTGCCGCTCGGTCCCGCTACCCGCGCTTCCTGCGTCCACGAACGATTGGCGAAGCGCTATTTGGATTTGATCGCCTGGCGCGATGCCTTGTACGAGCGACATCGCGGCGCGAGCAGCTGGTAGAGCTGCTCAGGTCGTCACTTCGACGACGAACGAGGCGACGGCATCGAGCCAGACGTCGGCGTCGGCCATCGGTGCCTTTCGCGATCGCGAAAGCGAATGGTCGGCGCCGGGCAGCTCGAGATGCCTGGCGGTCGGGACGCGCTTCAGCACTTTGCGAAGAACCCTTGGGTCGCAGAGGCTGTCTTTTTCTCCCTGCACGAAGAGCTGTGGCACGGGCACATCCTTCAGGTGCTCGGCACGTAGCTTCTCCGGCTTGTTCGGAGGGTGCAGCGGATACCCCAGATACACGGCGCCGCGCGCTTCTGGCGCACGCCCCTCGGCGAGCAGCATCGACGCCATCCGACCGCCCATGCTCTTTCCGCCGATGACGATGGGGCCGTGGTTCCGCAGCTTGATCGCTGCATCCAGCACCGCGCGCCACGTCGCGAGGAGCCGTTTGGCCGAATCCGGAGGACTGCGCGCTCCCGTCGTCTGCGAAAGCTCCATGTACGGAAAGTGAAATCGAAGCACGCACAAGCCGCGTGCCGCGAGACCCTTCGCCGCCCCGTCCATGAACGGGCTCGTGAGCGGAGCGCCCGCCCCGTGCGCGAGGATCAAGAGCGGCCGCTTCGACAGCGTCCCGTCGCGCACCAGGCGAGGTGTTTCGGCATCCATGGGTCGATTGCGGATGCTTCCACGACCCGGCTCGGTCCGCCACCACGCCTGCCGCGATGCGATCGAGCGGCTATCCTGCAACGGTGTCGAGCCGGCCCGCGCGTCTTTTCTGCGACTGCATGCTCGGCGGGCTCGCGAAATGGCTGCGTGCCGTCGGTCATCACGCCGCGTTCTTGCCGGAGATCGACGATGCGGAAGTCGTTCGTCGCATCGGGCGCACAGGGGAGATCCTCCTCACGAGCGACGCCCCGCTTCTGGAGCGCCGGGCCTTCACCCGCGGGGATCATCGCGGTCTCTTCGTGCCGCGCCACGCGAAGATCGACGATCAGCTCAAGTTCGTGATGACCGAGCTCGGATTACCGATCTTGCCACCGCGCTGCATGGCCTGCGGGGGCGCGTTGCATGCCGTTTCGCGCGAGCAGGTGACCGAAGACGTTCCACCTCGCTCGCTGCGAGCCTTCGACGTCTTCTATCGTTGTGAAGATTGTCGTCAGGTGTTCTGGCACGGTCGCCATTGGGATCGAATCGTCGAGAAGCGAAATTGGCTCGAGGGAGAGCTCTCCCGTTCGCCCTGATCTCGCCGGACCTCCAACTCATTCGTTCGAGGTGCGAACCCAGCCATTGCGATAATTGTTTGCGCGCGCCGTCGGCCACAATAGGCAATTGTCCGACGATCCCGGGACCGTAAAGACGAGCGCGCACGGCTCTGGGCCTTCCCAAGAGACCTCGCGGAGGGAGACGACGATTTCAATCGTGCCGTCGCCGTCGACGTCGGCCAGCGTCGGGACCGGCATAGCCCCGAGCCGCGGGAGGGGAACCTCGTGCAGCACCTGTCCGCCTGCGTCGAGGATGAAGAGGCTCCCCTTCCCCTCGTCCGTCGAATACGTGTTGAAGACAATCTCCGCGATGCCGTCGCCCGAGAGATCTCCCACCACGACGCCGCCTGTCAGCACGTTCGGGTCCGTCGTGTACGTGATGTTCCAGAATTCGGTCTTGTCCGCGTAGACGGCGTGAATGCGACCGTCGAGCCCGGCGAAGATCAGCTCGAGGCCAGCCCTGGTCGCGTCGATATCTGCGACCGTGACTTGGTTCGTCGCAGCGACGATGTTGCCTCCGAGATCTTCGCCGCCCGATAGGTAGTCGGGTGCATAAAAGGGCGCTTCCCATCCCTCCAATCGGCTCGCATCGTGCCGAACCACGAAGAGGTCGACCCCGCGCGCCTGGTCCGTCATGTCGACGTCCTCCGTCGCGCCCAGGAGCACGACCTCCGTCCGACCATCGCCGTCGATGTCCGCAATCGCCGGCGCAGTGTTCTTGAAATATCCCTGAAGCGCGGCGCCGTCCTCGCTGAATCCTTGTTGCGCGAGCGTCAGCTCATGCAAATAGCGGACGCCCGGTGTCTTCGGCCGATTCTGATACATCCGGTGCGCGTCGAACGCCTCGCCGGTGCCGTGGTAGAAACCGGCGTACGCATTATCCATCGGCGACACGATGTCTTGGGCGCCGTCCCCGTCGAGGTCCCCCACGGCGAGGTTTTGGTCATAGGCGCCGGCAATCCAGCAGGTACCGTCGTCACCGCCCGACGCGTCGCAGCCGATCGTGCCGGCTTCGATGGGTGGAAAGCCGGCGACGCGCTGGCCGTTCGCGTGGAGCGCGAGCAGGATATCCGGCTCGTTGTCGCTGCTCGCGGCGACGACATCGAGCTGTCCGTCCCCGTCGACGTCCCCAGCGGCGAGGCTGCGTATCTCGTCGCGCCATGTCTGAGGCCACCCGGGCAGTACCGCCCCCGAAGCGTCCAACATCCAAATCGTATCGCGCGCGGCGACGACGATCTCCAGTCGCGCATCGTCGCGAAAGTCGGCGACCACCGGGCTCGACCAAATGCGTCCGGTGTTCTGCGACTCGTCGAACCGAAATCGAGGTGTGCCGTCGGAAGACCAGACCACCACGTTGCCATTGTGGGTGACGACGATTTCGTTCGCGCCGTCCCCGTCGAGGTCGGCGACCGCCGGTGACCCGAGCCACGCGCTCTCGTCGTCGTCGAACAGCTCGAACAAAAGCACCGGTTCGGCGACCGCCGTGGACCCCTCCGGCGTCGCGTCGCAGGAAGGTGCGGAGGGGAGGGGCATCGATCCGCCACCTGCGCCCATGAAGCTGCCGGTGCTCCCGTTCGCCGTTCCGCCGCCGGCTCCGCCCTCGGACGCGCCGCCGTTGTTTCCGTCGTCGCCGCACGCCGCGAGCAGCGCCAGCGTCGCTGAGAGGCAGACCTTTCCTGTTCCGACCCGAGCCCAAACACGGCGCATCCGCATCATTCGATGAACGGACCACGCAGCCGGGAGATTGAGAAATTCCCCCTTTGAGGGGCGTCGGTCGCCATCTTTACCTCCGAGGTCATGGCCTCCGCGCCGAACGAGCCCAACACTCCGGGCTATCCGAAAAAAGGAGGCCCGTCCCATGACCGCGAACCATCCGAGCTCCGGCTCCTTCGCCGCCGTCGAAATCGATAGCCCCTCCGAGGCGCAGCTGAAGCGCGCCTTCCGCGCGCAGCCGCACCGATTCATCGATATTGGTCACAGCCATCTCGCCTATTGGAAATTCGGGCGCGGGCCCGATCTCGTCTTCATTCACGGCTGGCCACTCGATGCCGCGACCTTCCGACGGATCGTGCCTACGCTCGCCCGCTCGTTCACTTGCCACCTGTTCGACCTGCCCGGCGTCGGACAATCCCAGTCTTCGCCCGACGCTCCGATCGATTTCCGCTCCCACGCAGCGAGCATTCGACGCGCGATCGACGCACTCGGTCTCGAGCGTTATGCGCTCGTCGCGCACGATAGCGGCGCGCTGATTGCGCGCTATGTCGCCGCCGACGATCCGCGAACGACGGCGCTGGTGCTCGGCGACACCGAGATCCCCGGTCACACGCCTCCGCTCATCATCGCGTACGCGATGCTCGCGCGCGCGCCGTTCGGGGCCGAAGCGCTCGGGGCCGTCCTTCGTTCACCGCGCCTGCGCCGCTCGGCGTTCGCGTACGGCGGTTGTTTCACCGACGTGGACTACATGGATGGCGACTTCCACGATCTGTTCATCGATCCCATGTTGCGATCGAGGAGCATCGTCCTCGCGCAGCTGCGGCCGCTCCGAAAGCTGCACAAGGGCCTGCTCGACGAGGTAGCCCGTGCACACCGGACGATTCGCGCACCGGTTCAGCTCATTTGGGGTACCGATGATCCGTTCTTCCCAATCGAGAAGGCCCGCGCGATGGCGTCCACGTTCCACACGCCCGCGTCGTTCGTCGAGATCCCCGGGGGGAAGGTCTTTCCCCACGAAGATCACGCCGAGGTCTTTGCCCGACACGCGAACGACTTTCTGCGAAAGCACCTTCAAAACTGAATTGGGTGCCGCGGGCCGACCCCGGAGGATGAACCGAACGCGGCACGATTCGGCCCGTCGTTGCGCCGATGGAGACGAGGCGATAGCGTCGGAGCGTGTTCGATCTCGTCCTTCGTGGTGGGTCGGTCGTCGACGGCACGGGTGCACCCGCTCGCAGCGCCGACGTCGCAATCGTGGATGGTCGCGTCGCCGAGGTCGGGGCCGTTTCGGGTCCGGCTCGGCAGACCCTCGACGTAAACGGCGCGATCGTCACGCCTGGTTTCGTCGACATCCACAGCCATTACGACGGCCAAATCAGCTGGGACGACGAGGTCGCCCCGTCGTCGCATCATGGCGTCACGACGTGCATCATGGGCAGCTGCGGTGTCGGATTCGCTCCGGTCCGCGCACGTGATCGAGAGCGCCTCGTCGCACTGATGGAAGGGGTCGAGGACATCCCCGGAAGTGTCCTCTCCGAAGGAATCGATTGGCGGTGGGAGACCTTCGCCGAATACCTCGATGCGCTGGCGAGTCGTCCGCGGCTCATCGACGTCGGCGCGCAAGTGCCGCACGATGCGCTCCGTGTCTTCGCCATGGGGGCGCGAGCCACCGCCGCCGAGCCGGCGACCGACGCGGATATCGCCGCGATGAAGTCGGAGCTGGTCGCCGCGCTTCGAGCAGGCGCGTTCGGGTTCACGACCGGCCGCACCGACAATCACAGAGCCGCCGACGGTTCCGCCACGCCCGCTTCGGAGGCGAGCGCACGAGAGATCATCGGTCTTTCGGCGGCATTCGATGGAGCTTCGAGCGGCGTGCTCCAAGCGGTGAGCGACTTCGATATGGCCCGCTCGAAGGAGGCATTCGATGCCGAGTTCGACGTGCTGGAGTCGATGGCGCGCGCCTCCGGCCGGCCTCTTTCGATTTCGGTGATGCAGCGCACCGGCGACAGCGAGCAATGGCGTCGAATCCTCGCTCGGATCGAACGCGCCAATGCGGCGGGGCTCGTCGTGCGCGCGCAGGTCGCGCCCCGCGCGATTGGTGTTCTCCTCGGGTTGGAAGCGACGTTTCACCCGTTCATGGGATTTCCCACGTACAAGCGCCTCTCGACTTTGCCGCTCCCGGAGCGTGTTCGCGAGCTCGCGAAGCCCGAGGTGAAGGCGGCGATTCTCTCCGAGCGGTCCGAGCCGGTGGCCGGTGATGGCAGCCCGATCCCGCCGCTCGCGGATCAACTCCTCGCGAACCTGGATTTCGTCACGATGAGCCTCTTCCGGCTCGGGCAAAGCCCCGATTACGAGCCTTCGAGGCAGTCCTCGTTGTTCGGTGAGGCGATGCGCCGGGGCGTGAAGCCGCTCGAGGTGGTGTACGACGCGCTCCTCGAATCCGAGGGGCAAAGTCTCTTGTATTTTCCAATCTACAATTACGCGTCCGGCACCCTCGACGAGGTCGGGGAGATGCTCGCTCACCCTCATTCGATGTTGGGCCTCTCCGACGGCGGCGCGCACGTCGGGACGATTTGCGACGCGAGCTTTCCGACGTTCCTCCTGTCGCATTGGGTCAAAGGCCGCGACCGCGGACGCATCCCGCTCGAGCGCGCAGTCCGCATGTTGACGAGCGACCCCGCGAGCTGGATGAGCCTCGCGGATCGCGGCGTCCTCGCACCGGGGCGGCGAGCCGACGTCAATGTCATCGATCTCGATCGCCTGAGCCTGCGCCCGCCGAAGCTCGTTCGCGATCTGCCCGCCGGCGGCCGGCGTTTCCTTCAGGCGGCCGACGGATACGTCGCGACGATCGTCGCCGGCGAAATCGTGCGGCGGGACGGCGTCACGACCGGCGCCCGTCCGGGCCGAGTGCTTCGAGCCCGGCGGTAGCGGCCACGCGCCGCTACGGTTTGGCCTTCGGCTTCTTCCCCGCCTTCGCGACGCATTCGTCGTAGTCGGCGAGCGTCACCGGCTTTGGCGGCTGAGGAAGGCATTCGGTGATGTGCTTCGGAAGGATCGGGACGCACTCCACGAACTTCGGGGAGAGCGCGGCCACGAGGCCCGACGACTTCGGTCCCTCGGCCGCGAGCTCGACCATACGTCGAGCGAACACCGTGCAATCGTCGACATCGACGGCCGGGAGATCGAGCGCCGTCACTTCCTTCATCGCCGGCTCGATCTTCTTTTGAAGGTTGGCAGTCGCCTTCTCGACGATCTCCCGATCCGCCATTGCAGCCTCGAATACGTCCGGCGATAGCCCGCGCTTTTCGAATACGTCGATGTGCGCCGCGAATGCCGCCGGCGTCGAGAGGGCGAAGGCTTCGGCGTACGCGAGCCGGCTCTTCGGTTTCGACTCCGACACCTTTTTGATGGCTGCGACCGTGCGATCGCCCACGTCGTCGAAGAACCCCAGGACCTGTTTCGTTTGCTCTTCGGTCACCCGCGGCGCGGCCGATGCGACGGGCGCCGCCGAGCTCGAGACGACCGCGCTTCCCCCGCCGGTGGTCGCGGAGCCCGAAGCGGCAGTCGTGTCCGGCTCGGACGAGCAAGCGGCGAGGAGAACCAAAAAGGCGGCGCGCATCCCGATGTCTCGTATCACACGGTGCGTCTCGACTCGACGACCGAATAGACGAGGACCGCGACGAGGGCGAGCGGCGGTCCGAGATTGCCGCTCACGCGAGCGAGGTCGGGTACGAAATGCGCGACCAATGCGCTCACCATCAATGCAGCGCTCCCGACCAGCCACATTCGCTGTGCGAGCACACCGCCGACGAACGTCACGACCGACAAGATCAAGAGATCTTCTCGAATCGCCGCGTGAAGCAGCTCCCCAGAGGTGACAGCGAGGACGCGGCGCACGAGGAGGAACAAGATCGTGCCGCCCGTCGCGATATGGAGGTTACGCGCGAGCTTGTTCTGACCCAAATTCCGGCGAATCAAGAACCCTGCGCCGACGACGGTCGCAAACACGAAGACCTCGCTCACGACGAACGTCCAGCGCACGGGCGCATGTGTGGGAGTTCGATTGAACGTGAGCGTGAAGGCGCCGAGCACGACCGCCGCGACCGTGAGGACGCCCAGCAGCTTGCGCGTCGCGCGTGCCGCTACCGCGGGATTGATTTCGCGCTCGAAGGAGACGAGCCGCGCGTGCTCGCTGCGATCGCGCTCGAGCCGCCGCGCCAGCTCGTCGACGCGCTCGGATAATGCGGCTGCAGCCCGCCGGGCCTCGGCGTCGCTCGTCCCCTCGGGCGCGAGCTCGCTCAACCACGAGCGCGCCGCGTCGACGTTGCCGCGCTCGATCTCGAGCTCGACCATGGACCTCGCGCACGCGACGAGCCCCTCGCGGGCCGCGGCGTTCTCCGGCCAATCGCGTAGAGCCTCGAGAAAGCCGAATCGGCATTCGGTCGCGAGCCGCCGCTCCTCCACGGTATCGAGCAGCTTCTTCGATCGCAGAATCTCGAGACGCGCGAGCGCGGCATCGCAGATCGTCGTCGAGGCCCGGTGCCTGAAATGGGCCTCGAGCCTCGCGCGAAACTCGGTCGCCGAGGCGGGCCGCGCGGACGGATCGCGCCGCAACGCGTCTGCGATCACGCTCCGAATCGCGTAGGGCACCTCCGCCCCGAACTCGAGGATCGGCTCCTGCGTAATCGCGTTCGAGACGATCTCGACGAAGCTCGCGCCGCTGTGGACGCTTTGCTTCGTCAGCGCCCAATAGAGCGAAGCGCCGAGCAGATAGACATCCATCGTGGGCTTTACCTCGTCCCCGCGGAACATCTCCGGCGCCATGAAGCAGGGCGTGCCGAGAAGCCGACCATCGACGTCTCCCGTGCGAGCCGCGATTCCCCAGTCGACGAGATAAACCTCGCCGTGCTGGCCGATCATCACGTTGTCCGGCTTGATGTCCCGATGAACGAAGCCGTGCTCGTGGGCAAATGCGACGGCCTCGGACAAGAGAATCGCGATTCGAGTGTGTGCTTCTTGCCGATCAGCCGGCAACATCGAATGCGCCCAAGCTTCGTGATCGTCATTGTCGATCATCGCGCCCCAGGAGGTGCCCTGGACACGCTTCATCACGAGGACGGGACGACCATCCGACGTGAGACCGAGCGCGTGCACCGGCGGGATCTTCGGGTGCTCGAGCTTCGCGAGCACACACGCCTCACGAATCAGCGCTTGTTCGAGCTCGCCGCTCGCGCCGATGGCCACCGTCTTGATCGCCACCTGCCGATCGAGCGAGCGCTGCGCTCCCAGGTAGACTGCGCCCATCCCGCCCGCACCGAGCTTGTGGACGACGCTGTATTCGCCGATCGTCGACGGCGCTGATGTCTCGTCGTCGCCGCGCGGCGCCGTGAGGACGAGGCCGAGGTCGCGTAGCTCCGACGCGGGGCCGATGCGCTCCGCCCCGCGACCGTCGGTTCGCGATTCGACCGCTTGAAAGAACGTGTCCGGGCGGATGGTCGCACGAATCGACAGCGCGCTCGGCGCAGCGGCGACCCGCTTCAGCACCGTCTTGAGATCGGAGGCCCGCTCGGTTGCATCGAGGCCCATGACAGAAGGGCGCGGAGGCTAGTACATCCGGCCGTGAGTTCGTGCCTGGATCTGCTCCGGCCCCCGCGCAAGCGCGGCAGAGTGCGGGCCGGACCAAATCCAGGCACGAAGGCTCCAGTTTGGCCGTCGGACTCTTTGCTCCTGGGTACAGCCGGAGCCGGAAGCGGACTTCCGGCCGGCTGTACTAACCGCTTTCGCTATCCGACGCACGAGATGCGTCCACCCGCTGACCCTCACCACGGCTCAGCGGAGGAAAGCGAACGAACATCCACGCACCGCCGGCGCTCAAGATCAGCCACATCACGAAGTGCGGCCCGATCGAATAGTCGTGATAGCCCGGCACCGACACACGAAACCACGTCGCTTGCCAGCCTTCGCCGAGCCACGGAGGGTCGTCCGACCAAGGCCACAACAAGTGCGATCCTTCGTGCGACACGAGGTCGAAGACGACGTGGGACACGGCACCGATGCAGGAAGACGCCACGTCGAGACCACGTCTCGGGTCGGGTGCATCGATCGTTCGAAGCCAACGCGCGACGACGTTCTTCCGCTTCCCCACCGCCGCGCGCAACAACGACGTCATCAGGAGGCCCATCGGCGTCGAGAACACGACCACCCCGACGATGGAGTGGCCGATCCACTGTCCGAGGTGTCCGCGCAGGACCAACCCCGCGAGCCCGTCCACCGCGTCCGGTGCGAAGGCCCCGCACCAGAGCGCAAGGACGCTCACGTGGCCGGGCCACTTGCGCCAAAGCGGGGCGAGCAAACCTTGGTGCGAGGGGAAGCCGAGCGGCATCCTCGAAGGGTGCTCCGCCCGGCCTGGTCCGATCAAACGAGAGCATGTCTCCGGCGGCTTCGTCGCCCTCCGTGCTCAACATCGTTCGCTGTCCAACATCTTCATTTGGGCGGCGGGGTATCGATCCCCGGTGACGGTGACGAGCGCCGAGAGCTCGGCGGCCCGTTCCTTCGATAGGGGGTTGTCGAGGGCGACGAGCGCGTCCTCGACCTGCGCCACCGTCTTCGCGCCAATCAGCGGGACGAGCCGCGGCTGCCGGGCGATCACCCACGCAATGGCGAGCTGTCCCGGTGTCATGCCGTGATCGGCGGCGAAGCGACGAAACACTGCGACGGCGGTCTCGTTCTTTTGCCCGCTCTCCCCGGTGAAACGGGGGAGGTGAGCGCGGTAGTCGGTGGGGTCGGTCGGTTTGCTACCGGTCAAAAGCCCGCGAGAGAAAATGCCATAGAGCGTCGCGCTGATGCCGAGCTCGTCGAGCACCGGAAAGATCGCTTCCTCCGGGCCGCGCGTCGCGACCGAATATTCGATTTGAAGATCGACGATCGGGTGCACTCGGTGAGCGCGGCGAATCGTCTCGACCCCGACCTCCGAGAGACCGATATGGCGTACATATCCCCCTTTCACGAGATCGGCGATGGCGCCGATCGTCTCTTCGATTGGGACGGCCGGGTCGAGCCGCGCGGGACGATAGATGTCGATCGAATCGACGCCGAGGCGTTGCAAGCTGTACGTGAGGAAGGTTTTTACGGCTGCCGGCCGCATGTCGATCCCGAGCCAGCTGTTGTCGGGCCCGCGCAGCGCGCCGAACTTGACCGACAGCTGCACGCGCTCCCGCCGACCTGCGATCGCGCGGCCGACGAGCATTTCGTTGTGGCCCATGCCGTAGAAGTCGCCGGTATCGAGCAACGTGATGCCTCGATCGATCGCCGCCTGAATCGTTCGGACGCCCTCCTCGGGGTCGGTCTTTCCGTAGGCCCCCGAAAACCCCATGCACCCGAGACCCAGCCGAAAGACCTGCGGTCCCGTTTCACCGAGCTTCACGCTGGTTCGGTTCTTCGCTTCGTGCGCGTTCATCGTGTTGCCTCCTGCGCCGAAGATTGACCATGTTCACACCAAGATCGAGTGAATAGGATGTATGTGACTCATGAATCAGAATTATGAGAGAGATCTCGACCTCAACCTGCTGCGCGTGTTCGTCGTGGTCTCCGAAGCGGGAAGCGTGACCGAGGCTGCAAGCCGCCTCTACCTCACGCAACCGGCCGTGAGCGCCGCGCTTCGCAGGCTCGCGACCGCGGTCGGGGCGCCGCTCTTCGTACGAGCGGGTCGCGGCATTGCGCTCACCAATCGAGGCAAACGCCTGCTCGCGTCCGCGCGACCCCACCTCGATGCGCTGGTCGAGGCCGTCATCCATCCCGCGGTGTTCGACCCGCGCTCGTCCGATCGGACCATTCGAATCGGCCTCTCCGATTCGAACGAGACCTGGTTGCTACCACCGCTGCTTCGCGCGCTCGAAAAGGAGGCGCCGCGCATGCGCCTCGTCGTGCTTCCGGTTCAGTTCCGCACGATCGCAAACGCGCTCGGCACCTCCGCGGTGGATCTGGCCGTGACCGTCGCCGACGAGCTCCCCGCCGACACACGGCGAGTTGCGCTCTTTTCCGGCGGGTTCGTGTGCCTCTTCGATCCGCGCCACGCCCGCATCGGCAAGCGGCTCACGCTCGAGCGCTACCTGTCTTTCGATCACGTGGTGGTGTCGTACAACGGAGATCTGCGAGGCGTCGTGGAGGACCTGTTGGGCGTCCAACGACGCGTCCGCGTGTCCGTTCCCACGTTCCACAGCGTGGGTGCCCTCGTCGAGGGTGGGCCGCTCCTTGCGACGCTTCCGGCCCCGGTCGCCAAAGAGATCGTCTCTTCACGTCCGAAGCTCCGGACGGTGCCGGTGCCGCTCACGCTCGCAGGCGCCCCGATGGAGCTTCTGTGGCGCACGGCCCTCGACGACGACGAAGCCAATCGCTTCGTGCGCGATCTCGTCACGCGGATCGCGAAGCGCCATCGAGCGTGACCGTCATCCGAGTGCCGTAGGCCGCTCGGCGAACGCCGTCTGTCCGTCCGTCGGAAGGGCCAACACGATTCGGCTCACCGTCCCTGCTTCGTTGCGGATCTCGAACGTCCCACGGAGCTGCTTTGCGAGGGTCCGGACGATCTGCAGGCCCAAGGTGCGAATCGCGTCCAATCGGAACTCCGGGGAGATGCCGATGCCGTCGTCCCTCACGACGAGCGCGAACCGCGTGGCGTCATAGCGCTCGAGCGTCACGCAAACCCGCCCGCGCCGGCCATCGGGATACGCGTGCTTCAGCGAATTGGAGACGAGCTCGTTCACGATCAGCCCACAGGGGATCGCGGTGTCGAGGTCGAGGCGGATTCGCGGCGAGGAGACATCGAGGTCGATCCCTCTCGTCGCGACGCCGTAGCTCTGACCGAGCTTCGCGACGAGGATGGTCAAGTATTCCGACAGCTCGATATCTGCGAAATCGCGCGATTGGTAGAGAAGCTCGTGCACGAGAGCCATCGACTGAATCCGACGCTGGCTCTCCTCCAGCCCGATACGGGCTTCCTCGCTCGCGACCGAAGCCGCCTGTAAATGGAGGAGGCTGCCGATCACCTGCAGGTTGTTTTTCACCCTGTGATGAATCTCGCGCAATAGGATCTCCTTGTCGCGGAGCGAATCTTTCAAGCGGCTCTCGATGGCCTTGCGCTCCGTGATGTCTCGGATCGTCCCCGAGATGAGCAATCCCTCTTTCGTGTCGACGGGCGCAAGGCTGATCTCGACAGGGAACTCGGTGCCGTCGGCGCGCAGCCCGAAGAGCTCGAGACCGGACCCCATGGGCCGGACCTTCGGTACTTCGAGGTAATGCGCTCGATGCGGGACGTGGCGCCCGCGGAAGCGCTCCGGGATCAACGTCTCGATGGGCGTGCCGAGCAGGGTCGAACGGTCGCGCCCGAACAGGCGCTCCGTTTGCGAATTCGCGAGGACGATGTTGCCGTCCCGATCGACGATGACCATTCCGTCGGGCGCCGCTTCGACGAACCCGCGAAACTTCGCCTCCGCTTTTCTGAGAGCCTCCTGAGCGGCGCGATCCTCGGTCACGTCTTGGCAGACACCGACTAGTTTGGTCATGCGGCCCGACGCGTCGAGCTCGCGTTCGACGTGGGATTGGAGCATCCGTACGGCGCCGTCGGTTCGGATGATTCGGCACTCCAGCTCGAAAGGCACCTCGTGCGCGAGCGCGCGCTCGAGCGTGCCGCGCACGTGCGCACGGTCCTCCGGATGAAGCTGGGCGATGAGCGAGTCATAGGGAATGCTCGTTTTCGGCTCGTTGCCAAAAATGCGGTAGAGCTCGTCCGACGCTATGACCCGATTCGATGCGAGGTCCCATTCGAAGCTGCCGAGATGCGCGAGCGCCTGCGCCTCGCGCAATTGCTCCTCACGTCTCGCGAGATCTTGATTGATACGTCGTAGC
The DNA here is from genome assembly GCA_013361525.1 of Polyangiaceae bacterium. GTDB lineage: Bacteria > Myxococcota_A > Polyangia > Polyangiales > Polyangiaceae > Xiheicaenibacterium. Next base: position 76,134 of record JABFXY010000105.1, on the reverse strand, counting down.
GCAGCCGTGCGTTGCTCCACCCGGAGCTCGAGATCGGCGCGCGCATGCTCCCTCTCCGCCGAGATGGCGCCGAGGACCAGCGTCGCAAAACCAGAGACCGCCATGAACGATTGGAGGCCCAGCAGGTTCTCGAGGAGCGTCCCCAGGACGAAGGGGCCGTAGCCCGCGACCGTTGCGCTCACCGCCATGATGCACGTGACGAGGTTGATCCTCGCCGCACCGCTCGGCCCGAAGCGAACGGCGGCCCAAATCAGCAATGGGTAGAGCAAGTGTGGTCGGCGCGGTGCGTTTGCGAACGGGACGAACCATCCAAAGAACACGTGCCCGCCGATCAGGGCGAGACACAGCGCGAGAGCAGCCATTTCGGCGATTCTCCGGCGCTCGTCGCGCGGCGGCCCCGCCGCCGTCGACTGCCACGTCAGCAGAGCCGGCGCGACGATCAGGATGCCCGTGAGATCTCCCCACCACCATGCGGACCATGTGCCCGCGATGTTCGGCGGGTGCAGTCGCCCGCCGAGGAGAAGACTGATGACGCCGACCGTCGCGCTCACGAGGGTCGACGCCGCGGCGGCGACGAGCGCAAGCGCAACGACGTCGCGTACGCGCTCGAGCGATTCCCTGAAACCGGTCAGTCTGCGAAGTGCGATCGCCCCGAAGAGCGCTTCGAGGGTATTGCCCGTCGCGATCCCGGCCGCGACGCCGGGGCTGGCGCCGACCCACAGATTGACGATGAAGGCGCCCAGCGTAATCGCGGGGAAGCGGTCATATCCCCGGAGTAGAAGCGCAGAGAGCGCCAGGCCCGAGGGGATCCAGACGAGCGTCGCGAACCCGCTGGCTGCGCCGAGCATCAGGCCACCCCTCGCCGTGACGAGATAGATTCCCGAGAGGAGAACGAGCTCGGCGAGGTACGGCGCCAGCCGTTTCATGCGGGCGCTTTGGCGCGCGCGCCTCGCGCCGCGGGCAACGTGAAGGTGAACGTCGTGCCGCCGCCAGGACCGCTGGCCGCCCAAATCCTACCGCCGTGGGCCTCGACGATCCCTTTTGCGATGTAGAGGCCGAGACCCGCCCCTTCGCAATGGCTGTCGGCGCGCCAGAACCTGTCGAACAGGTGCGGGACCTGAGCGCTCGGAATGCCGGGGCCGGTGTCGTGGATCGAGAGCTCGATCGAGCCGTTCACGCGTCTGGCGCGAACGTCGATGGCGCCGCCCGACGGTGTGAACTTGATCGCATTGGAGACGAGGTTCGACAAAACTTGGAGGACACGGTCTCGGTCGCAGAGCGCATCCGGTAGCGTCGGAGGGATCGACTGCTCGACCGCGACCGACTTTTCGTCGGCGATGGGCCGCAGCGTATCGATCGCCTCCGAGCATAAAGGCCCGACCGACTGCGGTTTGCGATCGAGGGACAAATGGCTCGCATCGATCGACGCCGCGTCGACGAGGTCGTTCATCAGCCGGGTCATCTGTTTCGCGGTGCGAAGGATGGCCTGCGGGCTGTCGGCCTGACCGCGCTTTTGGCTGAGCAGCTGCGCCCGCATCGAAATGGTGCCGAGCAGATTCCGCAAATCGTGAGACACGACCGCGAGGACCTCTTCACGCATTTGAATGGCCTGGCGAGCCTCACGATAAAGGAGCGCATTGTCGACGGCCAATCCGAGCCGGTGCGCGAAGTCCTCCGCGAGGCTCACCTCCGCGGTGCCGTACGGATGCCCCTCGCGGCAGCAGACGAGCAAGATCGCGCCGAGCGTTTTGTCTCTCGCTAGAATGGGCACGCAAAGAAGCGACCGCGCAGATAGCGCGAGCTCTGCCAGCATCGCGACCTGCTCGCTGCCGAGCAATTCGCGCAGCTCTCCTGCGGCGCACGTCGGGTATACGCGGGTCCGGCCGTCTGCCAGAACGCCGGCGAGCAGCGCCCCTCGATCCGCGATCGAGCGCTGTTTGGTACCGAACGCGTCGGTTTGAACGAGCGTGAGCGACGGTGATGGCTCCCCGTTCTGCAGTAGGCATATCGAGCAGGCTTCGGCATGCCGCGGTACGAGGAGCTCCTCGGCGCGCGCAATGACTGTATTGCAATCGAGCGATTCCGCGAGGCGTGCGCTCGACTCGGCGAGAAAGCGCTGTTGCTCCTCCTGCTCGCGCCGGCGCCGGTCGAGCCAATGGCGTTGAAGCGCCATTTCGATGGTCGCCTTCAGCTCGCGCGCGTCGAACGGCTTGAGCACGTACCCATAGGGCTCGGATCCGCCGGCGCGCTTCAGCGTGCTCTCGTCCGCGTACGCGGTCAGATACACGATAGGGACGTCGATGGTGCTGCGGATTCGGTCGGCCGCCTCGATGCCGTCGATCCCCCCACCGAGGCGGATATCCATGAGGACCAAATCGGGCGGTGACGACCGCGCTCGTTCGACCGCCTCCTCGCCTGAAGCCGCGGTCACCACCGTGAAGCCGAGCAGCACGAGGCGACTCTCGATATCGAGTGCCACGAGCTGCTCGTCTTCCACGACGAGGATCGTCGGACGAAACATTGGACGCTCCCGCTTGTGGTGGTCCGGGCGATTCGACGGGAGCCCCGCGCGGGCTCACGGATACGATTTCGTAGCGTGAGCCCCTGATCGGTCAATGTGGCAACGTGCGGCGCGCGGGCTCGCGCCAGCCGTGCGTCAGTCTTCCACGAACGCCTGCAAACGGCCGAGGGCGTCGTCCCACTCCTTCGAGACGCGGTCGAGGTAGGCCCGAGCGTCGTCGAGGCGCTTCGGCTCGAGCTCCCAGATTCGCTCCCGACCTCGACGGCTGCTCTTCACCAGCCCGACTTCCCCGAGGACTTCGAGGTGCTTCGTGATCGCTTGGCGCGACACGCGCGCCTTGCCCGTGAGCTGCGTGATCGACAGCGGCCCCGTGGCCGACAGTCGCCCGATGAGCTGCAGGCGTGTCTCGTCGCCCAGCGCGGCGAAGAGGGGCGCGGCGTTCTTCACGCGGGCAATCGCGGCGACGTTACCCGTCGACATGGCGCTGAATGTTCTCCATCTGGGCGACCCAGCCGCCGCTGTTCATGCGGAAGGCCTCGGCGCGCCGGCTCTCGGGAATCCGATCGAAGCCGGACTCCACGACCGAGAGATGCGTCCCTTCGGGCGTCTCCTTGAGGTGGAATTCGACGAGCGTCATCGGCTCGGACGAATAGTCGACCTTCGTGTCGGTCGCATACGGGTGCCAGCGATACGAAAACTTCACCTCGGCGACGATCTCCTCGATCCGCATCTCCAACGTGAGGTGCTCGAAGCCGGGGTAGAGGATCTTGCCCGTCACGGTGCGGCCGGGCGCGAAGCCTCCTTCGAGCTTTACCCGGAACCAAGCGCCGAACTCCTCCGCGTCCGTCAGCGCGCGCCAGACGCGAGAGCGCGGCGCTCGCAGCTGGATGTTCTTCTCGATTCGGTCGGTCGATGTCGCGGTCGTGGTCATGTGCAACCTCCTGGTTGCACTTTAGAGCCGCCCGGTTGAAATGCAACCCCATGGTTGCGTAATGCGGGCGCCTGATTTCTCCCTTCGCTTGACCGCCAGAGCGAGCATTTCCAAGATGCGGCCGTGGCGTTCCAGGCCTCTGTACATGCGTTGCGCATTGCCGCGGTGCTCGCGATTCTCGCGGCCGGCGGTGGTGCAGCGGCGTACGTGGCCGTGCCCAAGGCGCCGCCCGCCCCGGCCGCGCCGGAAATCCCCGTCCCGGCGCTGAAAATCGCGGGTCATGAGCTCGCGACCGAGGGGGACACCGTCGGCAATGCCCTCGACCTGGTGCGCAAGTACGCGCTCGGCGACGTAAAGCTGAAGCTGCCGGACGGCCGCGAGGTTCAGGTCAGCCGGGCGGACTTCGGGCTCGAGATCGACCGCCTGCGGCTCGCGGAGTTCGTCAACGAGGCGCGCCGCCAGGGCAGCCCCATCGCCCGGGCCCACGCGAAGAGCGACCGCGCGAACGAGGCGATCGATGTCCCGCTGCCCATCGTGGTCGACGGCGATCGCGCCGTCGCGAAGCTCGTCGACTTGAAGCTGGAGATCGACGCGGCTGCGCAGGATGCGTTCATCAACCTCGATACGCGTCAGGTGAAGCCGGAGAAGGTCGGGTATCGCCTCGACGTCTATGCGACGCTCGCTCGGCTCGAGGCGGCATTTCGCCGCGGCGAGACGGTCGTCGAAGCGGCGGGCGAGGAGGTCGTACCGAAGCGTGTCGCAGCGCAGCTCCAAGGCATCGATTTCGACACGGTCCTCGGCTACTTCGAGACTCGCTACAACACCGCGAAGAAATACGCGGATCGAACCTACAATCTGCGGCTCGCTGCCACGAAGCTCGACGGCATGGTGCTCCTTCCGGGCGAGACCTTCGACTTCAACGAAATCGTCGGCCCGCGTGACGAAGCGCACGGCTACAAGGTCGCGCCCGTCATCGCGCAGGGGGAGCTCGTCGACGGTATCGGTGGCGGCACCTGTCAGGTGTCGGGCACGCTGCACGCCGCCGCGTTTTTCTCCGGCTTGGAGGTCGTCGAGCGCTATCCGCACTCGAGGCCGAGCTCGTACATCGCGCTCGGCCTCGACGCGACTGTCTCGTACCCCAACATCACCTATCGATTCCGCAATAACTTCGACTTTCCCGTCGTGCTCCACGAAAAGGTCGCAGGTGGTGTCGTGCGCGCGGAGATCCTCGGCCCTTCACGCAAGCTGACGGTCACGTACTTCCGTCGAATCGACGACGTCTTGCCGTTCGAGGAGGTCGAGCGCGAGAGCGAGAAGCTCCCGCGAGGCGAGCGCGTCGTCGTACAACGAGGCGTTCCTGGGTTCGTCGCGACGTCGTCCAGGCTGGTTCGCGACGGCGCTTATGGCGAGCGCACCAAATGGACGGAAAAGTATCCGCCGACGACGCAGATCGTCGCCGTCGGGGTCGGCGAAGACGGCCTCAAGCCCAGCGTGAAGCAGGACGCGCACCCGGAGTACGTCGTCGACGAATACCGCGTAATGACGCAGGGCCCGACCATTCGCTCGAAGGAGGAGCCGGGCGGTGGAATGAGCGACATGCGCACGCCCGGACGCACGGGTGAGGCCGGGTGGATCAAGGCGCTCGGCTTCGAGAAGACCCCTCTCGAAGAGCCCGACAGCGACGACGCGAAGAGCGACGACGACAAGAAGAAAGACGACAAGAAGAAGGACGAGAAGAAGAAGGACGAGAAAAAGAAGGACGCCGACAAGAAGAAAGACGACGGCGAAAAGAGCCCGAGCAAGAGCGCGAAGAAGAGCGGCGACAAGAAGAAAGAGTCGTCGAAAAAGAAGAAGAAGGAGGAAAAGACGTGAAGAGCACCGTGGCTCTCGTCGTCACGGGAAGCATCGCCGCGTACAAGGCGCCTGCGGTCGCGCGACTGCTCTCGAAGGCTGGTATCCGCGTCATTCCGATCGTCACCCGTTCCGCGACCGAGTTCGTCGGGCGCGCGACCTTCAGCGGCCTGACCGGTGAGCGTGTCGTCGACTCGGCGTTCGGCGCCGACGCCGAGGGTGAGCTTCACGTCGAGCTCGGCAAAGCCGCCGATCTCATCGTGGTCGTTCCCGCGACGGCGGACTTCATTGCGCGGCTCGCGCAAGGGCGCGCCGACGACCTCGCGACCGCGACCTGTCTCTGCGCGCGAGGACCGATTCTCCTCGCGCCTGCAATGCACCCGCGCATGTGGGATCACCCGGCGACGAAACGAAACGTGAATGCGGTGCTCGCCGATTCGCGCGCGGAGCTCGTCGGTCCCGTGCGTGGGGAGGTCGCGTCCGGCGACGAGGGCATGGGTCGAATGGCCGAGTCCGAAGCCATCGCCGAAGCCGTCTTCGCGCGTTTGGCCCGACCGGCTCGCCCGTTCCGGCGGGACCTCGAGGGCCGTCACGTCGTGGTCTCGGCGGGGCCGACGATTGAAGACATCGATCCGGTCCGTTTCATCGGTAACCGCTCGACGGGGAAAATGGGCTTCGCCGTCGCGGAGCGCGCAGCGCTTCGAGGTGCCCGCGTCACGCTCGTCTCCGGGCCGGTTGGTCTTGCGACGCCCCCGGGCGTTCACCGAATCGACGTTCGCGGGGCGCTCTCGATGAAGTCGGCTCTATGGGAAGCGCTCGGCGCCGATCTAACGACCGCCGACGCGCTCGTGATGACCGCCGCCGTCGGCGATTACCGCCCGCGCGAAGCGAGCGCGACAAAGCTGAAGCGCGACACGTCGGCCATTGCGCTCGAATTGGTTCCCAACCCGGATCTCCTCGCGGAGATCGGCGCGGCGCGCCGCGAGACGCGACCGGTCCTCGTCGCGTTCGCCGTCGAGACCGAAGAAGACGAGGGGCTCGTGCGCGCCGCGCGTTCGAAGCTCCGCTCGAAAGGGGCGGACTTCGTCGTCGCCAATGCCGCATCCGATTCGTTCGGGCGCGACGACAATCGCGCGTTTTTGGTCGACGCGGACAGCGCGCAGCCGACGGGCATCCTGACCAAGCTGCAGCTCGCGGATCGGATCCTCGACCGCATTCGTCTGATCCTCGAGACCCATCCTTCATGACCAATTCGGATACGGCGTCGAGCACGCCCGCGTGGATGGCCTGGGCCAGCGCAGTTGGCCTGACCGTCGCGATGGCGCTCGTCTTCCTCGTCACTTTGTCGCGCGACGCTCAATCGACGCGGCCCGTGTTTTTGGGTCTCGGTGCTCTCTACCTCGTGACCAGCGTGCTCGCCGTGTTGCGATACCGAAAACGCGACGAGCTGCATCTCGTGAAGCCTCGCGGCGGAGATCTCACGTTCGGTGGCCTCGTCGCGTTTCTGCTGTTCGGCCTCGTCTTCGTCGTGCACTCGCTCGTGACTGCGCCCGGGACGCCGCAGCACGGATGGATCATCCGCATCTACCTGATGATGGGTGACCCCTTTGCCGACAACAGGCATCTGGTCGCCGCGGGCGCCGCCCTCGTCGGTCTCATGGAAGAGCTCTCGTGGCGCGGGTTCGTGACCCCGATGCTGGAGGAACGCATCGGCGTCGCAAAGGGAAACGTCGTGTCCGTCCTGCTCTACACGGCCGGGCACGTCACGACCGTCATGGCGCTCGGCGATCCCATTGCGGGACCGAATCCGCTGCTTCCGCTCGCCGCGCTCGGGTGCGGTGCCGCGTGGTCGTATCTGCGATGGCGCATGGAGCGCATGCCGCCCGTGCTGCTGTCTCACGCGCTCTTCACGTGGATGGTCGTCGAGTTCCCGCTCTGGAACTGAGCCGCTGACTCGACCCCAGAGCTCGCTTCGGTCGGGGCGGCAGGGCATGACTGCATCCCAACCAGAAATGTAATTGTGTTGCAACTAAGACGCGGTCGCTCTAACTGTCCCTGGTGTGCGGGCCGAAACCCTGTTTCCGCGAGTCCTCCTGGTCGCGACCCTCATCGGAGGGCTAAGCGCTCGGCCTTCGACCGCGCTCGCGCAGCCTGCCGCGACGCCGCCCGATCCGCCGACGCCGGCACCGACTCGACCTCCCGCGGCCGACGCCCCGCACCCCGCACCGGAGGAGGCGACCGTGCTCGATCAGCCGGCGCGTGTCCTCACACGCGTCGAGCCCGAATATCCGGCCGCGCGTCTCGCCGACGAGCACCATAGCGAGGCTCCGCTCCCCGAGCTCGATGTCGAGGTCGAGGTCACGCTCGACGAAGCCGGACGCGTCACCTCCGCGCGTGTCCTCGCGTCCGGCGGCAAAGACTTCGATGAAGAAGCGCTGAAGGCCGTGCGCACGTTCACGTTCGCGCCCGCCATCAAGGACGGGAAGCCGGTGGCGAGCCGCTTTCACGTCCCGCTTCACTTCGAGCCTCCGCCGCACGCCGAGCCCCAATTCGTCGACGTCGTCGGCAAACGAGCACCGCCGAGCCGCGGCGCGGGCGATTACCGCATCGACGTCGGCAAGCTCGACATCGTTCCGCGAAGGAACGCGGCCGATCTATTGAAGCTCGCACCGAGCGTGTTCTTGCTGAAGGACGGCGGCGGTGAGGGCCACGCCGAGCGCGTGTACCTGCGGGGGTTCGATGCGCGCGAAGGACAGGACATCGAGTTTTCGGTCGGCGGCGTCCCGATCAACGAAGCCGGCAACTTCCACGGCAACGGCTACGCCGATCTCAACTTCATCATCCCGGAGCTCGTGACGCGCCTGCGCGTGCTCGAGGGGCCGTTCGACCCGCGTCAGGGTAACTTCGCCGTGGCGGGCAGCGCCGAATACGAGCTCGGCCTCGAATCGCGCGGTCTCACGGCGAAGGCGACCTATGGCTCGTTCAACACCGCGCGCCTCCTTTTGCTTTGGGGCCCGGCGGAGCAGAGCACGCGAACGTTCGCGGGCGCGGAGATCTTTCGCTCCGACGGCTTCGGCGACAACCGCGAGTCCTGGCGGGCTCGCGCAATGGGCCAATACGAGGGGCGCCTCGGCAGCGATGCGAGCTTTCGTCTCTCCACGAGCGCATACGCGACCCAATACGAAAGCGCGGGCCTCTTGCGTGTCGACGACGTCGAATCGAAGAAGGTCGACTTTTTCGGCACGTCGGACCCGAATCAAGGCGGCTCGTCGGCGCGCTTTCACGTCTCTGCGGATATCGAGGCGAAGAGCGGCGAGACGTTTTATGGCGTTCAGGCCTTCGGCATTTATCGCTCTTCCTCGCTCAGGGAGAACTTCACCGGCTTCCTCCTCGACGAGCAGCTCGCGCGACAGCAGCCCCACGGCCAACGAGGTGATCTCATCGATCTGTCGACGACCGCCGGGACGTTCGGGCTTCGCGGCTATGGGCGGCACGGCTTCGAGCTTCTCGGTATGAAACACGAGGTCGAGCTCGGAATGTTCGCGCGCGGCGATATGGTGTCCGCGCTCCAGCAGCGTGTCGGCGCACAAACCCACGATCCGTACCTGACCGAAGCCGATCTCGATTCGAAGCTCGCGGATCTCGGCCTGTACGCCGATGCCACGATTCGCTTCGCCCCGTGGCTGATAGTGCGCGGTGGTTTGCGCGCCGATCTTTTTGCGTTCGACGTCGAGGACAACTGCGCCGTGAAAGACGTCTCGGCGCCGACGCCCGACGATCCGCCGGGCGATGCGAGCTGCTTGTCGCAGCAGCGGTTCGGAGAGCACCGCGAGCCGAACCAACACTCGACCACCGCGACGATCAAGCCGCTCCCGCGTGTCTCCGCGCAACTCGGGCCCTTCGGAGGTTTTTCGTTCTCGCTTGCCTATGGTCAGGGTGTGCGGTCCGTCGACCCGAGCTACGTCACGCAGAGCGCCACGACGCCGTTTGCTTCCATCGACTCGGGCGAAGCCGGGGTCTCGTTCGCGCGCAGCTTCGACGTCGCGAGCCTCGCGGTTCAATCGGTCTTCTTCGTCACGCACGTCGATCGCGATCAGATCTTCAGCGAGACCGAGGGTCGCGCGACGCTCGCCGAGGGCACGACGCGAACGGGATGGTCCGGCTCCGCTCGCTCGAAAGGCGACTTCTTCGACGTGAGCGCGAGCGTCACGCTCGTGCAATCGCGCTTCGACGACACCGGCTTGCTCGTCCCGTACGTGCCCGATGTCGTCGTACGCCACGACGGCGCGCTGTTCCACGATCTCTTCCCGCTCGCAGGCTCTCCCGTCACCGGCAAGCTCGGCATCGGCGCGAGCTTCGTCGGCGCTCGAGCGCTGCCCTATGGTCAGCGAAGCGACACCATCTTCCTGCTGGACGCGGCAGCGAGTCTCGGGTGGCGGTTCCTCGAGCTGGAGATCGCGGGCACGAACCTCGCGAACCTCGAGTACCGGCAGGCAGAGTTCAACTACGTCTCGGACTTCGATCCGAATACGCCCGCGACGCTCGTGCCTGCGCGCCATTTCGCAGCGGGACAACCGATCGGGATCTTCGGATCCATCAGCGGCACCCTCGGAGGAGAGCGATGAAGCGCAGCCTCGATAATGGCATGTTGCTCGCGGTGGCGGTCGTCGCAGCGAGCTGCAACGCATCGACGGGCGGCGAGCTGATCGAATTCGATGCATTCGCGGCCGGCCCTGAAGCTGCGTCGGGCGGCGAGGCCTACGTCTTCGAATCGCCGCGCGGCTACACGGTCACGCTTCGCCGCGCGGTGTTGCATGTCGGCGCCGTCTACTTGAACAAAAGCGTGCAGACCTCGGTCGGCGCCGACACGAGCTGTTACCTCGCGGGGCAATACGTCGCCGAGGTTCCCGGTGGGTTCGACGTCGACGTGCTCGAGCCGACGCTACAGCCCTTCCCCGTCCAGGGCTTCGCGACGACCGATCGCGCGAAGACCGCGGAGATCTGGCTCTCCGGCGGGGACATCGACGCCGAGACCGATCCGACCGTCGTCGCGTCGGTCGAGGGCGAGGCGACCAAGGACGGCGAAACGTTTCCGTTCGATGCGACGATCACCATCAGCGAAAGCCGCGTCATACCCTCGACCGATCCGTCACAGCCCGGCGTGAACCCGATCTGCAAGCAGCGCATCGTCACGCCGATCGCGGTCGACCTGAAGCCGACCGACGGTGGCTCGCTCGTCGTTCGGATCGATCCCGCGGGATGGTTCTCGAACGTGGAGTTCGACGAGCTGGAGCTCGTCGACGACGACCCTCCGCTCTACCGGTTCCGGGACGACTCGCTCGATCAGCCGAGTCGAAACCTCTTCAACGGCCTTCGAGCGAACAGCGGCGTGTACGACGTCCGCTGGGACGAGTAGCCGCCGGTGGCGCACTTCCCCCCCGATTCGGCGGGCTCGCAGGGAAGTCCACACGCGTGACCGCGGTCGGGTAATCTTGTCGACCGGGGCCCCTCGCGGGCCCACCCTGACCATGCGGATCTCTTTTTGGGGTGTTCGTGGGAGCATCGCCTGTCCAGCGAAGACCCACCTGCGTTACGGCGGAAACACGTCCTGCGTCGAGCTCGAGCTCGGGGGCCGGCACGTCATCTTCGACGCTGGAACGGGGATTCGAACCCTCGGCGCGAGCTTCATGAAGCGCGACCTGCGAAATGGGACGCTGCTTCTCTCCCACACGCATTGGGACCACATCCAAGGCTTTCCGTTCTTTACGCCGGCGTTCGATCCCAAACACTCCTTTCGCATCCTCGCAGGACACCTCCCGGCGAGCGTCGGCGGCATTCGCACCGTGCTGGCAGGTCAAATGGCCGAGCCGAACTTCCCCGTTCCTCTGGAGATCATGCGCGGCAACCTCGCGTTCGAGGACTTCCAGGCCGGCGATCGGTTCAACCTGTTCCCCGACGTCGTCGTGCAGACCGCCCCGTTGAATCACCCGAACGGCGCGACCGGCTATCGGATCGAGCACGGCGGCGCGTCCGTCTGTTACGTCACCGATACGGAGCACATCCCGGACAAGCCCGATCAAAACATCCTCGGTCTCGTCGAAGGCGCCGATCTCCTCATTTATGACTGCACGTATTCCGATGACGAGTTCAACGCGAAGGTCGGGTGGGGGCACTCGACATGGCAGGAGGCCGTACGCCTCTGCAAACGCGCGAATGTCCGGCGGCTCGCCATCTTCCACCACGATCCCGATCACGACGATCGCTTCATGCGAAAGGTGGAGCGTGCCGCGAAGGAGCTCATGCCGACGTCGTTTGCCGCACGAGAGGGGCAGACGGTCCTCGTGAAGCCGAGGAAGTCGAAGAAGAGCTGAAGATGTAACTCTGTTGCATCTGACAATCCGATGTGAGAAGAAGCTCGCATGACAGCGAGCTTGCGGAGCGTCTCTTGTTTCAGTGCGATGCTCGTCTTCGGCGGAAGCGTCGCGCTCGGGTTCGGCGCCGGCTGCGGCGATGACGGCACCGGGGGCGCCGGTGGCGGGGGTCCGGCGGAAAGCGGCACCGTCGAGGTTCAGATCTCCGGTGAGGAGCTCGCGACGGACGGGTTCGACTTCCCGACGGGCAGCGAGGTGACGTTCGTCGACGGATGGGCAATCACGTTCGACCACGTCTTCGTCACCGTGGGCCGCGCGTGGCTATCGGACAATCCCGACGTCAGCCCGAGCGATCAATCGCAGACGGGGGCCGACGTCGCAGAGCTTGTCGGCCCGTGGGCCGTCGATGTCGCCCGTGACGGAGATCGTCCCGGTGTCGGCGGTGAAGGGACGGCTCATCTACTCGGCGTCATCGAAGACCGGAATCTGAACGACGGAGCGTCCTTCGATTCGGATCGACGTTACGCATTCAGCTTCAGCTTCGTACCCGCCTCCGCCGATGCGGCGCCCATCGGGTTCGCCGACGATCCCGACGCGCTCGCTGCGTACGACGAGGCGGTAGCTGGTGGGTATTCGGTTTATTACGTCGGCACGGCGACCTTCCAAGGCGGCTCGACGTGTGAGAGCGCCGACCCGGCCTACGATTTCGAGGCCGTCCCGAAGACGGTGCGGTTCAAGCTCGGGTTCGACACGCCCGTCCATTACCGCAATTGCCAAAACGAAAACAACGATGGAGATCCTCTGCCCGACGAGGAGTTCCAACGCGGTATTTCGATCCTCACCAATCAGGCCTCGGTCGCGCAGATCACCGTGCACATCGAGCACCCGTTCTACTCCGCCGTGCAGCACGAGCCGCCCATCTACTTCGATCAATTCGCAGCGCGCCTCGTCGGCGCCGCAGACGACGCCGTGCTCACGACGGAGGCCCTCGCCGGCGTGGATCCGACCGGGTTCGAGGACGTATCGGGAGCGAACCTGCCGTGGAGGAGCTGCGATGGCTCGCCGCTCCCTGCGGGGACGGACCGCGCATTCGACGTCGGCTCGATCCCGGTCGGCCCGGCGCAGGATCCATCGGATGGATTCCGCGATTACCTCGATTACGTCCGTTATGTGCAAAGCACGCAGGGACACATGAACGGCGGCGAAGGCCTGTGCTTCATCGACAGGCAATACCCGTCACCGCGGTAATATCCCTGTAATTGCCGCTGCACGAAGGCGTGCCGCCGAGCGGCGGCACCCGTGCGAGGCCATTTTGCGCATCTCCGAGGCGTCGGGCTGATGGCCCGACTCGGCATGGCCATTGCCATGTCCGCCCCGCCACAACCACCGCCGCGTTCGGCGAGGCGGGGCGCTCAAAAGGAGACTCGGATGGCCCAGGCACGTTCGCTTCACATAGGCCTCAATGCAGTCGACCCGGCCCACTACGGCAGTCCGCTGCCGCTCAGTGGGTGCCACAACGACGCGCGCGACATGGCCGCGCTCGCGCGCGGCGCCGGATACGACGCCACCGTGCTGCTCGACCGCGAAGCCACCGCGTCGTGTGTCCTCGAGGCGCTGGAAACCGCGGCGCGCAGCCTGAAGGCGCGCGATACGTTCCTTCTCACGTATGCCGGGCACGGCGCGCAGGTCCCCGACGAATCCGGCGACGAGGCCGATTCGCTCGACGAGACGTGGGTCTTGTTCGACCGAATGCTCCTCGACGACGAGATCTACGAAAAACTCGCGCGCTTCGAGCGAGGCGTCCGCATCTTCGTGCTGTCCGACAGCTGTCACAGCGGGACGGTCGCGCGGAAGGCGCTCTACGAACAGCTCGTACGGACAGGACCCCTGGCGCGGGAATACGAGTCGACGACGTTGCGATTCCGAACGCCGGAGGAGCCCGACTTCGGAAAACGAGTCTGGGCTCAACATGCCGTCTACCAGGCGCGGGCACGCAGCATCACGGGCAATCCGAAAGATGCCGTGCGTGCGGCCGTCATCCAGCTATCGGGTTGTCAGGACGACCAGCTGTCGGCGGACGGCGACGGAAACGGCCTTTTCACCAGCAAAGTGAAATCGGTCTGGGCATCGGGCGCATTCCAGGGAAACCACAGGGCATTCGGGCAGGCCGTCCGTGCCGTGATGCCGCCCACCCAAAGCCCCAATTACCTGCTGTTCGGGGAAGACGTGACCGAGTTCGAGCGCGAGCGGCCTTTTACCGTCTTGCGTGAAGAAGCAGCTGCAAATGGATGTTCGACGAAAGGATACGAAGGCATGAATACGCAAACGACCAACGAGGGAAACTGGGCAGAGGTTCGAGCGGCGCTCCAGAAGCGCCTTCCGGGTTGGAGCCCGCCGCCCGCGTCGAGCTCCAACGGTCATGGCAACGTGACGCCCGACACCGACTCGTACGTCGGCCAAAACGTGATTCGCTGGGCCGATGGGGGCGCTTCGGACGTGTCGCGGAGCACGCGAGCCGCGACGGGGGCGCCGATCGTGCGCGCCTTCTGGTGGGGATTCCACATCGAATGCAGCAGCCAGGGACTGCGTGACTTCCTGGGTGCCGCAGAGCCGATTAACGCAATCGCGGGCGCGATTGGGCCCGTCACCGGGCCGGCGGCACCGTTCGTGATGGCGGCCGCCGCATTCATCGCGGCCGCGCTGCAGGGCCTCCGCAACCTCGACCGCGGTAACGGCGTGTACATCTCGATGAGCTGGTTCGCTCCGGGCGTGTTCATTCCGACGACGGTTCCGGGCGGCCGCGGTGCCGGCATCGCCGGAACGCGCGGCGTGGGCGAACCCTACGAACAAGCGGGTGACCCGTGGAAGCGCTCCTACGGCGGTGGCCTTTTCGGTCTTCGCCTCGAGGACGACATCTACTGGAACCTCCCCAACGGGACGGTTCGCGAGCACGTCATCGTGCACACGAATCCACCGCAGTTCGGCAACATCTACTTCAATCACTGGCTCTCGGATGACCCGACCGTCGGGCATTTCCGTCTCCACGTCGGGGTGGCCGCCTGGCAAGGAGGGGTCGTGGAAATCCGTATGATGATCCGCGACGCCGACGGCAATCGCTCGGTGGTGAACGTGACGCCGGGGCCGCGCGCGCTGACGGCCGCGGAGCTGTAGACCACTCCGCGTCTGCAACGCGTCGACGAATCGAGCTTTTCTCCGGGGGGAGCGACGGCGGGTTCGCCCGTGATTTCACGATAGCGTCGTGCCCCTCGCGGAACTCCCTCCGTGGATGTAGCCTCGACCGCGAATACTGTGAGTGAGCCGAGGATCGAGATCGCCAAGCTGCTTTTGTCGCAGGAGGATGAAACCCTCACAGCCGAAGCCTTGCTGCGTCGCATGCTCGATCTGACCGGGGCGGATCGCGGTTTTGTCGTCAGCCGCGAAGGAGACCAATTCAAGCCGACGTTCGCCGTACGTTTCGACGCCGTCGGGAACGACGAGGCCGCCCGTTTCAGCCGCAGCTTGGTGCGCATCGCACTCGCGGACAACCGTGTCTTCCATTCACTGAACCCGGCCGACGACCCGGAGCTCTCGGGCCTCGAGAGCCTCGCCGCCGCGGCGGGGCGAGCCGTCCTCGTCGTGCCCCTCAGCTCCGGGGACGAGCGCTATGGCGCGCTCTACCTCGAACACCCGCATGCAGGCGGGTTTTCGAGCGAGGCTGTTCGGCTGGTCACCGATGTGGCCGAGCTTGCGGGTCTGTGTCTGCACAGCGCCGTGCAGCGCTCCGTGCTCGCGCGACGGACGAGCTCCCTCGAAAAGGACTTGTTCGCCCGCCACGACTTTTCGGCGATCGTGACCCGCGACGCCGCGATGCTGAAGTTGCTCGCGACCGTCGCACAGGTCGCGGGCGCGAAGGCGTCGGTCCTCGTTACGGGGGAGAGCGGGACGGGTAAGGAGCTGATCGCCAAAGCGCTCCACGTCAATTCGGATAGGCGCAGGGGACCGTTCGTTGCGCTCCATTGCGCGGCCTTGCCGAGCGCAATGTTGGAGAGCGAGCTCTTCGGACATGTGCGAGGCGCATACACCGGCGCCGATCGAGAACGCGCGGGGCGCCTCGCGAGCGCGAGCGGCGGCACGCTATTTCTCGACGAGATCGCGGAGATCCCCCTCGAGACGCAGGCAAAGCTCCTGCGCGCGATTCAATTCGGCGAGCTCCAGCGACTCGGCACCGACAAGGTCGAGCGGGTCGATGTCCGCTTCGTCGCCGCGACCCACCAAAACCTCGCGGAGCGCGTGCAACAAGGTCTTTTCAGACAGGATCTCTATTATCGATTGCGGGTCGTCGAGCTGCGCTTGCCACCGCTCCGCGAGCGCAGGGGAGATATCGCTTTGCTCGCCACGCGCTTCCTCGCCGCCCACGCGCGGACGCCGGGGGCGCGATTGTCCGCTTCGGTCATGCGGCGGCTCGACCGATACACTTGGCCCGGCAACGTCCGAGAGCTGGAGAACGTGATCGAGCGAGCATGTCTGCTCGCGGCATCCGACGAAATCGGCGTCGATGCCCTGCCGGAGGAGCTGACGAGCGGCGTCGAGCCTTCCCGCGCCGACGGCCCGCCGCCCTCGAGTGGCGCGTCAGCGCCCGCGTTCGGCTTCGACCGGTTCGACAAGCAAGAGCTCGAAGACGTGATGAGCGCGCTTGCCCATCGCGTCGAAAAAGAGTTCGTCGAGGGGCTGCTTGCTTTGCACGGGGGGAACGTATCCAAGGCCGCGACCCAATCCGGGATTCACCGGAGCCATTTGCAGCGCATGATGGCTCGCATTCGCGGCTGAGCGCGCCGCCGCTGCCTTGCGACAGGCCGCTGCGTGGCGGCACCGGTTTTCCCCCCTGACCGCAAAGTCAGGTTGGGAACGGCGCTTGCCAGGTGAGTTGGAGTTCGGATATCCGATAACCCGGCGGGGGTGCATGTTCGTCGTTTGTGCATGTGGAAAGCGTAATTCCGCATTCAATCCGCGTTGCGTCGTGTGCGGCGCCACCGTCGTCGAGGCCGCTGCATCGGACACCGAGCCGACGTCGGGTGGCGGCTGGGCGGGCTCGGCTCAAGCGACGACGGCGGGTGATTACGAGCTCGTCCAGCTGCTCGGCAGCGGGACGCTCGGGCGCGTCTTTCGAGGTGTCCGTCGGTTCGATGGCCACGTCGCGGCCATCAAGCTCCTTCACCCGCACCTCGTACGAAGCGCGGACGCGCGGCTGCGCTTCGTCCAGGAAGCACGCACGCTCAGGCACGTGACACACCCCAACATCGGGCGCGTCCTCGACGTCCTCGAGACCGAGGGGCTGCCGACCCTGGTGCTCGAATACTACGAAGGACAGTCGCTTCGGCAATTGATTGAGCAGCGCGGCGCGTTCGAGCCATTCGTTGCGATCAGCATTCTTCGTTGCCTCGCTCAGGGGCTCGGTGGACTTCATTCCGCAGGATGGGTGCACCGAGACGTGAAACCAGAAAACGTCATGGTGCTCGATCCGACCGGCGCGCCGCCGACGGATCTGCGGCTCCTCGACTTCGGCCTCGCGAAATCGCTGATTCCGGATGGGTCGTCACAAACAGCAGCCGGGACGTTCGTCGGGTCGCTCGCCTACGCCGCGCCGGAGCAGCTCTTCGGCGAGGCGATCGGCCCCCCGACGGATTGGTGGGCGCTCGGCGTGGTGGCCTACGAAATGCTTTCAGCCAAACGACCCTTCGAAGGAACGACGCGTGTTCAGATGGCACGCAACGTTGCCGGCGGTCTTGTCCCGCCGATCGACGTCTCACACGAGCTGCTCGACTGGATCCGCGGATTGCTCACGCGCGATCCGGCGAAGAGGCCGCAATCGGCGGAGGCGGTCATCGAGGGGCTCGAGAGGGTGGAGGAGAGTTTGCAATGAAGAGGGAGGTAAATATGGCTTCTGACATTATGCCTGTTGGGGTGGTTCACGAGCTCGTCGACGTGGCGCTGGGCAAGCCTACCGGCTTTGGTCTGGCCGTTGCGGGCGGTTTGGATGGTTATCAAGAGCAGCGTTGGTACTTCGTCAATGGTGAGCAGTCCGAGTGGCCGCCGCATCGGGAGCACATGCTTCGGAAAACAACCGACAACGGTTGGACGGGAATGACCACCATCGAGAAATTTCGCGACAAGGCGAAGGTCGAGCTCAAGAACAACCCGACGACTGCTCGGTACGCTGCCGTCAACTGCATGCAGAAAAGCGGAATTCCCAAGCTTCCGGATCCGATGCCGACGGCGAAGTTTCTAGATGATCTCAAGTGGCCCAAGGCGTCGCAGACGGACTGGGGGCTCACACAACTCCGGACCGGCGATATCGTTGCCGGCTATGTTTTGGCCGGGAGCGACGATCGTAACCATATTACCGAGCACTGGTATCTCGGGCCCGGGTATGCACTCGGCCAGGGGAAGACGCTCGACGTGATTCGGAACGGGCAACAATTTGCGACCATCATGAACGGACAGTTCTGGAACGACAACTGTACGCTCGTCGTTTGCGCCTGCGCGTACACGAACGATTTCAACAACGTCACCATCTGACTGCCATGAGCCAGAGCCTTATTGTTTGCGCAGCGTTGTCGGCGGACAAACTCAAGGCTCAGCTCGCTCCTTCGGCGGGCCGGGCCGGGTTCAACATCGAGATCGCTGGGCACATCCCAGCCGTGAACGCATACCTGGTCCGCATCGACACGCCTGATGTCGGGCGCGCGCGCGACTACCGTCGAATGTTGCTCGGCGACGGCCACGTCGTCGCGGCGGATCGGAAGCTCATTCCTCCTCGTACGACCTACCACCGTCAGCAGCCGATTCGACGGTGGCGCCTACGTGCGGGGCCGCGTTCGTTACGGTCGAGCGGCGTGGCGATTGGTGTCCTCGATGCAGACGGCGTGATCGATCATCCGACCTTCGGCGGCCGGCTGGAGCGGTACGTCCTCGAGAACGACGCAATGGTGATTGGTGCTCACCAAGTGAGCGGCCCGGAGGGGTCCGCAGTCGCGAGCGTCGCGGCCGGCGGAGTGCCCATCGCTTCGCCTGCACCGAACGCGAGGGTGCTCGCCTATCAGACCCCGTCGGTCTGGGCCATGATGAAGGCCATTGAGCACTTCATGACCACCGCCAATGGCTGTGTCCTCGTCACGGCTTGGGAGATTCAACCAAAAGAGCCCGGTGAAGAAGACGGGTTCGAAGCCCTAGTCCAAAAGGCGCGCGATCAGGGCATCGTCATGCTCGCGGCCGCGGGAAACGACGGACCAAAGGAGGGGACCCTCAGTGGCCCGGCGAAGGTTCCCGCTATCGTCGCAGTCGGCGGATTTCGCGATGGTGAGGACCTTACGCCGGTCGGATTCAAGCGCGCCGACCCCACCGATCTCGTCCACGAGCAATCGGCACGCGGCACCGCGGGAGCCCAACCTGCCAAACCCGACTTCCTGCAGTTCTTCGGCTCCCATGAGGTCCTGTTGCGAAACGGAAAGCGAGGCGCCGCGAGCGGGACATCGATGGCGGTCGCTCGCGCAGCCGGGGTGGTTGCAACCTGGTATTCCCAATACGGCGGCCGTCAGAGCGCTACCGTACCGACCGGCATGACGGCGGCGGAGCTGGCGGACCTGTTCGATCAGCAAGCTGGTTGGGTAGCTCTACACGACAAGTCGACGAACAAGCTCTACGACCCCCACGAACAAGGCCGAGGCGCGATGAACGAAGACGAGTTCGCGAAGCTCGTCAAAGCTCGGCGCCCTTGAGGTAGCCCAACGCTTCGTCCGCGGAGAGGACATCCATTCGGTGTTTGCGATGATCCTTTGGGATCTGCTCGTAAAACCGTGCGATGGCCTCTTCGCGGTCGGCGCGGGACAAGGCTCCAGTCTTCGCCAAGAGGCCGACGACTTGGAGGCCGATCCCGGCGATGCTCGAACCGCGGGCGCGCTCGAGCAGGCCCTCGGCGCCGTCGACCTGATCGCCGCTCGCGTACGCGATCGCCCGCGCGAGGAGCGCGGCGTCGGGCAACGAACGGAGCATGTTCCAAATCGACTCTGCCCGGCGCGCGAGACGAGCTGCGTCGGTGACGCGGCCTGCTCGGAAATGAACGACGGCCTCGAGCAATACGATGTTCGCCTCCTGCGATGGCATCGCGAGCCGGTCGGCCGCCTCGAGGAGCTCCGGATCCGGGGCGAGATCCATTTCGAGCCGATACGCGGCCATTCGACGAATCCATTCTGCTCGGGCTTCGAGGAGCGGATGGCGATAGGCGCGTAGCGACGCGAGCGCCGTATTCGCGAGGGTCAGGCCGAGGTCCGATCGAAATGCCTCGACATAGGCGGAGGCGGCGTTCAGCTGCGCAGCGGTCTTGTCGAGAGGCAGCGGCAGGAGCAGAGCGGCCCGCTCGTGCTCTCGTGCCGCGAGCTCGAACGCATTGTCGCAATAGTGGATTCGCCCGTGCCATCCATGGACGCGGCCTCGGGTCGCCTCGTCGTCGTTTTCGCTCGCCCACCGCTCGATATCGAGCAGTACCGACTTCTGCTCGGCAATCGACGAGGTCCGGGATGCGACCATTCGTAGCGCCGCGCGCGTGCGCTCGATCGCGCGTTGCCCGAAGATGTCCATCGCCTCCAACTGCCGGCGCGCACGCGGAGGGTCCAACGTGATGTCGAGCGCCGCCTGTGCGAGCCGAGCGAGCTGCGACAGCTGCTCGCTCCGTGCCTTCGTCCGCACGATCTCGTAGAGAAGCCGATCGACGGCAGCAGGCACCAGCTCCGTGCAAGCAAACTCGATCCACCTGCCGAAGAGCCGCGCCGCCAGCGCCGGAGCGTCGACCTCTCGCAAGGTGTGAGCGGCCTCTTCATACACGCGTGACGCGAGCCCATGCTGCCCCGCGCGAACGACTCGGCTCGCGAGTCGCAAAGACGTCAGGACGAGCTCGGAAGGTGTCGGCGCTGCGCGCCTGCGCACGGACAATAGAGCGGGCGTTTCTACGAGCTCCAACGTCTCGAGCGCGTCGCGATCGACGGTGTACGCCGGCCCGATCCGTCGGATATGCCCGGCGCGGGTCCACGACTCGAGCGTCTCCTCGACGAGGCGAGGGGTTCCGCGCGTGCGGGCGAACAGAAGCCGGGCTGCGTCCTCGCGAAGGTGGAGGATACGGTCGGGGCCTGCGAACAACTCGCGAAGCCGGTCTTCCGAATACGGCTTCGACGCATCCAATTCGCTCTTCATCGAGGGACGGCGAGCGTGCAGCTCCGCGGAGGTCTCCTGCATTCGCTCGATTGCGTCTTCCGCCGAGCCGGGCCGCTCCTCCGGCGACGGAGCCAAGAGCGCCGCGAGCACACCACGCATGTGTGCCGGCGCTCGCGCGAGATGGGATAGACCAACAGGAGGGCCGCTCAACTTGTCGCGAAGAAGCGGCCCGATGTCGGTGGTCGCATATGCCGGCCCGCCGGCGAGCGCTTCGTAAATCATGACGGCCGCGGCATAGAGGTCGCTCGTCGCAGTCGGAGCGTCACCGAGCAGCAGCTCCGGCGCGAGATAAGCAGGTGTGCCTGCCCAGCCGTCGGCCTGGAGCATGTCATCCCAGCGGCGACCGACAGGATGGGCAATTCCGAAGTCGACGATCGTCGTCGCGCCGGATTGCTCCGCGACCAATACGTTGCTCGGCTTGATGTCGCGGTGGACGAGGCCGAGCGCGTGCATGCGACCCAAGGTGTGCAGTAGCGAGATGGCAATCGGCTCGAGCGCCTCCCAAGCCATCGGTGTCGAACTGCCCGGGAACGGCATGCCTTCCACGAGATTCATCACGACGAATGCTTGTTCGAGATGGTGACCCTCATCGAGCAGGCGAACCACGCCCGGCATTCGCGCGAGCCTCAGGGTTGCACCCTCACGTCGAACCCTTGCCGGATCGCCCTGCCAATCTCGATAGAGGAGCTTGACCGCGACCAAGGAATTCGTCGCCTCGTCGAGACCGCGCCACACCTCGCCGTGGGCACCCGACCCGACGAGCGAGAGGAGTCGATAGCGGTCGACGATTCGTTTGACTTGCCCCTCCAACGAATCACGAAACTACCGCAGCGAGACGGCCGCGTCAGCGGCGCAGCGCCACCCTTGTGGCAGAGCGTTGCGCGCTGATCTAGAAAGCACCGCATGCGCGAATCGTTTGCCTTCGAGATCCCTCGTCTTCGCACGGAGCGCCTCTTGCTCCGCGAGTTCTTGAAGGAGGACTTCGACGCGTACGCCAACCACATGGCGGATGCGGACGCGATGAAGCACATGGCGGGCGCTCAGGACCGGCGAATGGCGTGGCGCGCATTCGCGGCGGGGACCGGGATGTGGCCGCTGACGGGTGGCGGTTGGTGGTCGGTGGTCGTCGCCTCGAGCGGGGAGCTCGCCGGCCACGTGGGGGCGTTCTTTCGCGAGACGTCGTTCGACGATGGTCCCGTGGACCTGGAGCTCGGCTGGAGCATGTTTCGCGCGCACTGGCGCCGCGGCTATGCATCGGAGGCCGCTGCAGCCGCGCTCGCTTGGGGGATCGAGACGCACGCGCCGAAACGGGTCATCGCGATCATCAATCACGACAACCTCGCATCGATCGGCGTGAGTCGACGTCTCGGGATGCGTTACGAGCGCGACATCGATTTCTACGGCATCACGACACAGCGCTACGTCCTCGAGCGCTGAGTCATACGCCCCTCCCGCGCTTGAGCACGATCCACGCGACGACGAATACGACGACGGCCGCAGGCATGGCGACGATGCCTGCGACGGACTTCCAATAGGGACCTTTCATCGACCGAGCGTGCGTCCGCCCTCGATCGGCGGCGAGGCCGAGCAATGTCCTATGGACGGACTATGTCCTACGCCGCCGAAACTTGGGACAGCCGCTAGGCCGAGCGGAGCTCGAAGTCGACGCGACGGTTGAGCGCGCGACCCTCGGCCGTGGCGCTCGTCGCGACCGGGAGGATCGGCCCGATGGCACGTGCTTCCAGCCGATGTGCAGATACGCCGGCTTTGACGAGCGCCTCGCGGACGGCGCGAGCGCGCGCGGTCGAGAGCGCCTTTGCGTCGCCGGGCTCTTTCGGATCGGTGTGCCCGCGGACCTCGAACGTCGGTCCCGGCTCTTTGAAGAACGCCGCCACTTGGGTGAGCTTCGAGAGCGGATCTTGCGACAACGTCGAGGAGCCCTCTTCGAATGTTATGTACGTTTCCAGTCGTGGCGGGGGCGGCACGCACGAGAGACAGGGCTGAAGCAGAACTCGCTCTTTGGGTTTGAATCGATCGGCGAGGCCGGCCGCGGTCAACACGGCGAGAAGCTCGCCTTGAAGCTCGGCGACAGCCGCTTTCAGGAACCCCACGTGCCCATATTCGCGCGTGACGAAGGTGTTCGTCGCATTGCCCCAGCCACAAAGCGTCTCGACGTCGCTCGGCGTGAGCTCCGCGAGGACGCTCATCGTTCGCTCCCAGGCGGGGAGACACTCGGCCTTTTCGGGAGCACACCCGAACGGAGCTTCGTTCCACACTTGCTCGAGGCGCGCATAAATGGGCGCGAAGCGGGTCGCTTGCTCCTCCAACTGCGTGCGATCCGCGGGCGGAGCGTCGGGGGGCGCGCCGAGCGGCGGCGCGGTCTTCATCAATTCGGCGAAGGTCTTTCGCTGTACCGGAAGCGGGCTCGCCTTCGCTGTCGTCGACCCCGTCGGCTTCGCCGAGGGCTGGTCGGTCGCGACCGGTTCGGTGTGTGGTGTCGACGAACAACTCATCGCGGTGAGCGCGCTGGAGATCAGCAACGCTCGCCGGCTCATGATGGCCCGTTGGTCGTGCTCGTCTTCGCCGTCGGACCGGCTCACGGATGCTCTTCCTCGCAATGATGCACTTCGACCGTTAGATGCGAGATGGCGACCTTGGCTTTGATGACGTCGCGGTAGTACGCGGCGCTTCGGGGTGAGGCCGTCACGATTTTCACGATGCAGCCACGCTCGCCCGGGCCGAGCTCCCACAGGTGCAGATCGGCCACGCGCACATCGTCGATCGCCTCGAGATCCTCGCGAATGGTGCGTGTGTCCGCGACGGACGGTGCGACATCGAGCAGCTGGCGCGCTGCGCTTTGGCAGAGCCCCCACGACCAATGCAGGATGATGGCGGCGCCGACGATACCCATGAGGGGGTCGAGCACGGTGATGCCGAAGTAGCGACCCGCGAAGATGGCGACGATGGCGAGGACGCTCGTCAATGCATCGGCGAGGACGTGCAGGTACGCCGCGCGCAGGTTGGGATCGTGTTTGTGCGCATGACGCGGCTCGTGAGTTTGCCCCTGCGCCGGGCTCTTCGTGTGCGCGTGCTCGTGTTCGTGCTCGTGATGAGCATGGCCATGCTCGTGATCATCGTGGCCGTGCCCGTGCGCATGATCGTGGCCATGGCCGTGCCCGTGATGGTCATGGCCATGCCCCTCGGTGAAGTGGAGGAGCTTTGCCGAGGCGAGGTTCACGACCAAGCCGATGACCGCGACCGGTAGCGCTTCTTCGAAGTGGATCGGGGAAGGGGACAGGAGGCGCATGATGGCCTCACCGCACATCCACAGCGCCGCGAGCGCCAATGCGAGCGCGCTCGTGTAACCCGACAGCGAGTAGACCTTGCCCGTGCCGAAGGTGAACGCCTCGTGCTTGGACCAATGCCGTGCGAGGCGATACGCGATCGCCGTCAGGCCGATCGCGCCCACGTGCGTCGCCATGTGCACGCCGTCAGCGAAGAGGGCGAGGGAGCCCGACCATGTTCCGACCGCGAGCTCGGCGACCATCATGACCGCCGTCAGCGCGACCACCGCCCACGTCCGCTTCTCCCGGGTCGCAGCGGCGTCGCGGTGACCCGCGCCGTGCTCCTCGAAATAGCGGTGGATGTGTGCGTCGTGCATCGCCGCACAGCATAGTTCAAGAGACCAGCCGGAGCACCGCGCCGAAGCGCGATTGACCGTAAACCCTGAACGTTGGGTTCAAGGCGATTCGTCTCGACGCGGGGCGAGCACGCGCTCCGGGCGGGTGTAGACGTTCATCGTCTCGCCCCGGAGAAACCCTACGACCGTGATCGCGAGGGCATCGGCCGCTCGGACGGCGAGCGACGTCGGCGCCGAAATGCCCGCGACGAGCGCGATGCGCGCGGCAGCGGCCTTTTGCACGATCTCGAAGCTGATGCGCCCCGAGACGAGAAGGATCGTGTCGTCGAACGAGCCGCTTGCGAGCACGTGTGCCCCGACGACTTTGTCCACGGCGTTGTGGCGACCGACGTCCTCGCGCACGAGGAGCATTTTACCCCCGGTGTCGAAGAGGCCCGCCGCGTGCAGGCCTCCGGTCGCGTCGAATCCACGCTGGGCTCGCCGGAGCTCGTCGGGCAGCCCATAAAGGACGGCGGTCGTCGTGACGTCACCGCGCGAGATTGGACCGCCGGTCGCCATGACCGACTCGATCGATGCCTTGCCGCAGACGCCGCAGCTCGAGCTCGCGTACGTGTTTCTGCGCAGCTGTTCGAGCGGAGGGTCGATGCCCTCACGGAGGACGATGCGCATCACGTTCTCTTCGGATTCGGGGTCGCGCACCGTGGAGCAATGGCGTGCCGACACGACGTCACGTGCCTCGTGCACGACGCGTTCGGTGACGAGGAACCCGACGGCGAGCTCCGCGTCGTGGCCCGGCGTCCGCATCACGACCGCGATGGGTACACCGCCGACCTGAATTTCGAGCGGCTCTTCCTCCGACAGGGCGTCGTCTCGACGCAGGCTCGATGCGCCGCTGTATGCGAGGACCGACGCACGCGTCGTCATTGCACGGAGCGCGCGACGGTGACGACGAGCGATTTCGACGCAGGAGTGTGGCTCTCGTCGGCGTGATGCTCGAGCGGCACGAGCGGATTCGTCTCCGGGAAGTAGGCCGCGGCGCACCCGCGCGGGATGTCGTAGGGCACACACCGGAAGGCCGTCACCGTGCGTTTTTGGCCCTGAAAATGGCTCGTTATGTCGACGATGGAGCTCGCGTCGAGACCTCGGTCGCGAAGGTCGTGCTCGTTCATGAACACGACGCGGCGCTCGCCTTCGATGCCGCGGTACCGATCGTGGAGCTCGTAGACCGTCGTATTGAACTGGTCGTGGCTCCGGATCGTCATCAGCGTCAGCTCGCCACGACCCTCGTCGGCCATGGTGGTCGGAAGCGCTTGAACGGTGAAGTGCGCCTTCGACGATTTCGTCGTGAAGCGTCGCTCGCGCGGGCCATTGGGTAGGGAGAAGCCGCCCTCCTGCCGCACGCGCTCGTTGTAGCGGTCGAACCCCGCGATCGCTTTTTCGACGAGATCGCGGATGCGCCCGTAGTCGCCGACCATCCAAGACCAGTCGATCGGACGGCGCGTCCCCAGCACTGCGCTCGCGAGCTTCGCGACGATGACGGGTTCGCTGAGCAGCTGCTCGGACGCCGGCGTGAGCTGGCCTTCGCTCCGATGGACGATGCCCATCGAGTTCTCCACCGTGACGAACTGCGGCTCGTTGCCCTGGACGTCGCGCTCGGTGCGGCCGAGGCAGGGAAGAATGAGCGCGACGTCGCCGGTCTCGAGGTGGCTGCGATTCAGCTTCGTCGACACCTGCGCGGTGAGTCGAACCCGGCCCATCGCACGGGCCGTCCTCGGCGAATCGGGTGTCGCCGAGATGAAGTTGCCGCCCATGGCGAAGAACACATCGACCTCGCCGCGTTCCATCGCGGCGATCGTGCCGACGACGTCGTGGCCGTGTTTTCGCGGCGAGCGAATGCCGACCGCGGCGTCGAGCCTCGCGAGGAAAGCTTCGCTCGGCGCTTCGTGGATGCCGACCGTTCGATCGCCTTGCACGTTGCTGTGTCCTCGCACGGGGCACGCGCCTGCGCCCTCCCGCCCGATGTTTCCGCGGAGCAGGAGCAGGTTCACGATCTCGCGGACGTTCGCGACGCCGTTCTTGTGCTGCGTGAGACCCATCGCCCAACAGACGATGACGCGTTGGCTCGTGACGTAGATGTCGGCGAGCTCGCGCATCGTCGCGCGGTCGATGCCGCTCGCTCGCTCGAGCTCGGGATAGTCCACGGCGTCGAGTGACGCGACGAGCGCGTCGAAGCCCTCGGTGTGCTCGGAGATGAACGCGCGATCGAGCACATTTCCACGCGTTCGCTCGGCTGCGAGGACCTCTTTCATCACGCCCTTGAGGAGCGGGACGTCGCCGTTGATGCGAACGCGAACGTAGTGCGTGCTCACCGCGTCGCCGCGACCGAGCATCCCGGCCACGTGTTGTGGGTGCGCGAAGGACTCGAGGCCGCGCTCGCGAAGCGGATTGATGCTGACGACCTTGGCGCCTCGGCGAGCCG
Organism: Polyangiaceae bacterium; assembly: GCA_013361525.1. Taxonomy (GTDB): domain Bacteria; phylum Myxococcota_A; class Polyangia; order Polyangiales; family Polyangiaceae; genus Xiheicaenibacterium. Next base: position 49,077 of record JABFXY010000105.1, on the reverse strand, counting down.
CGTCTGCGAGCGAGCCGAGCATCCGCGGGTGGTTCGTGCCCGGGTTCTGGCCGATGATGAAGATGCAATCGGCCTTGTCGAAATCGTCGAGCGTGACCGTGCCTTTGCCGATCCCGAGCGTCGAGCCGAGGCCCTTGCCGCTCGACTCGTGGCACATGTTGCTGCAATCGGGGAGGTTGTTCGTCCCGTAGGTGCGCGCGAACAGCTGGTAGAGAAAGGCTGCTTCGTTGCTCGTGCGGCCCGACGTGTAGAACGCGGCGCGGTCAGGCGAAGACAACCCGCGAAGCTCGCGCGCGACGAGCGCGATGGCTTCGTCGTAGGAGATCGGCTCGTAGCGGTCGCTCCCTGCGCGTTTGATGAACGGCTCCGTGAGCCGGCCTTGTTGCTCGAGGAAGTGATCCGTCTGCTTCTTCAGCTCGGAGATGGTGAATTGTTCGAAGAACGCGCGGTCCACGCGTCGCTTGTCGGCCTCGTGCGCGACGGCGCGAGCGCCGTTCTCGCAGAACTCCATCAGCGAGCGCCGGCGAGGCTCGGGATCGGGCCATGCGCAACCGGGGCAGTCGAACCCGCGGTCTTGGTTCACCCCGAGGAGCGCCCTCGTTCCGCGAACGAGACCTGCCGTGCGCGCCGTATACGCGAGCGCGTTGACCACGGCCTTCGGCCCCGCGGCGGGTGCGCGGTCGTTCGCGTGCGCGACCTCGACGATCGTGCCTCCTCCATCCGGGTCCGACGAAACACCCCCCTCACGCAGTGAGGGGGGCCGGGGGGGAGAAACAGCAGCCATAGCGCACCAACCTTAGCCGCCGTCGCGTACTCCGCTAACCCGCTTGCGGTCAGGCGCCGGCGATGCGCGCGATTTCCTCGTCACTCACATCGAAGTCGGCGAAGACGTTCTGCACGTCGTCGTGATCGTCGAGGGCATCGGCGAGGCTGAGACAGAGCTCGGCGTCACGCCCCGAGACTTCGCGCTTGTTCTTCGGAAGCCAGGCCAGATTCGACGACTTCGTCGCGATCTTCGCGGCCTCGAGCGCCTTGATGACGCCGTCGAGCGCGCTCGGATCGCTCAAGATCTGCCAATCTTCCCCGGCGTCGCTGTAGTCGTCCGCGCCGGCACCGACCGCGACCTCCATCAGCTGATCCTCGGTGGCGTTCGGTTTCGGCACCATGATCTGGCCCTTGCGATCGAACGCCCACGCGGCCGTTCCGCCGCCGCCGAGCACGCCGTTGTGCTTCTCGAAGATCTTGCGGATCTCGGCGACCGTGCGGTTGCGGTTGTCCGTCATCACGTCCGCGATGAACAACGTGCCGCTCGGACCCGTACCCTCGTAGAGGAGCTCTTCGTAGGCCGCGCCTTCGAGCTCGCCCGTTCCGCGTTTGACGGCGCGCGCGATGGTGTCGTTCGGCATCGACTGGCCCTTCGCATCGGCGATGGCCTTGCGAAGACGTGGATTGCCGCCGGGATCACCGCCGCCCATCCGTGCCGCGACGGTGAGCTCCTTGATCAGCTTGGTGAACAGTTTGCCGCGCTTTGCGTCCAGCGCGCCCTTTTTATGCTTGATTGTGGCCCATTTGGAATGGCCGCTCATGGGCGCACGCTAGCCGGACGCCTCCCCCGAGGCAACCGCAGAGCCGCGCGACGAGCCTGGAGGGGTCGCGCGGCTCCGTCGGAACGTCAGCTCACTTCTCGTAGAGCTGCGCCGCCGCCATGCCCTGACCGGACGCCACGCGAAGGACGAGCTTCGCCGGGCCGGGGAACGGAGACGGGTTTTTGAAGCAGTTGCCGCCCCCACCGAGCACCGCCATCGGGCCAGTCGAGTTGTCTTGAGCGAGCGGCGGCAGCGGAACCGGGCTGGGCAAGCCGGGGACGAGATGCACGTCGACCTCTTGGCCTTGCGCGCCGATTCCGACGGCCGTGTAGCACTTGCCGGGATTCAGCGTGACTTGCATCTCGAGGCACTGGCCCGCCTGGAAGTTGCCCGCGAGCGCCGAGCCGACCGGCTTCGAGCCGGGGGCCTGCTGCTGAGCGAGAACGGGAAGCCCCTGCGAAACGGCCGCCGTCGAGTTTGGATCGAGCGGCTGAGCGGGGGTGCACTGCGGCGCGGTACCGAACATTCCGCCGAGGCCTCCGGCTGCCGGAGCACACTGTTGACCATTCCACTGTTGGCCTGCGGGGCACTGCGGCGCGCCGCCTTGTTGCACGCACATCTGGCCGTTGAACACCTGACCCGCCGGGCATTGCTGCTGCGCCATGCAGCCTTGCGGGCCCATGGTCGAGCCGGGCGGACACTGCTGGTAACCGCCACCCATGCACGTGCCTGCGTTGGAATCGTAGTACTGGCCCGGCGGGCACTCGTACGTCGAGCTCGAGCTCGGACATCCGGCCAGGCAAAGGGATCCAACGGCAGTCAAAGCAACGGACGCAAAAGCAACGCGCAACATGGAGCCTCCTCGAGCGACAAACGCAATCTCGCGCGGCTACCTTACGTGGAATACCGGCTTCTTTGAAAAAAGAATGTGTACGGCCGCATCGCGGAGACTAGCTTTGTCGCGCGTGGAAAAGGTGCCGCACTCCGCCCCGTCGGCCGACCCGTCGGCCAACCCATTGGCCGAACCGTTGGCCGAACCGTTGGCCGATCCGCAGCCGCCGAAGGCGGACGCTGCTTCGTCGCTCGTCGCGGAGGCGGTGTTTCTCGATCTTTCGGCCTCGAATGCGCCGCTCGCCACCGTGCAGACCGGCGCGGCCCTCGTCAAACCGAGGATTTCCATCGTCGTTCCGGCACTGAACGAATCCGACAGCTTGCCCGAGCTCGCGGCCCGCATTCACACGGCGCTCGACGGAAACGAAACGTACGAGCTCATCTTCGTCGACGACGGATCATCGGACGATTCGTGGAAGGTCATGGGCTCGCTCTCGGAGGCGAATCCGCGCGTCCGCGGCGTCCGCCTTCGAAAGAACTTCGGCAAAGCGATGGCGCTGACGGCGGGCTTCAGCCGCGCGCGCGGAGACATCGTCCTCATGATGGACGCCGATCTCCAGGACGATCCCGCGGAGCTGCCCAAGTTCATCAAAGCGGTGGACGAAGGGTTCGACGTCGTCGTCGGCTGGAAGGTGAAGCGTCACGATCCGGCGAATCGCCTCGTGCTCACCCGCATCTTCAATGGGACCGTCCGATGGGTCACCGGCGTGAAGCTCCACGACATGAACTGCGGCTTCAAAGCCTTCAGCCGCGACGTCATCACGACCGTGCCGATCTACGCCGACCTCTTTCGCTTCATCCCGGCGCTGGCCGCGTGGGAGGGGTTCAAGGTCACGGAGGTGCCCGTCACCCATCACGCGCGCAAGCACGGCACGTCTCGTTATGGTCTCGAGCGGATCGTCCGCGGATCTTTCGATCTGCTCAGCATCGCGTTTTTGACGAAGTATTCGCGGCGTCCGATGCACTTCTTCGGCGCCATCGGCGTCGCGATGGGCGCGGTCGGTCTCGTCATAAACCTCTATCTGACCGCGCTCTGGTTTTTGGGGCACAAGATCGGCGACCGTCCGCTCCTCTTGTTCGGCACCATGTTGATGCTCCTCGGTTTGCAGTTCTTCTCGACGGGCTTCATCGGCGAGTACCTCACGTATCTCCATCAAAAGCGCCTTCGGCTGAGCGACTTGCCGATCCGAGGCGAACATCGCCCCCAGCCGATCCGGCGCGACGACTTCGAGAACGACGACGTCCTCTGACGAGGCTTTGCCCTTCGAGTAGAGGGCTCGTGCCTTCGACCTACTCGCAGGGGTCGCCGACGTTGCCCACGCTCGGCACCTTGGGCGTGCCCGCGGCGAGGCTGGAAAGAAAACACGTATAAGCGTGTTTGGGCGACTGGGTCTGAAAGGCGACCTCGTGTCCGTCCTCGATGCCGTCTTCCATCGTCTGCGTCACGACGGCGGTGACCAATGCGCCGTCTTCGGACGACGCATTTTCGGTCGCCGGGAGCTCGATTCGCTTGCCGCCGCTGAATGGGAGGAGCGCGCCGAGGGGGTATAGCTCGGCCAGCTCCGCGCTGGTCTCGTCGAGCGCGTCGCCTGCGAGGTCGAGCCCGAACGAGAGGCTCGTCGCATTGGCGATCGGCGGCATGATGTAATGGTCGACGATGCCCTGCATCATGAGCACATGGCGCGGGCCGCCCGTCAGCGGCTCGCGAATGACGTGTCGGCCGTAAATCGGGTTGTCGGCAGGCTCACCTGCCCATTGGAGCAACGATAGAAACGGCGTCGACTCCGAGAGCTGGAAACCGGTATTCGTGAGCCCGAGGATCAGCTCGGCGAGCGGTTTGACGGCGAGCGGCTTCTGTTTGTGAATCATGTTCGCGAGGAAACTGCCGCCGGCGCCGCTCAGGATCGCCGCGCGATACCGGGGCTCGTGCACGAGCGCCAGCGGCGCGATCGCGGCGCCCATCGAATGGCCCATGATTGCCATCGTTTCGGTATCGAATCGCGCGGTCGACCCAGGCGCCACTGCACCAGGACACGTGGAAACGTCGATGTCGATCGTCGACAGGATCTCCGGCATCAACGCGAGCTCGAGCGCGGATTGCCGGACGTTGTCTCGCAACGCGAGCGGGTTTTGGAAGTTGAAGACGAGGAATTGCTCGTCCGAGCCGCTGACGTTTCGCAGGCCCCCGTGGGGTCCATCCACGCTCGCGCCCGCGAAGCCTGCGCGCGTCAGCTCGATCGCCGGCCCGGTACCGGGCTCGACGGCTTCACCACCCGGCTCGGCGCGGACGCCTCGATCGACCAGTGGTCGATCTCCTCCGCCGCCGGTGCGTGAGAACACGACCATGGGATAGCCGGCCTCGGGCATCGTCGTCTTCGGTATGGTGACGACGAACCGAGCCGTCTCTCGTCGCTGAACGACGACCTCGCCGTTCTCGTCGAAGACCCAGCCGCCTCCGACTTCGAGGTAAGGCGGCTCGCCTCCTTGGTAGACGGGCATGTCGATCGTCGCCGCGTAGACGCAAAACGTCGGAAACTCGTCGGTGAGCGTGAATTCCTCGTTCGGAGAAGGGACGCTCGACGCTTTGGCCGTTTCGACCGCGCGGCTCATCGCGCTCGTCGGATCCCCGGTCGTAAAGACGGCCAGCGCGACGACGTCTTCTTTCGCGATCCCCGCGCCGCCGACCGCCTCTAGCGCCGCGACGTGCGCGTCGAGAACGTCGGTGCTCATTCCCGCCGGAGGTTCGCCGTTCAAAATGCTCTGCATCGACGCGGACGGCTCGAGGGCCGCGCCGCGCTCGTCCCGTACTTTACGCGTGACGACTGCCGCATAGCGGCTCGACGGTCGAAGCGGGACCCCCTGAAGCGGAACCATCGAGAGCAAATTCTGCGAGCCGTACGGCCCGGCATCGGCGGTGAACTCCACCGTGACCGGATACCGAACGAGGTAGTCGAGTGCGTCCGGGTCGACGCCGACGAGCGCCACCGAAGCTCCCTCTTCGACGCTTACTTCGAGGGTCGGAAGGCTCGACGGGTCGAGCGGCGCGTCGGCACGAAAAAAGATGCCCGACGACACCCCGAACCCGTCGGCGTCGTTTCGAATGACGTCGAGCACCCGCTCGACGAGCACGTTCGATTGCGGATTCGGAAAACCACGAATATCGGGCCGGCCTTCGGCATCACGGCGCGCATCGCTCGGGAACGGCGAGCCGAAGAATCCGTGCTCGCCCGAGAAGTCCATCTCGATCGTGGTCGGCTCGGGGCAGGCGTCGGCGCAGGTCGTCTCGTCGTCGCCGCATGCGGACGAGACGGCCCCGAGGACCAGCAGCACAGCGCGCAGCCTCTTCGAACGGCGCACGACGAGCATCGATCGGGACATGGCTTTCAAACATGAGACCACGGCGCGGCGCGCATCGCGACCCCCGCCTTCGGCGTTGCAGGCGCCGCCGTCACCGGCGATGTTTCGGGCGATGGCCCTCGGTTACGACGAGCTCCGACGCGTGACGGAGGAGGTTCGATTGCCAGCGGTGGTGGTCGACCTGGACGCGTTCGACCGCAATCTGGATCGCCATCTCTCGGTCCTTGCTGCGTGGCAACTTCCGCTCCGCGTCGCGACGAAATCGCTCCGCGTACCCGCGTTGATCGAGCGCGTGCTCGGGCGCCGAGGAGCCCGCGGTCTCATGTGTTTTCACGCGGGCGAGGCCGCTCGGCTCGCGGATCGCGGAATCGACGATTTGTTCGTTGCTTATCCCGTTTTCGGGACCGCCGACCTTCGGGCATTGTGCGACCTGACGGCGCGCGGCGTGACCGTCAGTGTCGCGGTCGACAGCGAAGAAGGTTTGCGCCGCTATTCGGAAGTCGCTTCCGGCGCCGGGGTCTCCCTGAACGTCGTGCTCTGCGTCGACATGAGCCTCAAGATGGCCAATGGGCGCGTTCATGTCGGCGTGCGGCGATCTCCGCTCCACACCTCCAACGACGTCGTCGGGCTCGCGGAGCGCGCGCGTCGCCTCCCCGGAATCGTCGTCTACGGCATCCTCGGATACGAAGCGCAGGTCGCCGGTCTCGGTGACGCGAGCGCATACGATTCAGTGGTCGTGCGTCTCGGAAAACGTGTCCTGCGCCACGTGTCGATGCGCGAGCTCGCGGCCCGCCGATCGCGGATCGTCGAAGCGCTCCGGTCGCGAGGCTTCGAGCTCGCATTCGTGAACGGTGGTGGTACGGGCTCGCTCGATCTCACGTCGCCGATCACCGGCGTCACCGAGGTCACCGCCGGCTCTGGTCTCTACAAGCCTCTCTTGTTCGACGCGTACGAGAGTGCCTTCGTGAAGAGCCTCGAACCCTCGTGTTTCTTCGCGCTCGAGGTTACGCGACGTCCCGGCCCTCGCGTCGTCACCTGCGCGGGCGGCGGATATGTGGCCTCAGGGGCGGCCGGGCCCGACAAGCTCCCGCGGCCGTTTGCACCTTCTGGGCTCGAGCTCCTCCCGATGGAAGGCGCGGGCGAGGTGCAAACGCCGCTACGGGGATATGCCGCAGACGCGCTTCGTCTCGGCGACCCGGTGTTCTTCCGTCACGCCAAGGCGGGGGAGCTGATGGAGCGTTTCAACGAAGTGGTGCTGCTCAGGGACGGGCGGGCCGTCGACCGCGTCAAGACGTACCGAGGTGAGGGCTGGTCTTTCGCCTGAGCGTCACTTCTTCGCGACTGTCTTGCAGGCTGTCCGAGCCTTCTCGATCTCGTCGCCCATGGCCGAATCGTGGGGGAAACATCCGACGTTTTTCCCGCCGACCTTCACGATCATGAAGAAGTCGTCGCTCGCGAACATCTCGTCGGGCTTGTCCATCTTCGGGCGCTCGAAGGTGTAATCGAATCCCTCCGCCGTCTCGTTCTTGAAGGTGACCTTGCCCTTGACCTGTTTGGCGAGGTCTTCGAGCGCCTTCTTCTTCTGTGCGATGTCGGCTTTGTTCTTCTTCTGACTGAGGACGACGTCGAAGCCTTTCGTGGCCACGCGGCAATCGCCGAGGTCGTCCATCACCTTTGCGTCTTTGGGCGCCTTGATGGTGAAGCCCTTCCACTCGTCACCGCGGGGCGACAAATCGGTCTCGACCAGCTCTTCGGAGCTGCTGGCCGTCGGCACGCTGGTCGGCTTGGCAGCGGCCGTCGTCGGCGCGGATGTCGGTTTCGATGACGCTGCAGGTTTCGCCGACGACGCACCCGAGCTCGACGCGACCGCGGATCCAGAGCCTGAACCTCCCTCACCGCATCCAAAAGCCGCGAGACAGATCGTGAGCGGAGCGATGAGCTTCCAGTTCTTGTGCATGGCTGGCCTCCTTTTCGGTGGCGCTTTATACGATCGTTTGGATTCGTCCTTCCCCCTTTTTCTCGTGCGATCGCCTCCGACGCATAGCCCTCGCGATGCGTTTGAGGCGAGGATCCCGCCACGATGCGCACCGCCCTTGGTTCGAGCCTCTTCTTCTTCGTGCTCGCCGCGTGCGACGGCGCGTCGACCTCCGACGCCGAAGGCGGCGCGGGAGGCCATGGCGCAGGCGGATCGGACGGGCAGGGTGCTGGTATTGTCGGCGGCTCGGATGGGCACGGTGGTGGGGCGCCGCTCGTGTGCGAGCCCGACACCTGCAATGGTCACGGCGTCTGCACCGATTCGGACGCTGGGGCTTCGTGCGCGTGCGACGAAGGATTCACGGGCGTCGTTTGCGACGAGACCAGCGCGGACTTCTATTCACGATCTCTCGTGATGCCCGGGCTCGCCGATCCCGACGTCTACAAGGAGAATGATGATCAGTTCTTCCTCAGCGGCACCCTGACCGGCAATTCGCTGCCCATCTATTCGTCGACGGATCTGCGCGCCTTCGATCTCGCTGCCGACTACGCGCCGAGCGCCGTCGATCCGAGCTTCGACTATTGTTATCTCTGGGCGCCCGATCTCTCGAAACACGAAGGCATCTATCACCTCTATTTTTCGGCGCATCGCGTGTCCAAAGGTGCTGCGTGCCCGCCGGGGTCCGGGCAGGACGTCACGACCTTCCACACGACGGCCACGGATACGACCTTTGCGTTCGGTCCGCCCGAGCTCGTGAACGACGGCACGACCTTTCCTCGTAGTCGCATTGCGTCCGGGTGTCCCGGCGACGGATGCAGCCAGGTCATTCGCATCGACTCGGCGCTCGTGGACGACGGAGCCGATCAATGGCTGTTCTACGTTTGGTTTCAGGGAGGGAACAACGTCTCTTCCTTCCGGTCGAGCGACCCCGGCACCGTGGTTCACAACGCCGGCCCCGCGCGGTTCGGAGGCGATTTGGCCTCGTACGAAGAGGCCATCAACGAGGCGCCCGAGGTCCTTCACCGCGGCGACAAGTACTATTTGTTCTTCAGCACCGGCTGGTACGACAGCCAATACGCCATGCGGTACATCATGGCGGATTCCGTCGCCGATCTCACACGTGCCCGCACCGTCCGCCGTCATTCGCAGGCGGTGAGAACGGGCGCTGGCTTCTTGACAGAGAGCCGTGGCCACAACTCGATCGTCGAGCGGCGCGGGCAGTACTTCAATTTCTTCCACGTCGGTGAGTTCGGGGGCGGCGGGCAGTTTCAAGGCCGCAGCACGTGGAAACAGCGCCTCTCCTTTGCGCCGGACGGCTCGCTCCGCACGCTCAACGTGGCCGACGTCGCGTGGAGCAAGCTCGACGGCTACGACTATTCACTCGACGTCGTGACTCGTGATGGGCAGACGGTCGGCCCGTGTGTCGCGACGGGGATCTTGGGTTCGTCGACGTCGCACGAATACACGGGCATCTGCCCCAGCGCCGCGGATCTCATCGTGCACAAATCGGATATTGCGGCATTCCGCGTCTACTACTCGAACGACGGGACGTGGACTCAATCGGCCGAGCAACCTTATGACGGTGTCTCCGATCACGTCTTCGTCCCCATCGAGGGAGGGTTCACTTCCCGCGTCACGCTCGGTTGGAACGAGAAGGTCACGGGCACCAGGTACTCGCTCGACGTCCAGCGGGCCGACGGAACCTGGGTCGCGCCGTGCGCCGGCGTCGGCGCCCTGGGCAAGTCCCTCGCATACAGCTTCTCCGGCAGCTGCCCAACGGCGAACAGCTCCGTCCCCGTCCCGGAGGTAAAGGCGTTTCGAATCTGCTCTGCCGTCAACGACGATTGGGCGAATGCAGTTTGCGGAGAGGCGTCGTACGACGGCGCCGCCGGGCACGTGGATATCAGCGTCCCGTGATCGCTTTTGCGACCTCGCTCGCCTCCTCCTCCGCGATGCGCTCGAGCAACGCACGCGTGCGCTCGTCCGCCGTTGCCGCTGCGGCCTCCTGAATGCGGATCCGATTGCCACGCGACGATAGAGCCATTGCGGCGGCGATGCGGTACTCGCGCGGGACCCCGGGCACGCGAATCGAGTCCGCGAGATCGTTCTCCGACAACGTCGCCTGTCGATAGGTCGAACCTTCGAGCCTCGAGGTCAGCGCCTCTTTCCAGCGAATCACCGTTTGCGGTTGTCCGCCGTTCGCCGACCCCTCTTTCCTGTCGAAGCGAGCGATACGCTCGTTCGCGAGCACCGCGACGGAGCCGAGCGTTTCGCGGTCCGCGCCGGGGGCGAAGACGAAGCTGGTCAGTCCCTCGTGTTGAATGACGATGCCCCAGCCAATCGCGAAGACCTGCTCGATACGTTCGTAGGGGATGAACGAGCGACCGGTGAGGGTCTCGAGCCGGAGACCGTCGACGCCGACCACGATGGCACGCGGGGCCATCACCAGGCTCAAGACCGCGTGCACCGCGCCCGCGGCGATGACCGTCATCCCGAGCGTCCACGCGCTCATCTCTTCGGCGGTGACCGTCAGCTTCGCCGCTGCTTCGAAGACACTGCCGAGGATCAGGTTCGCGACGTACACGCCGACTCCGATCGACGCAGCGAATACCGAGAATCCCACGCCGAAGCTGGAGCGGCCGAGGACGAAATGGGGCGCGACGCCCACGAGTCGACGGACGAGCGGCTCCGCCTGCTCGCGATCCAGCTCGAGCACGACCCGATCGCCTTCGGTGAGCCCACCTTGCAGCTCCACGTTCAGCTGCACGCGACCTTCGGGGAGCGGAGTCGAAAAGCCTCGACGAATACGATCCAGCGGAATCGTCAGCGTGCGCGCCCCGCTGACCGCGATGACGAGCTCGTCCTCTTGAATCGTCGCCGAAGCTATCGCGCGCGTTCGGCCGCGTCGCAACCGCGCGGTGACGAGGAAGAGAAACGGCAAGATGATCGCGCCGAATCCGCCGTACAGGCCGAGCAGCTCGCTGCCCGTCTCCCAAGCGCGGCGAGCGGTCTGAAGCTCGTCTTTGAGCACCGACGCCGAAAACGGAATCGCGAGAATGACCCCGATGAATACGGGGAGGTATCGGGTCAGGCTCGACAGCGCGTGGAGCTCGTGGCGGTGGGTGCCAGGGTGCTTCGAGCTATCCACAAAGGAAAAACTAGCACCCGCGGATCTCGGCGCAGCCCGCGAATGCGTGCTGCCCGCGAATCGAGAGGACACGAGGCGTCGTGCCTCAGCGCGTGTCGCTCGACGGGGCGACCGCCCGCACGTGGATGTACGCCCAAGCAGACCGCGGCATGAGGTATTGGGCGAGGTTTTCGACGATTTCTACGGAACGCGCTCCAATCGGCGTGCGGGCGAGGGCGGGTAGACCGAGCTTCGGGTGGAACACGAGACGATGGATTGGCAGCGGTTGGAGTCGCTGCGTCGACACCACGCGGAAGCGCCGCTTCACCAAGCCCTCGAGGAAGCGCGCCGTCGACCGCAGCTCGCCCCGCTCCGCGCGGTTCGTGATCGCGTGGAGGAAGATGAGCGGATTGTTACGGCAAGGCTCGAGAATGTCGATGCGACCGCCCGGGATGACCATACGCGCGCACTCTTCGATGAACCGCTCCGGCTCGTCGAGGTGATGAATCAGATCACGAACGACCAAGTGATCGAACGATTGCGACTCGAACGGCAGCTCGCAAACCGATGCCACCACGAAGCGACATCCGGGTAGACGTTGTCGTGCGAATTCGATCTTCGACGGGAACAGATCCACGCCGACGGCGCCATCCGGGGCGCCGAGATGGTGAAGGGTGGCGCCCTCGCCACAGCCGAGATCCAACACGCTCGACCCGAGCGGCAGAAAGGCCGCTCTGCAGAGCTCGCGCTCACGCTCCGCGATGTACGCGCCTTCGGTTTGCCACGCGAAGTGGTCCGGATCAGCGGCCTCGAAGGCTTGGGCTAGGTGCGTGCTCGGAGGCATGGACGGCGCCGGCGTCATAGAACCGCCCTTGCGGAGGTGATAGGGTCCGCAGCGACAAATGGCTCTTAACGTGCCTCGACATCCCGTGGAACAGGCCGCGTCGCGCCTCCCGGCGAGCGAGTTCGACCAGCGTGAGGCCGAGCGCCGCCGCCACCGCGTCGAGGCGTACGACCGCATCGCCGAGTGGCGCGAAGAGCACGTCGCGAAGCACCATTACTATTCGGAGCAGGTGAGGCGCCTCGTCGGCAGCCTCGTCGTCGATGCCCGGCGTGTCCTCGAGGTCGGGTGTGGCCTCGGAGATTTGCTCGCCTCATTGCCCGTGCCGGAGCGCGTCGGCATCGACATCTCCCCTCGGATGATCGAGCTCGCGAAGCAGCGACACCCGGGGGAGACGTTTTTCGTCGCCGACGTCGAGCGCGACCCGCTCCCGGAAGGGCCTTTCGACGTCATCATCCTGAGCGACGCGATTGGCCACCTCGACGACATTCAGCGCGCGTTCGAGCGAATTTACGGTCTACTGTCCCCGAAGGGCCGATTCATCGTCACGTATTACAACTTCGTTTGGGAGCCCGCGTTGAAGCTCGCGGAGCGCCTCGGAATGAAGACTCCGTGGCCCGACCAGAATTGGCTGTCGATGGGCGACATCGAGAATCTGTTGCGCCTCGCCGATTTCGATCCCGTGCGTCAGGGCACGAATGTCCTGGTCCCGTTCCACGTGCCGGTCGTCAGCGAGATTGCCAATCGCGCGCTCTCGAACGTGCCCGTGCTGCGCGAAGCCTCGCTCATCGATTATTTCGTCGCGCGCCCGCTACCGAAGCGCATGCCGGCGGCGCTGCCCAGCGTGAGCATCATTTGCCCGACCAAAAACGAGCGCGGCAACATCCGCGAAGCGGTTCGGCGCACGCCGCTCATGGGATCCGCGACCGAGATCGTCTTCGTGGACGGCAACTCGAATGACGGCACGCGCGAGGAAATCCAAACCGTCATCGCCGAATACAAGGGCCCACTCCAGCTCAGGCTCGTCGATCAGGGAGACGGCAAAGGAAAAGGCGACGCCGTTCGCAAAGGCTTCGCCGCCGCGAAGTACGACGTGCTCATGATCCTCGACTCCGACCTCACGGTGCCTCCGGAAGATCTCCCGAAGTTCTACGACGCGCTCGTCACGTCGAAGGGGGAGTTCATCAACGGCGTCAGGCTCGTCTACCCGATGGAGGGGCAGGCGATGCGCTTCTTGAACCTGCTCGGGAACAAGTTCTTCGGCGCGGCGCTCGCCTGGCTGCTCGAGCAACACATCAAAGATTCCCTCTGCGGCACGAAGGTCCTCTATCGCCGCGACTACGAACGTATCGCCGAAAATCGCGCCTTCTTCGGCGAGTTCGATCCGTTCGGCGACTTCGATCTCCTGTTCGGCGCTGCGCGCCTCAACTTGAAGATCGTCGACCTACCCGTCCGCTACCGCGCCCGCACCTACGGCGATACGAAGATCAGCCGCTTCTCCCACGGCTGGCTGCTCCTCAAGATGACCGCATTCGGTTTTCGGAAGCTGCGGATGGGGTTGTGAGCCCTCAATGAGGGATCTTCGTCACGTGGCCGAGCTCGGGCTCGGTGCGGTAGATCTTGTCGCCGTGGTGGTAGGCGACCGTCTGCCATAGCTCGACGGCGACGACCTTCTCCTGCTCGGCGAAGAGCTCGGTGTCGGGGTGGCGGGGGAACACCCAGATGTGCGTCGGCCGGCCGATCAAGCGCAGCCACTTGTGCTTCTTGCCGCCGTTTCGATTGATGTTCCCAAACACCGTCTGCACGAAGTTTTCGTATTTGCGCAGGCGCTTGTCGTCGTGGCAGATGCGTCCGCGCCGCTGCATCGCGAGGCCTTGCTCGGGCTTGTCGAATTCGTTGAGGCGCTTCATCGTCGAGTAGTTGCCGGTGTTGCCGTAAATACCGGTCAGCGCCCGCTGCGATTCGGTCGCGTAGCAGAGGTTGCCCTGGGCCCAGTGCATGTCGCTCGGGCCGAAGTAATTGGGGCCTATGAGATATTTCCTGCCGCTCTCCCCCACGGCATACATCTCGTAGTTCTCCATGATCGCGCTGTCGTACCAAACGACGTGCGTCTGCGGATAAAACCAGATCCGCTCGTTGCAGTAGTAAATCGACACGATGCCGAGGACGAGCGGCAGCTTGAGCTCGTGCATCTTCTCCACGAGGGGCCGGCCGACGCGTCCGCACCACACGAAGCCGCTCACGCTGACGAAGAACCACTTCCAGAAGCAGACCCCGGTCATCATGAAGATGCCGAAGTTCAGGAGGAAGAGGCCGAGGAACCACCAGCGGGTGATGCGCGGGTGCAAGAAGAACGCGACGAGAGACCCGAGCTCGACGAACAGGGTGAAGCCCTGCAGTGCGGTATCGAGCTTGTGCGATACGCCGATGAGCTTCATGTACGTCTCTTCGGGGATGAAGGTCATCCACCCGCGGACGTACGCCGCCACCGACATGTTCGAGACGTGGTTCTCGAGCAACCAGGAGTGAGGGGGACCGAAGTTCCACTTCGCGAGGCCCGCCGAATAGTAATAAGAGGCGAAGGACCCGATCCCGACGATCATGAAATGGATCGGCTTGAAGGAGCGCGACGCCGAGGCCCAAACGAAAATGCCGAAGACGATGACGAACTCGGCGGGGGCGCGGAAGTCGAAGTCGTCCTGGGGGATTGGGATGTACGACTCCTTGATCATGACGATCGCCCAGCGCACGGCGAGCGGGACCATGATCGGGTAGCGCCACGACAGAGCGGCAAGCGCGACGAGCGTGCCTCGATCGAGGAAGTGCCCGCGGTTCAAATAGTGGTTGAACGGAAACGTCGAGCCGGACCAGGCGAGCATGAAGATGACCGCCATGATCCAGAGTCGCAGCGCTTTGCCGTGCTCCCAATCTTCCCAGCGGAGCTTGCGCTTCGACAGGGCGAACAGGACGGTCGGCACGAGGAACGAGAGGAGCTCCGGGAACGCGGGGCTATGCCGCTTCGCCGCTTGGGCGATGACCGACCAATCCGACTTCACCATCGACCACAAGATCGACGGCGCTCGGTAGTGATCCTCGGAGACGCCTCGGAAGAACAGCGGGCGCAGCAGCGTCACGAGTGCGAGCAACACCGCGACGTGGAGCACGGCCATGAGCGCGTCGCGCCCGAGCTGGCGTCGCATGCTCGCGCGGGCCACGGCAAACGCTTGGGTCCACAAAGCCCGCATTTATTCGGGGGGAAGAAGTAGTCGAGCGCCGACCGCCTTGCAAGAACGACGAGGCCGCGTTCGGGGGCCGGCGTCGCGCGAACGAGGCCGACCCTGCCCGAGCTTGCCGCGACCAGAACCCTCGGTTACGCCACGACGAAGAAGCTTCGCCTACGCCCATCCTCGCCCATTCTTCATGCAAACGAGAGACTCCGATCCGCGCGCGCCGAACGACGGCGCCATTCCGCAGCGCGACCTCACGATCATCGCCCCGTGTTTCAACGAGGACATGAACGTCCACCCCTTGGTGGCGCGCATGCTCGCGATGTTCGAGACGCTGCCGATCGACGCCGAGCTGATCCTCGTCGACGACGGCAGCCGAGACGCGACCTGGCAGAAGATCCAGGAGGAGCAGGCGAAGCACGACCGCGTTCGCGGCTTTCATCACGAGAAGAACAAGGGGATCGTCGGCGGGTGGCGCACCGGCCTCGCGGGCTCGCGTTCGCCCCTCGTCTGTCTGATCGATTCGGATTTGCAGAATCGGCCCGAGGACATTCCGCGGTTGTACGACGCATACGAAAGCGAACGCCCCGACCTCGTGCAGGCCGTGCGGCACCCGAAGGTGAACAAGAATCGAATCGCGTTTTCGAAGGGGCTCAACTTCCTTTTGAATGCGACCTTCGGGATGCATCTGCGCGACAACAAGAGCGGCTTCATTCTCTGCAAGCGGGAGGTGCTGGACGCGATCCTGGCGGACGCAGACGGCTATCGCTATTTCCAGAGCTTCATCGGCGTCGCGGCCGGCGTGCGCCAGTGCCGCATCGTGGAGGTCGACACCGACTTCGATGCGCGGCACGCGGGCGAGTCGTTCCTCTCGAACTTCCCGATTCAGGTTTCGCTGCGCATTTGCAAAGAGCTGTTGCAGTACCGCGTGGACACGTTGAGAAACCGTAGGGAGCCTCGACCGGGCGCGGACCGCGGATGAAACGCGCCCTCGTGACCGGGATCACCGGGCAGGACGGCTCCTACCTGGCAGAGCTCCTGCTCGACAAGGGATACGAGGTTCACGGGGTCGTCCGTCGCGCGAGCACGTTCAATACCGAACGTATCGATCACCTCTACGTCGATCCGCACGAGCGTTCCGCGCGCCTGTTCCTCCATTATGGGGATCTCAACGACGCTTCGAGCCTGCAGTCCATCCTGTCGGAGGTTCGCCCGGAGGAGGTCTACAATCTCGGCGCGCAGAGCCACGTGCGCGTCTCGTTC
This sequence comes from Polyangiaceae bacterium, assembly GCA_013361525.1. Lineage (GTDB taxonomy): Bacteria > Myxococcota_A > Polyangia > Polyangiales > Polyangiaceae > Xiheicaenibacterium. The sequence continues at coordinate 32,810 of JABFXY010000105.1, read as the reverse complement.
GACATCCCCGAATACACGGCGGAGATAAGCGGCCTCGGGGCGGTGCGCCTCCTCGAAGCCATCCGGAAGCTCGGCGTGCACTGCCGCTATTACCAAGCGAGCTCGAGTGAGCTCTACGGCAAAGTCGCAGAAGTCCCCCAGCGGGAGACGACGCCCTTCCACCCGAGGAGCCCGTACGCCGCGGCGAAGGCGTTCGCTTATTACATTACGCAGAACTACCGCGAGGGGTACGGCATCTTCGCGTGCAACGGCATCCTCTTCAATCACGAGAGCCCGCGGCGCGGCGAGACCTTCGTGACCCGCAAAATCACGCGCGCGGTGGGCCGGATCAAACACGGGCTGCAACACGAGCTCTACCTGGGAAACCTCGAGGCCAAGCGTGATTGGGGGCACGCGCGCGACTACGTCGATGCGATGTGGCGGATGCTCCAACAGCCCGAGCCCGACGACTTCGTCATAGGCACCGGCGAGACCCACACCGTCCGCGAGTTCGCCGAGCGTGCGTTTGGTCTGGCGGGCCTCGACTATCAAGACTTCGTCCGCTTGGATCCGAGATACCTGCGCCCCGCCGAGGTCGACATCCTCCTCGCGGATGCATCGAAAGCGAGTCGCGTGTTGGGCTGGACACCCACCGTCAGCTTCGACGGGCTGGTGCGGGAGATGGTCGAGCACGATCTCGAGCTCGCCGCGCGCGAGAAGCTTCTTCGCGGTTGAGCGAGCGCCTTCGTGTCGAGGCGGTGACAGGCCTTGGACGATGCGCTAACGATTGCGTGACATGGACCCTGAGGGTGAGGAGACGGCGTCTCCCGAAGCTGACGATCAGCCTGCGGAACCGCCGCCCGAGAAGCGAGCCGGGCCGGCTCGTTCGCGCGACGGCTACATTCGTCGGGTGCACCCGGTGGCGGGGTTCGTCCTGGCCGGTTGGGTGTTCGGCGCGCTCGAAGGAGCGCTCACCCCTCCGTCGAAATCGCGGGCGCTGGTCATCCTGTTCGCGGCCGTGTTCGGTTCGATCTTCGGCTCGCTCGTCGGTGCGGTTCTGTGGCTCGCGTCGATCGGTCTTCGTCGTATCGGCCCGTTGCGCCGGGCCGTCGCGCGGCTCGCGTGGCTCGCGGACGGTAGCGAAGGGCGGTCCGATCGCCTTCTGACGATCTATTCGTTTGCGGCGAGCGCGTTGGTCGTCTCGGCCGTCGCCACCGCGGGGGCGAGCTTTCTCTTCGCGAGACTGTTCGAGCTGCAGGAACAGGATCTCGTCCGCGGTCTCGCCGTCGTCGTCGTGAGCATCGTCGCGATTGGAGGGCTGATCGGCTCTTTCTTCGTCGGTTTCGCGCTCCGCCGAGGTGCGCGCTTCCTCGCGCGAAAGAAGTGGCTGCCCGTCCCTGCGCCGGCGTGGGCTCTCTATTTGGCATTCGTCACGCTCCCGCTGTTCTTGGGGATTTACCCGTTCATGCGCAAGCACGGCGGGATGCTCGGAATCGTTCGCGACGGAACGCTCGTCGTTCTGATGATTGCGGCCGGCGTGCAAGGCGTGCTGCTCCTGCGGCGCGTCCCCGATCGAGCTGCGCGCCTCGTCACGAGCGCGGTCGCCGCCGTTGCGCTCCTCGCGGCGCTGCTGGTCGGTTTTTCGCGTCGCGGACCGGTCGTCGGCGCGGCGGAGCTCAGCCCGGTTGCATCACTCGGCGCGCGGGCAGCCCGCTTCATGACCGATGTCGATCGAGACGGATCTTCATCGATGTTCGGTGGCCTGGACTGCGCTCCCTTCAATCGAGCACGCGCTCCCGGCCGCGCCGAGATCCCGGGCAACGGAGTCGACGAGGACTGCAACGGCTCGGACACCACCACGACCGCTGCGCTCGAAAATGCAGTTCGTTTCTCGGACGCGCTGCAACCGAAACAGATCAAGAACTACAACGTCGTTTGGGTCATCGTCGAGACGGTGCGCGCGGATCACGTGAGCGCGATCGACTACGACCGACCGACCTTTCCGTATTTGGCGAAGCTCGCGAAAGAGTCGTTGCTCTTTACCGACGCATACTCCCAGTCGAGCGGCACCGTCATTTCGATCCCGAGCATGCTGTCGGGCATGGATCCGGGGATGGCCGAGTGGACTCGCCAGCGCAACCACCCCCAGCTCCTGCCGCAGGAGCTGTTGCTGGCCGAGCGGCTCAAGGCGAAGGGCTACAACACCGGGTTCGTTCTCGACGTCTATCTGAAGAACAACTTTCTCAGTATTCAGCGCGGGTTCGATCAGCTGCTTCTCGCCGAGCCCGACAACCAGAACAAGAACAACCGGCCTCGGCGCAACCTCTTCTCGACGGCAAAAGCCGCGGAATTCCTCGCCCGCACGAAGCCCGACGAGCCGTTCTTCCTCGTTGTTTATTATCCCGATCCGCACGCGCCCTATACGAGGCACAAGGACGTCGACAACTCGAAGTTCGAGAAAAGCGATCTCGGTGACTACGACAGCGAGCTGGCCTTTGCGGACCAGCAGATCCGCGCGCTCGTCGAGATGCTCAAGGCGCGCCCGTCCGTCTGGGACAAGACAATCTTCGTGATGAACGCCGATCACGGCGAAGAGTTCCAAGAGCACGGCGGCGTTCGCCACGCGATCAGCTGCCACGACGAGGTGCTTCACGTCCCGCTGCTGATGCGCATCCCCGGTATCGCGGCGAGCCGCATCGACGCGCGCGTCGGCCTGATCGACGTGGTACCGACGATTCTCGAGATGCTCGGCGCGCGCGACGACACGAGCCGTCTGAGCGGTCGGAGCCTGCTCATTCCCGCGCTTCGTCCGGAGCAGGTCGAAGCGACGAGGCCGCTCTTCTGCACGATACCGAGCATCACCGACAAGTACGGGACCTTCTTCAGACGGGCCGTTCGAACGGGCGACTACACGCTCCTCCAGGACGTGAACGAGGGGACGTACTCGTTGTTCGACGCGAAGACGGACCGCGGCGAGCAGCGCGACCTCTCGCAGAGCCCGGAGCACGCAGCGACGTTCGACTCGCTGAAACAGTTGCTCGAGGTCAGCCGAACGGGCAACCTCCGCGATCATACGAAGATGTCCAGGCCGGAACGGGATCAGGGGGACGAGGAGCCCGAATGAGCGACGGCCCGATGTCCAAAGAGGACGTCGAACGGCACAACGACGCCTTCGCCCGTGAGCACGACATCGATGCGTATTATGCCGACTCCGGTGTCGTCATCCGGACGATCGAGGAGCGCCGAATACGGGCGATCGAGCGGCTGCTCGATGTTCGTCCCGGCGAGCGGCTGCTCGAAGTGGGATGTGGCGGCGGTCACGTCCTTTCCCGGTTCCCGCAGGCGAAGCTGACGGGCGTCGACGTCTCGGGCGAGATGCTGGCCAAAGCCGCCAGGAAGCTCGCGCACCTCGATGCTCGGCTCGTCAAAGGCGAGCTGGTCGATGCGGGTTTTGCGGCAGGCGAGTTCGACGCCGTGATCTGCACCGAGGTGCTCGAGCACGTGATCGATCCGGCTGCGCTCTTGCGCGAGATTCGGCGGGTCACCCGGCCGAATGGTCGCGTCGTCGTTACCTTCCCGAACGACCTGCTCATCGACCGGCTCAAGCGAGCCGTCGTCGCTGCCCGGCTCACGAAGCTGCCGCCTTTTCGCCGGATCGGCTGGGCCGGGCACTATCACCTCCATCGGTGGACAGTCGTCGAAATGCGGTCGCTCCTCGAGGCGGACTTCGCGATCACCGCCGAACGCCACGTTCCGAGCCCGATTCTGCCGATCCGCTGCTGCTTTCTCTGCGCGCCGCGCCCGTTCTTGTGACCGCGCGTTCGCCGCGCTAAGCCAAGCGGCGATGAAGCGTGAAATCCTTAAGCACTTGGTCGATCCGGACAGCCGCGCTCCGCTCTCCCTCAGCGAGACCAGCGAGCAAAATGGCGATGTCCGTGAAGGCAAGCTCGACGCGAACGGGAAGAGCTACCCGATCCGCGAGGGCATTCCGAGCTTCGTCTCGGAGGACGTTCGCGGCGACCAAACTGTCCAGTCCTTCGGCGACAAGTGGGACCAGCATCGCTACTACAAGGACCACACGCGCCGCTTCTACACCGAGTGGTATCTCGCGCGGTTCGGCTTCGGCACGGTCGACGGCCTGAAGAGTTTTCTCGCCGACAAGCGCTTCATCCTCGACGCCGGCACGGGCGCCGGCCGCGACGCGGCGAACTTCGCGGAGAACTCCGGCTCGACGGTGTTCGGTGTCGACACCGCATGGCACGCGCTGTCGAACGCCGGCGCGCAGCCGAACCGCCCGGCGGTCAACCTCGTCCACGCGGACGTCAATCGTCTGCCGTTCCCCGACGAGTTCTTCGACTTCATCAACTGCGACCAGGTCATCCACCACACGCCGAACCCCCCGGTCACCTTCAAGAACCTCGGCAAGAAGCTCAAGAAGGGCGGCGAGCTGACGACGTACGTCTATCGCAAGAAGTCGGTCATTCGAGAGTTCACCGACGACTACGTTCGCGAGCGCATCAAGGACCAGTCCTTCGAGAAGGCGCTCGAGGTCTGCGAAGCCATCACCAAGATGGGCAAAGCGTTCTCGGATCTGAAGGCGAATGTGACGATCGAGGAGGACATTCCGATCCTCGGCATCACGAAGGGCACCTACGACGTGCAGCGCTTCCTGCATTGGCACGTGATGAAGTGCTTCTGGAACGACGAGTTCGACTTCTTCACGAACAACGTCGTCAACGCCGATTGGTACCACCCGGTCTATTGCTTCCGGTACACACCCGAAGAGTTCCGCGCCTGGTTCGCAGAAGGTTGGGAGATCGTCGCCTGGGACGAGCAAGAGGCGGGGATAAGCTGCCGCGCTCGAAAGGTCTGAGCGGCCGATGTGCGGCATCCTCGGGGGCATCAATACCCAATTCGACGAGGCGAGCGTCAAACGGTTGAGCCACCGTGGGCCCGACCAATTCTCCCTCGACGAAGTCCAAATAGGGCCCGAGCTCTCGGTGACGTTGGGTCAGACGCGCCTCAACATCGTCGACCGCCACGACATCGAGCTCCCGGTCCGCATCGAGCGGCCCGGCGCGCAGACCGCGACCATCGTCTTCAATGGCGAGGTGTACAACTGGCTCGAGCTCCGCACGGAGCTCGAGTCGCTCGGTTGGTCCTTCCGGACGAAGACCGACACCGAGGTCGTGCTCGCGGCTTACCTGCAATGGGGGCCGGCGTCTCTCGAGCGCTTCAACGGGATGTTCGCCCTCGCGATCTGGGACGGCGATCGGTTCTTTTGCGCGCGTGATCGAATCGGCAAAAAGCCGTTCTTCTATCGCTGCCGCGGCAAGAGCTTCGAGTTCGCGAGCGAGGTCAAGGCGTTCAAAGGCCTTCGCTTCGTCGGCAACGAGCTCTTCGATCTGCTCGAGTTCTGCCCCAACGAGCACACGCTGTATCAGGACGTCTTCTCGCTGCCGCCCGGGCATTACCTCGTTTACGACCCGTCGCGCGGGACGATGTTCACCCGCGGCTATTGGGATATTCCGCACCGCTTCGGCGAGCGGCTCACCGACGAGAACGAGGCCGTCGAGCGCTTCATCGACCTGCTCACCGACAGCGTGAAGTTGCGCATGCGCGCGGACGTGCCGGTGACGATGTTCCTCTCCGGCGGCATCGACTCGACGCTGGTCGCGAAGCTCGCGGGTATCCGCGAGGCGTTCACCTGCCAATTCGACGAGTTCAAAGACACCATCGACGAAGAGCTCTACGCGGGCGACTTCGCGAAGCGCCTCGGGATCGAGCTGCACGTGGTCCGGCCGACGAAGGAGCAATTCCTCGAGGACATGCCGCGGCTCGCGTACCACCTCGAGCTTCCGACCGGCTCGTTCTCGGTCTTTCCGCTCTATCGGCTCGCGCGCGCGTGCCGTGAGGGCGGCTACAAGGTCATCCTCTCCGGTGAGGGCTCGGACGAGCTGTTCGGCGGCTACGCCCGCAACGAGTTCCTCATGATGCCGTCGTTCGACGCGGCGGATCCCAAGGTTGCCAACTACCTCGCGATGCTTCGCCGATTCGAAGGGTCCGACCTCGATCGGTTCTGCCGGATGGCGTCGCGATCCGGGCTCGCGGGTGCTGCGCTGATGAAGGGATATCTCGCGCACCTCTGGAGCGATCGCAAATCGATGCTCGACAACATGTGTTACGTCGAGACGCGCATCTTCCTGCAGCCGCTCCTGCAAATGGCGGATCGAATGACGATGGCCCACAGCATCGAGGGGCGAAATCCGTTCCTCGATTACCGCCTCGTCGAGTTCGCGTTCACGCTCGACGACTCGCTCAAGTACCGAAACGGTATCGGCAAATGGATCGTGAAGGCCGCGGCCCAGCGGATCTTGCCGAAGGATTGTCTCGTCCTGTCCCGCAAGGTGAAGCACGGGCTGCCGACGCCCATCAACGTCTGGCTGCAAGGGCAGGCGAGCTTCGATCGGAAGTACTGGACGGCCCTGATGACCGCCGAGTGCATCAAGACGCTCCGCGGTACACCCGCGCCATGACCTGGAACAAAAGGCGGATCGTCGCCGTCGCGCGGTCCGCCGCGCTCGCCGTCGTCGGCGCGGGCGCGCTCTACGCGTTCGGCCGGGTGGTGAATCACCACTACCCGGTCAAAGAGTGGATGTTCTGGGTCTACGCCAAGGTGTGGACCTATTGCCTGCTCTTCGCGGTGGCGTGCCTCTCGCTCGGCAACCTCGCGACGCGTGCCCTGGGCCTCGGGACGCTCGCCCTGCGCGAGCGTCTCGTTTTCACGGCGGCCGCGGGCATCTGGTCGTTCTTCGCGTTGATGTTCGTCGGCGGGCTCCTCGGCCTTTTGCGGCCCTGGTTCGCCATCGCCATGCCCTTCGCCGCGATCGCCGCCGGTATTCGGCCCATGGCCCGCGAAGGGCTACGTATCGTCCGCCACGTGCGCGCCCGGCGCGCGCGCGGCGTGGCGGCTCGGCCGTGGTGGACGACGCCGGTCATCGCGGCCGGCGTCATCGGAACGGCGGTCGTCTATTACGCAATCCTCTCGCCCCAGAACGTCGCGTTCGACTCGCACTTCTATCACCTCGGTATTGCACAGCAGTACGCGACCGAACACGCCATTCGGCCGTTCCGGGAGGGGTGGGTTCCCGGTGCGCTGCCGCAGCTCGCCAGCGTCCTCTACACATGGGCGTTCACGCTGCCGGGCTTCGACATGTTCGAGCGCATCGAGTGCGCCGCCCACATCGAGTTCGTCGTCTTCTTGATGACCCTGGCGACGATTCCCGTGCTCGTTCGGTACTTGGTGCCGCGGGCACGCGTAGGGGCGAGCTGGGTCGCGCTCTTCCTGTTTCCCGGCATCTTCGTCTACGACTCGGGCCTGTCCGTCGCGGCCGATCACATCGCGGCGTTCTGGGCGGTGCCCAGCTACCTGGCGTTTCGGCGGGCGTATCACTCGCTCGACACCCGAAGCTGCGTGCTGCTCGCGCTATGCCTCTCCGGCGCGATCCTCACGAAGTATCAGGCGATGTACATCCTCGCGTTCCCCGTCGCCGCGCTCCTCTTCCGGGCGCTCTATCTGACGGGCCGTGCGCTCTGGGATCGTCACCGCCGAAACCTCGTCGTCGAAAAGAACCGCATTCGCCAGCCTGGAATCGGGCTCGCTGCGGCCGCGGGTGCGGGCCTTCTCTTCACCGCGCCCCATTGGGCGAAGAACCTCGCGTTTTATGGTGATCCGCTCTTTCCGTTTTTGCATCGGATCTTCAAGCCGACGCGCTGGGTGCCGGAGACGGGGATGTTGTTCGACGATTGGCGTGCTTCCGACGCCGACCGTTGGATCCCCAAGGGCACCACGACCGAGAAGCTGAAGCAGACCTTCGAGGCGCTCGCCACGTTCTCGTTCGAGCCCCACGACTATTCGAATTTCCACGGCAAGGTGCCGGTCTTCGGATCGCTCTTCACGCTCAGCGTGATTCTGCTGCCCTTCGTGAAGGGCGCGCGCCGGACATGGAGTCTCGTCGCGGCGACCAACCTCGGTGTCTTCATCTGGTTCTGGACGATGCACCAGGATCGGTATCTGCAGCTGCTCGTGCCCTGGATGGCCGCAGTCACCGCCGCCACGATCGCGCTCGCGTGGCGCTCCGGCTGGGTCGGACGCGTAGCCTCGATGTCGCTCGTCGGTTTTCAAATGGTGTGGGGCGGCGATGCCTACCTCATCCCCGCCCACGCAATGACCAAGAAGGCGCCCGTCACGACGACGAACGAGCTTCTCGCCGGCGGGTACAAGAAACAATACGAGCAGCGCTTCAAGTCTGCGGGCAACCTGTTCACGATCGGTGCATCGAAAGATTTGCCCGCCGATGCGCGGATTCTCCTTCACGAAAACAATCCCCGGCTCGGCCTGTGGCGTCCGGTGGTCGCGGACATCGCGGGCTGGCAATTCGCATTGCGGTACGAGCTCTTCGAATCGCCGGCCGCGCTCGACGACGCGCTTCGCAAGCTGAAGGTCACGCACATCGTCTCGCGCGTGAAGAAGAGCCGGGGCGTCGACTGCCTGGGCGCCGATCTTCGCTTCCTCGACTATCTCCAGCACGACGCGCGTCACGATCGGCGCTTCGGGGAGCTCGCGCTCTTCCAGCTCCCCGCGAGTCGGCCCGAGGCAGAGGTGAAGGACGACGTCGCGTACCTCGGCTGCGGGAAACAATACGAGCGTGGCCTCTACAAGCTGAAGGACCTCAGCGTTCGCGAGAAGCAAAAGGTCGAAAAGCCGCCGCGCAAGAAGGCTCGCAAGCGCGCCGACACGCCGGCCGAGCTGCTCGCCGAGGCGGACTTCGCCGTCACCGACTCGAAGTGCAAGAACAAGGTTGCTGCGAGCGACCTCGAAGGCTTCGTCAAGATCGGGACTCGAAACAAGGAAGAGCTCTGGGCTCGCCGTCGTGACGCCGCCCCGAAGTCGGACGACGGCGGCGCGCCGAGCGGCGATTCGGCCGAAGACGAGGATCAACTGCTCCAATGAACGCCGCAACGAACGACCCGCTTCGCTGCCCTGATTGCCTGGGATCGCTCGATCGCGGTGCCGGTGCGCGTTGTTCCCGCTGCGGCGCCCGTTATGGCCTATCGGACGGGATTCTCGATTTGCTCGGCTCGAAGAGCGCGATCAATCGTTCGGAGCTGGAGACGCAGGACCGCGTCAGCGACTATTACGAAAACGCCCGTTACAAGCACGCCTTTTCGCGGGCGTATCACGAGCACACGCTCGACATCCTGCTTCGCGCGGCCGAGCCCCGCGGCTCGATCCTCGACGACGGTTGTGGCAACGGCATTTTCATCGAGCACCTGCGCGAGCGCGGCGCGGGCGTCACTCGCTTCTTCGGGATCGATCTCAGCTTCGGCATGTTGCGCCACGCGCGGCGACGGCATGAAGATCTCGATCTGCCCGGTGCCGTCGTGCGCGCCGATGCCTGTCGCCTGCCATTCGCGGACTCGTCGTTCGACGTCGTCTACGCGCGGAGCCTATTGCACCATTTGCCGGACCCGTCGGAAGGCGTTCGAGAGATCGCGCGCGTGCTCAAGCCGGGTGGGACGATGGTCGCGCTCGATCCGAACAAGACCTTCGTGTCGGAGCTGCCGCGCGCCATCTCCCGCAAGAGCGAACATTTCGACGACGACCACAAGAACTTCGCGCTGGGTGAGCTCGTCGGTTTGATCGAGCCGCACCTGCACATCGAGCGCACCGAGTTCGTCGGATACGTCGCGTATCCGCTGCTCGGCTTTCCTGATTTGATGAACTTCGGGCGATACCTGCCGCTCGACTCACTCGCTCCGTCGCTGATGCGACTCGACGACGTGCTCGCGCGCGTTCCTGTTGTCCGCCGTTTGGCTTGGGGCGTCGTCCTCTCCGCTACGAAGCAATGACGGCGCGCGTGTCAGCTCGACGACGTCGGTCGTCGCGTCCGCGTCGAGGCCCGAGAGCTGCCCGAGCCGCAGCTGGCTGATCTGATCCGCGACGAGCCCCAACATCATCCCGAGCAGGCCCGCGAACGCGACGAGGAGGCTCGCGACGGGCACGCCGCGTCCATCGGCGATGGCACGTATCGCGCCGTAGGCGACACCTGTGAAAAGAAAGAGCATCCCCGGCAGGAAGAACATGCGCAGCGGCGCGAACAGGGTCACGAAGCGCAGGACGAGCACCATCGTCGAGAACCCGTCTCGGATCTTGACCTTGCTGTGGCCGATTCGACGGTTGACCTCGATATCGTGGAAGCCGAGTCGATATCCCCGCTCGACGAACACCATCGTGCTCGTCATGCTCGCGCTGAACGCGTCGGGCAAAATGGCGAGGTACCGGCAGATGATTCCGCGCCGGAAAATGCGCAGACCACAATTGAGGTCTTTGCCGAGGTCCACGCCGAGGGATCGTGCGAGAAGGCGGATTGCGAGCTTGCCTGTCGTCCGAACGACGGAGACGCCGGGCGTCAGCCTGCGCCCGATCACCGCGGCGAGATCTTCCGTCGCGATCCGGCGAGCCATCTCTGCGAGGTCGCTCACGCGGTGCTCGTTGTCGGCGTCGAACCACGCGACGTAACGACGTCGCGCCAGGCGCATCCCCGTCTTCAGCGCGGCCCCATATCCACGGTTGTACGCGTGTGAAATCACCCGGACGCCGGGCACGGCGAGGGCGTTGTCGAGCGTCGCATCGCGGCTACCGTCGTCGACGACGATCACCTCCGCCTTGGGCAATGCCGCGCGCAACCCCTCCAGCGTCGGACGGATACCGTTTTCTTCGTTGTAGGCGGGGATGACGACGGAGAGCTGCTCCTCCCAATCGTCGCCGCGCGCGGTCGCGTTCACGCGGGCCTACTTGTCCCGTCTGCGTGATCCGCAGAGCGCGACGATCCACGGATAGGACGTCTCGATATGAAGCACGTCGAATTGCTCTTCCAGGAAGGTGCGGAAACCCCGCTTCGTCCAATGATGCAGGTGCTCGGGATCGTTGCCGAGGCGAGTCACGTTTTTCCCGCGGGCGAGGTTCGAGAGCATGAAAAACGGCTCGTGGGGCACACTGAGGATCAAGCGAGGAGCGCCGAGCGAATCGAGGCTTGCGAGCGCTGCGCGCGGATCGTTCACGTGCTCGAGCACCTCGCAGCACATGACCAGGTCGAACGGGCCCTGAAGGAAGCCCAGCTCTTCGATGAGTCCTACGTGGGCGTCGACCCGGGGAAACTTCCGCTTCAGCCGATCGATGGAGGGCGTGTCCGCGTCCACACCGGTGAACTGCTTTTCCGGAAACTGCTCCGAGAGATAACCGGACAAGAACCCCTCACCGACCCCGATCTCGACGACCCGGCGCGTCGGGCCCGCGGCGACGAAGAGCGCGTGGATGGTCCGCGCGAACCGCCGAATGAGGTGGCGCTGAACCGGATTCTTGTTTTGGTACTTCGGCGTCTCGAAGCGATCGAAATAGGTATTGGAGAGCATGATTAGACGGTTGGTGCCGGAGCGGGGCCCCGTTCGCTGTGGGGCAGGGCAACGTCTGCCGGCTCCGACCCCTCCACCGATAGCGGGGCGGGCGCCGGCGCCGGCGCGTGCAGCTCGTCGTCGATGCGCCGGTAAACCTGACCCACGGCACGCAATAACAGGGCGAGACCGAGGCCGATAGCGCCGAGCGCGACGATCGCCGCAGACGAAGCCTCCTTCACGTGCGCCTTCCGAAGCCCTGCGACGATCGCGAAATCGCCGCCGACCTTGCGCACGACCGTGCGCGCGTAGAGCTCGGTGGTGAGGACCGTCAAGAGGACGATCGAGGCGAGGATCCACTGCATGAGCCCAGGCGACCGCATCGACGCGAGGCCGATGGCGAGGATGACGGCCGGCACCCACAGCACACCCAATGCATAGCGAGCGTTCAAGCTGCCGCCCCTCGAGTGGTACATGAACATCGCGATCATCATGAGCGCGAAGGTCATCGCCCCGACGACGAACGCCGGCATGCGCCTGTCGCGCAGCAGCTCCGAGGCATTCCGTCGGACGTGCACCAATGCCTTCACGAAGCCTGCGAGGCACGGAATCGAGAGGACGGCCGCGGCGGCGTCGACGGTTCCGAACATTTGCACGCCCCCCGCCAATCGGACCCACAGGTGCGCGAAGAAGGTTTTCCACGGCGCGATCGACGTGATGAGCACCCACGTCGGTGCGTTGGGCTTTCGCTTGAAGAGCGGTAGAAAGGCGCTCGCGCCGGTCACGTCACCGTAGAGTCGATAGTTGCGCAGGTAGAACCAACCGCTCACGAGGAGGACCACGAGGCCCATCCCGGTGCAAAGCGCCGTCGAGAGCGCGATCCGTCGAGCCCAGCTTCCGCGGTAGTGCCAGATGAAGGCGACGAACGCGAGCAGAAGTCCCGGCGCCACGACGAAGAACCCCGAAATTCGGGTAAACGCTGCGAGAGCCATCCAGAACGTCGCGACACCGATGCGCCACCGCGTCGGCCCATCGACCATCAGGCGAAGCGCGCCGTGGAATGCGGCGCACATCGTCAGTGCGGCCATCGCGTCGTTGAACACCAGCGCCGACGTGTTGATGTAAATCGGAAGCGTCCCGACGAGCGTCATCATCGCCAGCGCGACTGCGGGTTTCTTCGGGAAGAGAAGCCGGCCGATCCGGAAGATGTAGACGAGCGCCAGCGCGCCGAGCGCTACGGTCATGACGCGCGCTTTGCGTACCGCCGCGTCCATCGCCTGCCCGGTCGGAACGTCGTCGAGGACCGGGCCCACATACCAGTAGTAGAGCGGCGGGTGGGTCGCCGCGGCCATGTTGCCGGGCTTGTTGTAATGGATCTTTCTCGACGGGAGCGGGTCGGTGACTTTGGGTGAGGCACCGTCGGCGAGCTGGACCGCATACGCGACGTGGCGAGGCTCGTCTCCGGATTGATATCGACGCATCACGTGCGCGTGGAGTACGCCGAGCGTGAAGTAGATGCAGACGACGCCGAACGCTCCGACGACCGCGGGTGATAGCCGAGGTCTTGCGTCCCAGAGCTCGCGCCGCCGAGCCCACAGCGCGGCCCGATCGCGAAGCGCCGCGCGTCCGATGTCCAAGTAGTTCTTCACGTCGTGACCAACGATGCTGGCGACGTCGTTGCCGTAGACGAGAGCACGGTCGCAAGCAACGACGACGAGCGACCTGCGCGTAGCACATCAATCAATCGTTTCGGCTTCATTTTCCGCGTGTGACGAACGCGAAACGCTCGTGACGAGAGCGATGTGATCGCGGCGTCCTGCTCTGTGCCACCTGTGCCATCGGCCGAGAAGGCGAGGGTCTGCGCGACCACGTTTGCGAGCAGATGTCTCGCTGCTCCGAGGTTCGGATCCTGCCGCTGCATTTCGAGCCGTGCCGAATCACGGTCCGTGCCACGAGTGGCGCAGCCTGGAAGGCTGAGGTAGCCTGCCGCGCGTTGCGACCCCGAGCGCGAGCGTATTTGCGTTGGGCGCTGAGGCTTCTCGGTCCGGCGTTGTTGTTGGTGGTGCTGCTTCGCCTCCCACGACCGGGCGAGATTTTCGCGCTCGCGCTCGAGGCGAACCCGCTCTGGCTGCTCGCGACGGTCGCGCTGAACTTTCTCGCGATTCATGTGAAGACGGTTCGGTGGCAGTACCTGCTCCGGGTGCGGAACATCGACTACGCGACCAAAGACGCGTGGCTCGCCTTCGGCGCGTCGGTCTACCTCGGAATGATGACACCCGGGCGCGTCGGCGATGTGCTGCGCGTGCAATATCTTCGACACGACAAAGGCGCCCCATACGCCGAAGGCGTCGCCTCGGTCGTCATGGACAGACTGTGCGATCTGTATGTCCTCGTCGGGTTCTTTTCGATCTCGATCATTCACTACGGCTCGCGTTTGCTCCCCGAGCTCAAGCTGATCGGCTGGGGCACCGTCGTCGCGAGCATCCTCGGGCCTCTGGTTCTGCTCGTGCCCGGGCTCGCGGAGAGGCTGTTCGGTGCCGTGTATCGCCGCGCGTCCGGCGACGCCGAAGGGTCGGGCCTGCAGGTGTTTCTCGCCTCGTTGCGGGTGCAAGCGCGTAGGGCCTCGATGCTGACGATGCCGCTGACGGTCGGCGCCTTCCTGGTGGGCGCGGGCCAAGGATGGTTCGTCGCGCGCGCGATGGGGCTCGACCTGTCGTATCTGGACGTCGTCTGCCTGACCTCGATCGCCAGCATCCTCTCGCTGCTGCCGATCTCCATCTCCGGCGTGGGCGTACGCGAGCTTTTCTTCGCAGCGATCTTTCCCTCGCTCGGCTTCACGTCCGAGCAAGGCGTCAGCTACGGGTTGATGGTGTTCGCGATGATCTATCTCGGCGCCGCCGCCGTCGGTTTCATCTGCTGGCAAATTCGCCCGCCCCCCGCCGGCAGCAAGTCTTGAGTGCGCGACCCGACGGGCCTTGCACCCCGCGAAGAACCGTTTGCGCCCGCCGAACTCAGAAGCTAAGGAGCGGGGCTCGATGAGGGCCAAGGCACGCGCAGTTTTGCGCTGGTTCGATGCGCTGCTTGCGGCCATCGCTCGCCTCGGACACGCGAGCCTCTCGTACTTGCTGCTGCTCGTCGTCGCGCCGATCCTCGGGGCTTCGGCCTATTGGTACTTTCGCGGTCCGGACACCCGCCTCAAGTTCCTCGACACCAACAAGGTCACCTTCGCGGATCAGATCGCGGCGGCCAAACCCGTCGGCATCGTGATCGCGGTCGTGGTGGTCGTCGTCGCTGCGCTGCATTTCGCCTGGACACGGCGGCGCGGGGTGCCGTTTGCGACGATCGCGCAGCGAGCGGGTACGTATCTCACGCCGCTTCTCGCAGTGCCCTTCGTGGTCGCGCTCTTCCAGAAAGGCATCGAGAAGGAGAGCCCCAAGCTCACACTCTTCTTCTGCGCGATCATCGCGGCGATCATCGGTGTCGCGACGTACCGAATCGTCGGGCCGAAGCTGCCGGAGATCGAAGACCCGAAGAAGCGTCGCATCGCGAACATCGCGGCGACGGTCGTCACCTGGCTCGCGCTCGGCGGCCTATGGCTCGGATACGGGTTGTTTTTCACCGAGCTCGCGGTGACGAACCATCACGCATTCGGCACCCGAACGATCGATCTCGGTCTCTACGACAATATCTTTTGGCAGTCGGCTCACGGCCGGCCGCTCGCGTGCACGTTCATCAAGTCGGGCTACCACGGGTCCGCCCACTTCGACCCGATCCTCGTCGCGCTCTCGCCCGCGTACATGACGTATCCGCGCGCCGAGTTCATTCTCGGGCTCCAGAGCTTCTGGTGCGGCTCGGGCGTCATTCCGGTCTACCTCCTCGCGCGCCATTTCTTGGGGAGCCGTCTCCAAGGTTTGTTGCTCGCCGCGAGCTACGCGCTCCACCCGGCGCTCCAAGGCGCCAACATGTACGAGTTCCACTCTCTCACGCTGTCGTGCGTGCCGATCTTGTGGACGCTTTGGGCGCTGCACGCGAGGCACCTGAAGGCTTACTGGGTTTTGCTCTTCTTGAGCCTCACCGTCCGTGAGGACGTCCCCCTCATGATGGTCCCGGTCGGTGTCGTCAGCATTCTGCTGCCCGATCCGCGGATGCGTCGGGTGGGGCTCGTCACGATTCTGCTCTGCGCGGCCTATTTCGTCATCGTGAAGAGGTTCTTCATGACCTCTTCGGACGTGATCATGAGCGGCCCGCAGTCGTATTCGTACGCCTACTACTATTCGGAAATGATCCCCGACGGAAAAGGTCTCGGGGGCATGTTCCTCACGCTGGTCACGAACCCGACCTTTGCGCTCCGGCACGCGATGGAAGAGCAGAAGCTCGTTTACATCGCGACGGTGTTCCTGCCGTTCTTGTTCATGCCGTTTTTTGCGCGGTCGTGGCGGTTGACGCTCCTCTACGGTCTCGCGTTCACGACGCTCGCGACGCGCCAGGCGGTCTTCTCCACGCACTTCCAATACACGAATGCGATTTTGCCGTTCGCGCTCGCGACCGTGCCTCTAGGCATCAAGCAGTTCTCCGAGGGCACGCTCGCGAACGCGTACAAGCTCGACGGCGCACGCCTGCGTCGTGCGCTCGTGTTCGCTGCCTTCGCGGCATCGCTCGCGACGACGTACAAGTTCGGCGGCCTCTGGGACAACCAGAGCTTCCGAGGTGGCTTCGTTCGTGTGTATCGAACCCTGACGCCCGAGCAGAAGGCTCAGTACGAGTGGATGGAAGAAGCGAAGAAGCAGATTCCGCCCAAGGCGAGCGTCGGCGTCACGCAGAAGATCGGTCCGCACGTCTCGGGTCGCAAAGACGTCACCCTCTACGGCCAGAGCAATGCCCAATACGTGTTCGTCGACGAGCGCGAGCTGAAGGGCGCTCAACAGAAGCGGCATCGAAAGGCGATCGACGAGGGCCGCCTCGAGCTCGTCACGAAACGAGGCTCGATGGCGCTCTATCGGAACATGCGCTTCTTCAAGAAGAAGGCCAACGTCGAGGAGCCCAAGCCGCCGCCGCCCGAGGATGAAGAGCCGGGCGACGTGAACGACGTGCTCGGCGACGAACCGCAAGAGTGACGCGGCGCGCGTGAATGCAGCGCGCGCCGATTGGGGGGATCGATGACGAGGCTGGACGACGACAATCCGAAGACATTTGCCTGCAGATATCCTGCGGGCGGCTGCAACGTTCCAGACCCGAAGGCCGGCATTGCGCTGTCGGGCGGCGGATCGCTCGGCGCGTTCACCGCGGGCATCGTCCACGCGGCGTATTCGCGGTTTCTCGACGCGGGGCGGTTGCCGCGGGTCTCGGTCGTCTCCGGGACGAGCACGGGCAGCCTCGTCGCGGGCATGCTCGTGAACCTGTATGGCCGCTTCCGCCTCGGCGAGGATCCGCGTCGCGCGCTCGACGACTTGCGCAAGGTGTACACCGAGACGACGCAGGATCAGGTCGGTAAGCGCCCGAAGACGATCTTCGGGACCGCCTTCAACCTCGTCACCAAGCGCGGCGTGATGGACATCGAGCCCCTCCGGGAGCTCGTCGAGAAGCACTACTCCCACCGGCATTTCGCCGCCGCGCTCGATGGCCCCGACGCCGTCGTTTACTCCGCCGACGTCATCAACATGAAGACGGGCCTACCCGTTCGATACAAGTCCGACGACGGCCATTCGAAAGCGACGATGATCGACGCGATCTTCGCGTCGTGTGCGCAGCCGGTCGTCATGACGCCGGCTTATATCGGGGACGATTGGGTCGTCGACGGCGGCATTCGCGAGGTCATCCCATTTCGCGCCTCGCTCTACGCGGGGTGCACACACGTCCTCGCCGTCGCGTTGAACGAGCCGCGTATCGATCCCGATCCGAAAATGACGCCGAGGAACCAAGATGTCCTCGCGCGAATCGCGCGCGGGCTGTCGGTCATGAACGACGAGGTGGCGCGTGACGACGAGCGAATGGCGCGGCTCGTCGCTTATATCAACCGCGCGAAGGACGAGCTCTTGCGGCGCGGGGTCGCGCGCGCCGACGTCGATGCAGCGTTCGGCGACGGTCCACTTCCCCATTCGGACAAGCCGCTGAAGGGGCGCGAGCACGACGCCTACGACGACCAGGCCTACAATGCCGCTCGCCTGCGCGAGCTCGTCCTCTTCCGGTTCGAGCAACGCCACGATCTCCCGTCGGCCGAGGTCTTCGACCCGGTCGAGATGTCGAAGCTCTTCGATCAGGGTGTGAAGCTCGCGCAAGTTCATATGGAGTGGATCGAGCGGTCGTTGTTCGCGGCCGGCGACTTCAGGCGCCGGCACACGACCATCGCGCCGCAGCCCTCCGCGGCCTCGACACCGGCCGCGAACGACGCCGAGCCTGTCCGGGTGTGACGTCGGCGCCGCGGCGCCTCTTCGCTTCGACGCCTCTTCGCCCGCGCCACGTGTCGTGGAAGGATGCTCGCCATGCGCAGGCTCACCGCATTCGTCGTCTCATCACTCCTCTGCGTCGCGTGCGGCGACGACGAATCCAAGACCGGTGGCGGCGGCGCGGGAGCCGGTGGCTCCAACGGCGGAGCAGGCGGGACGGGCGGCCAAGGTGGGGCGGGGCTCGTCTGCGAAGCACCGTTCGTCACGAAGGGGCCGTGGTCGCTCGCATTCACCGACACGACCGCGCGCGTTCGTTGGGAGGCTTGCTCCGAAGAGGCAAATCCCGAGCTCGTGTTCGCGCCCGAAGCAGGTGGTGAAGAGCGCACCGTCGCTGCGTCCGTCGCGCCTTTCACGTTGACGGAGACATACGCCGCCGCGCTCGGCGACTTCGCGCCGCCCGACTACGCAGGAACGTATTACACCCACGAAGCGGAGCTCGACGGCCTCGAGCCCGGCAAGTGTTATCGATACCACCTTGCTTCGGATCCCGAGCGTGGAGGCAGGGTTTGCGCGGCCCGCGCTCCGGGCGAGCCATTTACGTTCCTCGCGATCGGTGACACCAACCCGGCCCTCGGGTCGACGCCGGAAACGCTTTCACGCGTGCTCCCGTCGAACCCCGACTTCACGATCCACGGCGGGGACATTCAATACTACGACTCGCTTGTCGAGACTTGGTCGTATTGGTTTCCCGTGATGCAGCCGATGTTGTCGCAAGGGGCGTTCCTCCCCGCGATCGGCAATCACGAGAGCGAGCGCTCCGACGAGCTCTCCTCCTACGCCCTGCGCTTCTTCGGCGGGGCCGGCTTCGACGGCGGGGAGACATATTACCGATTCCAATCGGGCGGCGTTTGGTTCTTCACCGTCAATACGGAAGAGCCGATCTCACAAGGGTCGCCGCAGGCGATATGGCTGCAAGCCGGCCTGGAGGAGGCGGCAGCCGACGCGAATCATCGTTTCTCCGTCGTGTATTTCCACCGGCCGCTCGTCACGTGCGGCGACAGCGGCGACGACGAAGCCGCGTTTTCGCACCTTGCGCCGATCTTCGAGCAGAACAACGTGCTGTTCGTCATTCAGGCGCATATGCACGGCTACGAACGCTTCGAGTTCGATGCCGGTCCGACGTACGTCACCGCTGCCGGTGGCGGCGGCCTATTGGGCAACGTGGACGAGAACGCGGCGCGATCCTATTGCAATCGTCGCGAGGCGAGCGGCGCCTTCTATCACGGGGTCCTCTTCCACGTCGGCGAGACCGAGGTCACGGGCGAGGCGATCGATCGCGACGGTGCCGTCCGCGACACATTTTCCCGCGCGATTCCTTAGCTTGTATCGTTCGGCGGATGCACGACCAAGCGCTCGCCAAGGAGGCGCTCGCCGAGCTGCCGCCCGACGTGGCGACGAGCCCGCTCTTCAATCCGGATCTCGCGCCCGTCCCCGCGAAACGCCGCGTCTGGACGACGTACAACTTCGCCGCGCTGTGGATCAGCATGGCCCACTGCATCCCGACGTACACCCTCGCCGGGAGCCTCGTCTCGCACGAGGTCGGGATGAATTGGTGGCAGGCGCTTCTGACGATCGGCATCGCCAACGTCATCGTGCTCGTCCCGATTCTGTTGAACGCGCACCCAGGGACGAAATACGGCGTCTCGTTCCCCGTCCTCGCGCGCGCCTCCTTCGGCACGCGGGGCGCGAACGTTCCCGCCATTTTGCGGGCGATCGTCGCGTGCGGCTGGTTCGGTATCAACGTGTACTTCGGCGGCGAGGGATTCAAGACGTTCGCCGCCGCCGTGTGGCCCGGGTTTGGAACGCTGGGCGGCGATTTGACGATTCTCGGTCTCTCCGTTCCGTCGGCGATCGCGTTCGCGATCTTCTGGCTCATCAACATCGCGATCATCTTCCGCGGCATGAATGCGGTCCGCATCTTCGAGAACTGGGCGGCCCCGATCGTCCTCGTGATGGCGCTGGTGCTCCTCGTCTGGATCGTCGGCAAAGCCGGCGGCGTCGGACCGATGTTGGAGAGGCCGTCCCAGTTTTCGTCGTTCGGGGAGTTCTGGGCGAAGTTCGTCCCGGCCGTCACGGCGAACGTCGGCTTCTGGTCGACGCTCGCGCTCAACATTCCGGACTTTACCCGCTACGGCAAAGGGCAAAAGGAGCAGATGGCGGGCCAGGCTCTCGGTCTACCGACCACGATGCTCGCGTTCTCGGCGATGGCTGTCGTCATCACGAGCGCGTCGCAGGCGCTGCTCGCCGGCGACGACCCGGCGAAGCTCTGGAACCCCGAGTTCGTCCTCGCGCGGATTACCTCCGCGACACCCCCGCCGGGGCACACCGAGCCGTTGATCGCGAGCGCCGCGACGCGCGTACTGGTCGCGATCATCTCGCTCCTCGGTATCGCCATCGCGAGCATATCGGTCAACATCGCCGCGAACGTCGTCAGCCCGGCGAACGACTTTGCAAACCTCAGCCCGCGTCACATCTCCTTCAAGACGGGCGCGCTGATCACCGGCATCCTCGGCATCGCGATGATGCCTTGGAAGCTCCTCGCCAGCGCCGGCAACTACGTCTTCACCTGGCTGAACGGCTATTCGGCCCTGCTCGGGCCCATCGCCGGGATCATGGTGGCGGACTACTGGCTCGTTCGCCGGCGGGAGCTCGACGTCCCCGACCTGTTCCGCGTGGAAGGTCGTTATCGAGGCGTCAATTGGGTCGCCATCGTCGCGTTCGTCCTCGGCGTACTTCCCAACTTGCCGGGCTTTTTGCGAGCTGCGAGCGGAGGCGCAAGTGTCCAGTCGTTCTGGGACGTCGTCTACGGCTACGCCTGGTTCAACGGCTTCTTCATCGCGGGCGGTGTCTATTGGGCCGGGATGAAGCTCCTGCCCAAAGAGATCGGGGAGAAGCTCGGCGCCCGTCGTTGAGCGCCGGCCGCTCCCCCAGCGGGCTACCTCTCAATGAGAGGGGGGGCGCGCGTGAACCAGCTTCGGCATCGAGTGCGGCGGGACGTGGATCTCCTGCGAACGATCCGGCCGCGCTCGACGCACGACGCGTTCGACCGCAATGGCCCGGCCGAGCCGCGCGGACTCGGTGATGGCGCGCATGATACGTACGTCGGCCAGGCCCTCCGTCCCGGACGGCTCGGGCGTGCGGTTCTGAATGATGCAATCGGAGAAGTAGATGAGCTCCGGCGCGACTTGGTCTCGCTTCTTGAAGACCCGCTTCTCCGATTTTCCGTCGACGACGAGCTCGTGCGCCAAGTCGGTCACGAACTCGTAGGCCGGGTCGACGTGGAGCGCGCCGCGGGTGCCGATCACGTCGTAACGCGCCTGGTCCGCTGCGCCGAATCCGAAGTAGCAGGTCGCGATCTTCGCGTCCGGAAAGCGCATCACGACGCCGAAGTGCTCTTCGACCTCGTCGAAGCGCCTGTCGTCCTCGCGGCTCGCCGAGAACGCGGCGACCTCCATCGGCTCGTCTTGGAAGATGTAGCGGGCGGCGTTGACGCAATAGATACCGATGTCGTTCAGCGGGCCACCGCCGAGATCCCCACGAAGCCGGCTATTGCCCTCTTGCACCTGCATCGTGAAGATCGAATTGAAGGCGCGAATGTCGCCTAGTCGGCCGCTCTTCGCGATCTCGATCGCCTCGAGGTTCGCTTCTTCGAAGTGCAGTCGGTACGCGACCATCAGCTTCACGTTTGCGTTCGCGCACGCCTGAATCATCTGCGCGCACTCGTCCTCGCTCGTGGCCATCGGCTTTTCGACCAGCACGTGCACGCCGGCCTTCGCCGCGCGAATGGTGTATTCGCAGTGCTGGTTGTTCGGCAATGCGATGTACACCGCGTCCACGGCACCGGATGCGAGGAACGAGTCGTAACGGTCGTATGCGAGCTTGTGCTCGACGTCGTAACGCTCTCCCAGCTCGGCCAGCTTTTGCGGGTCGTCGGAGAACAGCGCCG
The DNA here is from genome assembly GCA_013361525.1 of Polyangiaceae bacterium. Classification (GTDB taxonomy): domain Bacteria; phylum Myxococcota_A; class Polyangia; order Polyangiales; family Polyangiaceae; genus Xiheicaenibacterium. The sequence goes on along the minus strand of JABFXY010000105.1, from coordinate 10,988 downwards.
TCAGCTCCGCATTCGGGGCGCTCTTGAAGGCGGGCAAGATCGCGGCTTGCGAAAAATAGCCCTGCCCAATGACGGCGTAACGAATCCGCTTCTGTCCCATTGCCTTTCCTCCGACGCCCCGACCTTGCTCGTGGTCGGTTCGGCGCGGTACGTCGTATTTCCGAGTCGGTTCGTTGAGCGCAGGAAGAACGTGTGTCCTTCGGTAGAACCGACTTCGCCAACCATCCAAGCAGGTGCCGTGCCATGCGTGGTCTCTCGGATTTTCGGCGTGGCAAGTTGCTTCGCCAGCGCTGCACGCCGTCGAACGCGGGGCTTCTTGCGCCGGTTGGCGCGACATGTGCGGCTGCGCCACGCCCACCGGCGCGGGCGGTCTGCCTCCGCTTCCGAAAGGGCCTGTCTTCAGCGGCGCTTGGTCTCGCGCGCCTTCAGGACCGGGTCTTGCGACTCAGCGCTTTCGCGCGACGCAATACACCGAGAGGCCCCAAGCAGGCGTGTACCCGCGCTCGATCAGGGCAAGCTCCGTTTGCATGACCGCGCCCAAAACGCGCGTCGCCGCGGGCGAGCTCGGGGAGGATTGCTTCTGCGCGCCGCCCCCCGCGAACATCCGCTTCAGGCTCCAGGCGCCACGAGCGGCGACCGCTGCCGGAAAGAGCAAGTGGTTGAAGTAGCCGGCTGTGACGATCGTCAGATCGGACGGAAACACGTCGCAGAAACTGCGCCGGGTATATCGGCGGAAATGGTGGAGCGCCCGATCGTGGTCGCTGAAGAGGAACTGATAGGCCGGCACGGTGGCAACGAGGAGTCCGCCCGGCCGTAGGTGCTGGGCGAGGCACGCGACCCCTCCACGGTCGTCTTCGAGATGTTCGATGACGTCCAACGCGCAAATCACGTCGTACGTTCTTCCCAGCGTGAAGGGGATCGGCGCCGTGAAGATCTCCCGCGCGACGGCTCCGTGGCGGATGGCCTCGACCCCGACCGGATTGATCTCGGACGCGTCGACGCGGCCGAACGACGCCAGCATCGGGAGGTTCTGCCCGACGCCTGCGCCTACCTCGAGGAGCTCGAGAGACCGGCGCTCGCGATCATGGTGCCGCTCGATCAGCCCGCGGACGAGCGCCGAACGCCCCTTGCGGAGCCAATCAGCGGATTCGTGCTGGTATTGGGCGTATGCGGCGTCGTCCATTTCGCGGAACGGTACTGGCGGAGCATCGGGACGGCAATCGCGTCAGCTCGATGCGGGTGCCGCGCCGGTCCGAGCCCACTCGATTTGTCGGGCGAGCCCGTCGCGCAACGAGACGCGAGGTTTGTAGCCCAGACGATCGCGTGCTCGGCTGGCGTCCGCTTCGGTGTGGTGAACGTCACCGGCTTGCTCTTCGATGCGGTTGAGCTTCAGCGGCACACCGACGAGCTCCGCCATCGTTTCGAGGACGTGCTGCAGCGTCACGCGGGAGCCGCCGCCGATGTTGTAGACGCCTTCGACGCCGTCTTTTTCGCCCGCCGCGATGTTCGCGTCGACGATGTCGTCCACGAACGTGAAGTCACGTGTCTGCTCGCCCGAGCCGAATACCGTGACGGGCTCGTCGCGCATCATCGACGCGATGAACTTGTGAAAGCCCATGTCGGGGCGCTGCCTCGGCCCGTAGACGGTGAAGTAGCGGAGCGAGACGGTGGAGACGCCGAAGTTGTTCCGGTAGAGCTCGCACAGATGCTCGGCCGCGAGCTTCGTCACGCCGTACGGCGAAAACGGCCTCGGAAGGCTCGTCTCGCGCATCGGCAGATCCGTCGTCTCGCCATAGACCGAGGAAGAAGACGCGTACACGAAGCGACGTACGCTCTTCGAGCCTTTCACCGCTTCGAGCAGTCGCTGCGTCGCGAGGACGTTGTGGTGCGTGTAGCTCTCGAACGTCGAGCCCCAGCTTGCGCGGACGCCGGCTTGCGCGGCTTGGTGATAGACGACGTCGACGCCTTCGAGGACGCTCGCGAGCTCGATCCGCGCGAGATCCGCGCTGAGGAACGTGAACGCCGGCGACTTCCGGAGCGTTGCGAGGTTCGATTCTTTGATCGTCCGCGGGTAGTAGTCGGTGAAGCAATCGACGCCGACGACCTCGTGGCCCTGCGCGATCAAACGCTCCCCGAGGTGGGATCCAACGAAGCCTGCAACGCCGGTGACGAGACAACGCACGGGCGCGAGCTTACCAAGAGAAGAGACGCTTTACAGCGTTGCGCCGCCCGCCGATAAGGCTTCGCGATGCGGGTTCTTGTCACCGGTGCGTCCGGATTTTTGGGTTCTCACGTCGCAGAGCAGCTGAAGAAGCGCGGGGACGAGGTCGTTTGCTTGGTTCGCAAGACGAGCGACACGTCGTTTCTGCGGGAGCTCGGCGTAGAGCTCGCCGAGGGCGCGGTCGACGATGCCTCCACGCTACCCAAGGCGGTCGAGGGCGCCCAGGCGATCATTCATTGCGCGGGGCTCGTGAAGGCACGCTCGATGGCGGAGTTCGATCGCGTCCACGAAGGCGGCACCGTCGCGCTGGCGCGGGCTGCGTTGGAGACGAAGGCGCCGCTCCGCCGCTTCGTTCACGTCTCGACGGCCGGGGTCATGGGCCTCGGTGGCAAGGGCAAGAAGCACATGCTCGGCGACGAGCCGGCGCCCGTGACCAGCTATGGCAAGAGCAAGCTCACCGCCGAGCGAGCGCTTCTCGCCTTCACCGCGGAACTGCCCATTACGATCATTCGGCCGCCGGCCATTTATGGCCCGCGCGATCGAGAGATCCTCGCGTTTTTCCAGATGGTGCGCCGCACGAGGATGGCGTTCCGACTGGGCCATTCGATGAAGTCGGTGTCGATGATTTACGCGACGGATTGTGCGCGCGCGTGCATCGCCGCGATCGACGCCGCGGTGCCTTCCGGATCGACGTACTTCGTCGACGATGGGTACGCCTACACGTACGAGGACATGGCCCACGCGATCGCCGCTGGTTACGGTGTCGGGCTCCTCGGGACCCCGAGTGTTCCCGTTCCGCTGGTGACCGCGGCCGCCGCCGGGGCGGAGCTGTTCGGCCGCGTCGCGAATCGCACCATGATGTTCACGCGCGACAAGCTTCCCGAGCTTCTGGCGGAGTACTTCGTGGTGGACGGCGCACCCGCACGAAAAGACCTCGGGTGGGAGCCCGTGGTCCCGTTCGCCGAGGGCGCCAAGCTCACCGCGACGTGGTACCGCGAAAACCGCTGGGATTGAGACAGCCCCTTCATCGTCCCTTTGCCGCCCTTCGGGCGGACTAAAGCTCGGCCGCGAGCGTGCCGTCATCGGGCTCGGGAGAGAAAGATGAATCCCAAGTCCGTTTTCTGGTGCGAACGTTTCGTTTCGAGCTTGGTCGCCGCTTTGGCCCTTGCCGGCTGCAGCGGTGTGACGGCGCCCGCCGCGCCGGCGAGTCCTTCGTCGGGGCGACCGGAGATCGTGCGGCAAGAGCGCATGGTCGCGACGCTGCCGAAAGATGCGCGCGAGATATCGTTCGCATTTCAGCCCGCGGTCCACACGCCGCGCGCCATGGAGATTTCGAGCCTTCTCCGAAGTCGGCTCACACTCGCGGGCTTTCGCTTGGTCGACGTCGACGCGCCCGGCTGTGACGCGCGTCTCGAGGTCGACGTCCAACCCACGCGGTCACGGCCCGATGAAGACCAGGTTTCTCTGCTCGTTTCGCAACACGGCAGAATCATCGAATCGCTCGTGATCCCGGTGGAAGGGCCGCTTCGCTCCGACAACGCGACGCGGATCGGCGAGCTCGTGGATCGCCTGAGCTCGATGCCTGGGCTCGCGATGCTTGCGGAGAGCGCAGCGAAGAGCGCTGCGGCGCGACGATCCAAGCTCTTGTCGGCAGCACCCGAGGCCCGCGTCGAGTTCTCCATCCTGCGTGAGGACGAGCTCTTCAGCTCCGTCGCCGTGCGTCGCTGTCGCAACTCGAAGCGAGTAGGAGCCTGCGATCAGCTGCGCCAGTACCTCGAGCGGTTCCCGAACGGGTCGCACGCCGAAGACGCACGCGCGGCGCTCACGCTTTCGGGCGCGCCGCCGCGAATCGCCGAGTAGCCTCGCGCGAGGATCACTCCGCCAGCGGAGCGAGGACGAGATCAGCCGTCGCCTCGGACGGCTCGCAGAGCACGCCATCGTGGGGAAAATCGAACGGCTCGGAGACGGCGACCCAATCCCCGTCGGTGGGGCGCAGGCTCGCGATGCGCTCGTGCAGCTCCGTTCGTTCTTCGTGTGAGGTCAGCGTTCTTCCGTCGAGCTCGCTCCAGTCTTCACTGTGGTCGGCGTCGACCCACGCGAGCACGCGCACGTCCTCACGACATCCGATGTCCCCAAAGTCGAAAGACGTCGAATCGGCGCTCGAAGAGAGCGTGGTAGCCAGCGCCAGCCCGGGAGGGAGGCCATTGATCCTCACCGGCAGGCCACGCTCGTCCAGCGTCGACGTTGGAGCGACGACGATGATCAACGTGTCGCCGCCCAGGACCGCGGGGTCGTGCTCGACCGTCCCCTTGATGCCCCACCCGGGGTCGCACCCTGTCATTCCGATCATGGCCGCGAAGCCGAGCGTCCACACCAGCTTGTCGCGCGTGCGATGAATCCGCGAAAGGAGGCTCATGCGCGCGGCCCCGTGCAAGGTAAGGGCCGCGCGACAAAGAGCACGAGCCTCTCAGCCGTCCACGCCGTGCGGCAAGAGGACAATCTCGTTCATGTCGTAGCAACCATGAAACGAGCTCACGCTGAGGCCCGTCTCCTGCTCGGCATAGGTGACGAGCTTCTCGGTCTCGCAGCCCGTGGGATCCGTCGGATACCTGATCGCGCAATCGGCGACATAGTCCTGCTGGTACGCGTGCGCTTCGACCGGCACGCCTTCCGGCACGTCGGCTCGTTGCGCGTGATAGCCACTCAAGATCACGCGCTCGATGGTGACGTCCGGGGTCGCCGTTACGTGCCAAAACGTCGGCTCGTAAGAGGAGAGCACCAAGATGGTGTTGCCGGGACGCTCGATGTGAACGTTGGCGACACCTTCGGGTGAGTGATTGAAATCGTGGTCGGTGCGCGTTTGGTACACGCCGATCATGCGCAGTGTGGTCCCCGCGGCGGGCTCATTTTCGTAAATCGAGATTTCGTGTCCGTGAATGCAATCGTGAATGACATCTCCGTCGCGGTAGAGCGTGCCTCCGGCGGGCTGGGCCTCGGGCGGCGCAGCGCCTGCTGATTGCCCACCTGTCGCCTCGTCATCGACGGCATCGAGGCCGGAGCTCGGCACGCCTTGGCATGCAGCGCTCGAAAGAACGAAAGCCGAAAACCCCAAGCCAAGAAAGACGGAGCACAAACGGGTCCGATCGGGGTTCGACATGGTCGTCTCCATGAAAAAGAGAGAGCGCGCATCGGTGTCGCGCCGGCCCACCCCGAATGAGAGGTGGGCCGGCGTTGCACCGATTGCGCGCGGTCTACTCGTGTGAGAGGGAGTGCATCGCGCGTCCAACGACGAGCGATGAACGTCGATGGGATGCCCGGCGACCCGGCGGCCTGATCACGAGTTTCGCCTGCGCGAAGCCGAAATCCAGGCCGTCGCGCGACCGGCAAATCCAGGTTCAGTGGTGCGACGGGGCGCCGCGCATCAATGAAAATGAATCGTGGCGCCTGCGTATCCGGGGCCGACGATCGGCTCGAAGGACGTGATGCCGGACTTCTTCGTTGCGTCCTTGTCGGTGTCGGGCTTTTCGATATCGGTCAGCTCACGCACCAAGAAGATGGTGACGCCTGCGGCGAGCGAAACGCCGCCGACCGAAAACGCCACGGTCGACACCGTGCTCTTCGTGCGCGCTTCGTCGATTACCGCGGCGCCTGCTTTGGTGCACACCTTGTTCGGGCACAACAGAGGATCTTCCTCCGCGTCGCCGACCTCGTTCATCGCCATGACGCCGAAGACGGTTCCCATTGCGATGCCGACGGCGCCGAAGCTGGTCGTGACGAAACCTGCGACGCCGAGCGGGCTCGACGTGCGCACCACGCCGTCGCGGCGCGGGCCAACCGGTTCCATCGTCGAGTTAATCGTTGCGCTTCCTTTCGGTGGAAGCATCGGCACGACGATTACGCGGGCATCGGCGTCACCGCCGACGACGACGCTCGCCGCGTAGTCTTGTCGATCGGGAGCCGTCGCGACGACCGCGTACGTTCCGGGATCGACCGGGACGAGCGAGCCGTAGGTCTCGGCATCGACGACGACGCCGTTTCGTCGAACGGTGAGGCCGGCGATGGGGGCGAGCACGTCGATGCGCAGCTTCGAGAGGCGTGGCGCGATCTTGCTCGCGAGGGAGCGCGCGCGGTCTTCGCGATCGACGACACCTTCTTTCGCGGCAGCGCGGGTCGCGTCGCTGTAGCGTTTCCAAGCGGAAGCGGTGCGTCCTTGCAGCTCGTGGCATTGGCCTGCCGCGAGGAGCGCCTCGGATCCTGCGCCGGCATCCGCGGCCTTGTCGAAGAGCGCGCACGCCTCGTCGATCTTGCCTGCATCGAGCGCGGCGCGTGCGCTCGCCAGGATGCCGGCGTGTGCGGGAGGTGCCTCTGCGGATGGGGACTGCGCGGGCGGGGCTTCCCCGGATGCGGCGGGTGCTGTTTGCGAAGGTGACGCGTCGGGCGTTGCCGGTTCGCCCGCCATCGCTTCGAGCGAAGCGAACGAAGTCACGAGGGCGAGCGCGAGGGAGGTGAGGCGGGTGCTGCTCATTTCGGTTGAACGCGATTCAGTCCGACGATTTCGTCCCACTCCGAGCCGTAGCCCTCGTAGCGGACCTTGTAGCGCTCCTTGCCGACGACATCGACGATCTGCGCCGGATAGAGCCTATCCTTCCACTCGACGCGCACGTGGTCGCCCACACGAAACGTGTTCGACTGCGCCGCTTCCATCGCCTTTTGGCGAACCTTCGGCGGGGGCTCCGGTTGGACCTCGTTACCGGTGCGTTTGCCCTTGATGCGCGACTTCGGGACCGACTCGTCCCAGACGTCGTCGAAGCCGATGAAGTGCACCTTGAACTTGGTCGCGCCGTCGGCCTCGAGGATGACGGCGGGATAGTCCTTGCCCTCCCACTCGACCATGACCTCGTCGCCCACGCGATACCCACGCGAGCACGCGACGAGGAGGGCGAAGACCCATGCGATGAGATACGCCCGCATGATCGGCGCCGAGTCTTGTCCGCCCCTGCCCGGAGAGCAACCCCGAAGAGCGTGAACGTCCGGGCCCGTCAGGCGAGGCTCGACGGCATCGGCAGGCCGATCTTCCGGTAGAGGGCGCGCGCTACCAATCGAGCGAACGGGCCGCGTGGCTCGTAGCGGTCTTCGGTGTCGGGTACGTCGTCCGCCGCCCTCGGACGTACACCTTCCGAAGCGGCGTCGAGATCGGCGATCAGCGCGCCCATGCTGTCGTAGCGGTGCGCGGGGTCCTTCCGAAGGCATTTCGCGATGACGGCGCTCAGGTTCGCGTCGAACGTCGGGACGAGCTCGATCGGCGGGATGCACGGCTCCGCGAGGTGTTTTCCGAGGACCTCCTCCGTCGGTGCCTCGCCGAAAGGAAGCGTCCCGGTGAACATGCGATACGCCACGACGCCGAGCCCATACACGTCCGTCCGCGGGTCGACGTTGTCGGCGACGCATTGTTCGGGTGCCATGAAGCCGACCGAGCCGATCGCCGTTCCTGCCGCGGTAATGGTCGAATCACGGAGCTTGGCGAAACCGAAATCGACGAGCTTCACCGCATAGGGATCGCCCGGCTCGCCGAGGAGAAAGATGTTGTCCGGCTTCACGTCGCGGTGGATGACCCCCTGCGCGTGGGCCGCGTCGAGCGCGCTCGCCAGCTCGCGCAAGACCGGGATGCCGACGTCGACATCCATCACGTCGAGCCGTTCGAGGTACGTGGCGAGCGATTCCCCGAACAGGTACTCCATCGCGATGTAGGGCGTGCCGTCGCCACGCTGGCCGACGAAGCCGATCCGCACGACACCCGGATGCTCGATGAGGCTCGTTGCGCGCGCCTCCTGAAGGAACCGCTCGCGCGCGATCTTGTCGTGCGCCCAGGGTGGTTCGAGGATCTTCAGCGCGACGGGCTCCTGCGTCTGGAGATCTTCCGCGAGGTAGACGCGCGACGTTCCGCCTTGGCCGATGAAGCCGCGGATCTGGAAGCGATTACCGAGGATCGCGCCGATGTGTCGCGTGCGCCCGGCGCGGACGAAATCGATCCGGCGCGCGTTCGTCAGCGGCTCTTGGTCGAAGTGGCACCGCGTCTCGGTGTCTGGATACGTTCTATGGCAGCGCGGGCAGAGCATCCACCGACGAGCTCGATGCGAGCGAGGTCAGAATAAACTACGCCGCGAGAAACACCCACCACGCGATGGCGCCGACGCACGTGAGCATCGAAATGGCGCCGATGATTCGGGCGGCTTGCGCCTTGGTCGCGTGCTGATGGCCGATATTGTGCTGCGCAATCATGTCGAGGGCCTTGTTGCCGCGATAGAACGCGATGGGCCCGCTGATGATCCCGAGCATGCAGACGAAACCCACGATCGCGCCGAGGAGGCCGTAGTTCGCGTAATCGGCGATCTCGCTCTCCGCGAACGTTCGACGCGCGACCGCCTGCTGTTCGGGTGAGGGTGGCTGAGCAGACGGTGCACCGAACGGCGTGCCGCCGAACGGTTGCTGGACCCATTGCTGCTGTGGTTGGTGCGGCCAGGGCCCCGGCGGTGGACCCCATCCGGGAGGAGAGTTTCCAGGCGGTTGATACGGGTTCATCGCGATTCCCTCCTACGAAGAGGCTAGAGCCAGCCTCCCTCAACGAGCGCGGAGACCGAGCGCTGCGAGACCGCCGCCGGCTTCCAGCCACGTCGCCAGCCGCGCACGCGTCGTGCGGTACGCGTGCTCGAGCACGATGCGGCGCGCCTCGAAGCTGCGCGTGTTCTTGAGAAAGAGCACGGCGTCCTCGGGATGAGGCTCGATCCGGAGCACGCTCATTCCGTCGGGCGGGTGGGCGACCTCGCTCTCGAGCATCGCTTGGCTCGCGATGCGCCGCGATTGATTGAGCACCCACAAGAGGCCCTTGTCGCGCACGCTCTGCCCGACGCCGTGACCGGTCGGGATCGATTCACCGCGCGTCGACACGGGGACGCGCGGGTTCACGACGATCGTCAGCTGCGCGCCGTTGTCCCGCGCGACGTCGAAATGCGTCATCGAGCAGAGACCGCCTTCGATGTAATGGCGCTGCCCGATCCGAACGGGGCTGAAGAAGAGCGGGACCGCGCACGATGCCGCGCACGCGAGCGAAATGGGCGTCTGCTCGAAACCCTTCGAGCCGAAGACCGCGCGCGCGCCCGAGTCGAGATCGTAGGCGATGACGCGCAATCGTCGAGGGAGCGCGCGGAACACGTTGCCGATCTCACGACGCTCGTAGAACTCCGCGAGGACGCGCTCGAAGCGATCGAGCGTGAAGATGCCGGCGGGCAGCGAGTCCTCGAGGCGATCGATCTCTTCGACGATTCGATCCGGAATGCCGACGGGCGTCGGGCTCGCGCGTCGCGGATCGAGCCGCGGAACCGCGTGCCGGAAGGCGAGGTATGCGGTCTTCAGCATGCGCTGCCATTCGAAGGTGTCGAAGGCGAGCACGTGCCGGCGCTCGAGCGGGAAGAACGGATCGGCCGGGTCGAGGAGCGCGCGGTAGAGGCGATTGGCGGAGATGCCACCGGCGAGGCAAGCCGCGACGACCGCGCCGCCGGCGTGCCCGATGTAAGTCCCGAAATTCCCGATGCCCTCGATCCCGTCTTCGAGCGCGGCGAGCGCACCCACTTGGTAGAGCGCGCCCGAAATGCCACCGCCGGGCAAGGAGAGCGCGATGCGATCCATCCCCGTCGAGGCCGAAGCGGTTTCCGAAGACGAGGCGTTGGAAGTGGAGCTCGCAGACATGGGTTCTCGCGATGAGGCGTCGAAACCGGCGGGCTTCGCTCAGAGCTCGTCGGCGCGCGCCAGCGCCGCGCGTTCGCCGCGGCAGAGCAGAAGCATACCCGCGAGGCTCGCCGCCGACACGATCGACGCGATGGCCACCCATGACCAAGGGATCGTCGTCATGTCGCGGAGCGTGTAGACGGCCACGACCGAGAGCGAGTTCAGCGCGACGTGGACGAGGAACGAGGGGATCAACGAGCCGCTGCGATAGCGCAGGACACCCATCACGAGCGCTACGAGCGCGAGCGGCACCGCCTGCCGCCAGTCGCCATGAGCGAAAACGAACACCGCCGTCGTGACGCCGACCGGTACGAACAGCGGTGAGGTTCGGTCCGGCGTGGTTGGGCGGCTCGCACGCTGTTCCTCGTCGTGCGACGATGCCGGCGCTTGCGCGAGCTTACGTAAAGGAGTGAACAGAGCCCCACGAAAGAAGACTTCTTCGACAAAGGGGCTCACGAGCCCGATGAAGATGCCCATGACGATCCGTCGAAGTCGGTCGTTGGTCACGAGGAGTTGGTCGAACCCGTGGGGGTCGGGCGAACGAGGCCACCGCAGCTCGACGAGCTCGTTCATTTTGGACATGAGGATTGTCGCCGCGACGCCGAAGACGAGCGCGAGGGGGTAGAGCGCGACCGAAGTGCCGCGCAGTCCGAAGAGTCGGCGTGCGCTCGCATTGGGCGCGTAAACCCGCAAGATCGCGAATACTGCGAAACCGGTTGCGATGATCTGCGCAAAGACGAGCGTGATGATGTCGAAGTCGGCTGTTGGACGAAGTGATGTCGCCGCGCTTCGGAGGAACGCGAATCCGAAGACTGTCGCGAACGTCCACGACAGCGCCCCGAAAACACCCATCGGCCTCACACTGTCGGCATCCGACGATTCGGAGCGCGATGAGGGATCCGGCGGATTGGACTCGGTCACGAGTGCTGCTGCCTCCGCAAATGCGCCGGGACGCCGCGCTTCACCACGGTGTCGCTCGCGAGAT